>NZ_JAXGFU010000001.1:0-572672 GCF_041008815.1 Pseudophaeobacter sp. A-200-2 | reverse complement strand
GACGCTTGAGCAATTTGAGGGCTCCGCGCCCGGCGCGCTTGCCCAATCAGACGACGGAGAATATGAAAACCAGACCCGCAGACTCTCGTTATGAATAAGGGAGCCTCGGGGGGCAGGTCATTCTCAACGCGCCATGTTCAGGTCTGGTGTCGCCGCTTTTGAGAAAGCTCGCGCTGATCCTGAAATTCGTGAGGAGTTCGGTCTGACTGAAACACCGATTGGACAGCTCCAGTTCAAACCTTCTCCTAACGAAGAACAGCCCTTGCCGCCGCGCTTCAAGGCGGACTTTGAGGAATGGGTTGGTCTTCTGGCTGCTGGGGAGCCTATCGGGTTCCGGGGGCGGCGTCGTAGACCCGTAGCGGAGGCAACTCTGCGCCAGTACCGGTTCGCGGTCGCCTGGTATTGGCGTTGCTTTGCTGTTGCGTTCCCGGGCCAATTTAACCCGGAAACTGCCAAACTCGCACGCCAGTTTGTGTTAGAGGAAATCTCCGAGATCGCGGACAAAACAAAAGGTCTTCAGCTTAAGCCAGGTATGAAAAAGGAATACTTCTCTAAAGTCCTACCCTTCCTCCACCAATGGAATCCACAGCTGGTGCAACCAAGAAGGGGAAAGAAAGACAAAGATGAAAGATAAGCAGACGGGGAAATTCGTGCGTGCCGGGCGGATCAGCGAACGGCTCGCCGCGATGGAAGCACCAGAGAAGTTTGTAACTCAGGCAAAGGCGATTGAAGCTGGGGAAACCGGCCTAAAAGGATACCTCCATAAACCTGCTCTCCATGGAATGGTCAGGTTTATTGATTTGGCGGTTACCCAGGACCTTCCGTTGGATTTCCATAAGAGCACGATCGTGGCATTTCTCGATGATCTTGATAAACGATCCACGGGCTCTGCGTATTGGTTGCGCTACGCAAATGCGATGCAGGAAGTGGCGCGCGAGATGGGTTGCACCTTCCAAGTCATCGATGGGTTCGAGGCGAGGTTGGGGCCAGGAGCGTGAAACCATGACGGGTTCGATAAACAATCATGGCCCATAACCGCTGGTTTGCTTCGTTAACTGTTTGGCAGCCCTCAGTTTAACGCTGGTTCGCGGTATTATGTTTGCTGAGGCACGGTTGATTGCAATAGGCGGCCGGCCTCCCCTGTCCGGCCACAGTTGGGCGCAGCCGAAGCCACTGCGCTATTGTTCAGGCACGATAACGAGAAACAGGCTATTGGTTTCTTGTTTGGCAGCTTGAATAAACGCCCTGCCGCCGGTCCCCGCATCGGCGAGTGCACGTGCCAGAGATTGCTGCTCACCGAGGTTTTCCACGGCCCTTTCAAAGCCATCGGCGATCTTGCCGACAAGCCCGGCTGCCTCGCGGCGTTTGGCCACGATCTTTGCCAGGTTTGTTTCGCCAGCGGCAACCAATCGGGTCATGGCATCCGGGTTCAGCTGGTCCAGGCAACGAAGATTGTCGTTCATGTAGCGTCCCGCGTAGTCGTCCGCATGGGCCAAGTCCTCGGACACGAAGAGGGCCCGCAGCTCGGCGCCTTCGCAAAGCCACTTGGCCGAGCTCAGTGTCCAGATCAGATCCAGCCGCTCGATGGGCAGGCGGGTCTCGTTGCCGATGGCCATGGCTTCGGTCAAAAGGTCATTGAGTGCGCTGACATGAGACGAAAATTGCCTTTGCAGGCTGCTTGCAAGGGCAAGATGGTCGGTTCGCGTTGTGACGCTGTCAAGATCCTTGAGTGCCGCGCGGATGTCGCTGAACAGACGGCGTATCTCGGAGGCCTGGATCATCTTGCCGATTTCCCGGACGTCCTGGCGCAAATGCCCAAGATTGTTCTCGATCGCATTCAGGCGCATGTTCATGACCGCAAACCCGGCGACCGACACGCCAATTCCGACTCCGGTCAGCGCCATGTTGGCAATCTGCAGATTTTGAACAAGACCCAGTCCCAGCTCAAGCCTTTCGATACCAGACTTGATCTGTTCTCCCTGAATGGCAGCGATGATCCCAAGGGGCGAAAAACCGGATTGCGCCATGGCGCCGCCGGTTTGAACGAAAATATCGAGAAAACCCTGGGTCGGCTGGACATGCGCCAGGATCCTGCCAGACGCGACCTCCTTGATGAGCGCGCCGACGATTTCAGCCTCACCGGACGCGATCCGACCAGCAACCTTCAGAGGTATATCGTAGAGAAGGGGCATCAGACGGACTCCAATTTTGCTTCGAGGCGACGCAGTGTGGCGGCTTGGAGATCGGTCACGAGACTGCGCTCGCCCGGCGCGAGACCATGACCCAGCGTCGCGGTCAGGGCGCGCCCTTGCAGGCGGTTCACAAGCCGTACGCGGTTTTTGTCCTCAAGCCATTTGACGCCCTTGCTGCCGGCAAATGAGGTCACGGCAAGACCAGCACCGCCCACAGCAATGATCGGCCACGAAATGGTGGTGGTCGACAGGACGAAGAAGGACGTGGTGGTGATTGTGGCAAGCGAAACAACGGAGGGGATGGCGGCAAGAGAGGCCGCAAGCACCCCTGCCCCGGCAAGGGCGGGGCGCGCAACACGCAAAGCCTCGCCAAGCGTGCCCTTCTCGGAAGATGACGCTGCGAGCTCTCCAATTTCCTTTTCCATTTGCGCCTCGACAAGCCTGGCGGTCTTTTTTGCCCAAGGCTCAAAGAGGTCTTTCCATGGACCATCAGGAAAGACCTGTGCCTTGCTCGCCGTGAGTGTCGACATCGAAATGACGGTTTCTTCGATGTCCGCCATGAGCTCGGGTAGAGCGTTTTCAACAACTTGGGTGATTTCCTCGAAGCGTGCCTGCTTCCATCGGATCATTTCAAGCTCGGCAGCCGGGTCGAGCGGGAAGGCGGGCTCTGGCATTGTCATATTGAATCGCTTGGGCCTTAATGCGGGGTGGTCAAAATAGTTGTCCTCAGATCAGTTGCATATTGCCCAGGGCAGTGAACGCCCTTCAAGTTCTTTCGGTCGCCACGTTTCCTTTTTTCAGCGGCACCCCGTGTTTGGAAGGGAAAACCACATCCGGCCAAAAGCCGTGTTCATCCTGAAACAAGCAGGTTCTCAGTTTCGTGACAGTTCCCGATTTCAGATTGGAAGAGGTGAAGCGCGCAGCCAGCACAGGGCCGGTGCCAAGGACCAGTCAGATCCGGCTCCCCAAGACCACTCTGCGCCACTCATCCGTCAAATGCTACCGGTCCCATCTGAAACCATTTTCTTGAAAGTCGCTCTGGACCCATCTCCTCCCCAGCTGAGGAGAGCAGATGCCACATTCAGAGCCAGCAATCGAAAAGCCGGACTTGGCGACGGTTGAAGAACTTGCCGAATTTTTCCGCTTGGATCGCACTGCTGTGCGGGATGTCATGACAGCAATGGGTGTCCCGAAGCGGGGCCGGGGTTATCCTTGGATCAGGATCTGGCGCGCGCTTGGTCTTGATCTCAAGACTGCAGAAAATCTGGAGGATCTCAAAATCCCGTTGCTGAATCTGAAACAGGTGGCCGCTAAGCTGGGAGAGAGCGCAAAGACAACGCGCCGCCGCAGCAATGGTGAACACCGGGATAAATCCATTCCGGCGTATATCGAGCTTGGTCCGCGAAAGCGCTTGTTTTTCCCGGCAGAGATCGAAAGCTGGCTCCTGGGGGAACAGCTGCCCTTCGGCCGGGAACAGAAGAAACTGTCGTTCATCCCAGGACAGGCAAAAAAACTGGAGCGGCCAAAGAAGCACGCAGAGAGGCCGAGGCCGCATTGTCTCCGTCACCCTCAGCAGCTGCCTTGTTCATGGTACCGCCCAAACCAGGCTGAACCAGAACCGGGATTTCCTGAAACTCCTCCCGGGACCTACCTCCTTTCCGCACCCGGAAAGGAGGTTTTCTTTTGTCTGCCAGCAGGGTGCCGCCATGCCAATTTCATCAGCAACACTCCCGCGAAAATGACACCTGGGCAGGGAATTGGCCGAACAACGGACAGATGACAGGCCGAGCGGACAAAATGACAAACGCCCCCGAAATTTCGGTTCCGGCAAGTGGAGGATTATTGGTCATTTTCGGCTTCGGTTTTTGGAATAACGGCCAATTTGTCATTCAGCGGACAAGAAAAGAGGCCTTCATGAGCTTTTTCACACCCATCGCGCCGGTGACCATGCAGGACGTGCTGGACTGGACCATCGCGTACAATAAGGACGACTACGTCAATCCAGTGAAGAAATGCGAGGAGCGGTATGATCACCGTGCCCTCCGTGATATCCCTGCCGATCTCGAAGAGTTTCACAAACGCTTCCCGCTGAAGGGTTACAGGCCTGGTCTTGGTAAGACGGAAAAGGCCTACAAAGCCTGGCGGCGCAAGGTACAGGCCGCCATTAAGGGCGCTACCGGCCAGATTGCGGAAGAACAGGAGCGCCGGGCGCGGCAAGACGCCTGGGCGGAGCTGATCGGTGCTCTGGAGCCGCTCACCGGCATGCCCGAAGAGGCGATGTATCCGCACCAAGTGCTGATTCCTATCCGGAAGCTGTCCGATCTTGCCCGGCAGCATGGCAAGGAGCCCAGCCAAATTTCCCAGGAATGGCTGTCCGGGCTTCGGACACGTTTGGGATCAAATGAATGGAAATCCCTGCAATCCGCTCTTCGGCAACTGAATCATTTCCGGTACCTGTCGTCGGTACGGCCGCTGCTTCCACCTGAGCCGTTTGCCGAACCCGCGGTTCTGCGTGCCAACATCCTGCCGGGTATCCCGGATCACGTCGCCGCCGAAATCAGAGACTGGGTGCTCAACGCGACGCGTGGAGAATACGATCCGGTCGAGGATAGATACGAGGAAGGGACCTCTGAGGATGACAAGTCCTTCAAGACCGCAGCGCTGCGCAAGTTCGTCAGCACCCTGTCGGAATGCGCTGGTCTGGAGACGGACATCGGGCTGAGGGAACTTCTTTCTCCTGAAAATGCAGTCCAGGTCGTGCGCAGGTGGTCGTCTGACATGGATGGGGCCGGCAGGATCACCGCCCGAACGGCACATGACTACCTGAAGGCCATCTATGTCGTGATGGCGCGAAACGGCCTGCCGCCGGATGCGATTAAGGCGCAGCTCGCAAACAACCGGTTTTTGAAGCAGGGGAAGAAGCAGGGCAGCCATATGTCACCCGGCGCGCGGACTTTCTGTGAAACTCTGCTGGGATCGCAGAAATTGACCCTGACCTTCCTTTCCCTGCACGTGCAGCTGCGCAATCGGGCCCAAGAGCTCCTCAACAGATCCTCGGCGGATGGGCGAGCAATGACCGGGAGTGAAATCGAGGAGGTGCGTTCCGTCGGTTCGGTGGCGGCCGTCTGCGCGCTCGAAACCCGCGGCGCACCGATCCGCATCGACAACGCGCTGGCGCTTGTGATCCGCGGCGACAACATCACATTCCACCTGCCGGGCAGGATGACTGATCACGCGACAATCACGCTGTCGCCGGAGCACACCAAGAACGACAGTGAGATCTGGGCGCTGATCGAACGCGGCAACCTGAACGGGCTCGAAGTGATCGAATGGTACATGGAAACGATCCGTCCGCTGTATCCGGGTGCAGATAGCAGCGATTTCCTGTTTCCCGGGATAATTGCGGAGGGCAATCTGCCCTACGAGACCTTTCTCGGCTGGTTCAAGCGCGAAACCCGTGCTGCCGGCCTGCCGATGACCCCGCATAATTTCCGCCACGGCTTGGCCTCGCTGCTGATCGAAGCCAACCCGGGAAGGTGGGACCTGCTCGAGCGGCTGCTCGACGATACAGTCGGCACTGCCAGGAAAAACTATGGCTGGGTCAACAAACGCGTGCAGCGCTCCGAGGTGCAAAAATACGTGCTCGATCTGACGAGGCTGAAGGCATGAAGAAACCTGATCGCCGGACCGTTCCGGAAATCCTGCAGCACCCGCGATGGGATCCCTTGGCCGCAACGCTGAACATGAGGGCTGTCACCGCGCCGCAATTGCGTGTCCTCGATGATTTCCTCGCCTTCATTGAAGGCAGGCAGATTGCTTCGATATGGGAACTTTCGGTTTCGGACTGCCTGTCATTCGATGCCGGGTATCGGTCCGCCAACCGCCTGCGCGCCTTGAAAAAGGCGATGCAGGCGGTTTTCCCGGCCCAGCCCGCCATCCTCGTCCTGACCGACGCCATCCGCCGGAAAGAGGCGCAGACCCGGAAGCCGACGGCCACGGCGCCGAGGCGGCGCAAGCTCAGGGTGTCGATTCCGGAGGAGGAACTGCCAGAACACTGGAAAGGCGCGCTGGCAGACATGGCGGCGGGCTTTGACGGGGACGGTGTCATTGCACCGTCTCCCAAAATGATCCCGACATACAGAATGAAGCTGAGGCAGCTGGCCTGTTCGGCCAGAAAGGCCGGGGTGCCGGAGGAAATCTCGGTTGAGGCAGTGAAGGCCTTCACCCGCGACATGCGTGGACGCGGGCTGGCCGCCGCGACACAGCTGGCCTCTTTCTCTGCATTGAAGAAATGTGCCCGCTATGCCGGCGCCGACCAGGAGGCGCAGGAGCTATTGTCGCAGCTCCTGCGAAAGGCTGGGGATCAAGCCCGCAAAGCTCCAAAGAAGAAGTATGAAAAGCTGCAGAAAACCGGATATTCGCCGGTAGCGATCATCGGCCGCGCGGAGGACTTTCTGAAGGAGGCGGAAAGCCTGACATGCCCACGCTCGCGCCAGGCGTTGAGAAACACCGCCGCTGCTTTGGCGCTGTTTTCGGTGCTGCCGGTCCGCTTGGCGGATACGCGGCTTGTATTCGGGGAGCACCTGTCGTGGCGGCAAGGGCGATATGAGCTGCACATCACCCTGTCCAAGGATGATGAGACTTATGACGCGGAAATTGATCCGCGGCTGAATGTATTCATTGATGCCCTGATCCTCAGGGGGTGTGACGAGGCCTGGCT
Organism: Pseudophaeobacter sp. A-200-2; assembly: GCF_041008815.1. Classification (NCBI taxonomy): domain Bacteria; kingdom Pseudomonadati; phylum Pseudomonadota; class Alphaproteobacteria; order Rhodobacterales; family Roseobacteraceae; genus Pseudophaeobacter; species Pseudophaeobacter sp. A-200-2. The sequence continues at coordinate 565,760 of NZ_JAXGFU010000001.1, read as the reverse complement.
CGACCAGATGCGCAATGGCTGCCTGACGTCCAATCGGCCGCTCTTCGTGCGAAACGACGGGGTAGGTGTGGGGTACAATTATATATCCGATTGCTGGCGCAGTGTTTTCGGAACCGGCGAGCATATTGCCCGGACCATCCTGCACACCTTTCTCGGTATTGAGTTGGGGGCTGCCGGAACGGACATGGCCCTGGCGGCCAACGGCCAGAAATCACCCCGGACAGCCGCGGACTACCAGGACCAAATGGTTGCAAAAGCACAGCGTCTGCAAGGACAAAAAGCCTTTGAGGATATGATCGGCGCCGTGCACCTGATGCCCTTTGAATTCACCTGAAACGGGGATTGGAGGCGCGCTTTTCAGCGCATCCCTCGAGGTGAGAATGCGCTGAAAAGCCTCCTCCACCCCTGAGAAAAGGAAGAACCATGGAACCTGTTTTCATCGATTTCGAAGCGTCAAGTCTGGCGCCCAAAAGCTAGCCCATCGAGGTTGGTATCGCTTGGGTGGACAGCGGACGGGTTGCTGCCGAGGCGAAGCTCATCCGTCCGGAGCCGTCTTGGTCGATGGATGACTGGCATCCGGCAAGCGAGAAGGTGCACGGCATCCCCAGGGGCGCCCTGAATGAGGCGGAAACGGCGGGAAGTGTAGCAATGTGGCTTCGGGGCAAGCTCCAAGGAAAACGCGTTGTCAGCGATGCGCCGGAATTCGATCAGCGTTGGCTCGACCGTCTGATGCAATCCATCGGTGGAGCACCGGATATCACGCTCGACGACTTTGATCGTGCGGTCTGGTGGGCCTTTTCGGAAATGGACGGTCAGATTGCTCCAGGACGTCTGCATGACGTGTACAGCCATCTGGCGAATGAAACGACGGTTCATCGCGCAGGTGAAGATGCCGCCAAACTGGCCCGGGTATGGCTAACAGGGATCAAAGAAAGCAAGGAATGAGGCATGCATCGGTGATGATGCCGAAGGAGAATTTGATTATCTGGCCGAACCCACAATCACGAAGAGATCGAAGACCTTTGTTTTCCGCGCAGTCCTCAGGTTGAGACCGCGCAGAAAACAAAGTCATTCGAAAACTGAACAGGAACAACACAGCGACGCTCCGCCCCCTTCTTGAGCTGTCCTTTGTGGCAGCAAACCACTATCAAGGAGCCGCGCTATGCACACATCCCTTTCACCTGCCGTTCAAGCCCTCTTTCTCTTTCTTTCTGAGAACAATGAGGGCCTGCAGAATGCTGCCCTCGTTTTGGGGGGCGGAAAGGCCCTCAAACGCGTTCAGTATCTGTTGGATCATCTGGGATTGACCCGGCAGCTGACCCGTCGTGCCCGTCTCGATCTCGTCGCCCTGCACGAGCTGTTCACCCTGAAATACGTTGGTGACCCGCTGCGCCTCGAAACCGCGCTCTTCGCAGAAATCGATCCCATGGATCCGATGGTTGAGGAGATCTGTCTTTTGACAGACCGCCTGGAAGATCACATGCGCGCAATCGATGCTGCGTCTGATCTGCCGGTCTTCGATTTCGGCATCGCCGCGTAAGGGAGGTTCAAATGCAGTATGATACTGAGTTCGATCCGGAAACGCCTCTGGAACGTGCGGCACTGCGGGCGGTGAAAACTGCCCGCTGGTTTGCGCAGGAATGGCGAGAGACCAGCATTGAGGCTGACGGCCTGCGGCTGAGACAACTGGCACAAACACTCGACCGGCTGGAAGACGGAATTCTGTACGACAGCCGGGACGAAACCATACTCGAGCTGATCGAAAAGGCCATCGTCCAGTGTCTCGACGATCGTCTCGAGGGGTGCGGCACCCGAGCCCTTTATCGGAACACAAGCGGCGACGAGTTGCGCACCACGGAGCTTCAGCGGCGCCGGGATCTGATCGAGCAATGGAAGGCGTTCAAACATGCCCGCCAGCATGTGATAGATATGCGCCGTGCCAGGATCATCGCCGATCAGTTCAGTTGAGAACGGCCGCACCTCCGCTTTGCGGGGGTGCGGTCCATTCGGCATCCATGCTGTCAGGCCGATTTCGGTTTCGGCACTTCAACACCGTCTTCAACCGCAAGGTAGGGGCCTTTGCGTGGCTTTTCCGCCTTGCCGAAACGCCTGGTGATCATCGAGATGTCGATCTGGTCCATCTCGATATATGCCTTCTGGGTTTTGAGTGGAAATCCTTCAGGCAAATAATTGATGATGCCCACATCCCCGTTCTTGTGGCCAATGAGATAACGGCGAGCAGTATCCGGCAGCGCGTTTTCGACCATCTTCGTGTTGCAGCTGGTACGCAATGCATGCAGGTCCATGCGCTCGCAGTAGATTCCCCGGCTTTTGCGGTAATAGGTGAAATTCTTGGTGAAGTTTGCCGTGAAGTTCGCCTTCTTCGTCTTTGAGCGCGACACCTGGTCGAACAGCCGCGATCGGCCGAGTTTGCGCTGATGCGCAACGAGTTCCAGGAAGCCAAGTTCGATCAGCTGGGAGTGGATCGGTATGAGCCGGCGCGCATTGTTGCTTTTCAGGCTCGTGCCGGTTCCTTTTAGAATGTCAAAATAGTGGATCCCATCCTCGGACCGCACGTTTTTTGGTCCCAGTTGGAGGGCCTCTTCACTCCGCAGACCATGCAAGCGGCTGATCAAGGGAACCCAGTAGATGTGGTCGTTGATCCGGGTCTTTGGGGAATTCCATTTGTCCGTGGCCAGCATGACCTGGAAATCGTCATGCCAGAGCTTCCGGGACGTGTCAGGCCGCGCCTTCCGCAATTCCGTAATTGTTTTTTCGCTGAGCACATATCGCTTGAAGGGATTGTGGGAAATGACGCCCTTATCGACGGCATGGTTGATGGCCATGTTCAGATAGGCCTGATGCCGCTGCACGGTACGCGGTGCCAGGGTCTTCAGTGTTGCTTTGTGCCGCAGGGCTTCGGCTGCGTCGTCAGATAGCTTCTGCTTCTTGATCCTCAGTTCAGCTTTGCGCATTTCCTGCTCGGCTTTTTTCCGCGCCCGAGTGATGATCTCGGAGCAGTGCAATTTCTTGTGCAGCGGAGATTTCCCATGGCCTTGGGGTAGTTGAAAGAGCATGTCATTGAATGCTTTCCAATCGCTGTCCAGCATCTGGTCGATCGGCTGGGTTCCAAACATGTCCGCAATCAGCTTTCGCGTGGATTGAACGGTATCAGAATTCCTGGTGAAATTTTCCCCCAGTTCCGCGTCCTCAAATTCATAGGCGCCTTCCTGCCTTTGACCTTTCTCCTTGGCCTTGAACCACCCATCCCAAAGGTCGAGGAGGCTCGCTGGGCTTCCATCAAGGGTGCGGGCTGGGGGCGTCGGTTCGTTGCTCACGGAGATTTTCAGCCCGGCGCGTTGAAAAAACACGTCACTTTTCTGGATTTCGTCGCTTTGCTTGGTTTCGTCAACGCTGACAGTCTGAATGGAGTTGGCAGGCCCCGTTTCTTCCGCCTTGAGAGCTGGTTGTTCCGGAAGAAATTCACTGGATTCCGGGGCTGGATCCATGCAGCGAGCATGCTGAGGAGCCGGAGAGGGCCTTTCAGTGTGCAGCGCCATCTGAAGATAGGGCTGGGTATCTGAGAATATGCCCTTGGCACGGCGGTCCTTTTCTTCGCTGATCTCGACCATCAGACGTACCATCCTGGCCATCAGGACCGGAATATCCTCATCGTCTTCTTCAATCTCCAGGCCAAGGCGGCGAGCCGTATCATGGATGGGAGAAATGGCCACGGAGTGATCACACAGGAAGATGGCATCCCTGAGGGAGGCCCTGGCGGCGGCTTCGATTTCCAGCGCGGTTTCTGCGGCCTGCCGGGTGCGCGGCCCGGAAAGGGCGCGCAGGTGGTCGAATGCGTCGATTTCAAACCGGGCATATCCGGTCAGAATGGATGTGAAAATTTCCGGGCGCACTTCGGTCTCCGCGTCGAAGCAGAGCTCGCTGATCGAAGTCAATCGTCGGGCAAGCTCTGCGGCTTCGCGGGGGACGTGCGTTCGCAGCGGAAAACAGAAAAAAGTTGGTTTGAACCGGTTTGATGCCCGCGCCGGCACACGCCGGCGCCAGAAGAAACCTGTCTTGCGTCTTTCGAGGTGGGGTTGGGAAATGGCCAAATGCGCCTCCGTCGGTTGGGAGGTGCCGGGCAAGGGGGCGGGAATTCCGTGCAAGCCTTTGTGCAAAGCTTTGTACAACAAAAAATCCCTTGCGGGAGGATTGGCTCCGGCGGTAGGGATCGAACCTACGACCAATTGATTAACAGTCGGAGGTAAACCTATTGCCCTCAATAACGGGCAGTAAATATACACAATAAAAACAGTGCCTTGAAGCTTTTCACTTGTTGTCGCTTATTGACGTTTGGGGGCTATCTTCGATAGAAACTGCCCCTAAATTGCCCCCAAAATCTGCCCCTGCGTTTGGGCTGACTGGGCGCGACGCGAAATATGGAGGCAGATATGGCGACAATCGAGAAGCGTGAGCGCAAGAAGGGTGTCGTCTATCAGGTTGACGTTCGCGTCGTAGGCTACCCCCGTCAGAAGAAGACCTTCAAGCGCTTGACTGACGCCAAAGCATGGGCGGCAAAGACCGAGAGCGATATCAAGTCAGGCCAGTTCCAGCCGATCAGCACTCAGTCCAAACGTAAGACATTTGCGGACGTGATTGACCGCTATGAGCGCGAAGTTCTACCGAATCTGGCTGAGAGTACTCAGCGTAGCTCAGGCACGGCGCTACGGTATTGGCGTGCCCAACTTGGTGACTACAGCTTGCAGTTCATCACGACAGAGCAGGTTTCCAAGCTCATGGGTGAACTGGCTGCGATACCGGACGAACGCGGCAATGGCGAAAAGACAAAGCCCAAGAGCAAGCGCACGCTGAAATACTATCGCGACGCGCTGGATATGCTTTTCAAGAAGGCTTGTTCCTGGAAGTGGCTTGGCGTCAATCCGATGGACGGCGTTGAGCGCGTGACCAAGCTTCGCAATGAGCGCACCAGGTATTTGTCAGACGACGAACGCAGGCGGCTCCTGGACGCCTGCCGTGAAAGCCCGAACAAGCAGCTCTATCCGATCGTTGTGTTTGCCCTGTCCACCGGTTGCCGCCGGGGTGAAATCATGGGGCTGACTTTGCCGGATATCGATCTGGCTCGGAATATGGCCGTCCTTCGAGACACCAAGAACGGTGATACGCGATCTGTACCGATCGTCGGGCACCTTGCCGAACTCATGGACGCGCAGATAAATCTTGTGAAAGAGCTGTACGATGAACAGTTTTCGCACGCGCCTAGGCTTTACCTATTCCCCAGACGTGACCTTACCGCGCCGATGGATGTCCGCAAAGCATGGGAGAACGCGGTGACGAAAGCGAAGATTACCGATTTCCGGTTTCACGATTTGCGACACAGCACCGCCAGTTATCTCGCAATGCAGGGCAAGTCGCTGATCGAGATTGCCGACATGCTGGGACATAAGACCCTTCAGATGGTGAAACGCTATTCACACCTGTCAGCCGATCACAAAAAGGGGCTGGCTGAAGAGCTCGACGGTAAGATGTTTTGACTTTGAATGAGAAAGCTGATCAAGCGGCCTCTCAGATCATTTCTGTGCCCTTTGATAGTCATGGATGCCACAAACCTTTGAAACGCAACTGACGAGCCGTATTGGCGCTTTTGGACTACATTTCCAAAGCCCTCTTAGGTCGGAGTTCTCCGCGCGAGGTTCTGCCGTGGTGGTCTCCCTTGAACGACAAACCAGGGCCGTCGCCGGGGATGCGCTGGCACCAGTCTGCTGATGGCGAGTTGTCCCAATGGCTTGAAATCTCAGGGTGCCTTTGCTGAGCCGCTATCATACTGAAGTTTCCCCTTGGATTGCTGGTCGGACGTCGATTTAGACGGTCGATTGGGCTGTGGTGCTGTACCGGGCATTTTCTTCAAGTCACTATATTTTCTCAGAGTTCTGGCGAAGTTGTAGGATGCTTTGAATAACTGTCGTGTGGATGTCTGGCCTCTTTAGGCCCTTGTCTCACACCGCTCCTAACGAGCTGTCCTCTATCTGGCGTGACCTGGCAGGGACGACGTTCGGCGCAACGGTTCGCCGTCAGTTTCATCCCCTGATTTGCATCATTCCTCGCGAAACAAGAAACAGCCTGCTCTCCGTCTGTCGCTTTTCTCCAGCCCGTTCCGGGTGCGCCGCCCGTCTTTGACCCTGCCTCTTTGGTCGCCATCGGACAGCCGCGATGGGCGCGGCTCTCAGAAACAAGGAGAGAGACCATGAAAACCGCACGCGCAGACGTTTACACGCAAGTGACCAACAACATCATCGCCGCAATCGAAAAAGGTGCCGGTGACTGGCAAATGCCCTGGCACCGCAGCGGCGAGGGCCTTAACCGCCCCGTCAACATCGACACCAGCAATGCCTATCGCGGGATCAACGTCCTGAGCCTTTGGGCCGCAGCGCAGGCACAGGGATTCTCGACCGGAACCTGGGGAACCTATCGCCAATGGCAAAACAAGGGTTGCCAGGTCCGCAAGGGCGAGAAATCCAGCCTGGTTGTCTTCTACAAGGAATTCACCGTCGAAGAGCAGCTGGAAAACGGCGAGACCGAAGAGGGCAAGCGCATGATGGCCCGCGCCTCTTACGTGTTCAACGCCGATCAGGTGGACGGTTTCGAAGCCCCAGCACTTCCTGAACCCAAGGACCCAGTGCAAGTGATCGAAGAGGCCGACGCCTTCATCCAGGCCACAGGTGCAAACATTCGCCATGGCGGCACGCAAGCCTACTACCGCCTGCCTTACGGGGGTGATGGCGACTATATCCAGATGCCTGAAAAAGATCGCTTCACCGGGTCTGAGACCAGCAGTGCCACCGAGTGCTACTACTCGACGCTCCTGCATGAGTTGATCCATTGGACCGGCAGCGCCAAACGCTGCGATCGTGGGTTTGGAAAACGCTTCGGTGATAACGCATATGCCGTCGAAGAGCTCGTGGCAGAGCTGGGTGCTGCGTTCCTTTGCGCCGACCTTGGGGTCACGCTGGAGCCACGGGCTGATCACGCGGCCTATATCCAAAACTGGCTCAAGGTCCTTAAGGCCGACAAGAAGGCGATCTTCACAGCTGCGAGTCAAGCAGCCAAAGCGACGGACTTCCTCGCTGGCCTTCAGGCCAAACTCACATCGGCTGCCGCATAGGCAGCCATTCATTTTCGGTGATAGGCCGCCCCGGTCTGGGGCGGCAGTCGTCTTTACTGAAAATAGAAACGCTTGAGCGGGCTTTCAGATCATTTTATGGCCTGTTCAGCACTAACCACACCAGAGGTATCTGATAACGCATCAGATAGGTTCATTGCGGCTGAATACACACCCTTTTCAAAGTCGATTGTGCTGACTTTTGACGGCAACCCGATCAAATCAACAGGAAGCGACCCTTTCCAATTTTGCCAACAATGCCTCCAGGGCTGACGATGGTTCGTCCCAAGCCAACCGATCATAGGGGGGAAAACCAATATTTTCAAAAAAATGTTCGAGCACCGCAAGGTGCGTTTTAAGAGTTTTAGAGGTTTTAATAGTTTTAAGGGCGAAATTCCTGTTCTAAATCATAGGGTTGCGAGGTGAAAATTAACTGATAGACGGTTTTGACAAACTGATACACGGTTTTGACAAACTGATAGACGGTATTTTTCGACTGATAGACGGTTTTTGACAAAAATGGTGTGCCTCACCTGTTGTCCTGTGGATAACTTCATATTTGTGAAGTGGTAAGGAGCCTTGCTCCAAATTTAGGTTGTCAGATGGCAGCGAAATTTGGCCGTGCCAACATGGACGCTCCGGTGACAAGATCGAGAGCTTTTCGAAAATTTTTGACAAACTGATGGACGGAATTTTGACAAAAATGCTATTGGTCAGACCCGCGCTAGGATAAGAAATGCATTTGTAGATTGTTGATTTTGTCAATCCGATAGACGGGTTTTGTCAGGCTTCGATCAGGTCGTACTGGCTTGAGCTGCTTGCTTCTGAGACTTCAGAGCAAGGTAGTTCGCGGCGTGAAATGTGAAGGATGCTGCCGTCCCGTCCTTTTGAAAGCCTTAGATTATAGTCGGGGAGAGGATCATTCGCTGCATCCGCCACAAGCTCTTTGATTTTTCTCTCAAATTGCCACAAACTTGATTTTGTCCCGCTGCGCATATGCAGGTCCGCAACCTTGTAGTGTGCTTCGCTTTGACCGGCGGCTTTGCGGGCGAGACGGTAAACAAAGCGAGCTGTTGATTTCTTGAGAAGGAAGTAATCCGGGTTGAGCGTCAGAATGCTTGACGCGTTCTTCTCATGGACGATTCCGTCATAAACCCAATCCGGAATCTCTATTAGTACGCGCTCAATCTTGTCGTTGGCAGTGCGGCTCAGGACTTTGTAGCGTTGGATCAGTGAGAACGTCTCGGTTTCTCTGCGTGCATCGGGTCGAAAATTTACGATCTTGATGTTGGTGGACTGCAAGCGATCCAGCGCCTTCTCAAGCTGCTCGTACTGACGTCCGCCGTCTTCTCGACGGCAAAACTTCAAGATTTGAGTTGCTGTGGGTTGGTACATCTTCGGTGGCAAGGATGGGTTTAGGCCCTTTTTCTTGTCTCTCTTGAAGATGCGCATCTGCTCCGCGAGGTGAGATACCATGTTAAGGAACACGTCGTAATCGTAAGCATTTGCCATCCCGGTTTCGGCGCTTCCCGTGACAGTGATCGAACAGTCTTTCAAGTCATACTTGATTACGCCCTCCCGCTTCACTTTGCTCAGTGAGAATGGCGCAACATCCATGAGGTTCACGTCGTCCTTGATCGGCGCATCATGGATGTTCGGGACAAAAAACATCATTTGTTCATCGTCGATCGGGGGTATTCTTTTTGTGGAAGATGGAGGGATTTCACTATTGATAATGCTCTCCAGCAAACCTTGATGCACAGCATTGGCGAGGCGATTCATTACGTCGGCCATGCCTCGGTCTTTCATTTTTTCTAGCTTTAGATCGGCTAAAGAGCGTCTGCTGTAGAACCTGCGCAAACGGCTGAGCGCATCTTTTGAAAGAACAGCTTTTTCTTGTTTTGTTGCATCAGCATATGTGTCCGCAAGTTCTTGCAGGTACAAATTTTTTTCATGCAGTGACAATTTTGAAAATTCATCACGCGCCAAATAGTCGATGTTAGGTTTTCCCATTTCTAAGAGCATAGCTGAAATGGACAATCTCCTCCATTAAAAATTCAGAAATTTGAATATTAGCTAAGGGACTTCGCCCCTGGCGCAGTCAAGGCTGCCCTTCGGCGCGACTGGCGGTGTCCCCTTCCTTCCTTCTCTTCGATCCGTGCTGGCTGGGTGATCCCCCTCCACCTGTCGCGGCCTGTGCCTTTGCCTCCCCACAACTCGCCGTCGAGGCGTCGGTTGCAACATGCGCAACCGAAAAATTAAGGAGAAAAGGAACATGGAAAACCCGGCAATCTACGTTGCAGACCTAGCAGCTTACAACAACGGCATCCTTCACGGTGTTTGGATCGACGCAACCCAAGACATCGAGGATATCTGGCAGGCCGTGCGGGAGATGCTGAAGGCCACACCGCTTGAAGAGGTGGCCGAAGAATGGGCCATTCATGATTACATGAATTTTGGGTCAGTTCAAATCAGCGAATATCAGGGCATTGAGAGCACCCACGAGCTAGCTATCTTCATCGAAGAACACGGCGAGCTTGGCGGGGCGGTTCTGGAGGCCTTTCAGGGCGATGTTGAGCAAGCAACCAAAGCATTGGAAGAAAACTATGCCGGGGAATATGAAACCCTTGCCGACTTTGCACGAGAGTTGACCGAAGACACCACCGAAGTGCCCGAAAGCTTGGCTTTCTACATCGACTACGAGGCAATGGGCCGCGACATGGAGCTCGGCGGCGATCTATTCACCCTTGAGACAGGCCACCAGAAAGTACACATCTTTTGGAACAACTAAGACACCGGGGGCGCGAAAGCCCCCGTTTTCGACTTTTCTCCGCCTCAAAAAACGCGCCTTGCATGAAAGCATGCAAGGCGCGTTTGCGCGTATCATCCAAGTATGCGCCCGAGAAGGCCATTCCGCTTGGGGGCGGCAACAGCCTTCAAGGCCATATCTGTATGCCCGCGTGGATCGAAGGGGACCCTATAGCCAAAATCGCCAGCCAGGGCACTGCCATCCTGCATACGCTCATAGAGCGGGGCGAACGGGATGTGGAACGTGCAAAGCTCTGTCTCGTCCTTGATCCAGCCATCAGCGCGGACGGTGATCACATCGCCCGTGTCGTGGTCAGCTTTGATCACTTCCGCACCATATCTGCCCGGCGGAAGCATATCATCCTCCCGCGTGTCCTTGTTCCAAGCAGGCAGCGGCGTGGAAATCTCAAAAGTCAGGTAGGTGATATGACTGTGGACCTTGTCCACGTTCTTTGGGCCATCTTCCATCTCCGGGTTCAGCCAAATCTGGCCCGTCGTTAGATCGCATTGATAAAAGGCGTTCTCGTTCCTAATGTGCGGCAATTCCGTCCAGGGATTGAAGACCGGTGAGGCCAGGAGCCTGGATACGCTTTGGAGCATCAAGGTATTTGAAAACTCAAATCGATTGCGATCTTCGAAGTTCAGGACACCTTCATTGATGTAGACACCGGCCAGGTTTTGCGTCGCGTCTTCCAGATCAATAAAGTCAATGTCGTGAAAATCTTGCTCATGGTCTAGCCTGACCCGCACCGAAGGCGTGACAGTATGGGAGATGCCGCGCTCGTTGTCCCGAACGTGCAGAATTTTGTTTTTGGGATCGTAGCAGGCTTTCGAACCAGGCAAGATTTCCAGTTGGTAAGGATCGCCCAAACCGGTCAGAAACCAGGGCGCTGCTACTGTGCGTTTCTTATGACTTGTCGTCAGCTTCAGATGGCTATCGCGCTCTTCAAACATCGTCGTTAGCGTCCCTAATTCCGTACTTGAACCCCTCCGGTTCACCCTTCCAGTGTTCCGTATCACGTAAGGTGTTCGATATGGCGAGGTGCTCCGGATTATCAAAACTGCCTGCCATAATTTTGAGGTTTTCATCATTATAGTATTCAATACGCGCCGCCAGCATTGGGCGCTTTCCCGACAAAAAAACCAATTGCCAAGGCGTCCCGACCCCAAGATATTCGCGGATTTCTCCCGCAGAGAGAAGCGGCGTACCCGCCAGCAGGACATTGTCGTTCACCGTACCATTAACATTCAACGCACCGTCCGCGTCACGGCCAGAGCCGCTCAGGTTCACACCGGGCACCGATACAGCCTGCGTTTTTTTACCCAATTGCTTTTCGAGCCATTCCACTGTTTCGCCGTCAGTCACACCAAATACGCTGAGCGTGCTGCATTGCGAAACGATCGTATTCCAGTCATCCGGATACAGGGCCTTTAGCTGAGATAGGTTCTGGACGAACAGCCAGAACCGGACGCCGTACCCGGCAACTTCCGCTAAGGCACGGACCAGCTCCTTCATGGAGCCCAATGCCGGAAATTCGTCGATGATGCAGGCCACCGGAATGCCGTCGGCTTTCCCATTCTTGATCATCGCCTGGTAGAACTGGCCGACCATCAGGCGCAGAAATGCGCCGTAGTCCCCCATTTTGTCGAAAGGAAGAATAACATAAATCGTGGCAACCTTTGTTTTCAGATCACCAAAAGGCAGGTCGGTGCGGCTGACGGCCTCAGCGATCTCGGGCGTATCCCAGATGCTCATTCCGGCATTGATCGTCGCGAGGATGCTGGACTGCATCCTTTCAGAGTAACCGACGAAGCTTTGCAGCCGCCTCTTGGCTCCTGGCTGGGAGGATTTACCGGCAAGCCGTTCCAAGGCTTCAGCGAGATTCGATGGCTTCTTGTCTACCGATACATTGGACGCCGTCAGAACCTCCCTGACGTCGTTCATCTGGTCACGACCCATTGAAACGCAGGCCAGGATCACGGCAGACAGGAGGTTGATCGCTTCATCGTACCAGAATTTTCCTTCTCCCTTGGGCGCGTCACCAAGCAGCAAGGACGCCAGCCGCCTGGCCTCGCTTTCACCTTCGATGAACTCCATTGGATTGCAGGCTGAGAACGGTGACACAGGATCAAACGGTTTCGTTACCTTGAACGGATCAATCCGGACAACACGACCATGCCTACGGCGCTCCTCATGGGTCAGTGCGTAGTTTTCGCCCTTGGGATCAATTACGACAACTGAGCCGCCGTACATTAGGAGGTTCGGCACAATCTGGCTGGTGCCTTTTCCTGAGCGGGTCGCCGCGATGGTGAGTAGATGCCCCGGTGGCTTGGACGCCACCGTGGTGACGAGTTCAACGGCCTCGGTGTCGAGGCCGTTTCCCAGGATCATGCAGCCGTTGTGTCCGCCGAAGCTGTTCTCGTTCATCGACACTGCTTCGGCTTGATTGGCTTCGATATCTTCCCTGCTCATGAAGCGTGCGTCTCCATGAATCGGAGGTGGGTTGGCGATCAGTTCATCGCGCTCTTTTTGAGCTGCGTGAAATCGCTTTCCGACTGCTGTCCAGGGAGGGGGAGTACCCTGCCGCTCTTCCCAATTTTGGTCAATACTCTTTCGAATAGACTTGGATACGCGGTAAATCACTCGCGTCAAAAATGATCTGTTGTCTGACAAAAAACTGCTCCGACAAATTCTCGTTTGCCTCGAGACTAAACTGACAGGAATATTATATGTAGTGCATAAGATAGCAAAAACCGCCCCCCGGAGGGAGCGGTCTATTTCGATTTGGTTGCTTACTCGGAGCGGATAGGGAACCAGAGCTTTCTCGTCACCTTCGTATCGCCACCGAACCAGGCGTTTCCGAAGACCCGCGCAACGTCGAAGACCTGCGCATTTCCGAAGGCCCGCGCGTTTCCGAAGACCCATGCATTGTCGAAGACCAAAACATGGTCGTAAACCCGCGCGTTGCCGAAAATCCGCACATTGTCAAAGACCTGCGCGTTGCCGAAGACCTGTGCATTGTCGAAGACTTGCGCAGTGCCGAAGATCCGCGCTTTGTCGAAGACCCGCGCTTTGTCGAAGACCCGCGCGTCGCCAAAGACCCATGCATCGTAACCCACATAGACTGTATTTGCGACTGTGGCCGTATGGGCCACCCAGCCGCCCACTGTGCCGTCTGGATTGATGTGACGTTTGGCCGGGATGGGTCCGTTGCCGTCTTCGAAGTCGAACAGTTCAGAGGAGTCGTGATCGGACATATGTCCCTCCATGAGATGAGGGGCGCATCGCGCCCGTTTGGTTGACGCGTGAAAAAGGCATGAAAGGTTTCCCGTGCCGGGAACCGTCAGACAGTTCCCACGCAGGTGAAGTGACTAGGGTATTGGAATGTTGAAAGGGGTTTTCAAGTGGTGCTGCAATTTTCAAATGGAAAGACACCCTGCGAGGGGCGGCCTTGTCGAGGACCCGCGCCTGGCCCCTTGCCATCTTCGAAATCAAAGAGTTCCGTTGTTTCACGATTGGACATTTGTCCCTCCATAGTAGAGGGGCGCATCGCGCCCGTTTGGTGGACGCGTGACAAAGGCATGAAAGGTTTCCCGTGCCGGGAACCGTCAGACAGTTCCTACGCGGGTCTATCGCCAAAAACTATACGTCAACAATTCTCGCCTTCTCGCGAGGGTTGTGCGCGAGCCTTTTGGGAAATGACTTGCGACCCTGCCGTTGATCGTTACTGCATCAAAGGTTTTTTTCTATCGCGTCAGGGCGCGTGAGGTAGAGAGCTCCATCAGTTGGCCAGACTTTTGGTTTTCGATGTGACGCTTTGCGGCTTCCCTGTGTTCGGGTGAAATGTGGTGTTGAGGGCGCTGCGCCAGAGTTGCCAGTACAGTGAAACTGATCTTTTCCGGGGCGTAACCATGACCAGCGATCATGGTGAAGACACCTGCGAGAAGTTCGGTTGTCTGATGCTCAGGAAGGTCAGATGTTCCGGACTTCGCCCTGAATCGCCATATCCCAGGTTCATCTTCTCGACCGATGACCGGCGCAATCCAGGCCGTCAGCTTGTTGCTTCGGTCGATGTTTGCCCGCCAGGGCATGTTCACAAAAATACGCTCACCGAAGGTGGCATTGTTGCTGTAGCTTAAGCTTGCCCAGTTGCTCATCCTGAATTCCCTTATTGACCGCATCGAGGTTGGCCAGGTTGAACGCGTGGCGTGTCTCGTTTGGTATAGGCCAACCCGTGCGGATACGCGGTAGCTTTCGGACCACGCAGTTTACTTGTCGCGCTGGACACCATTGGCCATACGACGCCCCATTTGATGGCGTCGCGTGATTTCCGTCGCACCTTCTTATGGCTCGGTGGGTTAGTGAGAACTGACATTGGCTCTGATTGATGTCTGTTGGCTACAAGGGACACGTTGCCAAACGTGTTGACATTTGTTGCCGGATATTGGAGCCTGTGGCTAAGTCCTTGTGTCAGAAAAACAAAAGAATAAATTCTGTACAGAATTCATAAGTTGACAATACAGGTTGTTCGCGTAGCGTTCTTTTGAGGAGCAAGGAAGTATATCTGTACAGAAAAAACTGTTTCTGTACAGGATATATGACCCCCATTCGACCCGGCTACGCCTTACGTCTCAAGGGAATCACCTTGTCTGCTCAAGCGCCGCAGAGGGCTTGAATGAATGGCACGACCAAAGGGTTCCAGAAAACCCGCCCACCAACGCCGAACCGAGCAAGTGACCTTCTGGGTCACGCCGTCCGAGCGCGCACGTATTTCCGCCAATGCGGAACGTGCGGGTGTCACCCTGTCTGCATTCATTCGCAGCGTTGCCCTGGGAAAGCCCCTCCGGCAAAAACCCCATGTGCAAGCTGGGGAGCTGATCCGTCAATTGAACGCGGTGGCGACCAATCTGAACCAGCTCCTGGGCCACGCCCAGAAAGGCAGCATCGACGGTGCCGAGCACATCGAGCATGTCTTCAGGCGCGTGACCGGCGCGCTCAAGCATTGGACTTCGGACGACGCCTCACCCAATACGATCGCACCAGAGGCCATTACCCTAATGGTCCACGAAGGGACCCGGCTCAATGGCCTCGCCCGTCAGGCCAACAGAGGCGAGCATGTTCCTGAGAAACAGCTGCTCTCAGTTTTGCATGACCTGACGGACACGCTCCGTCCGTTCTGTCCATGATCGGCAACCCCTACAAGGGGCGGGGGTTCAAAGGTCTTCTCCGCTATCTGCATGAAGGCAGAAAGGGTGAAGAAAACCCCCATCGCGTGATCTGGTCAGAAGCCCGCAATCTTCCAGACAATGACCCTATGGTTGTAGCTGGAATCATGCAGGCGACAGCGGAGCTTTCGCGTCGCGTGAAGAAGCCGGTGTACCATCTGCCCATCAGCTGGCCACCGGACGAACAGCCGCCGAAAGAGGTGCAGATGCAGGTGGCTGAGACGCTACTCGCTGATCTTGGCCTCTCAGAGCATCAGCACTTGATCGTCGCGCACGACGACGGCGACTGCCCTCATATTCACGTAGTCGTCAACACGGTACACCCGGAAAGTGGACGGGCTTGGAACCCGTGGCGAGATGTATACCGGATCATGGAAAGCCTTGAGCGCCAAGAGAAGGAGCTGGGGCTCCGGATCGTGGATAGGCCCGATCTGGAGGAATTGCGCAAAGGCGAGAAAGACCCTGACCGGAAAAAGGAAGCATCTCGCGAGGAAAAACTCCGGGCTGAACGTGAAGGCGACACGCCGCTCGCAAAGTGGTCCGAAACAGAGATGCGCCGCATTCGCAGCGACATCACATCCCACTTCAAAGACGCCACCAGCTGGGCTGACCTGGAAGCCCGGCTGGACGCGCATGGCCTGCATCTCAGGCGCGCAGGCCAAGGGTTCCGCATAACCGATGGTGAGCACTTCATGACCTTGTCAAAGGTTGGGAAGCATGCCCGCCAGGATCGGCTCGAAAACCGTTTTCAGGAATCCTGGGAGGATTATGAAATCGATCGGGACCTCACACGTGAGGTGGCCGACCAACTGGAGCCACCAGATGCAGAACGCCCCGAGTCCATCCTTGATGAACTCGAACAGGACGATGATCGCCAGAAGGCTCAGGCAAAAGCCGAGTCTGAGGCGCGCCTCAAACATGCTCTTCTAGCCGCCAATCGCTACGCGTACTTCCGAGACCGCGAAAAACGGGCCACTGAAGCCGCGCAACGCCACACCAAGGATCGTCGTGCCATCCGGCGTGTCCAATGGGTCAAGGAACGTGTTGCGGAGGACATTGGCAAGGCCAACCGGGAGTTTGAGGACGTTTGTTCTCATCTGTACCGGAACCCGAAAGCCGCATGGTCAGAGATCGACCGTCGCCTCAAAGCAGGGGAGAGCTTTGAAGAAATCGATTTGGACGCAGTCGGCAAGAAGAAGGGCTGGAAGTTTTTTGGATTCCGATCCAAGGGGCGGAAAGAAGCGAACGAGGCGGCAAAGTCTATGCCGCGTGCGCACCGCAAGTTGGAACGCCTGAGGAACCAGTGGGAAATCAACCAACATGACGAGTTGGAGCTTCACGCGCGGCTTGGTGCGTCTGAAGCCGAATATAATGAAGCTGTTGCCCAGATCGGCCACCGCGAGCAGCGCCGGAAACGTGGGATGGAACTGTGGCGTGAACGCCAGTCAATCGTGACACAGCTTTCAGAAGAGGAAATTTGGCGCTCAGACCTCGCTGAAGATGAAAAGGAACAGTTGGCCCGTGCGTGGGAAGAAACGTTGGATTCAGAGCGCCGCAAGGCGTCGAAGGGTCTCCGCAACGAAACGGTGCGGGACTACTATGAAATTCTTCATGAGCGCACGCGGGAGGATGCCGATGAATTCGAAAGATAGCCAAGTAGTTTTTCGAGTGTTTGGCCTCATGTTTCGGGCGTGCCGCGTGCAATCTACGACTGAACATGGCGCTCGGAAAACGCTTTCTTTCGTGGAGTTACTCCGGAATTACATCTACAATCTCTTTCAGGTACTTCAATTCCATCAAGCACAAGGTTATTTCATCTTCTAAGAGTCCGATGTTGACTTTTATCTTATGTACTTCATCCAAGTTTCCGTCTCTGTAAGCCTGAATCAAGTTTTTATTTAGCTTTGCCAATTTCTTAAGTAACTCGGACGACTTTTCAGACCAAGTCTCTGTTCTATTTTCTTCCCTACTAGAGCTCTGCAATGCTTCTCTCTTACATTGTTTATTTGTTTCTTTTGGTGTCCGACATTACCATTTTTCTGACAATGCCCCCAGCCCTCTAGGTGTGTTGGGTTCTTTTTTTCTTCCCTTAATTTGCGTAGGGTGATATAAGTGAATTCTACTTTCATATTTTTTGAAAAGCGAACCCTCCAGTTGCTGCTGGAGGGTTCATTCGTTTTATCTGGTGAGGTGCAGGCTTAAGTACAGCCATTTTCCTATCCGTAAAACGAAGCCGAGGGTCGTTTTCCTCATGTTTCTACTTTCTTTTTTATTTTTTGAGAAAGGAAAACATTTACCCAAAGGCCGCGCAGTCTATCATTTCTGGAGCCATCCGGGTAATGAATTATCGAAGCCCACACCGATGGAGCTGCATGATTTCGCGGATTGACGTGACGCGAATGAGCAGCAAGGGTACTCACGCAATACGAGAAGAAGGATTCTTTGATGGACTACAAGTGCGTACCGTTTGAGCCACCGATTGACCGGAAAGACCCAACGACTGGCGTCGCTTCCAGTTTGGGCTCGGTCATTTCTGCCGAGGCAAACGCGGGGTGGGAGTTTGTGGGGCTGGAAAACCACAGCACCGTTGTCCCTGGTTCCAATGGTTGCTTCGGGTTCGGTGCGACAAGCCCTTACGAAAAGACCTTCTCCGTAGCCGTCTTCCGCAAGTGAGATATCCCATAATCTGGGCGATTCTGGTGTACCAGCGGGTCGCCCCGACATCTCTGCGGGAACGGTGCCTCTTCAAGAAGAGCTGTTCCAACTATGTTTTGGAGGGTGCCCGAGAGAAGGGCGCTTTCGAGGCAATCAGGCGGCTCAGGGAACGGATCAAGCGGTGTAAGCCGGGTTACACGCCGATCGATACGGGAGCCGCCGGTCACGATGATCTGTTCCTGTTGAAGCTATCCGATGGTTCGATAGTAGAAGAAGCGGACCTGTCCGACCGTCTGAGAAATGAGTTTGGGCTTCCTTCCTATGAAAGGGCGGAACTCAACTAAGAATTTTACAGATGTGTATCCATTGGGTACACTTTCAGCGGATGAAAGACGCCGGTCTCCGCATACGCGTGCAGCGCGAGCTGCGAGAAAGCTTCGTAGAAGCCTGCAAAGCCCAGGACAAACCTGCGGCTCAGGTGCTTCGGGAGTTTATGCGGGAGTATGTTGAGCGCACACAAGCAACGCAGTCCCAATCTGCGAAGAACGAAAATCGAGGAAGCAACAAGTGAACGCCGTTGAAATCGAAGAGGCAATTTCCGCCCTGGCCGAGCAGCCATTTGACAAAGGTGAATTTCCCTACGCCTTCTTAGAAGCCTTTGGAAACAAGGCAACAACGATTAAACGTTTGCGCACCGGTTCATCTAATAAGTCCGACCTGGGTGGCGTTCTTCAGACTAATAACATCCATCTCAAAGTCTGTGATGATGGAACGGTTTCGCAAACTCTATCCCTGCTGAAAGCAAGCCCAGCTACGGCCAAGGCCAAAGCGAAATTCGTCCTGGCGACTGACGGTGCCGATCTTGAAGCTGAAGACCTGGCAACGGGTGAGACGATTGCCTGCGCGTTCAAAGACTTCCCAGATCACTTTGGCTTCTTCCTGCCTTTGGCCGGGATCAGCACGGTCAAGCAAATCCGCGAAAGCGCCTTTGATATCAAAGCGACCGGACGCCTCAATCGTCTTTACGTTGAGCTCCTGAAGGATAATCCGGAGTGGGGCACCGAGGCGCGCCGCCATGACATGAACCACTTCATGGCCAGACTGATTTTCTGCTTCTTTGCCGAAGACACCGATATTTTCAACGAACCAGATCAGTTCACCGGCACGATCAATCGTATGAGCGAAAAGGACAGCTCGAACACCCATGAGGTGATCAGTGAGCTGTTCAGCGCCATGAACACCAAGGCTGCGGATCGTGCGGCTGCGAACATTGCCCGTTGGGCGAACGTCTTCCCCTATGTGAACGGGGGGCTGTTTTCAGGTAGTACAGACGTTCCAAAATTTTCCAAGATCGCACGGTCCTACCTGCTACATATCGGCAATCTGGATTGGACCAAGATCAACCCGGATATTTTCGGGTCGATGATCCAGGCGGTCGCGGATGACGAGGAGCGTGGCGCGCTTGGGATGCACTACACGTCCGTTCCGAACATCTTGAAGGTTCTGAATCCGCTTTTTCTGGACGACTTGCGTGAGAAACTTGAGGAAGCGGGGGACAACCCTCGCAAGCTTCTCAATCTGCGCAATCGCATGGCCAAGATCAGGGTCTTTGACCCGGCTTGTGGGTCCGGCAACTTCTTGGTTATCGCGTACAAGGAAATGCGGGCGATTGAGGCTGAGATCAATGAGCGTCGTGGCGAGGGCGATCGACGGACCGAAATCCCCCTGACAAATTTCCGTGGCATCGAACTGAGAGATTTCCCCGCCGAAATCGCGCGGCTGGCGCTGATCATCGCTGAATATCAGTGCGACGTGACCTATCGGGGCCAGAAAGAAGCTTTGGCTGAGTTTCTCCCGCTGGACGCCATGAACTGGATTACCTGCGGTAACGCCTTGCGGCTTGACTGGCTGAGCATCTGCCCGCCCACGGGAACAGGTGTGAAGCACTATGCCGATGACTTGTTTATGTCACCAGTCGATCAAGCAGAGATCGACTTCGAGAACGAGGGCGGGGAGACCTACATCTGTGGAAACCCACCTTACATCGGTGACAAAAAACAAACTAATGAGCAGAAGGCAGACATCGAAGCAATTCTTGGAGAGCGCACCAAAAAGTGGAAGTCGCTTGACTATGTTTGCGGATGGTTTTTCAAGGCTGCGGAGTACGGGCTTAGAACGAAAGCGTCTTCGGCGTTCGTGTCCACAAACTCAATTTGCCAAGGTCAGCAGGTTCCGGTGCTATGGCCCATCATACAAGGGCTTGATCATGAAATATCTTTCGCCCACACATCTTTCCAGTGGAAGAACTTGGCCGCACACAATGCAGGCGTAATTGTAATAATTGTAGGGATATCAGCAAGCGCATCTCGGGAAAGGAAAATCTTCTCTGAAGATGGCGAAGGCAAGACCGTTTCCGTCTCAACAGATAACATCAACCCATATCTTGCACCTGCAAAGACAATATTTGTTAATGCGCGCAAGGGGCCAATTTCCGAAATATCAGAGATGACGCTTGGAAACTTTGCAAAGGATGGAGGGCATCTCCTTCTTGAGCATTCAGACCTGGGCGCACTTGATGAGAATACGCGGAAGTTCGTCCGACCGATGTTTGGCGGCCAAGAGTTCATTAAGAGCAATCCAAGGTTCTGCTTTTGGATTGAAGAGGATGAATATCAGGAAGCGAAGGAGATACCTGAGCTCGCATCCCGTTTTGAAAAAGTCCGCGCAAACAGATTAAATAGTCCGAAGAAGGCAACCAGAGACTGGGCAGAAAAACCCTATCGCTTCGTTGAGGTTAGGTCACCTAAATATACCGAGGCGATGGTTCTTCCTATTGTCAGCTCAGAGAATCGAGATTTCTTCCCGGTTGGCTTCCTTCCAAGAAACGCAATCGTCAACTATGCGTTCGGTCTATACGATGCTCCGCTCTGGAACATGGCGCTGATCGCGTCACGGCTTCATCTAGCGTGGATTGCAACGGTTTGCGGGAAGATGAAATCGGACTACCGCTATTCGAATACTCTGGGTTGGAACACCTTTCCCGTTCCCAAACTCACAGAAAAGAACAAGGCTGACTTAACCCGCTGTGCCGAAGATATTCTTTTAGCGCGCGAAGCAGAATTTCCTGCGACCATCGCCGATCTCTACGATCCCGAAAAAATGCCAACCGATCTGCGCGCTGCCCATGACCGCAATGATGAAACACTTGAACGCATCTATATTGGTCGCCGCTTCCGCAACGACACCGAACGGTTGGAAAAGCTCTTCGAACTGTACACAAAGATGACCAAGAAGGTGCCTGCATGAGCAGCATTACGGACATCGAAAAACGCTACATGGAGAAGCTCTTGGATATGGGGGGCGGTTACGTCCTTGACTACTCAGACCCTAGCTATGGCGAGTTTTTCAAGCGCCACGGGATCAATATTCATGGTCCGAAGTATCAGACCTATGGCACTTCGAAGGCCAAGAAAATGCGCGCTTTTTGGGAGCAAGAGCCGGATGCCGTAGTTGGCAAGGTTCTGTCTGAGATGATGGATTCCTACGAAGCCGACGGGGAGCTGAATGGCCGCGAGATTGACAAGCCCGTGCTGGAAAAAGGGCGCTCTATCGCTGATCGTCTTCTCGGCAAGAAACGCCCCCCAAAGCCCAAGCAAACAGTCGATGATTTCTTGCACCGCGAGTTCACTGTCCCAAACGTGCAAAAGTTGCCCGTTGAAGCCCAGGCGGTTCCGATCATCCAAAGCCGCTTGAATGAGGCGAGAACGGCAATGGGGGCTGGAGCCTATCTGTCGGTCATTTTTCTGTGTGGCAGTGTGTTGGAAGCAATTTTGCTGGGGGCAGCGCAGAAGGAGCCAGCGCGCTTCAACAAAGCCAATTCAAGCCCGAAGCGGAATGATGGGAGCGTGAAGCAGTTCCACGAGTGGAGCTTGGCCCAATTCATCGATGTTTCTTGCGAGATTGGGTTGCTGAAGCCCGACATTAAGAAGTTCAGCCACGGGCTGCGAGATTTCAGGAATTACATTCATCCATATGAACAAATGGTCTCTGGGTTCACACCCGACGAGCACACGGCCAAGGTTTGCTTTCAGGTTTTAAAAGCAGCGCTGGCGAGTGTGGCGGGGGAACGCCGGTGACACTAGAACGATAAAGAAAGATCAGATAATGAGCAGAGAGAAAAACGTTCCATCCGTTTCCGTCACCTACGCCCAGAACGGCAGTTCGACCAAGTCGAATGAACTTGGCATGCGGGCAATGCAGGAACGCGCCTATGAAAAGCGGGGCGAGCAGTATCTTCTGATCAAGTCGCCGCCTGCATCCGGGAAAAGCCGCGCGTTGATGTTCATCGCGCTCGACAAGTTGCAAAACCAAGGGCTCAAACAGGCGATTGTGGTGGTGCCTGAAAAGTCGATCGGATCGAGTTTCAACGACGAACCACTGAGCAAGTTCGGCTTTTGGGCGGATTGGACTGTCGCGCCCAAATGGAACCTGTGCAATTCGCCTGGCACGGACGGTGGCAAGGTCAAATCAGTTGGCGCGTTCCTTGAGAGTGGCGACCAGGTATTGGTCTGCACTCATGCCACTTTCCGCTTTGCCGTCGAGAAGCTTGGCGTCGAAGCGTTTGATAACCGGTTGATCGCTGTGGACGAATTCCACCACGTCTCAGCCAGCGAAGACAGCATTCTTGGCTCTCAGCTCAATGAATTTATCGCCCGCGACAAGGTGCATGTCGTGGCCATGACCGGCAGCTATTTCCGGGGCGATGCCGTGCCGATCCTTGTGCCTGAGAACGAAGCCAAATTCGACACGATTACCTACACTTACTATGAGCAGCTGAACGGGTACAAATACCTGAAAACGCTCGATATTGGATACTTCTTCTATTCGGGTTCCTATGCCGACGATATTCTGAAGGTCCTTGATCCGAACGAGAAAACGATCGTGCATATCCCGAATGTAAATTCGCGCGAGAGCACCAAAGATAAACACCGAGAGGTGGAGCACATCATTGACGCTCTAGGTGATTGGCAAGGCACGGATCCAGAAACTGGTTTTCAGCTTGTCAAAACGCCCGAAGGGCGCGTGCTGAAAATCGCTGATCTAGTGGATGATGAAGCGGCCAAGCGCGACAAGGTATCGGCGGCGCTCAAGGACCCAGCGCACAAGGACGATCGGGATCACGTTGATATCATCATCGCCCTGGGCATGGCCAAGGAAGGTTTCGACTGGATTTGGTGCGAACACGCATTGACGGTCGGTTACAGAGCAAGTCTCACAGAGATCGTGCAGATTATCGGTCGCGCGACCCGTGATGCTGAAGGCAAAACCCGCGCAAGGTTCACTAATCTTATCGCGGAGCCAGACGCCGGTGAAGAGGCGGTGACAGAGGCGGTGAATGATACGTTGAAGGCCATCGCGGCCAGCTTGCTTATGGAGCAAGTTCTTGCGCCCCGGTTCAACTTTACTCCGAAAACCAAAGCGAGCGGGCCTGTCGAAGGGTTCGACTATGGCGAGGGTGGTTACGATCCAGATAAGGAGAACGTTGGTTTCAACGAGGAAAGCGGACAATTCCAAATCGAAATCAAGGGCCTTGCTGCACCCAAGAGCAAAGAAGCCGAACGTATTTGCCAGGAAGACTTGAACGAAGTTATCACGGCCTTTGTACAAGATAAGACTGCTATTGAGCGCGGGCTCTTTGATGAAGAGTTAGTGCCGGAAGAGCTTACCCAGGTTCGAATGGGTAAGATCGTTGGAGCGAAATTCCCTGAGCTTGATGCTGAGGACCAGGAAGCCGTCCGGCAGCATGCTATTGCCGCCTTGAATCTCACGCAGAAGGCCAAGGAAGTAGCCTTATCGACGGCGGAAGAAGGTGAGACCACTGGAAACACCGCATTGATCGACGGCGTCAGAAAGTTCGCGATGGATGTTCGCGAGCTCGATATCGATTTGATCGATAGGATCAATCCGTTCGGCGAAGCTTATGCCATCTTGGCGAAAACCATGAGCGAGGAAAGCTTGAAGCAAGTCGCAGCGGTGATATCGGCCAAGAAGGTACAACTAACTCCGGAAGAGGCGAGAGATTTGGCTCGTAGGGCCGTCAAGTTCAAGCAAGAACGTGGCCGTTTGCCCTCAATCACTTCGCCGGATGCCTGGGAAAAGAAAATGGCTGAAGGTGTGGCGTACCTCGCGCGCATGAAGCAGGAGGCCGCAAATGGCTAGAGAATTTACGCAGGAAGACGACGCGCTTTTGGCGGAACTCGGTGTCGAGGTCGAAGCGAAAAGAGTTGTCAGCCGAACACCCCGCGAGGAGCGCATCGTCGCAGGTTTCGAAGAGATTCAACGGTTTTCCGAAGAGCACGGGCGCGTGCCGGAACATGGCGAAGATCATGATATCTTTGAGCGCCTGTATGCCGTTCGGTTGGATCGCATCAAAGAGCTTGAAGAGTGTCGGGAGTTGGTTGAGCCAATGGATACCACTGGCCTGTTATCTGGTGCTTCACCTACTCCCGCCCGCGATGCCGAAGACCTGGATGATGACGCGCTTTTGGCCGAGCTGGGCATAGAGTTAGAAGCTCCACCGATAACCGAGTTGAAACATGTTCGTTCGACGGCTGAGAAAAAGGCAGCTGAAGAAATTGCCAATCGAGAGCGGTGCGAAGATTTTGCCAAGTTCAAGCCTTTGTTCACAGAGGTTCAGAACGACTTGGATGTGGGCGTGCGCACGACCCGAAATATTCGAAAACAAGCTGGGTTCCTCAAAGCAGACATTAAGAAAGGTGAGTTCTTCATCCTGAGCGGTCAAACCTTGTATGTCGCTGAGGTTGGAGAAGAAATCCGCGCGCCAAACGGCGAGACAGACGCCAGGCTGCGGGTGATTTACTCAAACGGCACTGAGAGCAACATCCTGCTTCGTTCTCTGCAAAGAGCGCTATACAAAGATGAAACAAGCCGGATTGTTACTGATCCTAGCGGTCCTGGGCCTCTGTTTTCATCGGAAACTGACGACGACGATTTGGCGAGTGGATTGATCTATGTGCTTCGCAGCAAATCGGACCACCCAACCGTCGCCGAACACCGGGATGTGCTTCACAAAATCGGCGTGACGAGCGGAACTGTGGAAAAGCGCATAGCAAATGCCAAGCTTGATCCAACCTTCCTGATGGCGGAGGTGGAGGTTGTTGCCACTTATGAACTTTACAACATAAACAGGACGAAACTCGAAAATCTAATTCACCGAATTTTTGAGTCCGCGCGGCTCGACGTCGAGATTAAGGACCGCTTTGGACATCCTGTCTCGCCACGTGAATGGTTCTTAGTTCCATTGTTTGCGATTGATGAAGTTGTCGAAAAGATCAGAGACCGATCGATATCTGAATTCGCATATAACAGCCAAAAGGCTAGGTTGGAAAAGATTTAATAATTACAGATTGCTACATTGCGAAATTGAGTTTCATGAACTGGTGGCGGTGAAAGTTTAAGGTGGGAAGTTGCATAATTGAGTAAGCAGTTTGAAGAGAATCTCGATGAATCCGAGGGGAGTTCTGACCAGGCTGACTTAGCGCCTGTTCATTGCGAAGCGTGCACAATTGATGAGAATTGCGTGGGAGAGCGATGGGTTCCAGGTAACGAAGACGAGCTTGCAGCTCTAATAGCTATTGTTGCTATGGGCCAGGCGTCTGAAGCTTCACACATTCTCAATGAACTCATCCCTGCCAAACCAGCCTTCTCGTTCGAGGAGTTGCGTGAAGAAGCTAAAATTAGACTGACCGTTGAAGAACCTGCTAGCAAACCAAGAAAAGGCTATCCCAAATGGCAACGCGACGGATTTGTTTTCGAGGTTATTTCCTGGATCGCGGCAAAGACAACACATGGAGATTCCGCGTTGTTGAAAGACCCGCATGTCAGTGCGACTTCGCAAGGGCTAGATGGTCTCATGCTCGAACTGGCAAGTGGAGGTGATAAAATAACAAGCAGCACTGTTTTCGAAGACAAATGCACAGATAATCCTAGGAACACATTTCTTTACAAGGTCGTTCCTGCTTTTGAAGACCGTCATAAGAACTTGCGTAGCGCAGAGATAATAGATGCAGCAGGAGCGCTTCTCCGTAGTGCTGGTGTGCTGCAAAAAGATGTCGCGCGGATAAGTGCCGCCGTGACCGACAAATCAAAAAGAAAATACAGAGCGGCGTTTTCATTGCCAGATAGCTACGATGCGCAGGAGGAACGTAAAGCTCTCTTTGCGGACTACAACCGCATCGAAAACATCAATGCCGAACAGCGCATTGGAGCATCTTTTATCACCCCAACTGCAATGCGCACTTGGATAGCTGGCTTGGCTGAGAAGGCGATTGATTACCTTAACAATCTCGAAGACGGAGAGGTGTAAATGTTTGACGCTGAAACTGCTGCCCTCTTGCGTTCGGCACCTGCAATGCCGGGGTTTGACCCCGATAATCTGCCAGCCTTTCTTACTTATCACTATGCCAATCTTGCTTCCTTCAGGATGGGAGGTCTTGAGGCCGCCAGTGATGATCACGGTGACGACTGGAGCCTAGAAAGACTCGCTGACACGTATGAACTCGCGGCAACGCTCCAGGTAGAGCCGCAAGATGCGCGAGCTGCGGCGTTCGTCGCCGCAACCGCACAACAAATCATTGCGCGGCGTGATGCAGAACGGCTAGAGGCTATTGCGCGACCCAATATTGACCGAAGCAGACTCGATCCAGCCCTATCGGCAATACTGCTATTCTTGATTGCCGAGCAATTCGCCGATGCCAACGAGGCAGCTACAGCAATTCGTACAGAAATCGATGGCCAACTCTATGAGGCCACGATCCTCACTGAACATCTCATCGATCTTGGTCGTGGTCGCCTAAAGGAGGTCCTCAACCGATCCGCGCGCTGGCGTCAACCTCGTGAATACCAGGATACTGATGAGCAAGTTCTTGCGGCCCTGTTAGAGACTATTAGTACGGGGATTGAGCTATTTGCGGCACGCTTTCTGAACTTGCCTGAGCCGGAAAGCATCTTGGGCCGTTTTAACAATGCCAGGGAAGCCTTCGAGCGGGTTATTGATCTCTCAAGCTCTAACCGAGAACTTACAGCATCCATCCGGACAATAGCATACGTTTATTCCGGTCCACATCACCTCGCTTCGCTTTTGCTCGCTGCCACCGATGGAATTGCGAGTGCCAGCCTTATGCGTGTTCCACCTCCCGATGGGGCTGATGATAACACTTGGAGAGAATGGTTGCGCTATCGAAGCAACCAGTTTCCGTATATGTGGCCCAATCACCGGAAGGCCGTCGAGCGATCATTTCATCAAACCGGAGTATCGGGAGTTGTTGTCCTCCCTACCGGCGCCGGTAAGACAACTGTATCTTCGTTGAAAATCGCGGGAGTTCTTGCGCGTGGCAAGAAGGTTGTCTTTTTAGCTCCCACCCACGCGCTCGTAGAGCAATTGACGGAAGACCTGCAAGCGATGTTCCCAAAGGAATTGCTTGGCTCTGTAGTCTCCAGTGATTTCGATCTTCTGCTTCAGGAAGATGCGATCTTTCAAGATGTTGAGGTGATGACGCCAGAACGGTGCTTGGCAATGTTGTCTTTTGCACCGGAGGCATTCAGTGAGGTAGGGCTTATGGTATTTGACGAATGCCATCTATTGAGCCCGGAATCTGGTAAAATCAGGCGTGCATTGGACGGAATGCTATGCGTGTTGGGTTTTAACCATGTTGCGCCCGACGCGGACATTCTATTTCTTTCAGCGATGGTTAAGAATGGTGCAGAGCTTGCCAGATGGTTGACGGAGTTAACGGGAAGGCCAGCGATAGATGTCGATCTCATATGGAAACCAAGTCGGCAAGCACGCGGCGTTGTTATCTACGACACCAAAGATTTGGAGACTGCTCGCGAGAACGCAATCCTAGCGCAACAACAAGAAGATGAACGTCGTGAAAAAAGGGCAGCCAGCCTTCGGAAAATTGCACAAGCCCAATTGCTTGCCCAACCTTATGCCATTTGGGGGCTTCAACATAACTGGCTTTCCGAGGACAGCGCATTTTGTTCTACAACACCGTTGCTTACCGATAGCGTTCAACTGGCTGGGAAACTTGAGTACGGACCTAGCGTTCGCCTCACCCCAAATTCGAACGAAGTCGCGGGTAGCATTGCTGCCGTTGCCGCTCCCAAAGGGTTGAAGACGATTATTTTTGTGAACACCAAGAATGACGCCGTCAAGGTTGCCGGTGATGTTGCAAAGCTAATTGATGAGACAATAGAGCCGACCGAACCAGAGGCTTTAAGGTGGGCTGCGCTTGACCTTGAACTTGGAGGACGAAGGCACTCGCTGCTGGTGGGACCGGCTAGCGCGGTTCCTCACAACTCAGCCATGCTTCGATTGGAGCGTGACCTCGCAGAAAGGATGTTCAAACGCCCAACTGGAGCAAAAGTTATCGTTGCGACTCCCACCCTGGCGCAGGGTCTGAATCTTCCCGCTCATCTTGCCATTTTGGCCGGTGACAAGCGCGCTGGTGTGCAAGGTGGACGGGAAAGTTTAGAAGCCCATGAAATTCTCAATGCTGCCGCCCGAGCCGGGCGTGCCGGGCATCTCGCCAACGGATTGGTTCTTTTGGTGCCGGAGCCCATCATTCAATTCAAAGAGAAGAACAAACTTTCCGCCCGAACAGTCGAGAAGCTCAAAGCAGTACTTCCGGAAGATGATCACTGCGTTAAGATATCCGACCCATTGCAGATCGTTTTGGATCGCGTGAATGTCGGAGAAGTAATTGATTCAGATGTAAAATATACAATTAATAGGTTTGCGAACATTCAGGCAGGCGAAGTTTCAGCCAGTGCGAAACGGATATTTGATTTAAGAAAATCCCTTGCCTCATATGTTGCGCGAAGTGAATCATCTGAGAATGCTTTCGAGGAAAAAGTTTTAGCATTCAAGAGTGCCGTCGAGGCGCATCATGCGGGAGGGGCGGATGAAACCTCGGCAATTCTTGCATCTCAAAGCGGACTTCCTTCAGAAGTTGTTGTGCGTCTCAAAGCACGAATTTCGACTTCGATCGGAAGCTTACCAACCGACATATTATCGTGGATCGAATGGACGACGAATTGGCTTGTTGAGGATGCTGAGGCGTGCACGGAGTTGCTTAGCGATACGCGGCCTGGGTTGTTAACTGCTGCTGGCAAGCCCAAGGGAGCGGACTTAGACGACGAAGTTCTGTGTCACGTTTTGAAAGGCATTTCGGCATGGATCACTGGTGCGCCGCTTTCCGATATTGAGAAGACTTTAGGTGGCGACCCCGACTCCGACGCGATTACGAAGCGGACCTGTCCTCGCGCTCGTGCGCTGGTAAGCGCCGTCATTCCTAGGGGGTACTCCTTTGTTTTAGGATTAGTTGCACACGTGACCAAGGAGGTTGATCCGTTTGAAGCGCAAGCAAACCTCGAAAAACCATTGGTTGAATGCATGAGTACGGCGTTGCGACTGGGGTTTGACAGCCCAGAAAAGCTGTTTTTCTCACAAAGCAACAAAGACGCATTGGGGCGCGTTCAAGCCCACCAAATGTGGAAGATTAAAAACACAGTGAAATAGATAGTAGAGCTTTTTCTTTCACTGAACATTAGAAGGCGTGCAAAAATCAAGAGTTTTGCACGCTGTTATTAAATTATATTTATCAAGAGCTTGGCGCGTGCGTAAGTTGCGTGCATAATTCTTTAATGAAATTGATAGGGTACGCCCGTGTGTCTACAACGGGTCAAACGCTGAGTTCACAACTAAAGAGGTTGAACGAAGCAGGGTGCATCACAATCTTTCAAGAGAAAGCAAGTGGTGCCGACAAAAATAGATTAGAACTACAAAAGATGATTGAATCTGTTGGAGATGGCGATCTTGTTGTTGTAACGCGACTGGATAGGCTTGCCAGATCCACAAGTGATTTGCTCAGAATTGTAAGCGATTTTGACGCGAAGAATGCAAGATTTAGATCGTTGGCAGAACCTTGGGCAGATACAATGACACCATCAGGAAAACTGATGCTTGTGATAATGGGCGGATTGGCTGAATTTGAACGCAGTCTAATTCGCGAGCGCACAGAAGAGGGGCGTGAGCTAGCTAGACGTGCGGGGCGGCAATTAGGTCGCCCGAAAAAGCTTAATAAACATCAACAGAAGCTAGTACGCCAATGGAAGAGTGAGGGCGTTAGTAATGCTCAGATAGCTAGAAATCTCGGTGTCTCAAGATCAACGATTTCAAGACTAAAGTACCTCAATTAGAAAAGACTAGGCATACAATAATGCTAAGCAATATGTATGCCTCGAGTCTGCTAGTTTACACGAACCCCATTACGATGCTGAATTGGGTTCCCAAGAGGTGGAAGGCAGTTTGAAGGTTCTGTTCGGCGCGATTGTCTATCACTCGCTTCCTGGCCAGTTACCATTTTCCAATTTGTGTATGTAGTATTGCCGCTACAGTCAGTTGTTGCCGTTCTTTTTTCTTCGTAGGAGACTTTGCCCATAACGCCGTCAGTACACAGCTGATTGTTTTGTTGGCCCCACTGATACTCAGTTTGGGTTGTTGGAGTGCAAGCGGTAGAACTGTTGTTCGCAGTAGGTGCGCTATTGCTTGCTGCTGGAGGGTTTTCTAAATTGCTAATTCTTTGTTCAAAATTCAAAAACCTTTGATCCATAGAACTTTGAAAGCTCTTTAATGCTGCGTGGAGAGCAGAAATTTTTCGATCGAGCCCTTCTGTCATGTTCGAGTGTGCAAATAGTTGCGCCGATGGCGTAACTATTAAAAATGCTGCAAGTAGGTAGTTTTTCATTGTGTCTCTAATTTCCCTAATTGTATTTTCCCAAAATTTTATGTGGTAACTTACAAGTTTACGTATGATTGTTTTCTGACATGGCAGTATAAATTTTGATTTAAATATTTATTTGACACAGACTGCGCATGAAATATCCATTTGGTGTAACCTTCTGTTGCCATCTTCATTTATACCATCTGACCAACCTGATCCTGTGCCGCCAGCAGTGTCATTTGTGGCGTTCAAGAGGGTAGAGCTGCATATTGCGCTTCCTGGTTCACCTGCCCAACCAACTGGGAAGATGGCCTCGCCTGTATATGCCGCTGTGTACCCCGAGGCACAACTCGTTGTTCCCCATGCAGTATATGAGTCGCCAGAGCCACCTCCTGGTGTTATTTTTTGCCACGTTTGTGCTCCTGCTGCTGAAGCCGCCGTCGACGCCAGCACAAGAATAGAAAATAGTAGCCTCATGTGTTCACCTTTCAATTTGTACATAAAAATACGGAGCCATCACTTCCGATGGATAGAGCACCTGGGTTAAAGCCGGAGCAAGTTACACCGTCGAAATCGGCGCACACCATGAGTTCTCCGCTAGCGGAATGACTTAGAGTGCCGGGCGTTGTGCAACTTTGGCCAAGGGTTTCCGCATTATTAAACCCAGACTGGATCGATGTAGAATCTCCAAGGGTTATCCAGTTCGTTCCATCACAGTAGGCGATGGCATCGTTCGCATCATCCCATACCAAAGAACCTTCAACAGTAGCAGAAACCTGGTTAGTCGCAGCCCAAGCTGCCGAACCATTGCCTTGTTTTTTCATCTGGATGACCAACTCGTTGGGCGAGCTGACTGGAGGGGATGGGCAAACTGCATTTACCTTTATGCTTAAAAGTAGCGCAGACAACGTGATGGTTAAATATCTCAAATCATTACCTAAATTTTTTCTTTCAAATTTATTATGTTCTAAAGCGAAAATTTACCTTCATAATTGTTGAGGTTTTTCATAACCGAGACTTCAATTTTCAGCACATAGCGTGGCTAAAGCGCAACACCTTCGAGCGTGAGAAATTATGTTTTCATGGTTTGCGCTTTGTATATTTCCCACATCTTTAGGAAGAGTTTTTTCTTTGATCCGTGGCTGAAGCCAAACTGCTTTCCAGCGCATTCGGAGAATTCCTCGAAGACATCTTTGGGAATTCGCACTTGCAGTGGCTTTAGTTCTATCGCCTCCGAACGTTTGTCACCGCCGATCACGTCAATTTGGCTCTGAGCTTTTGGCGGATTGCCCTTTAGGCTTTTTAGTTTTGCGATGTTAGTGGTCATCATGCAGCCTTCCTTTCAGCGAGTTCGGTTAGGCGGTCCACGACGCTTTGCGCGAGCCTCGAAGCTTTACGGTTCAACGTTACATAAGACGTTTCGGTAATTGCTTTGCCGTTGTCTGATGCCGATCCGTAGGCGGTCGAAACCGGAATTTCTCCTGCGAGGACGGAATAACCGGCCTCTTCCAGGTAGCGACGAGCGGCGTCATTTTCACGGGCACTGCCGGTTGTCTTGCACATAGCGAAGGCAATGCGGGGAATGGGAATGCCCTTGCGAACGAGACCATGCGCGAGCAGAACGCCGGGGTGTAGATCGTCAACTGTCTGCCCAGTGGGGATTACTACCACGTCGGCAGCTTTGGCCACTTCCAGAGTTTGTTCCGAAGCATTCGGCTTACCATCTATGATCATAGCATCAAATCGAGGCGCATCCGATAAAGCGCTTTTCACGGTCGCAAAGCTTTGTACCTGAATTTCCGGCTCAATATTGCTCTCGGCGCGACGCCCCGCCCAGTATGTGCATGTCTGTTGCTGGGTATCCAGATCGGCGATTTTGGTGCGCATGCCACCCTTCTCGAACTCTCGAGCGATCATGCGCGATAGTGTTGACTTCCCGACGCCACCTTTCTGGGAAACCAAACCAACGATATATGTCAATTTCTTTGATCTTTTCTTTGATGCTAACATGAATTCACGCTAAGCGCCAAACATGCGTACATGCTTTGCGCTTAAGCGCTTTGCGTGAATTCATGCAAAGCGCGGCGCGCAAATCTAATGATTTCAATGAACTATGATTTTAACGGGATCAGTAGGAAGCAATCCGGTCCTTCGTAGAGGGTACCTAAGTAATGGCGGTCTCCGGCCCGTCTGACGCGGAAGATTGAGAAATCCTCTCGTGATCTGAAGAAGCTGATCTCAACTGTACCGATTTGTTGAGCCAGTGTTGCTTTTGCGTCTCTCAGATTTTTGAAATGTTGGTATTTTGTGTTCATCTGGCTGACCTTTCCGTTTGTTCGAATTTCCACGTGGAAGGAAAGGCGTACGACCCGCCAGGCACTCGGTCGGTGCGGGCATCTGGCTTGGGGACAGGGAGGCGTCCTTCCAGTTCGAACTGACCAATCGGAAAGGCTTGCCTGGGATTATGATAAGCCGACATTAAACCTTGATTTGAGCAGTAACACATAAGCTCTACAGTTGCTCACACTGTTGAGCAGATACCTCGACGTTTTGTCGAAAAAACTGTATCGCCTGTCAGGCTTTGGTCGATCAGGCGACCTCCCAATCGATGGGCCATTCTTTTGAGTGGCCCTATTTTGCAAAAGGAAACAACCCTGCCTTTCGACAGGGCTGTCCCTTCAAGCTGCTACGGATTGTAGATCGCTTCAGTTCAATCGTTGGCTGGGGCCATTCGATGGCTTTCCACCCAATCTGCAAATGCAACGCGGTCGATATAAACCCGGTTAGAGATTTTCACGATCGCGAAGAGAAGCCCATTCGTCTCCGCATTGAAGATATACCAACGGAGCTTTTGCTCAGTCAGAAAAGGGGTTTCATTCACAAGCTGTTTGACAGTCCGCAGGTCCTCATAGCTAGCTTTCATTGCATAGCACCTTGTTCTAAAAGAAGAAGAAAAGATAACTATCCCGACTGAGCCTATAGATTTTCCGCTTTCAGGCAAGCCTGCATGCTTGGCGCAACACATGCTTGCATGCTTTCATCCAGGCATGAATGCGTGAATTCATGAGCGTTGGCAGGTTGCATGGTCTATTGGGAGGTGTTGAGAGATAGTGCCCCCAAACTGCCCCTAAATCCAAAACCTGCCCCTGGTCAAAAAACCAAAAAAGCCCTTAAGTCTTTGCGACTTAAGGGCTTTTTATGGCTCCGGCGGTAGGGATCGAACCTACGACCAATTGATTAACAGTCAACTGCTCTACCGCTGAGCTACGCCGGAACGGTTCGCGCCGTATAGCGGCCCTGCGTGGGGGCGTCCAGAGGGGGAGGCGAAAAAAATGCAAATAACATCGGATCGCACATTCCGGGACCGAAAACCGCTCTGGGGCAGGGTCGTCCAGGGATCAGCCCAGCAGCCTGAATTCTGCGGTTGCGCTCAGGTCACCGACCGGAGCTACGCGGGATTTTCCCATTAGGTCAATGAGATGAGCCAGAACGTTGCGCTCGGCAGCGAGCAATAGGGCCGCCGGGGTTTCGGTATAGATCCGGGCGGCCAGATCGCCCGGGCGGGCCGGGCCGGAGCGCAGCGCATCGATGATGGCGGCTTCGCGGGCTTCGCGGTGGGCGATCAGCCAGTCGAGACGTCCGGCAGGGTCCGTGATCGGGGCGCCGTGGCCGGGATAGAAGATCCGCCAGTCGCGGGCGCGCAGCTTGCTGCAGGAGGCCATGAAGTCGGTCAGATCGCCATCGGGCGGCGAGACCAGCGAACTGGCCCAGCCCATCACGTGATCAGCGGTGAAACAGGCATCCCCAAAAGCCAGCGCGATGTGGTTGCCCAGGTGCCCGGGCGTGTGCAGCACCTCAAGGTTCCAGCCCTCGCCGGAGATCACATCGCCATCTGCCACCGTGATGTCAGGCGTAAACTCGGTGTCGATGCCTTCGCCGCCGCCCGTCATGCCCTGCGCGACCAGTTGCTGCATCGCCGGGCTCCGGCCTGCGCTGGCCGGGCCAAAACCATAGACTGGCGCGCTGGTACGCTGGCTGAGCTCGTCGGCAAGGGGGGAGTGATCCACATGGGCATGGGTGACGATGATATGGCTGATAAGTTGATCAGGGCCCACTGCGGCCAAAATCGCCTCCAGATGCTCTGGCAGCACCGGGCCTGGGTCGATCACCGCCAGATCCCGGGTTCCGATCAGATAGGTGTTGGTGCCGCGATAGGTCATTGGCGAGGGGTTCGGGGCCAGAATGCGGCGCACACCCGGTTGCAGCTCTTCGGCACGACCGGGGGCGGGATTGAAATCGTCTGGAGCCTGCATTCGGGTATCCGTTCCTTTTGTTGCTGGCGCGGGGGCAAAAGCCTGCCGGGTGCCTTCACAGCCATGGGGCGACCCTGTAGGCTTAGCGCATGTTCTTGCAAAGGCTCAAACAATATTCTCCACGGAGCCTTTATGGCCGGGCGGCGCTGATCCTGATCGTGCCTATCGTGTCGATGCAGCTTGTGGTCTCCATCGTCTTTATCAAACGGGATCTGGAGGATGTGACCACCCAGATGACGGCCACGGTGATGCAGCAGATCGCATTGCTGCAACAGCAGGGCGCAGGCGCGGAAAGCCAACAGGACATGCTGGTGCGGATTGCTCCGTTCCTGCAGCCTCTGCAGATGGGGGCACGGTTCCTTGAGGAGGATGAACCTGACCCGCAGGATCTGGTGGGGTGGTACGAATTCTCTGGCCGCGTTGTCCGGGACAAGATGCAGCAGGATTTGCCAGGATTTGTCGCGGCGCAGTTTCCCGATAACCGCGAGGTCAAGGTGTTCCTGGATACCGACCTTGGCAGGATGGAACTGCGGGTGGACAGGCGGCGGTTGACGGCGGCAGCGCCGCATCAGCTGATCGTGACGATGGTTTTCTTCGGCCTTTTCATGGCTTTGATTTCTTTCATCTACCTGCGCAACCAACTGCGCCCGATCAAGCGGCTTGCGGATGCGGCGCAGGCCTTTGGCCGGGGACGGATGATCCCTTATTCGCCGCGCGGCGCGACAGAGGTACGGGCCGCTGGCAGCGCCTTCGTGGATATGCGCGCCCGGATCGAGCGGCAGATCGAGCAGCGGACCCTGATGCTGTCAGGGGTGAGCCACGATCTGCGCACGCCGCTGACACGGCTGAAGTTGGGGCTGGCGATGTTGGACGAAGAGGAAGCGGAGCCGCTGTTGCGTGATGTCGATGAAATGCAGGCGCTTCTGGATGCCTTTCTGGATTTCTCCCGCGGTGCGTCAACAGGCGAGCCTGAACCGGTGGATCCGATGCAAATGGCGCATGCCATCGTCGAGGATTGGCAGCGGCAAGGCAAGGATGTGATGCTGGGAGAGCTGAGCGGGTCTGGCACCGTGATGCTGCGCCAGCAATCGATACGCCGGGCGGTGGAAAATCTGGTCTCGAACGCGGTACGATATGGCAGCCGGGCGCGGGTCTCTGTGACTTTGACGGAAAAATCCCTGCGCATCCGGGTCGAGGATGACGGTCCCGGTATCGACCCCGCGCAGCGCGGTGATGCGATACGTCCCTTTACCCGGCTGGATGCTGCGCGCAATCAGAACCTTGGAACCGGGGTTGGACTGGGGCTTGCCATCGTTGTGGATGTGGCGCGGGCGCATGGCGGCACGCTGCGCCTGACCGAAAGCGCCGAACTGGGCGGGTTGCAGGCCGATATCGTGATCGCACGCTAGACCCGCTGCGGCGGCGCGCGTTTGAGAACTAGGAAGGCTTGAAAACTAAAAAGGGCAGGGCGGCTGAACTTTCCAATCTCTGTCTGGAAGGACGGGCCTGCGCCTGGCAGACCCGTTGTCGTTTTTGGTTTCAGGCTTAGAAGATGAAATCGCCCACACCTAGGTCGGCCATATCGACGTCCAGCAGCGTGATCGAATTGCCGTTGCCATCTTGAATGAGCACGTCGTCGCCTTCCTGGCTCATGTGATTGTTGCGCAGATCCCGCATGCCGGTGATGCTTTCCACCCCGCTCAGATCAATGTCCTCACCGTTGCGTGTGGCGTTGAAATCGCGGATCTTGTCATTTCCAAAGTCGCCGGAGAACACGAAGACATCCAGACCGCGACCGCCGGTCAGAATATCGTTGCCGCCCTGACCGTCCAGGATGTCGGCATCACTGCCACCGAACAGCCGGTCACGGGCGCCGCCGCCCAGCAGTATGTCGTCGCCGTCGCCGCCGAACAGCTTGTCCCGACCGGTGCCGCCCAGAAGTTTGTCGTTGCCGGTGTCTCCGTCCAGCGTGTCGCGGCCAGCACCGCCCTTCAGGGTATCGCGTCTGCCGAGGCCGGAAATTTCATCGTCGCCCGCAAGGCCCAAAATGCGGTCTTTTCCATCGGTGCCGACCAGAACGTCGTCGCCCGCGGTTGGGGTGTTGCTCAGCTCGCTGACAAAGCTCTCTGAGGCGAGGAAACCCTGGTCGATCCCGGCACCACGAATTTCCGCAATATCACCGACAAAGATCGTGTCTTCTGAGTAATCTGCACTGCTGCCTACCGGGACGGTGACGTTCACATAGGTCTGGCCTGCCTCCAGCGTGAAGGCGGCGTCGAAACTGTTGACCGTCTTAGAGTAATCCGCGTCCACTGCGGTGACAGAGACGGTTCCCGTGATATCGCTTTCGGGGGCCTCGGCGATATCAACGCGCAGGGTAACCATTGTGGAGCCACCGCTTTCGGTAGCGGAAATCGTGCCGAGGCTGGCCAGGTTGGTCGGTGCGGCGTCCGTATAGCTGCTGATCGTATAGGCGCCGGAGTAGCCGAAATAGGTCCAGGCAGCGAGGTAGTAGGTGCCGGAAAGCTCTGGCGAGAAGGTCTTCACTGATCCGTCCCAGGCGCTGGCGCCGCCGGACACACCGTCGACCGGCTCTCCATCCGCGTCGAGGATTTCCAGCCAGCCGCCGGACGTGGCCCCAAAAGGCGAGTCAGCCTGCGCCATGGAGAACCCGTAGTCCATTCCGCCAATCGCGTGGAAGGCATAGTAGTCGGTCTCTCCGGTGCGGGCGCTGCCATTGATGACGCCCGTTATGCTGGATCCGATCTCAAGGGTTGGCGCGCCGCTCATGTCGCCTGCGTCCTCGTCCTCCAGATAATCCGCAGGAAGGCCCTGCATGGTGACGGTGTAGCTGCCGCTGCCAGTGACGCGGATGTTATAATAGTCCGAGGGGTGCTCGGCCGTGTAGGTCATGGTGTTGCCGTCGATTGTTGCCCCGGCATCGGTGCCGTCATCCAGCATCTCAAAGGAAACTCCGTCGCCCTCCAGGGTAAAGGTGTAGGGCTGATCATAGGCCAGTGAGACCCGGATCAGATCGCCTGCATCGGTGCCGCCTACGGTACCGCTGACGCTGTGACCGGGTTGGATGTCTGCGACGTTGGTCTGAGTGTAGTCAAAATCGTTGGTCCAGTCGCCGTCTTCGGTCAGTTGATACATGGGAAACCTCCTTCACCGTGCCCGTAAATACAGCGCAATTTTAAAGCCGGGCGTACGCGGGGAACGTGACCAGGATCAAATAGGAGCGGGTGGAGGTAGGAGAATTCGCTCAAAAAGTGGATGACGTGACGGTAACTTGTGGCGTGTGCCTCAGCGTAGCACGCTTTTCTCCATGGACAGGCTGCTGTGGACAGGCCATTGCGGCGCAGGGAGGGACTCAAATCCCGGCTTGGCGAACAGATACCCCTGCATCAGGTCCACACCCAGATCATATAGCGCATCGTATTCGCCCTGGGTTTCAATCCCTTCGCAGACGATCAGGATACCCATTTCCTCAAGCATCCTGATAGTGTTGCGAACAATCGTCTGTTTCGCCGATGAGACATCGATATTGCGGATCAGCCCGGCGTCCAGTTTCACCACATCCGGCTGGAACATCGTCAGCAGTTTCAGGCCGGAATAGCCGGCACCGAAATCATCGATGGAGGTCTTGAAGCCAAGGCGGCGATAGGTGGTCAGGATTTCGATCAGCTTGTCCGTGTTCACCCGTTCGGTTTCGGTGAACTCAAACATGATCTGGTCCACCGGAAATCCCGTGCGTTTGGCCGTTTCAAGCGTCAGCCGGATGCAGGCCTTAGGATCGTAAACCGCATTGGGCAGGAAGTTCATCGACAGGAGTGCGCCTGTTTCCGCAAGGTTCAGCTTTGCTGCCAGTTCGATCGATGTGGTGCGGCACTTCTGGTCAAAGGCGTAAAGCGTATCAGAAGTGACATGCGAGAACACTTCGCGCGGACCAGCGCCGTCCTTGCCGCGCAGCAGCGCCTCGTAGGCAAAGATCTTTTCCGCGCCAAGGGCGACCATGGGCTGGAACGCCATGGTGATGGGCAGGTCGAACTTTGCGCCATTCCGGCAGGCCTGACATTTTTCCTGTTTCACCGCTGCACCTCCTGAGGATCCGTCGGCCAGCTGTGTAACCTTTCTTCCTAAAGAAAGGTTTATGCATCAGCGGGATGCACCCTCCTTTTTAGGTGAACGGTTGATCGTCGAAGGGGCTCGGTAATGCTGCTCCTAAAAATCGCCGGAGGCCCCCGTTTGGGGGCCTCCGGTCAATGTCTTCTCGGTTCATTGTGAGGCAGCGTGGCCTCAGACAGCCTCGGCCATCATGTCGTCTTCCGTGTCAGCCGGGTCTTCCGGCATCATGTCATCCTCCGGCGGTAGGGTCATGAGAGACATGACATCCGGTTCGGTTGCGGGTTGGCTAAAGGCGACCGGAAGGGTTTCGGACCAGCTGTCCAGCGTCATGCCATTCACCGCTGCCGGGTCGGTTTCGACCTGCGCCTGCGCTTCATCAGTCAGACCGCCGTGCAGCTCCTGCGGATCCCGACCGTCGCTGTTGACCACAATCGACACATTGGTGAGGTCTAGATCCTGCAGCGTCAGCGCGCCATCTTCGGACCAGAGGGTGAAGTTGAGGTTGTTGACGGTCCCTTCGGTGCTGTCCGGCACCTGCCCGAATTGCACGTGGGCGTCATAGTTTTCGGAGACAGTGGCGCCGTTATCCAGCGTGTTCTCCGAATTGGCGGATGCACTGTGACCGGTTACCGGCAGCGCGTTTTCATCCGGGTAGAAGTGCAGCGCATCGGTGCGGCCGTCGTCGCTCAGGTTGAAGAACATGCCGTCGAGATCAGCCTCCTGGCCGTCAAAGGTGGTTGGATCCAGTTTCACGAACAGCTCACCGCCGGGCGTCTGCGTGACGGACACGTCCACCTGGCTGCCGCCTTCTTCGCCCAGGGTGAAAGTGATTGTGGTCTTGCCATCGTCGGTGTTTTCGCCGCCGCCGCCGTCTGTACCGCCGGTTCCGCCCGTGCCTCCGGAGCCGCAATGGCCACCGCTGCCCCATCCGCCGGTTCCGCCGGAACCGTGAGTCCCGCCAGAACCGTGGGTGCCGCCAGAACCATGCGTTCCGCCAGAGCCGCGGGTTCCGCCAGAGCCATCGGATGCGCAATCGTCATCTTCGTTGCGACCATGGTCCCACCAGTTCTTGCCACCGTGGTTCCACCAGTCCTTGCCGCCGTGATGGCCTTTCGAGCCGCCACCGGTGCCGCCGCCTGATCCGCGACCTGTGCCTTCTCCCGTGCCGCAGCCGTCCTTGCCACCCGATCCTCGGGCGCCGCCAGAGCCTTTGGTTCCGCCGGAGCCCTTGCTGCCACCGGTCCCTTTGCTGCCGCCCGTGCCGTGATCGTCCTTTTCGTCGCGGTCCCACCAGTTTTTATGGCCTTTGCC
Source organism: Pseudophaeobacter sp. A-200-2 (assembly GCF_041008815.1). NCBI lineage: Bacteria > Pseudomonadati > Pseudomonadota > Alphaproteobacteria > Rhodobacterales > Roseobacteraceae > Pseudophaeobacter > Pseudophaeobacter sp. A-200-2. The sequence continues at coordinate 525,336 of NZ_JAXGFU010000001.1, read as the reverse complement.
GCCGTGGCCAAACCGGTCTGACAGATGTCCGTCATACCAGCGCGCGAAGTGTTCGCCGCGCACGCCGCCATTGTGGTAGCTGTTGCTGCCGCAGGCGTCCTTGCCGCTGCTTTTTCCCCAACCGGACCAGCCTTTGTGCGAAAAATGTCCCCAAGTCATACTGTCACCCCTACGATCTGAAATGATGCGTTTCGGCAGGCGCAAAATGGGAGGCGTGCCGCTCAATGGTGAACATATGAAACACGCTGGGGTGGAACAAATTTTCGTCTCATTTTAGTCAAATTCGTGCGTGCATCAGATATTTCAGGAAACAAAGCCATCCTGAGGGCTCTTATTGTTCTGCGAATGAAGTGATTGAAATGTTCAATCATAGCGAGTGGCGCCCGAATCGGTCCGTTTTCCGGGCCTTTGCCCTTGTTTGTCCCGAAAACCGCCGTTTTCTGCTGTCAGGACAGGAGCAAAGAGGCTGAGGTGAAGAGGGACAGACGTGGCGGACGGCAGTTTTGAGGATCGCAAGGCCTATATCTCGGCCAAGGCTGAGATGGTTCTGGGCGCGGCCCCCGAACGGATTTCTGCTCCGGGAGGCAATTCACGCTCATCCTTGCGGCTGCATTATCCAGATCACAGCGTGATTGCCACGCTGCGGCCCGATTTCCGCCGCACCCACTTAGAGGCGCATGTACTTGAGGAACTAGCGCCCCATTGTGACGATATTCCGCAGGTTCTGGGGGTCAGCGATGATGTGATGTTCCAATCCGACACTGGCGAGATGCGTCTGAATGCAGAGATCATGGAACAGGACCCAGAGGATCAGGTCGAACTGGCCGCTGAGGCGGTGGCGGCGATCTTCCGGATCCAGGCCGCCGGGCGGCAAACCAACCTGGCGGAAATGCTGCCGCATCTGGGATCGAACACGGATTGGGTCACCTCCTTTGTCGGTTCGGTGACCGCGATGGAGCCCTATTCGGTAGGCATCTCCCGCCAGTTTGATATGGCAGCTGTGGCAGAGCGGATGGATTACCCAGGTGTACAGTTCCTGAAATGGGATTGCCGGTCGGGCAATGCCGCCATCGGCGACGACGGATACCTGCGCTGGTTCGATTTCGAATACGCTGGTCTGCGCCACGGGGCCGAGGATCTGGCCTGGCTGATTGCCGATGAAACCTGGCCCATCGCCCCCGATGTGATGGCTGATATCGTGATCGAGAATTTCGATACCGACTGTGGTCACGACATCGCCGACTACATGGATTACCTGTCGGTCTACACGACATTGCATTGCGTGCAGCGGCTGAAGCTGATCGAGCAGGAGGTCAAACGCCGCGGTTGGCTGCGCAAGGAGCGGGTGCGCAAATACGATGATGCGGGCGCGCATCCCGATTTTGCAGTGCAGCTGTGCCGGGTCGGGGCCTATTATTCGGCGCAATCGCCTCTGACGGCACCGCTGACCCGCAATTTCGAGTCGGCTGAGCGCAGCTTTTCCTCGGCGGTGTGACGCGCCGCTGCGCGATTACAGCCCCATCTGCCGCACCGCCAGATCGCGCATGATTTCCTCGGATCCGCCGCCGATGGCCATCACCTTGACCTCTCGGTAGATGCGTTCGATCCGGTTGCCGCGCAGATAGCCCGCACCACCGAGTATCTGCATCGCTTCGGAGGCGCAGAACTCGCAGGCTTTGGAGGTGAACACCTTCGCCTTGCAGATTTCGGCCACCGGCATCCGCCCTTCGTTCACCTGCCAGCAGATCGTGTTGAGTGTGGCCTCTACCGCGTCGATCCGGGCCGAGATATCGGCGATCTTGTGGCGGATCACCTGATGGCGGATCAGCGGCTTGCCAAAGGTCTGCCGCTCCTGTGCCCAGGCGATACTGTCCTCAAGGCAGGTTTTCATCATGCCCAGCATGCCGGCGATCAGCCCGACCCGTTCGAGGTTGAAATTCTCCATCACCGCCAGAAAGCCATGATTTTCCGGCCCCATCATCCGGTCGGCGGGCAGGCGGACGTCATCGAGGAACAGCGTTGCCTGATCCGAGCACCACCAGCCCATTTTCCGGCTCAGCGCGCTGCGGGTGAACCCCGGGGTGTCTGCTTCGACAAAGAACAGCGAAATCCCCTCCAGCCCCGGCCCACCAGTGCGGGCAGGAATGACGAAATACTCCGACGTCATGCCGCCGGTGATGAAGGTTTTGCTGCCGCTCAGCACCCAGTGATTGCCATCCCGCCGCGCCGAGGTGGTGATATTGGCGACGTCCGATCCGCCGCCCGGCTCCGTCACCGCAAGCGAAGACCCTTTGCGCCCCGCGATCACCTCCGGCAGCACCTGCATCTTGATTTCTTCGCTGGCCAGCCGGGCAATGGGATCAAGCGAGATCTGACGCCCACCCATGGCCGCCGCGACGCCGCCCGCGCCGCAGCGGGCGATTTCCTCGCTGTAGGCGGCACGCATGAAGCAGTCGTCAAAGCCAAGCCCGCCGTATTTCTCGTCGATGCCAAAACCCCATACGCCCAGCGCCCCGGTTTTCTGGTGCAGCTCCCAGGGGATTTCCTCGGCTTCGTCCCAGTCATCGCAGAAGGGAGTGATTTCCTGCGCCACAAAGCTCCGCAGGCTCTCGCGGAAGGCACGGCGCTCTTCGGTGTCAAAGGGGCTTTGCATGCGGTTTACTCCTTGGGGCCGGGACGGGTCGCCAGATGCGGCGACATGATGCGGGCGAACAGATCGACCATCTTGGTGATGATCTCTGGATCGCGTTCGTAGGGTGCCTGACTGTGCAGCCCGCGCATGAAGCTGCGGCAGATCGACCAGAGCAACGCCAGATCCTCGCCCGAGGACGCGGTGTATAGATTGGCAATATTGCGGTTGAAGGCGTCGTTATAATCCCAGAGCGAGGGGGTGATGCGCGTGCGCAGGGTTTCATCCGTGCGCGAGGCGACGAGGATTTCCATCACCGCGCGCCCTTCGCGAGTGTTGATCACCCGGGCCCACAGACGGTGCAGCTCGGCGGGCAAATCCTGTGCCGCGCCGCCCTTGCGCAGCATATGGCCGCTTTCGCTCGCCTGTTCCGGGCCGCGCACCGGCGCCAGAAGATGTTCCAGCGTGCGCACCATCATCTCCTCTTTCGAAGGAAAGTGATGGGTCAGCGCCCCGCGTGACACACCAGCGGCGGTCTGTACCCGGTTGATCGAGGTTTCCGCGTATCCCGACTGGTCCAGACAATCCGTGACCGCGTCGAAAATCCGCTGCCGGGTCTTGTCTGCCCGCGTTTCGGCCCGCGTTGTGCCCGCAGCGCCGGGCGCGGTGACGTCGGGTTGGTCTTCGGTTTTCTGTGTCATGCGCCTATCCTTTGAGGAATCGTAAAACAGAACGTTCGGTCGGTTCAATCGTGGAAGGGCTCGCCGGACGTAGCGGAATTTCAATTGGGAGGAGGGCATCCATGCAGCAGGCAGAGGATTTTCGTGCCGAAAGCCGGGCGCTGGCGGCGATACTGGAGGATCTGCCGGAAGAGGCGTTGCACAGGCCGACGCAGTTCAAAGACTGGACTATCGATCACGTGCTGGGCCACCTGCACCTGTTCAACGTGGCGGCAGAAACCTCGCTCAAGGGGGAGGCGGCCTTTGCCGCATTCATCGGCCCCATCGTGCAGGACATGCAATCGGGCAAGACGATCCTGCAGTGCCAGTTCCCCTGGCTGGACGGGTTGTCGGGACGGGCGCTGTTCGAGGCCTGGAAGGCTGGCGCGGAAACCTGCGCCGATGCTTTTTCCGTGGCCGATCCCAAGGCGCGGGTGAAATGGGTCGGCCCGGACATGAGCGCGCTGTCCTCGATCACCGCACGGCAGATGGAAACCTGGGCGCATGGTCAGGAGGTCTTTGATCTTCTGGGGCTGGAGCGGGTGGAGCAGGACCGGATCCGCAATATCGCCCATCTTGGCGTTGCGACTTATGGCTGGACCTTCCTGAACCGGGGAGAAGAGGTGCCCGACCCCGCGCCATTCGTGCAGCTGACCGGACCGTCTTCGGCGGTCTGGGAATGGAACACGCCGCAAGAGGACAACCGGGTTGTCGGATCTGCGGTGGAGTTCGCGCAGGTGGTGACGCAGGTGCGCAATATCGAAGACACCGCGCTGGAGGTGACAGGGGCGACCGCGACGCGCTGGATGGAGATCGCCCAGTGTTTTGCTGGCCCGCCCGAAATGCCCCCCTCAAAAGGGGCCCGTCACAAGGTCTGATCGCTTGCCGCGCCCTCGGCCCTTTGTTCTGTGAGCGGGCAGGGGGCTGGCGCGACGGTGGAGGTTAGTCGTCTTCTTTGCGCAAGCTGCGCCAGGCCCGGGTCAACCCGGCCAGTGTCATGCGTTCCGCGTCTGCAATGGTGACCGGCAGCCCCTGCATTTCCAATGCAGCGGCATAGGGGCGGGCGGTCTCCTTATCACCGATCAGCGCCAGATTCTGGCCCAGCCAGTAAGGGCGGGCGGCGGCCAGTTCGGCGCCCAGCACGGCGCCCCAGATCCGCCCGGTGGCCTCTTCCGGGGTGCAGCTGCCGCCATGCATGGCTGCCTTGGCTTCGGCCAATCGCGCGGCCATCAGTTCCGGTTTTGACATGGTGTCGGCCACGGTTCCGGTCAGCTCACCCGCTGCCCAGTCCTGCACCTGCAATCCAGCCATGGTGCAGGCGGATTCGGCCAGTTCCACGGTCAGGAAGCTTTGAAAACTGACGACTTCATCTGCGCTGATCAGAGCCCAGTGAGTGGTCTTGCCGGGCAGGCAAAGAACCCCGTCCCAGGACGGATTGAGAGCCAGAAACCCGGCGATGCAGGTTTCGGCGCCCTGCATTATGGCAGGCGGCGCCTTTTGCGCCAGCCCGGGCAGAGTGATGAGCACGGTTTTCGGGGGCAGGGCGCTGCCTTGTGGGGCCAGTGGCAGCTGGTCCGGGCGCGTCGGGACGGCCTGCGGTGCGGCCAGGCCGGTGCCACAGGCGACAATTGGCAGTTGCGATGCAGTCAGTTCGCCGCACAGCGCGGCATGGATCTCGGACAAGCCCGGATCGTTGCTGCCCTGCGGCAGATATGCCTTGCGGCGAGCGCTGGGCGTGTCCCCGGACATGGCCCAGAAAGTCCACTCCGTGCCCTGCGCCTCGGCAGCGATCCAGTTGTCGGACTGAAAAAGAGACGATCTATCTGCAGCCATGGTCATCCGCGCCTTCCGTCTGTTTTGGAATGGCGCGCATAAAGACGCGATTCCCGTCAACAGGCAAGCAGGCGACCGTCAATGTTGCTGGCGCGGCGTTTGATCGCCCCGAAAAGCGGCCAGACCTAACTGCAGGTCTTGGGGTACTATCCAAAAGGTGAGGGGGGGGGTGACCGAAAGAGACGCCAAGCGGTGGCCGGTTTCCGCTGGACAGAGTTGGGAAATATTCAAATCAGGCTATATTGTAAAAGCAGCCTGCAGCGTTTCGTGGGGCTGCCTGGCCAAGCGGCGCACCCGCGTACAACGCACGGATGAAACGCCGGGACGCTCTGCCCGGATGCACCACAGAGGCCATGTCAGGGGCCAAGACGATGCCCTCTGACTGTGGTGTTGAGTGTGTTTTGAGTGGGGCTTGTGTTATGACCCGGCATCTGAAACTTGAAAATGCAATTTTTGTCCAATGTGCCGCGCAAAGGCTGGCCGAGCTTGGGCATTCTTCGGCAGAGATCTTTCGTGCGGTGCCTTTTGGCCAGAGTCTTGTTGGCCAAGAAGAGCCCTATACCGACAGCCGTTCGATCGCATCGTTCTTTCAGTATGCGGCAAAAATCAGCGAGATTGATCTCTTCGGACTACGGTTCGGGCAGCAGACCGATCTGCGCAAGGCCGGGCTTCTGGGGTATCTGGCGTTGTGTGCGCCGCAGGTGCTGGGTTTTCTGTCGAACCTGTCGGACTACGCCCGCCTATTCGGAGAGGCGCTGCATTTCGATCGCTCACAGCTTGCTGAAACCGGTGCGCTGACCTGGACCTATGCGGTGGATGTAGGCACCCGCCCCGAGATCCGCGGAGGAGAGAGTCGAGTGCGGACATCTGCTCCAGACACGGTGGGGATCGAGCTAAGCGGACAATACGTGGAATTCCTCGTGGCACTGATCCTGTCCAACCTGCGCCGGTCCAGCCAGACCCGTATCCGGCTGCGGCAGGTGGCGTTCTGCCATCACCGTTTGTCCGGCGCCGCCGAGATGGAAGAGTTCTTTGGCTGCCGTGTCCAGTTTGGTGCACCGGAAAACCTGTTACGGTTCGAAACCGATGACCTGACGCGGGAGCTTGCGACAGGTGACCCGATCCTGTTGCGCATCTTGCTGCAATGCGCCGCGTCGCAGATGAAGACCATGATGGCCGGGGAGAGAGATATCGCATCGCAAGTTGAGCAGAGCATTTCGCGTCGACTTGCCTCGGGGACGGCAGCGCTGGAGACCGTGGCGCAGGACCTTGGCATGAGTCCCCGTACCTTGTCGCGCAAGCTGGGCGATCAGGGTACCAGTTATTTCGAAATTCTGGAAAAGCTGCGCGAAGAAATGGCCACGCAATATCTGTTGCACAGCGATCTGGTTCTGGCAGAGATCGCGCATTTGCTGGGCTATCGCGGGCTCAGCTCGTTCAACGATGCCTTCAAGCGTTGGACAGGAAAAAGCCCCGGAAAATTCCGCAGCGGCTCCTGAAACGGCCGTGATCCTGTCGAATCTCATTCTGTTGCAGGCTGATAGCGTGCACGCTTAGCCCGGACCCAATGTGGGGGCTGAGGTGCGCTGCGCCACCGATTCCGGGTCTATATTCCCCAGTTCCCCAACAGTGTGAGCATATTTTGGATTATTGTTTCCCAAATGCGCTGGAATTCAGGTGAAAATGTGGCTGGTTAACCTTTTTTCATTTACTCGCAGCAATTTAGATAAAAATATATTAAAAAGAATGTGTCGATAATTTGAACTTCTTTCGCCCTAAATGCGGAGAAGTGGGTGCAGGGAAGACGCGTGGGGGCGCGTCCTATCAGACCCTTCAATTACAGACGTGTGTTGCCGGCTGCTGCCATGCCGGACCTGTGCAAATTAAACGGTTCCGCAGGATGCGGTGTGCCCGACCCATGGGGTCTGGTGAGGAATGGGGATTTTGATGACGGACCTGTTGCGTAAGAATAAAGTTCCGATGCTGTCATTTGCTTCAGTCGATACTGCTGGGCAGGGAACCTTGGTTTTGAAACGGCTCAAGGATGAAGCTCTGCGACAGGCGATGACAGCGCAGGCCGCCAATGCCAACGTGGCGCAATGGATCGGTCCGTCACAGTATGAAACGACGCAGCTGCTGCACTACCGGGCCTCGCGTCCGTCGTTTTATCGCAGCGCTGGAAAACGGGCCCTTGATCTGCTGCTGACCCTGCTGTCGTTGCCTGTCACCTTGCCGGTGGTGCTGGTCTGTGCGCTAGCGCTTGCGCTTGAAGGCGGCAGCCCGTTTTACACGCAGGAGCGCCTGGGCCGGAATGGCAGACGCTTCCGAATCCTGAAGCTGCGCACCATGGTGCGGGATGCGGATGCCCGTCTGGCCGAATGCCTTGCGCGGGACCCGGCCTTGCGGCGGGAATGGGACGCAACGCAGAAACTGAAGAACGATCCCCGCATCACCCGTGTTGGCCGTATCCTACGAGTCACCTCCATGGATGAGCTTCCGCAGCTGTGGAACGTGGTGAAAGGCGAGATGAGCCTTGTGGGTCCGCGTCCGATGATGCCCGAGCAGCTGGCGATTTACGGTGATCCGCGCGATTACTTTGATCTCAAACCCGGTTTGACGGGGCTGTGGCAGGTGTCGGCCCGCAACGAAAGCACCTTTGCCTTTCGCGCTGCCGCGGATTCCGAATACTGTCGCGCGCTAAGCCTTGGCTGTGACATCGGTCTGATCTGGCGTACTATCGGCGTGGTTCTGAAAGGTACAGGATATTAATCCCTGTCTGGTTCAATGCAGTCGCGAAGAGGACCCGCGCCGTGCATCTCATTTTTGGTTCGCGCGCTGCCTTGCGGCCATGGCCGGAGCAAGGCGCGCTGCGGGCTTCTTTCGCAGGGGCAAGTTGATATGATCCTGAAGTTGGCAAAGCTGCGGCCTCGTGGCAAGGCTGTGATGACAATATGAGCAAGGCATGACGCAACAGGGTTTTAAGAAATTTCGGCGGCGCGCACAGGTTCAGCCCGAGGTGCAGGAACAGGTGCGCCCGGAACCGGATGAGGCTGTGCTGGAGAACGTACCACCCGGCCTGCAGTCCGAATCTGCCGAAATCCTCCCCACCACCTTGCCAAGCCCATGGGAACGTTTGGCCAGAATCTCCTTTGATCCTGACCGGGGGGGCCGTGATGGTGCGCCGCTGGCTTCAGCCGTGCGGACCGACCCGGCCGGGCGCGCATTTGATCTGCTGCGAACGCGGCTGTTGCAAACCCTGAAGGCCCGCGGCTGGAACCGGGTTGCGGTCACTGCGCCCACCGGGGGCTGTGGAGCCACATTCTGTGCGGTCAATCTGGCGCTTAGCCTGGCGCGGGTGCCGTCTAGCCGGACCATCTTGATGGATCTCAACTTTCGCAGCCCTGGGGTGGGCCCTGCGATGGGGCTGGTGGCGGCGGGCGACATGGCGTCCTTCCTGTCCGGCACCCGCCCTGTAGAAGAGGCGCTGGTGCGCCCGCTCGATACGCTCGCGGTCGGGTTGAACGCGACGCCGGACCTGAACGCGGCAGAAATCCTGCATGACAGCCGTAGCGCCTTGGTACTGGACCACATGCTGGCGGACCTGGACCCGGAAACGGTTGTCTTCGACCTGCCACCGATGCTGGAGTACGATGATGCGGCGGCCTTCCTGCCGCAGGTCGATGGGGTGCTGGTGATCTCGGACGGGACGCAGACAACGGCGGCGCATCTGGCCGCTTGCGAGAGGATCCTCAATGGAAACGCGCCGTTGCTGGGGGTGGTCCTGAACCGAGGGCGCGCGACGGCCGACATCGGTCCTGTCGCATAACTTCCGCCAACCGGTCAAAGTTTTGCCTGCTTGCCATGGTGTGTATGGCACAGCACACTTTGCACGTTAATCTGCCCAGCGGCGCGACCGCGGCAAACCAAGAGATGTTGAATGGGTCCTATCTACTCCTTGCCGGATCTTCTGGACATGCTGCGCCGCCGCGCGTTGGTGATCCTTGCGATTGCCGTTCTGGGCAGTCTGGTGTCGCTGTTTCTGGCCGCCCGACAGCAGCATTTCTACGAAAGCTCCGAGGTCATTCAGGTCGCACAGCCGACAATCGCGGATGATCTGGCCAAATCAACGGTCGAAGGATCCACCGCGCGTCGCATGCAGCTGATCGAACAGCGGCTGATGGCGCGCAGCTCTGTACTGGAGATTGTCGAGGCGTTCGATCTATATGGCGATATGCCGGATCTTAGACCTTCGGACCTGGTTACGCTGGTGCGCGAAAACGTCTCGATTACCGGGGTGGCTGCGGTGCGCGAAGGCTTTGCCGATGATGGCACCATCGCTGTTTTGACCATCACCGCCCGCATGCCCAGCCCTGAACAGGCCCAGGCGGTTGCAGCGGAATTTGGGCGCCGGACGATCGAGCTCAGCGTCAGTACCCGTATCGAGCAGGCGCGGGAAACGCTGAATTTCTTTACCGCAAAGGAAACGGCCGTGGCCAAGGAACTGGCGGCGCTGGACGATGAGATCGCCTCCTACCGGACCGAGCACGACGTTGCTCAGCCTGGGGCGTTGGAAATCCGCCAAGGGGAAATCGCCACGCTGAACGAGGCGCTGCTGGATATTGACCGGGAGCAGATCCAGATCCGTCGGGCCGCAGATCAGGCGATGTCCAATGAACGCCCGGCAACAGCGCAGCGCATGCTTGAAGAATTCGAAGAGCAGCTTGCTACCCTGACCGCGCAGCGGGATCTTCTGATCCGGCGCAAGGCAGAAATCGAAGCGTCACTAGAAACCTCTCCTGAGGTCGAGCGTCAGCTCGCTGCCTATGACCGCAGGCTGCAACAGCTGCAGAGCGAACTGGAGACGACCCGTGCTCGCCGCAACGAGGCCGAGATCGGATTCCGTCTGGAAACCGCGCGCCAGTCCGAGCGGTTGACAGTGCTGGAACCAGCTGCCTTGCCCGATTACCCGGTAACCGGGGGACGCAAGCGCACGGCGCTTTTGGGCGCCGCCGCCAGCCTGCTCGCCGCTTTGGTGATTGCCTTCCTTCTGGAGTTACGAAAGCCGGTGCTGCGCTCGGTCGCGCAGATGAAGCGGGAAACTGGGCTAATGCCGGTTGTCACCATTCCGGAAATGAAGTCCTCCGGCGGAAAATGGCGCTCAGGCAAAGGGCGGCGCAGCTGATCGTTTGCCTTGTGATGGGACCGTCACGACCAAAAGCCGGGCGTGCAGTCCCAGTTGTCCTGCCGCAGGGGCAGCTGTAGGGCAGGCGGTGGATCAGGGGGCTAGCGCCTTGATCAGGGGCAGCACCGCATCTTGATGCCACCAAAGGGCGCTGCCTCCGACCAGAACAACCAGAAAGCCACAGATCAGATCGTGCAGGGGATCCCAGGCGCCGTGTCGGCGGGCCAGCCAGATCAGCACCGGATAGGCGCCGAGCATCGCCAATCCCAGCGCTGCGATACCGCCGGGCAACCCGAACCAGTAGGTGCCGAGTAAGAAAAGTGCTGTTTGCAGCAGGGCGCGGCTGGCGGTGAAGACAAAGAACGCCCGGCTATCTCCGGCGGCCAATGCGGCCTGATCGTAGGTCATGGTGATGACGGCCGGGGCCAGAGCCAGTGAGATCAGAACGATCATCGCACCCGCCTGCTGATAACGCGCATCATAGAGCAGATCTGTCAGCCAGGGGCCGATCCAGGCCATGATCAACAGCAGCGACAGGATCACGGCGCTCAGACCTGCGCGCAGCAGGCGGTGTTTGCGCCGGTTTTCCGGCGGGCCATCAGCGGGCTTGTCGCGATAAACCGGAATCATCAGCCTCTGGTTCACCGCATGGCCCAGCAGCATCGGGAAACTCGCCAGAAAGTAGCCGATATTATAGACGCCCAGCACATCCAGCGGCACAAAGCGGCCCAAGATAGCCCGGTCCCCCTGCGAGGTCAGGAACCAGAAGGCCGTGGAAAGGAATATCCACTTACCAAAGCGGATCAGCTCCTGCGCGGCGCGGGGTTCCCAGCGAAACCGGTTTGTCTGCCCTGGCAGGCCGAAATGGGTCAGCACAAGTTTCACCGCGGCCTGAATGACCCCGCCCAGAACCAGCGCCAGAACCGATCCGGTTGCCCAGGCCAAAAGCACCATAGCGCCGATGCCAAGGGCCTGCGCCGCGAGATCCAGTGCAGTGAGGCGCCCGACCAGCAAGTGCCGGTGCGCAGTCTCGATGCGGGTCGGGTTGAAGCCTGCGATGGCGAGGCCAATGCCGGCGATCGGCAAGTAGAGCAGCAGATCCGGGGCCTGATAGAGCCAGGAAACAGGCCAGGCCAGCAGCAGAGTCATCCCCCAGAGACCGAACCCGCGGACAACTTGAATGGTCCAAGCGGTGTTGAGAAAGTCGGGATCATCGCCGCGTTCATTCTGCGCAATGGACGGGCCGATCCCGACATCGGAAAACAGCGAAAGGCCAACGGTCACCACGCTGACCAGCGCCATCAGGCCAAAGGCTTCGGGAAACAGCAACCGAGCCAGGATCAGATTGGCACCAAGCCGCAGTGCCTGGCTGCCGCCATAGCCGATCATCAGCCAGGAGGCCGAGCGCAGCACCCGCGCCAGCAGACCCTGGCCGGAAAACAGCGCGGCTTGCTTAAGCATCTGACCTCCTGATGGTTTTCTGCACGCTAGGCAGGGCGGCGCGGCGCGTCAATCGAGATGCAACTTTCGGCGCTGCCTAAGCACGAAACCCGGCAGTTGCTTGCGACAATCCGTTGGCTGGGCAATGATTGATGCGCCGTCGTGACAGGCAGTGAAGCAGCGCGACAGCGGCAACATCTGCTGCCAACGGCGCGCTCCCGCCCATCTTGCCCACGGCAGAGCCGCGTGTGCGACGGTTGGGCCTGGCGCCGCGGAAGCGCGGCGCGGTGGCGTCAGTCCGCAGGCGTCAGGAGGCTTAGCGACCTCTGGCCCAGCGTGTCTTGGTCCTGAACAGTGGCGTCTTTACCGTCAGGCTGACCAGCGCATAGGCGGCAAACCCCAGCGGGTCGCGCAGGAAGAGACGCATCAGACCCGATGCGCCGAGACTTCGTTTGTCATCGTTTTCCAACAGATGCGGAAATCGCTTGGCGATTTCCTCGACGCCGACATTCTGCCGTCTGCGGACCCGCACAAGATTGGCAAAGCCTTCGACCATCGGCCAGTCATAGCGGGCGGGCACACGAAAGCGCTCGGCAGGGGCAAAGGACAACCGTGCGAATGTGTCGTCCGAGATGATGTCGGGCCAGTCCTGCCAGCGCTCACGCCCGGTACGAGTCATGGCGAAAAGACCAAAACCGGGGGCGCCATCCGTGACAAAGGGCAGTCTGGACCAGAACTGCCCATAGGCGCGGGTCAGGGAAGAGCGGGCCGGGGCGACACGGGGGCTGCCACTGGCATAAAGCGGTCGCTCTGGCGTCAGAGCCCCTGCCAGTTGCGCCAAGAGAGGCGGGGTAACCGTGACATCGGCATCAAGATAGACCAGCACAGCGCCGCGAGCCCGGGTATCCCCGGCGTTGAGCGCGGCCAGCTTGCCGCCCTGTGGCAGGTCGGCCACCTCGCGGGTCCACCCTCGCGGCAGGGTGACGGAACGGGCAATTTCAGCGGTATCATCGCTGCAACCATTGGCCAGCACCAGCACCTCAGCCGGGCCGGGCAGCGGATCCGAGGCAAAGAGCGCCTCAAGACAGGGGCGGATATACGCCGCCTCGTTATGGGCCGGGATCAGCACGGATATCAGGGGCGTCATTTCACCGCCTCCAGCACCCGCCAACGCGGGTTGTCGTCGCTGAGCGTGCGCCGCGCACCCCAGCTGCCCCATTTGCCGGGCACAGCCACATCGGCATAGGCCGCGAACAGGGTGCCGCCATGCTCGGCCCAGCCAGTCAGCATTTTCGTATAAAGCGCGGCCATTTCTTCGGTGTAATTAAAGTGGGTGAAAAAGCCGGTCAGCTCTGCGTCCTCGACCATCTGGCCGACACCCACCACATGGCTGCCGCCCTCGTACATGATTAGGTCCAGCCCGTATTCGTCGGCGACGGATTTGTGATAGGGCAGCTCCTTGTCCAGAAAACCGGCCATAGCGCCATTGCCGTCCTCGCTGAGGAGGCCATCCTCGATTTCGAGCATAGCCTGCGCCGTTGCCACATCGTACTGATGCGCCTCGATATAGGCCGCAGCCTCAGCGCCCTGCAGCCCCAGATCGGCGGCGGTAGAGCGGGCCCGGTCGCGGCTGTCGGCGATCCAGGCGCGTACCATGGGGGCGCTGTCGCGCAGGCCAAGCGTGCCGCCGAAATAGCCGGTGATCGCATAGGCATCGAAATAGCGCGCCGGGGGCAGGCGGTCTGGCGCCCCGGCCACCCAGAGCGGTGCGTTCAGCACCTGTTCCTCAAGGCCCGGCCAGCCGGTCTGACTTGAAATCACCCGCACCAGTCGTTGGTCGGCGTCTGCGCCAAAGACATCGGTCCAGATCCGCGACATTTCCGCAGCGCGCCCGCCATAGAACTGCATCCAGAGGTCCGAGCCACCCCAGACGGTCCGGGCCTGCTCGTCGGCCCATTGGGCCTGTGCAAATTGCCAGTTCCAGACCTCGTTGGAGTATTCCACATAGGCACGTAGATCCTCGTCCAGGCCACCATCCACCAGCTGGGCGAAATTGCGAAGGTAGCTGTCGTCGGCCATATGGGGCATGTTGAACCAGGGATCGGCGCCCAGCGTATTGGCCAGCGCCAGCAGGATCTCGGCCGGAACACCCTTGCGCGCCCAGGTGTAGTCGGAGACCTCCGGGCGGTCTTCCCAGCCAACCTGTTCGGAATCATTGGTTTGCATCCAGTCCATGAACCGCAGCACGTCAAACCCATCCAGCATGTCGAGCCAGAGTGGGTTGAACAGGGCGCCATCTGCATAGGCCTTCAGCTGATCGGCGCGCACCACGGTGATGTTGCGTACATAATCTGTCCCGCGCCCGGTGCGCTGAATGCGGATTTCGACCGGGCCGGGGCCGGGGGTATAGTCAAAGGTGACCTCGCCCTTGCCGTAGCGGACGTTTTCGGCGCGGCCAGAGACCTCGACAATGCCGGAGCCGTCAAAGCGCAGCACATAACGCCCGGCAAGCGAGTGCGCCGTGGCGGGCAGATCGGTCAGAATGACGGTGCCGATGGAGCCAAGCTCGGGCGGCATGGCGGTGGGCCAGCCTTGCGGGTCCAGATAGCCTGCAGCGGCAAGATCGTCATGGCCGACACCGCCCCAGCGCCCAGGTAGGTGGCCGATCCACGGGCGGGCGGTTTTGAAGTGGTCAAGGAAAGGTGCCTGCGGGCTCCAGTCGGCGACCTCCATCAGGTTCATGGCGATCGGCTGGCGCGGCGGTCCCTTTGCGGTGATTTCCGGCGCGTGGGCAGAGGCCGCAACCTCCTCATTCAGGCGTGGCGCAGCGGGGTCGGAGGGCAGCGGCGGCGGGTCGGGCGGCAGGGCGGCGGTGCGCACCTCCTCGCCCTGGGCCGCGGCCCAGGCGATCTCCTGCAGCCGCCGGGCCAGTGCGGGCGCAGGCGCCGGATAGGCTTTGCCCCAACGATCCTTCAGCCGGTGCGGCAGGCCCATTGGGCTGTGTCCGGTCAGAACCGCATATTGCAGCGCGCTGATATAGTAGAACCCGGTGGCATTTGGGTGGATGTCATCGGAAAAGACTTCGGAAATCTCGGTGAGGCCCGGCACCGTTCCGGCCCGGATGGCATCGTCCAGACGCGCCATGGCCTGCCCGGCGGGAAGTAGGCGCATATCACCACCGACGCTGTCGTTGACTTCATCGACCACAGCCTGCCAGCGGGGCAGGTCCTGCTCCAGCCGGTCACGCCAGGCGATATCGGCGCCTTCGTCAAACGGCACCTCGGTGCCGGTTCCGCTGCTGAGGCTGTGCCAGGTTTCCTGCAGATAGACCGCGGCAGCCGGATTGGCATCCTTGGCCAGCTGGTAATAGCGGGTGACGGTCTCTTCGGTATTGCTCCATTTCAGGTGATTGGCCAGCGGAAGGCCCTCGGTGAGGATCACCGCGTCGACTGGGGTCTGGAGCCGCTCGCGGGCGTTCACCCCTTCGGCGCTGTCGCCGTGCTCCCAGTTATAGCTGAGCGGCGCGCCATTGATGATCTGCGCTTCGACGGTGGCACTACTACTGGACTGGCGCAACAGCTGTTCCAGCATGGCGGGATTGTCCTGGCCAAACAGCGAATGGCCCACCATCAGGACCGAGGTGATCAGTGTTTCAAGGTTCATCCGTTCTGGCCTGCGTCAGAGAGACCCGTGCGGGGGATCCCTGTCACCACCTGCCAGACGATTTGCTGCACCGTCTCGGCAGCGGCCGGTGACAGCGCCGTCGCTGCCTCTCCATCCGGACGCGACAGCTGGTGCGGCAGGCCAACAGGGGAGCGGTGATAGAGCACGGCATAGTGGGCGAGGGCGACAATGTATGTGCCCAAGTCATTGATATGAATAGTGTCCTGTGCGCCTTCCGGTGTCTTGGCGAAAAGATCCGAAACATCGCTCAGCCCGTCGATCTGGCCTGCATCAATGGCCCGTGCGACAGCGGCCATGACCTGTCCGGCGGGGATCAGGTAGACCGGGCGTTTGGGATTGCGACGCGTGTCTGATCCGAGCACCTTGCCCAGCCAGAGCCGGTCCAGATCGCTTGCGATGCGCGCCTGCCAGCCGTCCGGGTCATCAAGGTGATGCCAGGTCTCATAAAGATAGATCCGCGTGTCAGGCGAAGCATCACGGGCCAGCGCGGCCCAGCGGCGCATGTATTTGGCGGAGCCGAAATACTTCACCGCGTCGCGCAGCTCGACCATTTCTGTCAGCACCACCGCATCATAATCGCCAGAACCGATGGCCTCTTTGGCGTCGCGCCAGATGGGGGCCTGATTCACCAGATCGAAATGAAGGATCGTCTCCTCCGGCTCCCAGTGCTGCTTTAGCGATGTGCCCGACCCGAGCTGGCTATTCCAGCTGTGCCCCTTGGGGGCAAGCTGCGCCAGCATATGCGGCATCACGGGGCCAACCAGAGAGTGGCCAAGGTGATAGACCTTCATTGGCTGCTCTGGTGGGGTCAGCACCGGCAACGGAAACGGCGCGGCCTGCAGGTGCAGGCTGGCCCAAATCCCGTGCAGGCAGGTCGTCAACGCCAGAAGCAGAGATCGTTTTCCCATTGCTCACGCCTCCAGGCTTGCTGCGGTGAAAATGATACCTTCCCCGATGACATAGGCGCCGTTGATCCGGGCGCCAGTGCGAAACGGCGGGCGGTCGACGGTGAAGGCGGCTATGAAACGTCCGCGCCGGACCGTTTCGCACACGTCTTCTGGTTCGATTTCCAATTCCATGCCGTCAAAGCCGAAAAACTGTTCACTGACAGTATACTGGCACTTATAGGCGGCTTCCTTGGCGGAGAAGATCAGCTTGGCCATCTGGCCGGGGTTGTCCTGCGAGCTCAGCCAATCCTGTTCGCGGGTAGAGCAGATCGCCGGGCGCAGGTCGTCTTTCAGGGGCGTGTCTTCCTCGACGTCGATGCCAATGGCGCGCCGGGTCTGTGTTGAGGTCACGGCGGCAAGGGCGCAGCTGTGGGTATGGGTGATCGATCCGGTCAGCCCTGTGGGCCAGATGGGCGCGCGGGATTTGGCAATCACGATGGGGCAGGGCGCCCGGCCAAGATCCTGCATCGCCCGGTGCGCAGCCGCCCGCCCGGCGGCAAATTCGCGGCGGCGTTTCTCCACGGCGCTGGGCGACAGGCAGGCGCGCTCCTGCGGGAAGGGATCGGGCAGCGCCCCCAGCGGGTTGGCCGCCCCCAGCGATATGCCCGCGCCAAAGAGCGGCCGGACCAGAGCCAGCCGCGCATCGGTTGTCTGATCAAGGGGGGCGGGGCTGTCAGTTATCATCCGGTCCGGGCTTTGCGGCTGGCGCGCATCGCCCGCCGTTTCGACATGGTTTCCGATTTGGCCGCCTCGGCTACGGCGGCCTGTTCTGCATCGGCCGGATCATCCGGCGATTCCGCGCCGCCTGCAAGCCCTTCGATATGGGCGGCCAAACCGGCCAGCGTCGGGAAGCGGAAGATGTCGGTGATCGACAGTTTCGGCACCTCCAGCGCCGTGCGGATGTCCCGGTGCGCCTGCACCGCCAGCAGGGAGTGACCGCCAAGGACAAAGAAATTGTCCTGCGCGCCGATCCCATCGAGACCAAGAATCTGCCCCCAGATCGCGGCGATCTTGCCCTGCGCGCCGCCCTTGGGAGGGGTCACTGCGGTGGGTGCGGCAACCCGCGCCGGTTTTGGATCCGGCAGCGCCTTGCGGTCGATCTTCTTGTTGGGGGTCAGTGGAAACGCATCCAGCGTCACGATATGCGATGGTACCATCACCTCGGCCAGCCGGGCCGAAAGCGCCTGTTTCAACGCAGCCTCCTGCACCGGAGCAGAGGTGGTGATATAGCCGACCAGTTGTTCCCCCGCGCCGATCTTGCGCGGCATGACAACCGCGCCGGTGACGCCGGGCTGGACGGCCAGGGCCGCTTCAATCTCTCCAAGTTCAATACGTTGGCCGCGGATCTTCACCTGATGGTCGGTCCGTCCCAGGAAATCGAGCCGCCCATCCGCGCGCCAGCGCACCAGATCGCCGGTGCGATACATCAACCCGCCGCCAAAGGGATCGGGGACAAACCGCTCCGCTGTCAGTTCGGGCCGTTGCAAGTAACCTGCGGTCACCCCGTGTCCGGCGATGAACAACTCCCCCGGTGCACCGATGGGCTGCGGTGCGCCCGCAGCATCCAGCACGTAAACTTGGGTATTGGCGATGGGTCCGCCGATATCGGCAACGCCTGCCGGGACGCCATCAAGGGTTTGCATGGTCGACCAGATGGTAGTTTCGGTCGGCCCGTACATGTTGTGGATCTGCCCGGGTCCAGCCTCGCGCAGATCACCGGCCAGATCGCCGGGCAGCGCTTCGCCACCGACCAGAAGGTGCTGCAGATGTGGCAGCACCATGCGGGCCTCATCGTTCTGCACAATCATTCGCGCCATGGAGGGCGTACATTGCATATGGCTGACGTCATGGCGCAGGATCTGCGCCGCAAGTGAAAAGTCGTCCGCGGCCAGTTCTTGCGGGGCGTTGGACAGGCGCAGCACCTCGGCCAGAGGTTTCAGCCCCTCGAGCACCACCTCGGGCGCGATGCCATAATCGATCAGACATGCCACCTCATCCACGCCGATGCGTTTCAATTGCTCCACGCGGGCAACGCCATCCTGCACGGTGCCGAACAGGCCTGAGTCCTCGAAATAGCGTTCGAAGGCAAAGTCGAGGATCGCATCCAGTTCTTCCTCGGACAGGATGCCAAGATCCATTTCAAAGGGATTATTGACGCCTTTGGGTTTCTTAAAGGCGGGGAAGGCCCAGGCGTATTGCTTGATCAGACCGGCGGCCGAGCGCAGGTAATCCTTCATCGGCTCGCGCGCGGTCTGACGGGCATCCTCGCGGCTGTCGGCCAGATAGGTGTGCAGCATCAGCGTTACGGTGAACTCCGCCGGATCATGCCCGGCGCCGCGCAGGGCGTCGTGATAGATGCGGATCTTGCCCGCGACCTCATCGATGCTTTGCCCCAGAAGGTGGGTCAGGACATTGGCGCCGATCTCGCCCGCTTCGCGCCAGGTGTCGGGGTTGCCGGCCGTAGTGACCCAGACCGGCAGTTCGCTGGACACGGGGCGGGGCTGCGTGAGCACCGCATGGGTGCCACCATCCTTGCGCGGGAAGGCGACCTCTTCGCCGCGCCAGAGTTTGCGCACGGTTTCGATGGCTTCGTACATCGCCGGTTTGTTGGCAGGCGGCGTGTTCTCGGGGCGCAGGATGAAATCATCCGGTTGCCAGCCTGCGGCAAAGCCGATACCGGCGCGCCCCGCCGTCAGGTTGTCGATCACCGCCCATTCCTCGGCGATGCGGGCGGGATGGTGCAGCGGCGCCACGCAAGAGCCGGAGCGCACACCGATATTCTGCGTCACCGCCGCGACGGCTGCCCCGGTGACCGAGGGGTTCGGGTAGGGACCGCCAAAGGCGTGAAAGTGCCGCTCGGGCGTCCAGACCGCGTTGAAGCCGTGCTGATCGGCGAATTTCGCACCCTCCAGCAGCAGGTTGTATTTGCGTGGGCCGGGGCCATCATCATTGCCCCAGTAGAACAAGTTAAAATCCATCTTCCGGTCCGAGATGGCAATTGGCCCGTTGGATAGCTGCAGGCGGCTTTCATCGCTGGAGAGCACCAGTTTGAAGCCGCGCGCGAGGGTCCAGAACAACTCCAGCACCGAGATATCAAAGGAGAGGCTGGTCACCGCGAGCCAGGCATCGCCGGGCTGATGGGGAATGCGCGCATCCATTGCGGCAAAGAAATTCGCCACATTGGCGTGGCGCACCATCACCCCCTTGGGCAGGCCGGTAGAGCCGGAGGTATAGATCACATAGGCCAGATCCTGTCCGGTGGCGCCGCCATCAACAGGCGTTTCACTCGGGGCCGGGGCATCCGCGCCATCCAATACCAGCAGCTGCGCGCTTGGGGCGGGCAGGCTGCCTTGCAGGGCGTCTTGTGTCACGATGACATCGGCGCCGCTGTCCTTGATGAAATGGGCAATCCGATCCGCAGGATAGGCGGGGTCGAGCGGCACATAGGCGCCGCCTGCCTTCATCACCGCGAGGGCAGCCACCACCAGATCCGGACTGCGGGAGACGTAAATCCCCACATGGCTGCCGGGTTTGACGCCCATGTCCTGTAGTCTGGCCGCGACCCCGTTGGCGCGGGCATTGAGGTCTGCGTAGCTGAGGCTTTGATCTTCGAACACCAGAGCGGTGGCCTCGGGTGTGCGGGACACCTGCGCGGCAAATGCAGCGTGGATGGTCTGATCCGGGCCCGTGTCTGCGGCTGTCTGGTTCCAGTCGCTGAGCAGCACCCGGCGCTCATCCTCGGGCAGGACCGGCAGATCGGCGAGAGGGCTATCTGCGTGATCCGGGGTGGAAATGGCGCCCAGCAGCAGCTCCAGCCGCGCGGCGAGCAGCTCCGCGGCCTTTGGTGTCAGCTGGGCACCATCCACATGGAGCGCAAGCACCCCATCCGCCCATGACACGGTGGCGACGCAGCCTGGCAGAGCTGCATCCCGTCCCATGGACAAACCAATGCCGGGCTGTGCTTGCGGTGCCAGTTCCGGCGCGCGGGCAATCAAATCCTCGGCAAACCCGCCTGTCGCGCGGGCTTTTTCGATCTTTTTGGCGACGCGGTCCTGCAGATCCGCGAGGGGGTCGTCGCGCTGTCCCTGCACCGGAACCCAGCCAGAGACAAGCCCCGCCAGCGGTGTCATGGTCTCAAGGCTGAGGGCAATATCGGCAGTCTCTTCCCCCGCACTGCGCAGGGCCCAGGTCAAGACTGCGGCGGCGATCTGTGCCTCTGTCAGGCCATCCGGCGCTGCAATGGGACGGCGGGTGAGGCCGCTGTTGCCGGTTGGTTCAGCAAGGGGAACAGTGACCGGGCGCATCGCAGCCAGCGCGCGGCGCCAATGGCTTTCGCCTTTCTGTGTCTTGGCAAGGGCTTCGGTGATCGCGTGCTTTTCCGCCGCATCCAGGACCGGCAGCGCATCGCCCGGCTTGCACAGATCGACAGGCGCCCGTTTGCGTCCTGCAGGATCGGTCAGACCGCTGAGCCGCACCGCGCCATCGCCGCAGGCCACGGTCAGGCTGTCCTTGCTGACCGCGATCACACTGCCGGGCGTGCCTGCGCCCTCCGCCGCGTCAGCACTGCCGACCAGCAGGATTTGCTCTCCGATGGTACATTTCGCGGCGCAAAGCGGGTTCCAGTAGCCGCCAAAATCAAGCGCGCGCACCAGACGGGTGATCGCCGCCGCTGGGGCGGTGAAATCGATCAGCGCGCCTGCCGCGGGCCGATCGCTACGGGCGTAATAACTGCGCTGGCTCAGGTCCTGTGGCTGGCGGTTGAGTGTGCCTGCCTCCAACTGGTCTATCACCGTGCCAAAGCTGTCCATCGCGGCGGCATAGCATTTGGAGTTGAGGCTGAAGGCGGTGTCATCCGCCGCCACATCGAACAGGCGCTGGGCGAGGATATCGCCCTCGTCGATGCCGCCTTCGATCATGTGCCAGGTGATGCCATAGCTGTCGGCGCCCTCAATCAACGCCCAGTTCGGCGCGTTGAGGCCGGCGTAACGTGGCAGCGGCCCGTCGTGAAAGTTTACCGCGCCCTTGGCCGCCAGCGTCAGCACCCGGTCGGGAATGACCCGCAGGTTGGCAATGGAGAGCAGCCAGTCAAAGTCTTCGTTCAGCGTATCCGGGCTGGCGTGTACTGGGATTCCGTGTTTCTCGGCCCAGCTGCGAATGCCATCATCCTGCGATACGACGGCAGAGATTTGATGCCCGCGCGCCAGCAGCGCATCGCCGCATCCCACCGCGAGGGATTCATTGCCGATGATGACTGAGGAAAATTGGCTCATTTCTGTTCCTCCGGAACATGACTGTGAGGGCGCGTTTCACGTATTGCTGTCTTGGGGCGGATCGCCGACCGCAGCGCGTGGATCAGCAGATCGCGCAGAAAATGCGGCGCATCCGCGGCTGGCTTTTTCTGGATCAGTCGCCGCAGCCCATAAAGGCCGCAGCCGAGGACGCGCGCCAGCGTGGCGAGGGCGGCGTAGATCACCCCGTGCGTCTTGACGAAATAATGCATGCGGGAATCAAACCAGTAGGTCGGTGTGCGGTCCCAGGACTTCATCCCGGTCGAGGCCGAGCCGAGATGCGCCACGGTGCTGGTCGGTACGTAATGCGTGCGCCATCCGGCCTGCGCGGCGCGCTTGCACAGATCCGTTTCCTCGAAATAGAGGAAAAAACTTTCGTCAAAGCCACCGATATCCTCGATCACTTCGCGGCGGATCATCAGGCTGGCGCCGGCGGTCCAGTCGACCTGGGTCTCCTGCTGCGGCATATCCATCGCCACCACTGCATGGGACAGCAGCCGCGTCACGATACCGGTGCGGGCGGCCATTTCGAACTCTCCCGCGATCGAGGGAAAGCGGAAGGCGGTGCGGTGGGGCACATCATCCGTGCCATGCACAAAGGATCCGGCTAGGCCAGCTCCCGGGTTGGAAAGGAGAAATTCCCGCAGCCGGGAAATCGTTGTGCCCTCTACAAAGGCATCGGAGTTCAGCAGGTAATAGAACCCCGGCGCGCTGCCGTCGGGCAGACCGGCATCCATGCCGATGTTCATGCCCGCGCCAAAGCCACCGTTGACGGGCGAACGGATCAGTCGCAGTTTGCCGCTGTCCAGCCAGCCCCGGCTGGCGGCGCCTGCCTGCAACTCTTCCCACGAGTTATCGCCCGATCCGTTTTCCACGATCACCACGGCGCCGGGCAGATCTTCCATTTCCGCCAGCGCTGCCTCTGCCGCCTGCAGCGTCATCTGCGGGGTGCGGTAGTTCAGGATGATGGTCAGAACGCTGTCGCTTTGGGTCTGTGGGGGAGGGGCCATGGACATCTACTCCGCCGCCTGATTGCGCACTTGCTCGGCATGCACCGGTGCTGGCGCAGTATAGCCAGCCTCGGCCCGGTCCAGCCGCGCTTTGACCTCAGCCGCCAGAACGCTGACGTTGGGTACCAGCACCATGCTGTCGTGGTCACCGGGCACTTCGATCACCTCCATCTCCGGCGCCCAGCGGGTCCAGTCGTTGTCGGCAAAGACATACTCCCGCTCGGCGCTGACCCAATTGCCACCAGAGACCTGCCAGTGCTGGTCCAGTGGCGGACGGAACAGCGACATGGCGCCGTCCCAGGGCTGCAATTCATAGCTGGCAACAGCGGCGCGGAAGCCCATTTCGATCTGCCGGTTGTTAAAGGCAGGCGCGGCGCCTGCATCGTTGCTGCCCTGGCGACGTTGGCGTTTTGTGATCTCCCAGGCAACGCGGTTGCGCGCCCATTCCGCCAGATAGGACGGTCCCTTGCGGCGCAACTCCTGCAGTTTGATCAGCGCCTTGTCCTGTCGGCTCAACGGTGGGCGCACTGGCAGCGGTGTGTCGAGCAGGATCAGCGCTGCGATTTCCTCTCCGGCAGCCTTCAGCTGCTGCGCCATTTCATAGGCGGTGATGCCACCGCCCGAGAAACCGCCCAGAAGATAGGGGCCCTGCGGCTGGATCTGCCGCACCTCGTGCAGGCAATCGGCGGCGGCCTCGGCAATGTTGTCGTGTGGCGCGACGTCCCCGATCAACCCGCGGGCTTGCAACCCGTAGACCGGGCGGTCGCTGCCCAGCATCTGGGCCAGATGCCGCAGGTTCAGCACGTTGCCAAACATGCCAGCCACAAGGAAGAAAGGACGCCGACCGGTGCCATCTCCAGAGTGCAGCTTGACCAGATGGGTAAAGGGTTCTGGCCCTGCCTCATCGGTAGTGTCCGGGGCCTGCGCGCTGCCTTCGGTGGTCACGCCGCCACCTGTTCGGGCGATAATCCTGGTCGCCAGATCAGCAACGCTTGGGGCTTCGAAGAGGACTGACAGGGGGAACTCGACGCCAAAATCCCGCTTGATCTGGGCAAACAGCCGCACCGCGATCAGGGAATGCCCACCCAGATCGAAGAAGCTGTCGCGGGTGCCGACCTCGCCCACCCCCAGAAGGGTCTGGAAATATCCCGCCAGGACCTCCTCAACCGCGTTTTCCGGCGCTACGTAATCAGTGTCGAGCTGCGGGCGCTCAAAACTTTGGCTGTCCGATGGGGCCTCGGAACTGGTCATCTTGGCCTGTTCGATCAGGGCAGGCAGATCAAGGGCTGAGACCACGACCTGCGACAGGCCGCCGGAATTTGCCGCGGCAAGGGCGCGCGTCAGGGCCTCGCCCCCTTCTTCGGCGCGGATGCCGTTTGCGATATTGTGGTGAAGGCGGCGTTCCTCGGGCGACAGGGGCTGGGCGCTGCCACCTTTGCCCATGGCAATATCGGCGGCGCTGACATCAGCCGCCGCAGTTGCAGCGGGAGCCAGAGCCTGCGTCATCCGCTGCATGCGGAAGCCTTCGATCTCGACCAGAACCCGCCCTGTATCATTGCATAGCGTCACGTCGAATACGGCGGTCCCTTCGCCAGCGGCGTCGGCGGCTTGCGCGGACAGGCGCATGTGGCTGTGGATTGTCTCGGTCAGTGGCGCATGGATGCGGATGGCCCGGTACGACAGGGGCACCCAAAGGTGGTCAGGGCTATAGCCCGGCGCCAGCGCGATGGCCCAGCCGGTTGCCAGATCCAGCAGCCCCGGGTGCAGAATCGTTCCGTCGGATTTGGCCGCATCGGCCAGTTGCAGTGTCGCGATCCCTTCGCCACTCCCAAAGGCCATGCGCTGCAGCACATGCCAGCGCGGGCCAAAAAGCAGGTTGGCCTCCTGC
Source organism: Pseudophaeobacter sp. A-200-2 (assembly GCF_041008815.1). Lineage (NCBI taxonomy): Bacteria > Pseudomonadati > Pseudomonadota > Alphaproteobacteria > Rhodobacterales > Roseobacteraceae > Pseudophaeobacter > Pseudophaeobacter sp. A-200-2. The sequence continues at coordinate 500,716 of NZ_JAXGFU010000001.1, read as the reverse complement.
GGGGATTTCAGCCGCGCGCCATCGGTTTCGGTCTGCGACGGGCAGCGGGCGGCAAGAGCTCTGAGGTCAACAGGCGCCGCCATGGTCTGTGTTTCTGCAAATGTCACCTTGGCCTCGGCATGCAGGGCATAGCCTTCGCCGCTAGCGGTGTAGAAGGACAGCGCGTAGCCGTCTTCCTCGGCCAGCAGCCGGATCAGCAGATCTGCCGGGCTGTCATCGGCGACCACAAGCGGGCGCAGGAAGTAAAGGTCGTGCAGTTCAAAGGCCGGAAGCGCGCCATCCTCGGCCATGCCAAGGGCCGTCATCGCCTCTGCAGCCAGTTCGATGTAACCGGTGCCGGGCATCACTGCGGTGCCATCGGCGGTGCGGTGTTCATTCAGCAGCCAATGACGGGCCGCCTCGAGCCGGGTGCGGTAGATCCGGTTGCCGCTGCCATCAAATCCTTCGCTGTCCAGCAGGGCCTCTGCGCAGGGCACAGGATCCGAGGGGCCGTCACTGCCTTGCCGCGCGGCCATCGCTTCGGAGGCCATGCCGGTATCGGCCCAGACGCCCCAATCTACCGCCACGACACGGGTCTTGCCGCCCCGGCGATGCGCTGCCCATGCATTGAGGTATTCGTTGGCGGCGATGTAGTCCACCTGTCCCGCCGGTCCCGTCACCGTCGAGGAAGAGGAGAACAGCACCATCAGATCAAGGCTGCCATCGGGGAACAGGCTGTCCAGAACTCGCAACCCGCTGACCTTTGGGGCCAGGACCTTGGCGATCTGTTCGTCCGATTTCGCCAGCAATGGCCCGTCATCGATACTGCCCGCGCCATGGATCACCCCGGTAAGGGGGCCAAAGCGGTCCTCGGCGGCCTTCAGCGCGGCGCGCATCTGGCCGGAGTTGCAGACATCGGCGGCCAGCGGCAGCACCGCGCCCTTGCCGATCTCCTCCAGCACCTCGACCGCGCGGATGCGCGTGGCGGTGCGGTTGGCGGGGCTGTGACTACGCAGATATTGCGCCCATCCGCCGCGTTCGGGCAGGCCCTCGCGCGAAATCAGGATGACATTTGCGGCGTATTCTTCCAGCAGGTGCCGGGCGATTGAGAGGCCAATGCCACCATAGCCACCGGTGATCAGATAGGTTCCGCCTTTTTTGAAGGTGGGCAGCTCGGCAGGCGGCAGTTCGACCGGGCGCCAGTCCAGCTCATAACGTTTTTCACCGCGCCAGGCGGCGGCTGTGCTGGTCGGCTCGGCCAGAAGTTCCTCAAGCAGGCGAGAGGAGATATCTGGCGCCGCCGCGCCCTTGATCCGGGCCAGCAGACCTGTTTCTGCGCGGGGAAGTTCGATGTCCACCGTGGCGCAGGAGAATCCAGGCAATTCGCGTGGGATCACCCGGGCAGGACCGGCGATCATCGCCTTTTCCGGATCCGGCAAAGCCTCGTCCCGCAACTGCGCGGCGCCGGTGGTGAAGACGGTGATGTGCGGCGGCTGGGGCAGATCGGCGCTGCCAAGCTCCTGCGCCAGCGCGGTCAGGGCGTAAAACCCGGTTTCCAGATTGCGGTCAAAGAAGGAGCTGCCGGGGCGGAAGGTCTCGCCGTCGGTCGCTAGCCAGAAATGCGCAATCCGGGTTGGCAGCATCTCGGTCCGGGCCAGATCCGCCAGCAGTGCAGCATAGCCCGCGCGGCCCTGTTCGGGCGCCAAGATGTAAGAGGTCGGCGATAGCTGCGCATAGGTATCCCCGGTGCGCAGCCGCACCACGGCGTGCCCTGCCGCCACCAGCCTGTCCGCCACCTGAGAGGCAAGGCCGATGTCGTCTTCGAAGATCAGCCAGCATTGCGGGTCCTGATCCAGCTCGGTGTCCACATCCAGCGCGCAATCGGCAAGGCGCGGGCGCCACGCCGCACGGTAACCCCAGTTGTCGATGTCATCATGGCGGGCGGGCAGGGGAGCCTCTTCGACCTGCGCGGCGGTGCCGGGTTCGATGAAATAGCGGCTGCGCTGAAAGGCATAAGTGGGCAGCGGCAGGCGATGGCGCTTTGCCTCGCCCCAGATCTGATCCCAATCGGCGTCATAGCCGCAGGCCCAGAGCCGACCTATGACGCCAAAGAAATAGGCATCATCCATCACATCCTGTTCGGGATGGCGCAATGAGCTGAGCGCCTGTCCAGGGGTGACCGCCGGGGCCATTTGCGCCAGCGCACTGAGCGCCTTGCCCGGGCCGACCTCCAGATAGATGCGGCCCGGCACCTCGGCCAAGCTGTCGATGCAGGCGCCAAATTGCACAGTGCCGCGCAGCTGGCTGACCCAATAGTCGGGGTCGGTGGCCTGCTCTGGCGTCAGCTGGGCGCCGCTGCGGTTGGACATCACCGGGATCTGCGGCGCCGACAGGGTCAGACCGCGCAGGAAGGCGCCGTATTGCTCAAGGATCCCATCCAGCATCCGCGAATGGGCCGCAATATCGATCTGGATCCGCTGATGGTCGATGTCGCGTGCGCTCAGGTCCTTGGCCAGCCGGTCCAGCGCCGCTTGCGGACCGGAAACTGCGGTCAGGCGCGGCGCGTTGACGCTGGCGATATCGAGATCGTCACCGATCAGTGCCTCCACCTCGGCCAGCGGCAGGGAGACGGACAGCATGCCGCCCGCAGGCACGGTGTCAAAGAGCTGCCCGCGCAAGAGCACCAGATCGATGCAATCCTCGAATGAGATCACCCCTGCCAGACAGGCGGCGGTGTTTTCGCCCATGGAATGGCCGACCAGCGCAGCGGGGCGCACGCCCCAGCTGATCCAGAGCTGCGCCAGCGCGTATTCCACGATCATGATCAGCGGCAGCTGCACCGAGGGCTTTTGCAGGGCTGCATTCGCGGCCTCCTCCTGCCCCTCTTCGGGGAGCCACAGGGCGCGGATGTCATAGTCGAGGCTGGCTTGGAGGTGATCAATCCCCCGGTCCATCCAGTCGGCAAAGACCGGTTCGGTTTCGTAAAGGTCGCGCGCCATGCCCGCGTATTGTGCACCACCGCCCGGGAACATGAAGACGACCTCGGGCGCATCGCCCAGATGGTCGTGTGTAAAGACCTTGCGTGGATCGCCAGTCTCCAAAAGATCGGCGGCCTCGCTTGCGGTTTCGGCCACCAGCACCCGACGCTTGGCAAAACCGCGCCGCCCTTCCTTCAGAGTATAGGCCACATCGGCCAGATCCACCTCGGGGTTCTGGCGCAGCCACGCGGCCAGCGCGGCGCTGTTGTCGTCAAGCGCCGCCTTGGACCGGCCCGAAATGCAGAGCACATGGAAGGGGAAATCGCTTTCGTCGGAGGCGCCGCGGTCTGGCGCTTCCTCCAAAATGACATGGGCGTTGGTGCCGCCAACCCCCAGCGCGTTCACCGCGGCACGTCGCGGTCCGGAATTGGACTGCCAGTCGCTGAGAGCGGCGTTGACCTTGAACGGTGAGCCGTCGAAATCAATGGCCGGGTTTGGTGCCTCGTAGCCAAGCGAGGCCGGGATCTGCTGATGTTTCAGCGCCAGCGCGGTCTTGGCCAGCCCAGCGACCCCTGCGGCCGTATCGAGATGGCCGATGTTGGTCTTGACCGAGCCGATGCGGCAAAAGCCGCTTTCCTCGGTGCTGTCGCGGTAGGCTTCTGTGAGGGCGGTGACCTCGATTGGATCACCTAGGTAGGTTCCGGTGCCATGGCATTCCACATAGTCGATGGTCTCAGCCGCCACATCCGCTGCCGCCAGCGCTTTGCGTACGGCAGTGGCCTGCCCTCCGACCGAAGGCGCCAGATAGCCAGCCTTGTCGGCGCCGTCGTTGTTGATAGCGGAGCCCTTGATCACGGCCCAGATATGGTCGCCATCGGCGATGGCATCCTCCAGCCGTCTGAGCGCCACCGCCCCAGCACCAGAGCCGAAGACGGTGCCCTGCGCCCGGTGGTCAAAAGCATGACAATGGCCGTCGGGCGACAGGATCTCGTTTTCCTTGTAAAGGTATCCACGCCCCTGCGGCAGCTCGATGGTGACGCCGCCTGCCAGCGCCATGCCGCATTCCCCTTCGCGCAGCGCTTTGCAGGCGTAGTGCACCGCCACCAGAGAAGTCGAGCAGGCGGTTTGAATGTTGACCGATGGCCCTTTCAGATCAAAGACATGGCTGACGCGGGTCGACAGGAAGTCCTTGTCGTTGCCGGTGTGGCGCAGCAGGAACATGCCGACCTCGTCCACCAGGGCGGGGTTCGAGCAGATGTTGAAATAGAAATAGCTGCCCATGCCGCAGCCCGCGTAGACACCAATGGGCGCATCCATGGTTTCGGGCGGGTGGCCGGCATCCTCCATGGCGCCCCATGCGACCTCAAGGAACTTTCGGTGCTGGGGATCCAGAATGGCGGCTTCCTTGGGGCTGAAGCCAAAGAAATCGGCATCGAATTCGTCATAGCCCTCAAGACGCGCTGCGGCAGGCACATAGTTGGGATCGCTGAGGACAGAGGCCCGTTCACCGGCTTCCAGCAGGCTTGCCTCGTCCAGCACTTCGATGGCTTCAATGCCGTCACGCAGATTGCGCCAGAACGCAGCAGCTGACTCGGCGCCAGGCAGGCAGACGGACAGTCCGACGATGGCGATGTCACCGGAGTAGGCGTCGGCGCGTGTTTGGCTCTCGTCTTTGTTTCCCAACTTAGTCTTCACCTTTTACGCGTCTTACGCATCAACCCTGAACCGAAACCCGCAGCGCCGTGAAGGTGGAACGGCCGGTCGTCTTTTGTCAATCCCTTCAACCCCTTGTCGCGCCCGGTTAACCTCTGTTCCGAAATAGGAAAAGCCCCCGGGAAAGCGGGGTCCTAGGAATAATAAACCGAGATGCGGCTGGGCTGAATTCAGTCAAAACCTCGGAAATAAGACTTCCGAAATCCTGATTGCCCAAGACCAGAGTGATCGCCATATGCGGCCAAGCTATGAACGGATGGTGACCAATTACGCCGGAAACGCGATAAAATTGAGGCAGCAAGGGCAAAAGCTTGCAAAGCGTCTGTCACAAGACACTGCGTGGCCCCGGAGCCTGTTCCGACGTTCTAATGGCTTGCTGTCGGTCAAACAGGCTGCGCTTACTACGAAATACGTCCGGATTGCGCAGGCGTTCGGCATATCCCAGCACAGAGCCTGCACAAAGCCAGGTGATCGGGATGAGTGTGTCATTCAACAGCATATCGGCCAATGTGGCGGCTAGGATCAGGGCGATCGGTGTTGCATAGGGGGAGAACGCGTGGCCCCGGTGGCGGCGCATTTCCCAAGCGAGGAGAAAAATCGGCAAGGTCAGCATGCCCATTTCGGCAATGTAACCCAGCCAGCCAAATGCGCCGAAAGTGATGATCCAGCGCCCGTCGGGCACAGATATGATCCGGCCGGTTTCCATGTCGCGCACCAGATTGCGCCCCCAGCCCCCCCAGCCGAACCAGGGCTTTTCGGCGGCCCGCTCCAGCATCATCGCCTCGTTGTGGAACCGGTAACCCAGGGACTGTGCCCGCTCGGTGCTGATTGCCTCTGCCTGTGCCAGAATGGCGTCGGTTGGAATAAGACCCTGGTTGCGCAGCATCGGATAGGTCACCGCGATCACCGCAATTACCATCGCCAGACGCATTTGCCAGCGGGCCGGGGCCAGGGCCACAACCGGCACGATGGAAAGCCCGTAGGCAAGCGAAGCCAGGCTCTTGCACAGGTAGAGCACCCCAAAGAGATAGACAGAGGCGAGGGCGAATTTGGTCCGTTCCCGCTCCTGTGCGGCCCGGGCAAGTGCGACAGCTGCAACAATGGAGGAAAAGATGAAGAAGGCCAGCCACAGCGCATGCGGCAGGAACACGATGGGACGAAATCCGCCCTGCCGCATCATCTGGCCGAAATCGTGCTGGAAAAATCCATAGATCCAGATGTTGAGCTGGGGACTCAAGCGGATCTCGAACAGCGACGGAATGCTATAGGCCAGACCGGCAAGACAGAGGGCCAGCAACAGTTCCTTCTGTCCCGCTTCGCAGGACAGATAGCGTCGGGCCAGCAAAAACGGCATCAGCACTATGATCTGATTGATGATCACTGATCCCAAATCACGCCAGCGCAGTCCAGGTAGCATATCGGTCAGAAAGATGATCGGGCCGGCCCCTTCAAGCACCTGAAACAGAACGGGATCTTTATTCGTCATGACCGTCGGGATGACGCATAGGACAAACAGGATTGTCAGCGCACGAGCCAGCGGATGGCGCGGCCACAGCGGCACTGGCTTGCGCAACAGCCAGACGCAGAGGCCAAAAGCGACGACCGAAGGGATCGTGAACTTGTCCATGTCCGGTACCAGCGGCAGGTCGAACTCGGCCAGGGGCGGCAGCACAAGATAGCCACCGATGAAACACCACAGGATTGCCCGTTCCAGCGGCAGCCGCAGGAACAGCAGCAGGCTGACCAGCGGCCAGATTAGCAGCATCATATTGGCCAGGGCGTTGGGCATCGGCGTTCGGGACTCTCGATGGTGACGATCACAAACGATCAGTAATGGCCTGTTTTATAGACCTTACCTGTCAAAGTTTACGTAAACTTGCACCTCGTGTCCCGCTGAAATGCGAAATCGGGTAAACGGATGGCAACAATGCCACGTTTACCTATGCGCACCCCTGCCGGACTGGTCCAGACGCGGGCAGACGGGTAATCAGTCCTTTGCAGACTGGATTTATTGGCAGGGTTTGCAGACAGGGGTGAGGCGGACTGGTGTATTTCGAGTTTCAAGGCACACGGATTGAGGTCAACATCGCGGACCGGCCCCGGCTGGAGAGTGAGGTCCTGTTGCGGTTTGCAAGCGGTGAAGGCTTTGCTCTTGCTACGGTCAATCTGGATCATCTCGTCAAACTGGAAACAAGTGCCGATTTCCTTGCCGCCTATGCGGCGCAGGATCTGGTTGTTGCCGATGGGCGCCCGGTGGTCTGGCTGTCACAGCTGGCGGGCAGACCGGTTGAACTGATGCCGGGATCGGACATGGTGCTACCCCTGTGCAGGCTGGCCGCAAAGGCTGGGGTGCCGGTGGCGCTGGTCGGCAGCACTGCCGAGGCGCTTTCGGATGCCTCCGCCGCGCTGACGGCCAAGGTGCCGGGACTTGATCTGGCATGGTGCCATGCGCCCTCTGGCGTGTTCGACCCCGCAGGCCTCGAGGCGGCAGAGATCCTGCATAACTTGGATCAAAAGGGAATTCGCCTGTGTTTCCTTGCGCTTGGTGCGCCAAAGCAGGAGCTGCTGGCGGCGCGCGGGCGCGAACTAGCCCCGGGCGTCGGGTTTGCTTCGGTCGGTGCGGGTTTGGATTTTCTCGGTGGGCACCAGCAGCGGGCGCCGCTCTGGATGCGCAAACTGGCACTTGAATGGCTTTGGCGGGCGCTCAGCAGTCCGGGTCGGATGGTGCCCCGTTATCTGAAATGCTTTGCCATTCTGCCACGTCAAATTAAGCGCGCCCTGCGCATCAGGCGCAGCTAGTCGCCCTCAGCTGAGGCCCGGATATGCTGACTGTAGTCCTCTGACGCCATCAGAAACCCCTTGTCCTGCAGGGTGGCTATTTCGGGTGCCTGCAGCGCCGCCTCGGACCACAGCGAAAGATCGGGGTTGCTGGACAGAACCGACAGGCGCAATTGGTCCTCACCATGCGCGATGGCCGCCTCGGCAACGGATTTGCGGTCGCGGGCCAGGCTGTCGTTGGCGAATTTATAGTGCCTAAGCAGCCCCGTCATCGGCGCCAGTGTCACCCCGGTGGCGGCATGGGGATGCACGCCTGCCTCAACCCCGGGACCGACAAAGACCAACGGGTGTTTCGTCAGGCAGCAATGCTCTGAAAACACCTTGGCGCGCACGCCGCCAAACAGCACTTGCAGTGGCTGCGAACCACCCATGGCGATCCGGTTCTGGTTCAGAAAATAGGAAAGCCCAGTGTCCGGCGCGTCATAGTCATGGGCGGTAATCGCGCTGAGGTCGCACCAGCTGAACTGGCACAGCACCTCGGGGTAGGTCATGTCCGCGACCTCGGCCAAAGGCGCTTTGGGGAACATTTCCAGCATCTGCGCCATCATGGCGGTATATCCGCGCGCGGACATGTAGCGCGTCAGCCCCTGAAGCCCGACCTCGGCGCACCCTTCGAAATCAAAGATCTCGTCCATATCCACGATCAGGCACCAGCGGTTGTGCGCATAGCGCTGCGCGGCATAGCTGCGGAACATGTTCTCGAACTGGCCCCAGGGCAGGCGCGATTGCAGGATGGCGGTGCCCGGTCTTTCGCGGATCCGCGCAATCGTGTCATCCTCCGAGCCGTTGTCGAAGAACACGAAATGGCGGATGCCAAGGCTGCTGTAGTGATCGAAAAACGCGTCGAGGTAATAACTCCCGTCACGCACAAGGGCGATCAGGGTGACCTCACCCGGGGCTGCAAAGACGCCGCGCGGCCCGTGCAAGTGACGCAGCGAGGACAGGAACCGCATCCGTTGATAGGTTCGGCCGAGCCGTTTGCGCAGCCGTACAGAGACGGAGCTTGGTTCGGCACTGTCCTTCATTTGCATCTGCTTCCTTCAGCTTAGGTGCGGCCAACCTACGGCGAGGGCCGTATCTGCGGCAAGATGTGTTTGCCGATCCTGGCACGGGCAATGGTTGCGCCAACATTTGCATTTTGCTATTCGATGCGGCAGCTTAAAATAACAGCACCCGACAACCGGGGCGCCCGAGGAGGCTGACAGGAATGGCATCGGATCTGACCGTATTGGTGGGGGATGTTGGGGGCAGTAATACGCGGCTGGCTCTTGCGGGGCCGGAAATCGGCGTGACAGGGCTCAAACATTTCCCGAACGACAGCTATTCCAGCCTGGATGAGGTTCTGGCCGCCTATTGCGCGCAGCCGGATTTGCCGCCCTTGCAGGGCTGCTGCCTTGCTGTGGCAGGGCCGGTCTACGGTGGGACCTATCGGCTGACCAATCGTGACTGGCACGGTACTGCGGCAGGACTTGCTGAAAGACTACCGCTGGAAACCGGTGGCCGGGTCGATGTGGTCAATGACCTTGCTGCCCTTGGGCACGCGCTGCCGGTGCTGATCCCCGGACAGCTGTCCTCGCTGCGCGCCGGGCGCCAGCAGGGAGAGCAGGCACTGGTGGCCGGTGTCGGCACCGGCTTCAATGTCTCGCTTTCGGCCGGGGGGAACACGATCGAGGCAGAACTGGGTCACGCCAGCCTGCCGGATCCGCTGGCGCAGGAGTTGGCACGTCTTCTGGGGCGTAGCCCGGAGGAATTTCCCAGCGTGGAAGAGCTGTTTTCCGGTCGCGGACTCGTGCGGCTGCACCGCGCCCTTGGCGGCGATCCCTCCGAAGGCGGGGCAGAGATCGTTGCCGCCTTTCAGGACGGGTCGGAACATGTTGCGCAGCGCAGCGTACCCGCCTGGGCGCGGCTGTTGGGGTTGTTAGCCCGCGAACTGGTGCCTGCCTATATGCCGGGCCAGGGGATCTTCTTTGCCGGTAGCGTCGCCCGCGGGGTGCTTGGCACCGGTGCGCGCGGTGATTTTCTGGCGGCCTTTGCCGAACCGGGGGGCAAACTTGCCGCGCAATGCGCCACCACGCCCCTGTGGCTGATCACCGATGATGCTGCTGGCGTCAGCGGCACCGCCCGCTATGCCATCGAAGCAGCGCAGCGCCGGGGTGCCGCACCCGTTCGAGCGTAATCGGTCGGCTACCAACGCGGAGGGGAGAGTGTTGCCGGGCGCGGCGCCTGCCTGTCAGTAATCACGTTTGAAAAACAGGCCCAGACCGGATTCGCCTTCACTGTCGACCTTGCCGCTCACCGTCAGGCTTTTGGACAGGTCAAGATTGATGCTCAGCTCGCTATCGCCGCGGGTGTTCACATCCACATCGGTATAGACGTTTTCGGAGATATAACCGCCCAGACCCAGTCGCCCGGCGCCAAGGCTGTCCAGGCCGACTTCGGCATCGTCGGCGCCGGTGCTTTGGCGCAGAGTGTCCTGAGTTTGCCCGCCCCGACCGCTCAGCTGCAGGGCCGAGGCCGCCAGCCGGGCCAGTGCCAGCGGCGACAGATCCTTGATGTTATCCCCAAAGAGCAGCAACGCCAGGGCTTCTTCGCTGGGGCGGGGCGGCTCGGAGGTGACCTTGATTTCCGGTGCATCGATCAGGCCCGAAATCTCAAGCGTTGCACTGCCCTGTTCCGTCTGCGCCGAGGAGCGGAATTCAAGATAAGGAACCAGGTTGCCCAGCAGGGTGATTTGCCCTTCGTCCAGATCCAGACGCCGCCCCAGAATGTCGAAGGTGCCGCGGATCAGGCCGATTTGCCCGGCGGGTGAGATCCGCGCTGTGCTGCCCCGCAGGTGAATGCGTCCGCCCAGTTCGGCGCGCAGGCCGCGCCCACGGGCAAAGATCTTGCCCGGAGCATCGATCACCACGTCCAGCGCCATGTTCGAACGGCCCGCGCTGCCACCCGTGCTTTTCGCCTGCGTGATCAGCCCGGCGCGGGCGCGGGTGGCATTCACGGCGCCAGAGGCCCCGATATGAGAGATCGGCGGGATCGGCGCCGCAGTGACCGAACCGCCAGTGGCGTTGAGGTTGATATTGGTTTCACCCACGTCGATGCGCCCGGACAGGCGGCTGTTGCCGGTGAGCGCGCCGGTTAGGGCCAGCCGCCCGTTCAACTGGCTGTCATAGCTCAGATGATCGCTCATCAGCAGATCGAGGATCTCAATGCTAAGGTCTGCATTGAACGGCGCCGCCAGAGCCACCGGCCCGGAGACGCGCAGGCTGCCGCTGTCGCCGGGGCTGGCGGAAAGTTGTAGCAAGGCGCGCGCCTGCTGCAGGGTCACGGTGGCGTTGATATCATCGACGCGCTGTCCCGCCGATGGCAGGGCCAGCGTTGCCCCGGATGTGGTGATCGTGCCCGTAATGCTTTCCAGTGCGGGCGGGCCTTTCATGGCCAGATCGAAGCGGGCCGCGCCCTTGGCAAGATTGGGCTTGATGAAGGGGTTCGCCCCTTCCAGACGCAGCTGACCGGTGGCGGCGATATCGGCCGCGCCGCTGGCCTCGCTAAAGGTGCCGGAGAGATCGGCGCGGGCCTCTGCAGGGGCTGTGGCACTGGCATTGATGCTCCAGACCCCGTCTTTGCGCTGCGCCTCGCCCTTGGCGGCCAGGACGCCCGGCAATTCCGGCACGAACCGCTGCAATTCGTTGAGCGCCGCATCAAATGTCAGATCGGCGCTGCCATCCAGCTGCACGGACCCTTCCAGATCCGCACGCGAGGAATGCGGTCCCTTGAGCCGTGCCTGGCCCGACAGGATGTCGCCATCACGGGTCAGGTCCGCCGCAAGTTCCAGCGTTCCGGGCACCTCTGGCACCAGCTGTTCCAGCTCCAGCAGGCGGGCGGTGAGGGAGAGCCGTCCGGCGGCGCTGTCCAGGCTGCCCCTGGCAGTGGCAGACAGGGCGCGGCTATCTAGGTTGAAATCGTCGATCCGCAACCCGTCTGCGCCGCGCGCGGCTACAAGTTTCAGCGTGGTAGGACCGGTCATCAGCGCATCCAGCTGGGCGATATCCGCGCTCAGGTCCTGCGCCTGCAGGTTCAGATCCACGTCAAAGGCGCCGGAAAGAGGCGTGAACTGCCCGGTGAACAATGCCTGCACCGCGCCGCCCAGCGGGCGGCCCGCCAGCGCAGAGAACCGTGATAGGTCGCCAGCACCTGCACTGAGGTCCGCCGCCACCCGGAGACCGCTATCGAGGCCGGAAAACGTGGCGTCGCCTGCGGCGCGGTAGTCGGAGCCGCTCAGCGTCAGGCCGGTCAGCGACAGCGCATCCGGCCCGTCGGTGGTGAGGGTGGTGACAAGCTCCAGTTCGCTGCCGGTTGCCTGTGCCAGCGCCGGATCGCGCGGCGCGAAATCGCGCAGGGCCAGACGTAGATCTCCGACAAGACCTGCCGGGCCGGTGTCATCTGCTGCGCTCTTGAGGGTGCCGGAGCCGTCAAGGCGCAGTTCCCCAAGGCGCATCTGCGGATGGCTGAGCTGGTTCACCGTTCCGGCGACGCTCCAGGCGCCATCGGTGGTCTTGCGCGCGGTGAGATCTGCCCCGGCAAGGGTCGTTGCCGCGCCGGGGACGGGCAGGACGACGGCGGCTTCTCCTGACGGGGGCTGGATTTGGACCTTCAGGTTGGCGGTATCAAGGTTGCCGGTGGCGCCGGTGGCAAGCGCGCCGGTCACGCGCAGGGCGCGGGTGCTGAGCGCGAGCGTATCAAGCGCGACACCGCCTTCTGCCACGGTCTGGCCACGGGTCACCAGTCGCAGGCCCGGGCCAAAGAAGGGGCGGTAGTCGGGCAAGAGAAGCGGGTCGATATCGCCGCCCAGATCAGCCGAGAAGGCGATCCCGCTGGGGCTTTCATCCGGTTCGCTCTCGGCATCCTGCAGCGCAGCCAGAACGACCTGACCCGAAAGGCGTTCCTGTCCGTTGCTGCTGAGCGCGATATCCGCTTTGAAATCAGTGACCGGGCCACTGCCCTTTGCGGTGAGGCCAAGGGTCGGGCGACCGGGAAGGGCCAGGACGGTGGAGAGCAAACCGCCTGCGGCCTCGGTCAGGGACAGGTCCAGATCAATTTGGCGGGTCTGATCGGAATAGCCCGCCACCAGCGACAGCCGGTCGCCGGGCTTGTCCAGCCGCGCCGTTTCCAGCCGGGTCTGCAGCGCGCCATCGGCCAGGCTCAGTGCCCCCGTGACGGAGAGGCTGGCGGATTGGCCCAGCAGGTCTTCGCCCAGATCCACGCGGCCTGCGCGGATCTCGCCCAGTTCAATCGCGACGGGCAATTCGGGCAGGCGGAGTGGGGTGGCTTCCGGGGTGGGCAGCTCCGGGTCTGCGGGCACCGGTGTCGGGCTGCGAACCACGGTGATGCTCTCGGCGCTGAGGCTGTTGACCGAAAACCGCCCCTGCAGAAGGGCCAGCCGGTTCCAGTCTAGTTTTGCCTCTTCGATGGTGAGCCAGACGCCATCATCATCCGCGACGGTTAGCCGTTCGATCGTGGCTTGTGAGGACAGGGCACCAGTGAGGCCGGTCACGGTGATATAGCGACTGTCGGCAGACAGGGTGTCTTCGAGGAACCCCACCAGCATGCCGCCGCTGTCGCTTTCTGTTTCCTGAGCGTCGGAGGGGCCGACAGCAGCGGTGAGCGACAGGGCCGCAGCCAGGCAGCTGCCGCGCGTGAGGGTGCGGGTACTGGTCAAAACGCCTGTCCTATGCCGATGTAGAGTTGTGGCCCGTCGTCGCTGCCGCCGGTCACGGGATAGGCGAGGTCAACCCGGATCGAGCCGATGCCCGACACGTTGTAGCGCAGGCCCAGCCCGGCGCCCGAGTGGCTGGCCGAGTCCGACGACACGAAGCTATCCGCATCGACGTAGGCGTGGTCGTAAAATCCGACGAGTGAGATTTTCTCTGTGATGCGGCCGCGCAGTTCCGCGGACAGGGCCAGATAGCCCCGGCCGCCTGCGGTCTTTCCTGCGACGGGCACGCCAAGGGATTGATATTCATGCCCGCGCACCGACCCGCCGCCGCCGGAGAAGAACAGCAGCGTCGGAGAGACCCCACTGTGCGAAGGACCAATGACCGACCCGAGCTGCGCCCGCCCGGCCAGCACGATCCGGTCATCGGCGCCAAACCCATGATAGGTTCGGGCATCCAGCGTGAGCTGGGCGCCGGGATCGCTGCCATCGACACCAAAGAAAGGCGTAAAGCGGCCACTCAGGAAGCGGCCCCGGGTGGGATCCACCGTGCTGTCGCGTCCGTCATATTCGGCGCGCAGGCTGGCGAAAGCATATTTGAAACGCCGTTTGCCAAAGGCGTCCGTGGCGAGGATGGAATCGAACCCGACAGTGCCTTCGGCGAAGAGCGTGTCGGAAAACACCCGCCGAACCCCGATGCCGCCCATGCCATGGGTGGCGGTGAAATGCTCCTGATCCAGACGCTCGGCTTCGGCCAGGTAGAAAATATTGTCATCGGGGCCGAGCGTGGCAGGCCTGTCCAGACGCACAGCGATGCGCCCGTCGATATCGCTGCTGCCGCCGATGCCGCTGACGCGGGCCTCGAAGCGTAGTTTTTCGGCAGCGCCGAACAGGTTGCGGTGCATCCAGCTGGTGGTGAGCGTCACCCCCTCGGTGGTGCTCAGCTCGGCGCCGAAGGTCAGCCTGCGGGGCGGCATGTCTTCCAGCGTTACGTTCAGATCAAGCGTGCCATCGGTGTTGGCGCGCTCGGCCTCTTGCAGCGAGACCGAGGAGAAGGCCCCGGTGCGGCGAAGGCGCGTCGCGGATTTCGACATCAGATCGGGGTGATAGACTTCGCCTTGCGGGAAACCTGCGATCTTGCGGATGGCGTCTTCGCGGACGGCGCTGGGGCTGAGAATCGTGGTCTTGCCGAACCGCAGCTGCGGACCGGGCTGCAGCCGCAGCCGCGCGTTCAGCGTGGCGCTGCGATGATCTGCGGTGATGTCCTGCCCGCCAAGGGCGACCTTGGCATGCCCCTGCCGCCGCCAGGCGCGGATCCCGGCATTGGCTGCATCGCGGATGGCACCGGTGCTGGCGGGGGCGCCGCTGGTGAACTCGTCCGGCAGCTTCATATCGCTGGTCTTGGGCCAGGGACGAACCTCGGCCGCACCAAAGGTGAATCTGCGCCCCGGTTTGACCGAAATCTCGATCCGGTCGATGCGGCTGGGCGGCGTCACAGGATCAATCGCCGCTGCCTCGCGTCCATCAAGGCGAATATTCACCACCGGCGCGAAATAGCCCGCATCATACAGAACCTGCACCATGGTGCGGTAATCCGACAGCGCTGCCGCCAGAAGATCCTGAACGTCGCTCTGATCTCTTGTGGCCAGAACCGCAGAGGCGCCTTGCAGACGCGCGGTCAGATCATCCGGCGCACCGGGAGCCACCAGCAGGGTTTCGGCGGCCTCAGCAGGAGCGGACAGCAGGCAGCCGCAGACCAGCAGGCCCGACGCCAAACGCCGCAAGGCAAAGCGTGATTTCGGTTTTGAGTACATCAAGGCTCCGGGCAGCGGCAGGGGGCGGGCGTGCCCCCCTGTCGGCGGAAAACCTAGCACAGCAACAGCCGAGGTAAAGCCGGGATAGGTATCATCGCATGAGCGGATCGGGCAGGTGGCGGATTGGTGCGCACATAGACATGCCGCTCGCCATCAGAAGGCGCGGATCACATCTGCGCGGCGCGGAACCAGCGGCGGATCGCAGCGCGGTCTTCGGGTTCCATATAGGTGATATTGGCCGGGGGCATGGCGTGGGTGACGCCTGCCTGCAGGTAGATTTCGCGGGCGCGGCGGGCCACGTCGCGCTCGGTTTCCAGAACCACGCCCTTGGGCGCTGTGCGGATGCCGTCCCAGAAAGGTTCGCGCGCGTGGCACATGCTACAGCGGCCCATGACGATCTCATGCACCTCTTCGAACCCTGCGGCCTCTGCCATCACCAGGGCGGTGCCTTGGAGAGCCGCCTCTTCCTCAGTATCGCCTTCGTGCTCCAGCCCGGCAGTGGACAGGATGATCACCCCGAGGAACAGCAGGAACGTGGCCAGCCAGGTCCAGGTCGGGTTGCCTGCATTGGCGTGGCGGGTGTTGAAATAATGCCGGATCGTCACCCCCATCAAGAATACCAGCGCCGCGATCAGCCAGTTGTATTCACTGGCAAAGGCCAGCGGATAGTGGTTCGACAGCATCAGGAAGATGACTGGCAGGGTCAGGTAGTTGTTATGGGTCGAGCGCAGCTTGGCGATCTTGCCGTATTTGGCATCGGGGGTGCGCCCTTCCTGCAGGTCCTTCACCACGATGCGCTGGTTCGGCATGATGATGAAAAAGACATTCGCGGTCATGATGGTGGCGGTAAAGGCGCCCAGATGCAGCATCATGGCGCGGCCGGTGAAGACCTGATTGAGTCCCCAACCCATGGCCACCAGCAGTACGAACAGCAGTACCATCAGCAGGGTAGGGCGCTCGGCCAGACCGGATTTGCACAGGCGGTCGTAGACGAGCCAGCCAATCGACAAGGTGGCGGCAGAGATCGCGATGCCCTGCCACAGGGACAGATCCGCCTTGGACTGGTCGATAAGGTAAAGCTCACCCCCGGCCCAGTAGACTACCATCAGCAGCGCAAAGCCGGAGAGCCAGGTCGAATAGCTTTCCCATTTGAACCAGATCAGATGCTCCGGCATCTCGGCCGGGGCCACCAGGTATTTGCGGATATGGTAGAAGCCGCCGCCATGGACCTGCCATTCTTCGCCATGGGCGCCGGGGGGCAGATCCGCCGCCTTGCGCAGGCCCAGGTCCAGCGCGATGAAATAGAAGGACGAGCCGATCCAGGCGATCGCGGTGATCACATGCAGCCAGCGGATGGCAAAGCCCAGCCAATCCCACATCATCACGAGTTCATACATGCGCAAACGCCCCTATTGTCTTTGCTTTCTGGTCTCAGTCCGGTCTCTGGCCCTTACCCTAGGCAAGGGGGACATTCTTCGGTATTGCAGATAAAATCCAAGCTGTATCAAAAATTCTGGAATAATATCGGCCCCGTCCATGTCTTACCTCGACAATATCCGCACCTTTGTGCGTGTCTATGAACTTGGCTCCATGTCGGCGGCAGGGCGGGATCTGCGGATCTCTCCGGCTGTAACTTCGGCACGGATTTCCCAGCTTGAGGATTATCTGGGCGTTCGTCTGTTCCAGCGCACCACTCGCAACCTGACCGCGACCGAGCAGGGACAGGTGTTCTATAGCGGCGCGGTCACGGTGCTGGACGCGGTGGATCAGGCCGAGGCCAAGGTGATGCACCTGACCGATGCGCCGCGCGGCACGCTGTTCGTCGCGGCGCCGCTGGGGGTGGGGCGGCGACTGGTTGCGCCTGCGGTGCCGGAATTCCTGGGTAGCTATCCTGAAATCAACCTGCGCCTGCGACTATCGGACCGGGCGGTGGATCTGACCACCGAAGGGCTGGATTTGGCGTTTTTTCTGGGGCAACCCGAAGACAGCACCCTGCGGATCCGCAAGATCGCCGATTGCCGCCGGGTTCTGGTTGCGGCGCCGGAGTATATTGCTCGCTGTGGCATGCCAAAGGACGGGGCGGCACTGATCCGAGAGGGGCACAATTGTCTCAACCTGCGCTATCCCGGCGCCAGTGAGTTTCAGTGGATGCTGCAAACCCCGGAGGGGCCGCAGCGTTTTGCCGTCTCCGGGCGCTATGAATGCGATGATGGCGATGTGCTGACCGACTGGGCTCTGGCTGGTGAGGGGATCGCCCTCAAACCCGTGTTCGAGGTGGCGCCGCATCTGGAGGCCGCGCGGCTGGTGCCGGTTGCCACCGCGACGCCGCCGGTGCCGGTGCAGATGGCCTGTCTCTACACCCACCGGCGCCATCAGGATCCGAAAACCCGGCTGTTCATGGATTTCATGACCGAGCGGATGGCGCGGGCGATGCGCCAGACCGAAACGGGCGCCGAGGATCCCGGCGCCTGACCGATGCGGCGTTCAGCTGCCACGGTAGGTGGAATAGCCATAGGGCGATAGCAGCAGCGGCACGTGGTAATGGAGCTCTGGATCGCTGATGCCAAACCGGATCGGCACGACGTCGAGGAACAGTGGCTCCTCTGCGGTCTGACCGGTGGCGCGCAGATAGCCGCCTGCGTCGAACTCCAACTCGTATGTGCCGGTCGCAAACTCCCCCTGTGGCAGGATCGGACTGTCGGTGCGGCCATCTGCGTTGGTCTGCATCTGCGCCAGCTCGGTTCGGGTGCCACCTTCGACACGATAAAGCGTGATCGACAGCCCCTCGGCCGGGCAGCCGCGGGCGGTATCCAGAACATGGGTGGTAAGGTATCCGGTCATTGGCAGTTCCTTCGCTATGTCTGTTCTTCCTGCACCAAGCGCGAGAGTTGAGCAAATGGCGCCGGATTGACAGTGTTTTCGGGAAATTTTGATAAAAGGGCCAGGTCCTCTGCCATTATAGAGGTTATGCTTGCGGTTGCCTGCCAAAGTGGCGGGCGACATCAACAAAGAGACAGCAGACCATGAACAGATATCCGCGCAATATGATCGGCTATGGCGCCACCCCTCCGGATGCAGCCTGGCCGGGCGGTGCGAAGGTCGCGGTTCAATTCGTGCTGAACTATGAAGAAGGCGGCGAGAATTGCGTGCTGCACGGGGATGCTGCGTCCGAGGCCTTTCTGTCGGATATCGCCGGGGCCGCGCCCTGGCCGGGGCAGCGGCACTGGAACATGGAGTCGATCTACGAATACGGCGCCCGCGCCGGGTTCTGGCGGCTGCACCGGATGTTCACCGGGGCGAATATCCCGGTCACCATCTATGGCGTCGCCTCTGCGCTGGCGCGCTCCCCTGAGCAGGTGGCCGCGATGAAGTCCGCCGGGTGGGAGATCGCCAGCCATGGGCTGAAATGGGTCGAGCACAAGGACATGCCCGAGGCGGAGGAACGCGCCGCGATCGCTGAGGCGGTGCGCCTTCATACCGAGGTGGTCGGAACCCGCCCGCGCGGCTGGTACACCGGGCGCTGCAGCGCCAATACCGTGCGGCTGGTCGCCGAAGAAGGCGGGTTCGACTATATCTCGGATACCTATGACGACGATCTGCCCTATTGGCTCGAGGTGGGCGATCGGGACCAGCTGATCATTCCCTATACGCTGGAAGCCAACGACATGCGCTTTGCCACCGCACCGGGCTACATCACGGGCGAGCAGTTCTTTCAGTATCTGAAGGACGCCTTTGACGTGCTCTATGCCGAAGGAGAGGCCGGAGTGCCCAAGATGATGTCGGTGGGTCTGCATTGCCGTCTGATCGGCAGACCGGGCAAGGCCGCAGGGCTGAAGCGGTTCCTTGATTATATCCAAGGGTTTGAGGGCGTCTGGTGTCCGCGCCGGGCCGATATCGCCGATCACTGGGCAGAGACCCACCCGCACAAGCGCTACATGCGTCCGAGCCAGATGGAGCGGGAAAGCTTTGTCGCGGCCTATGGCGGCATCTTCGAACATTCTCCCTGGATCGCCGAACGCGCCTTTGATCTGGAGCTGGGACCGGCGCATGACACGGCACTGGGGCTGCACAATGCGCTGTGCCGGATGTTCCGCTCCGCCAGCGAGGCTGAGCGTTTGGGCGTGTTGACCGCCCACCCGGATCTGGCCGGAAAGCTGGCCGCCGCGAAACGCCTGACCGCAGAAAGCACTTCAGAACAGGCCAGCGCCGGGCTGGACGCGTTGACTGACGCTGAGCGGGAGAGCTTCACGCAGCTCAACACTGCTTATGTGGAAAAACACGGTTTCCCTTTCATCATCGCCGTGCGCGATCACGACAAGGCATCAATCCTGGCGGCCTTTGAACGGCGGATCGAAAACGACCGGGATACCGAATTTGCCGAGGCCTGCCGTCAGGTTGAACGGATTGCCGAATTTCGCCTGAAGGATCTCCTGCCATGAGTGAGATCATCGAGATCACGCCGATCAGCGCCGAGGCCTTTGCACCGTTCGGGGATCTGATCGACATTTCCGGCGCGCCCGACAAGATCATCAATCAGGGCCTCTGCGGGCGTTATCACGACCGGGCAAAGATGGATTTTGCGGACGGGCGCGCGGGCCTCAGCCTGTTCAACGCCGAGCCGCGCAGCCTGCCGATGCGGCTGGAAATGGTGGAGCGCCACCCGGAGGGAAGCCAGGCCTTTATCCCCATGGGGGGGCAGGGTTTCCTTGTGGTTGTTGCCCAAGATTTGGGCGATGCGCCGGGCAGGCCGCTGGCTTTTGAGACAGAGCCGGGTCAGGCCATCAATTTCCACCGTGGCACCTGGCACGGCGTGTTGACGCCGCTATGCGAACCCGGCCTCTTTGCCGTGGTGGACCGGATCGGTCCCGGCGCAAATCTGCAGGAACACTGGTTCGATACCGCATATGAGGTGAGGCGCCCCTGACGGGCGCCTCGTCTGTTTTCAAGCCCACCCGATAAGAGGTGGCACCGATAACAACACCAACAGATCCAACAGAAGAGGGAAATGAAAATGGCAGATGGTTCCATCGGAACGGCAGCAGAGCTGCGCGATCCGAATTACACGCCGCCGCTGACCCAGGCGATACCGCTGGGGATCCAGCATGTGCTTGCGATGTTCGTGTCCAATGTGACGCCTGCGATCATCGTCGCCGGGGCGGCGGGGTTCGGGTTTGGTTCGAACTCGCCCGACTTTCCCGAGCTGTTGTACATGATCCAGATGTCGATGCTGTTTGCCGGGGTGGCGACGCTGCTGCAGACGATCACCCTCGGCCCGGTTGGCGCCGCGCTTCCGATCGTGCAGGGCACCAGTTTTGCCTTTCTGCCGATCATGATCCCGCTGGTCGCGGGCAAGGGCGTCGATGCGCTGGGCGCGCTTTATGGCGGTGTCCTGATCGGCGGCCTGTTTCATGCGTTGCTCGGGACGGTGATCGGCAAGATCCGTTTTGCCCTGCCGCCGCTGGTGACCGGGCTGGTGGTGACGATGATCGGCCTGGCGCTGGTCAAGGTCGGCATCCAGTACGCGGCAGGCGGCGTGCCTGCCATTGGTAAGCCGGAATACGGCTCGCTCTTGAACTGGTCGGCCGCGTTGATCGTGATCTTTGCCACCTTGGGACTGAAATTCTTTGCCCGTGGCATGCTGTCGGTTTCGGCGGTGCTTCTGGGGCTGATCGTGGGCTATATCTACGCGCTGATGGTCGGCATGGTGAGCTTTGAGGCCATCGGAACCAGCTGGTCGCGCGCGTCGGCCTTTGCCTTGCCGGTGCCGTTCAAATACGGGTTCGAGTTCTCCTTTGCCGCGATCCTGGGTTTCTGCCTGATGGCCTTTGTCTCGGCTGTTGAGACCGTGGGTGATGTCAGCGGCATCACCCAGGGCGGCGCCGGGCGCGAGGCCACCGACAAAGAGATCGCCGGAGCGACCTATGCCGATGGTTTGGGCACGGCGGTTGCGGGGATCTTTGGCGGGCTGCCGAATACATCTTTCAGCCAGAACGTCGGCCTTATCGCCATGACCGGCGTGATGAGCCGCCATGTGGTGACCTGCGGCGCGATCTTTCTGATCATCTGCGGCCTGGTGCCCAAGGTCGGCGCCATTATCCGCACCATTCCGATCGAGGTGCTGGGTGGCGGCGTCATCGTCATGTTCGGCATGGTGGTCGCGGCAGGTATTTCGATGCTGTCCGATGTGGATTGGAACCGCCGCAACATGGTGATCTTTGCGATCTCCCTGTCGGTTGGGCTGGGGCTGCAGTTGGAACCCGGCGCGGTGCAGTATCTGCCCGATACGCTGCGGATCCTGATGACCAGCGGCCTACTGCCAGCGGCGGTAATCGCCATCGTGCTGAACCTGGTGCTGCCCATGGAACTGCCCGGCAGCGCCACCGAGGAGGTCTCGGGCGGCATGTCGGGGCATGGTCAGGGCAGCCTCGGGCACGACTGATCCAAGTCCCAAGGATTGGCGGGGGCTCTCCCGCCCGTCCTGCGATCATCCTGTGATGATCTGGTCCCGTTGGGCCGGGCGCCGCGCTGCCGCGCGGCGCTTTTCTTTTTGCTGAGAGGTGCCTGAAGGGCAGGTCTGCCTTCAGGTACCTGCGCCATTCTATCGGTCTGGTTTCGGCCTCAAGGGGAGCCCGCGCCAAGGCGCGGCAGCTGCGCTGCCCTTGACCCCGAAGCCAGACCTTGGGAGCGGGGGCAAGATCGGGCCGGGGATGAGGTCAGCTTTGCGCCATCAGCCGGGCCACATCCAGCATGCGGGCGGAAAAGCCCCATTCATTGTCGTACCAACCGAACAGACGGATCTGCCGGTCTCCGCACATCCGGGTTTCCGGCGCTGCGATCACCAGTGATTCCGGCCGGGCCCGCAGATCCGAGGAAACCAGGGGCAGATCGGTCCAGCCCAGCACCGGAGAGCCTTCGACGGCTTTCTTCAGCGCGCTGAGGGCGTCAGTTTCGCTGAACGGGGTTTCAAGGCTAGCCACCAGATCGACGGCGGAAACACTGGCGGCAGGCACCCTGACGGCAGCGCCGCTGATCCGGCCCTTCAGCTGCGGCAGGACCTCGTCGATCAGGTGAGTGGCCGAGCTGGTGGTTGGAACCATCGACATTGCCGCCGCACGCGAACGTGCGAAATCGCCGCGGGGCGCATCTACCAGAGGTTGAGAGTTGGTGTAGCAGTGGATCGTGGTCATATGGGCTGAAGCGATGCCCGCGAGTTCATCAAGCAGGCGTACCAGCGGCGCCAGGGCATTGGTGGTGCAGGAGGCGTTGGAGACGATGCGGGCGTTTGTCAGCCTATCCTCGTTGGCGCCCAGAACCACGGTGCGTTCGGCGGCGGGGGAGGGGCCGGAGATCAGCACCTTGCGCGCGCCGGCCTGCAGGCCGCGTTGCGCCACGTCGGAGGTTCGGGCGATGCCGGTGCATTCGAGAACCACATCGACACCGGACAGATCGACCTCAGTCAGGTCCGCTGCATGGCTGACCGGGATAGTGCGCCCCATCACGTGCAGGCTGGCTTCTCCGGTCTCCACCGGCGCGGGGAAGGGGCCGAATGTGCTGTCGTATTGGAACAGGTATGCGCAGATATCGAGCGGTGCGATATCGTTGATCCGGGCGATCTCGATGCTTTCGGATCCGGGCAGTGTCAGGATCTGGCGCAGGATGGTGCGGCCAATGCGGCCAAATCCGTTGATGGCAATTTTCATGAATTGTTCTCCGGCCCCGGAAATGGAGCGGCGCAGCCGGTCCGGATTGGGGCGATGAATATCTGAATGGGAAGGCAAAAGGGAGCGAGTGGCAGGCGCCGTGCGGCGTCGCGGTACGCGGTTACCGCGACCGGCAGACCAGATCGGCGTAGTAGACGCCGGAAATCGTGCGCAGCATGCTGTCGCGGCGGACGGTGCAGCCGGTGGCGGCCTTGTAGGCGCGCGCAGCCTGACGGGCGCTGATCATTGCAGGAGGGCGGAAGGCTTCCAGCTTGCGGTTCAGCCGCTCGGCCCGGTAGCGACCGGTGCCATCGCCGACAGGGCTGACGATCCAGGTGCGGCCCAGAATTGTAACCTGACTTCCCTGCACCTTCTCCCCGGCCGCGGCGGGTGTGGGGGGCAGCGTCAGCATACCCGCGCCGAGCGTCGCGCAAAGCGCCAGAGTGGGAACCGTTGTGCGGCGGCTAAAAACAAGGCGGGCAAGGGTGCGGGCCGGGGCAAAAGCAAAAGTCATCGGACTGCTCCTGAAGGCAAAGACGTACTCGCAGCCTAGCGTCGCGGCTGCGGTTTGCAATGGGGCGTCCGAGGAAAAGCCGCCGACCCGGCCGTTCAGCGCAGGGGCGTGAGCGGCATATGGCGGTTCACATCCTTGTAAAGCAGGTAGCGGAACCGGCCCGGTCCACCCGCATAGCAGGCCTGTGGGCAGAAAGCGCGGAGCCACATGAAATCACCGGCTTCCACCTCGACCCAGTCCTGATTGAGCCGGTAGACTGCCTTACCCTCCAGCACATAAAGCCCGTGCTCCATCACATGGGTTTCGGCAAAAGGAATGGTGCCGCCGGGTTCAAAGGTGACGATGGTCACATGCATGTCATGGGAGAGGTCTTCGGGATCCATGAAGCGCGTGGTGCCCCAGCGCCCCTCGGTTCCAGGCATCATATGGGGCGACAGATCCTTTTCGTTGACGGTGAAAAAGACGGGTGCGGTCAGGCCCGGTGCGGACTGCCACTGTTTGCGGATCCAGTGGAAGGAGGCGGTGTCTGCGCCGGGATTGCGGAGCGACCAGTCGCTGCCCGGGGGCACATAGGCAAACCCGCCTTCCTCCAGCACATGCGCGGTGCCGTCGATGCTGAGCTCGACCTGGCCAGCGGTAACAAACAGGCTGCCCTGCGCAGCCGGATCGGTTTCCGGGGTGTCAGAGCCGCCGCCCGGTTGCAGCTCGACGATATACTGAGAGAAGGTTTCGGCAAACCCGCTGAGCGGGCGCGCGATCACCCACATGCGCATGCCCTGCCAGCCGGGCAGCACCGAGGTGACAATGTCCCGCATGGTGCCCTTGGGAATGACCGCATAGGCATCGGTGAACATGGCTCGGTCTGTCAGCAGCTGGTCCTGCCCAGGGTGCCCGCCTGTTGGGGTGAAATAGCTGCGCTCTGTCATGGTGCCGCCGTCCTTTGTGAGGCTCTGATGGGGCGCGGACTGTCCCGCCTGGCATTGTTTGGGCAGGCGGTTACCGCGCGTCAGGAGCGACTATGAGCCGATGCGCGCGCGGGTCCAAGGTGCGGCGTGGTAAAAACATTGTTCAATAATTTTTGAATATGCCCCGGAGCCGACGCCCCGGGGTGCGAGCGGGCAACGATCAGAGGCAGTCCACGGCTTTGGACTGGCGCAAATCAGCGGCGCAGAGTTGTAATCCCTGCAGCAGATCGCCGGTGTCGGCCTCGGGGTTGTTTCCGCGCGGGACGGAGGCGCCAACCACGATCGGAGTTTGTCCCGGAACGGAGACGGGCACCGCAAGGCCAAGAATGCCCGGTTCGAATTCGCTGTCGGTCAGGCACCAGCCCTGACGACGGGCGAGGTCGACCTGATTGGTGATGTCTTCGGGGTGGGTCAGGGACTGCTCCGTATGGCGCGGTTTATCCGCGCGCGCGACGGCTTCGCCCGCCTCCTCGGGCGGCAGGCAGGCCAGAAGCATCCGTCCGAGACTGGTGTGCAGCAGCGGGATATGCGCCCCTGCAGTAAAGCCGTAGGTGACCGGTCCTTGATCGACGGTGGATTGTGCCAACAGCAGAACCCGGTCCTGATCCAGAATGCAAAGGGTGATGCCGACCTCCAGCTTGCGGGCATGCTGGTTCAGCACCGGCTGAACTCGGTGGCCGAACTGGTTGGCCTGCAGGAAACCGCCCGCGAGCGCCAGAACCCGCGGCGTCAGCGATAGCATGCGGCCGTCCTGCCGCAGATACCCGGCTTGCACCAGTGTCAGGGCCCCCCGGCGCGCAGTTGCCCGGTCCTGTCCGCTGCGGCGCGCGATTTCGGCCAGGGTGAGGCTGGGTGTTTCGGCGTCAAAGGTCGCCATGACGGCCAGACCCTTGGCAAAGCTGGATGAAATGTTCCGGTCCTGAGGAGGTTTGTTCATTCGAAGTCCCAAAGAAGCCGCTCGCCATAAGGGGAACAGGTCTTGACACCGATCCTCAGGCTGCGCAGTAATTGTGCGTATGAACATATATTGGTGCGTATTTCGAACTTCGTCAAGTCACTCGTTGCAGCCTGTTACCTTCGGTTCGAATTATTGCAGACAGGAATAAGGATCCCGCCATGATCAGCCAGGAACTCAACGACAGTCTGACACGCGTCGGAAAGGGGAGCGATGCCGGAGAGGTACTGCGCCGCTATTGGCAGCCTGCGGCGCTCTCGGATGAACTGCAGCAGGGGCGCCCGGTGGTGCCGGTGCGTCTGCTGGGTGAGGATCTGGTGCTGTTCCGCGATACCGAAGGCAAGCTCGGCCTCATCGGGCGGCACTGTCCGCACCGGGGCGCAGACATGTGCTATGGGCGGCTTGAGGATAACGGTCTGCGCTGCCCCTTCCATGGCTGGCATTTCAACCGTTCGGGGCAATGCGTTGAGCAGCCGGGTGAGCCGGAAGGCAGCCGGATGCACGAGAAGATCCAGACCGCGTCTTACCCGGTGGTCGAAAAGAACGGTATCGTTTGGGCCTATATGGGGCCGGGGGAGCCACCGGAATTCCCTAACTTTGACTGTTTCCGCGCACCCGATACGCATGTTTTTGCCTTCAAGGGCCTGTGGGAGTGCAACTGGCTGCAGGCAATGGAAGTGGGGATCGACCCGGCGCATGCCTCTTTCCTGCACCGGTTCCTGCAGGACGAAGATCCCGCCGACAGCTATGGCAAGCAGTTCCGCGATAAGGCGGGCAACACCGAAATTCCGATGACCAAGCTGCTGCGCGACTATCCGCGCCCGGAAATTCAGGTGGAAGAGGCCGATCACGGGCTGAAAATCACCGCCCTGCGCCACATGGAGGATGGCCGCAGCCACGTGCGGGTCACCAACCAGATCTTCCCCGAGGCGATCTGCATTCCGATGAGCCGGGAAATGACCATCACCCAGTGGCACGTGCCGATCGATGACGAGAATTGTTATTGGTATTCGATGTTCACCAGCTTCGACAAACCGGTGAACAAGGAGCTGATGCGCGAACAGCGCCTCAAGGAACACGTGCTGCCCAGCTATGCGCCGAAAAAGAACAAGCGCAACGAATACGGCTATAACCCGGCCGAGCAGGAAAGCGAGACCTATACGGGCATGGGGCTCGACATCAACGTGCACGATCAATGGGCAGTTGAAAGCATGGGCGCCATTCAGGACCGCACGCAGGAGCATCTGGGCAAGTCGGATGTGGCCATCATCCGCTACCGTCGTATGCTGCGGGCGGCGATTGCGGCCGTGAAGGAAGGCCGCGAAGCGGATCTGCCGATGGCGGGCGGACTGGACCTTGGCAGCATTTTCGGGCCTATTTCCAATGACTCGATCGCCCAGGACGGCGATTGGCAAAAGGCGGCGGAAGAGGCAGACGATGCGCGCCGCGGCCAGTGCTCCTGGGATGCGAGCGTCTGAACCGTCCCGGAAGCAACGCAACACCACAGCCAGCACCGGCCCCGGTAGGGTCGGATGCATAGCGATGAAAGAGGCGAGATGGCCGAAGATATTTCCACAGGCAAGCTGGCCCGTCTTGGCCTCTTGTCCGATGCATGCCGCGCTGAGGCGGCGGATCTGCTGCAAAGGGTCAGGTCAGAGGGTATAGAAACCGTCCGGGTTCTGTTTGCCGATCAGCACGGCATCCTGCGTGGCAAAACCATCGTGGCCGACGCCTTTGACAGCCTGTTCTCTGCGGGGCTCAATGTGCCTTCGACCCTGCTGTTGAAAGATACCTCGCATCGCACCGCCTTTCCCGTCTGGAGCGAGGCAGATGACGGTCCTGCCAGCCTGATGCAGGGGGCGAGTGATGTGCTGCTGGTGCCGCGTCCGGAGACTTTCCGCGTACTGCCGTGGTCGCCGCATTCGGCCTGGATCCTCTGCACGCCGGTGATGCGCGATGGCAGCCCGGTTCCCTTTGCCTCGCAAGCCGTGCTGCAGACGGCGGTGGATCGGCTGGCCGGGCAGGGCATGGCTGCAACATTGGGGCTGGAGGTGGAATTTCAGGTCTTTGAGCGGACCAGCGATGCCCGCGATCACGGTCAGTCGGGCATGCCTGGCGCGCCGGTTGAGACCCGCAATCTGGCGCAGGGGTACCAGTATCTGACCGAAACCCGTTATGGCGAAATGGAAAGCGTGCTGGATCTCATCCGCCGCAACGCGCAGGGGCTGGGTCTGAAGGTGCGCTCGGTCGAGATTGAAATGGGGCCAAGCCAGGTCGAGCTGACCTTTGCCCCTGCCGATCCGGTGACGCAGGCGGACGCGATGGTGATGTTCCGTACCATGGTCAAGGAGGTATGTGCCCGCGAAGGATTGCACGCTAGCTTCATGGCCAAGCCGCGGCTGGAGAACGCGATGGCCAACGGCTGGCACGTGCATCAGTCGCTGCAGGATATCGCCACGGGCCGCAACCTGTTCATGCCACAGGCGGATGGCAGTCTCAGCGCCGAGGCGTCGGGCTGGATTGCCGGGCTGCTGACCCATGCGGAGGCTTCGTCGCTGATGATCGCACCGACGGTCAACAGCTACAAACGCTATATGCCGTTCCAGCTGGCGCCGAACCGGATCCAGTGGGGCGCCGACAACCGCGGCGCCATGCTGCGCGGGCTGATGGCGCCCGGCGATCCCGCGAGCCGGATCGAAAACCGCGCGCCGGACAGTTCCGCAAACCCCTATTACGCCTTTGCCGCGCAGCTGATCGCGGGCGGCGATGGAATCGCGGCGGGGCTCAAGGCGCCGTTGCCCACGACCTCTCCCTATGGTGAGGGGGCGCAGGAATTGCCGAAATCGCTGGGCGCGGCGCTGGCGGCATTCGAGGCAGGGAGCGATCTGTTCAGTGGCGTTCTGGGGGAGGGCTTCACGGGGTATCTGTCCCATCTCAAACGCTTCGAATGGGATCGTTACCTGAACACCATCAGCGAATGGGAACAGGCCGAATATTTCAACCTGTTCTGAAATCGGCATCAAACTTCCTTGAAAGCGACAGTATTGCTGCCGTTTGCGTCTTGAACGGCGGGCGGCACGCTGTTAGCTTCGGGGCGCGCAGACGGGAGAACCGCAGCGGAGCGGAATCACCTCGCTCCAACCGGTGCCGAAGGAGCAACCGCCCCGGAAACTCTCAGGCCAAAGGGACCGCCTACGCAGTAAACTCTGGAGAGACCCCGGCGTAGGTGCCGGGGCGCCGAAGGGATAGCGATCTCAGGCGCAAGGGACAGAGGGGGCATCGAAGTGTGCAGGCGAAATCTGCGCAGAACTTGGATGCCGGACCCATTCGAACAGATGGATCGGACCGGCCGTGACAACGGGACGGACACGCATGTCTGATGAAACCACGTCTGATTTGAAAAAGACGCCTTTGTTTGCCCTGCATGAAGAGCTGGGTGGCAAGATGGTGCCTTTTGCCGGGTATCTGATGCCGGTGCAGTATCCCATGGGCATCATGGGCGAGCACAAGCACACCCGCGCCAAGGCGGGCCTTTTTGATGTCAGCCACATGGGGCAGGTGATCCTGACCGGGGAGAGCTATGCGGCGGTGGCCGAGGCATTCGAAACGCTGGTGCCGATGGACGTGCTGGGCCTCAAGGAAGGGCGCCAGCGCTATGGTTTGTTCACCAACGATCTGGGCGGCATCGAGGACGATCTGATGTTCGCCAATCGCGGTGATCACCTGTTCGTGGTCGTGAATGCTGCCTGTAAAGAGGCCGATATCGCCCGCATGAAGGCGGCGCTGGAACCGGCTGTGACTGTTACCCCCATTACTGACCGCGCGCTGCTGGCGCTGCAGGGTCCTGCGGCCGAGGCGGTTCTTTCGGCGATTGCGCCTGCCGCCGAGGACATGAAATTCATGGATGTGGCCACCCTGGATGCAGATGGGGCCGAAATCTGGGTCTCCCGCTCGGGCTACACGGGCGAGGATGGCTATGAGATCTCCGTACCTGCAGACCAGGCCGAGGCGTTTTCCCGCCGCCTGCTGGCGCACGCTGATGTAGAGCCGATTGGCCTTGGCGCGCGGGACTCCCTGCGCCTTGAAGGCGGTCTGTGCCTTTACGGCCATGACATTGACGCAGAGACCCGCCCGGCGGCGGCCTCGCTCACCTGGGCCATCCAGAAAGTGCGTCGCCCCGGCGGCGACCGCGAAGGTGGTTTTCCGGGCGCCGCGCATGTCTTTGCCGAGATGGCAGAGGGGCCGGCGATGCGCCGTGTGGGCCTGAAACCCGAAGGCCGCGCGCCGATGCGCGAAGGTGTGGAGCTGTTTGCCGAACCCGAGGGCGGCGCGCCCATCGGCAAGATCACCTCTGGCGGCTTTGGCCCCACCGAGGGCGGCCCGGTGGCGATGGGATATGTCCCTGCGGACATGGCCACGCCCGGCACCCGTATCTATGGCGAGCTGCGCGGTAAACGTGCGCCCGTCACCGTTGCAACGCTGCCTTTCGTGGCGGCCAACTTCAAGCGCTGAAACAGAAAAACAGGCGCGTTTGTTCAAAGGGAAAGTGGACATGAAATATACCGAAGAACACGAGTGGCTGCAGGCCGAAGGCGAGATCATCACCGTGGGCATCACCGCCCATGCTGCTGAACAGCTGGGCGATGTGGTGTTCGTCGAACTGCCCGAGGTTGGCAGCGAAGTGACCAAGGACGAAGAGATCGTGGTGATCGAATCCGTCAAGGCTGCCTCGGACATCCTGTCGCCGCTGGACGGCGAGATCGTCGAGATCAACGAAGCCATCGCGGATGAGCCGGGCAAGGTCAACGAAGACCCCGAAGGCGAAGCCTGGTTCTTCAAGATCAAACCGTCCGATCTGTCTCCGATGGACGATTACATGGACGAAGCCGGTTACAAGGCGTTCATCGGCTGATTTCTCATTCCCCGCCGCTAGATCCGGGGGCGGGGAACCTCTGCGCTGTGCGAACGGGCCTGCCCGAATGATAGGGTTTTGCCTGAAACATGAACCTGAAGGGGTGCCTCATGTCTTTTGAACCGACGGACTACCTGCCGTATGACTTTGCCAACCGCCGCCACATCGGCCCGTCTCCCGAGGAGATGGACGAGATGCTGCGCGTCGTGGGCGCCGACAGTCTGGATGCGCTGATCGACGACACCGTTCCGGCGTCGATCCGGCAAAAGGCTGCGCTGGATTTTGGTCGCCCGCTGTCCGAGCGCGAGCTGCTGTTCCACATGCGCGAAGTCGCCCAGAAGAACAAGGTGATGACCTCGCTGATCGGGCAGGGCTATCATGGCACGGTGACCCCGCCCGCGATCCAGCGCAACATTTTGGAAAACCCGGCCTGGTACACGGCCTACACCCCCTATCAGCCGGAAATCTCGCAGGGTCGTCTTGAGGCGCTGTTGAATTTCCAGACGATGATTTCCGATCTGACCGGTCTGGAAATTTCGAATGCCTCGCTTCTGGATGAAGCCACCGCCGCCGCCGAAGCGATGACCATGGCGCAGCGGGTTGCCAAATCCAAGGCCAAGGCGTTTTTCGTCGACCGCGACTGCCACCCGCAGAACATCGCCGTGATCAAGACCCGCGCCGAACCGCTGGGCATCGAGGTGATCGTCGGCAATCCGGAGAAGATGGACCCCGAGCAGGTGTTTGGCGCCATCTTCCAGTATCCCGGCACCTATGGTCACGTGACCGATTTCACCCCCCATATCGAAAAGCTGCACGCGCACAAGGCAATCGCCGTGGTCACTGCCGACCCGCTGGCGCTGACGCTGCTGAAAGAGCCCGGTGCCATGGGCGCCGATATCGCTGTCGGCTCGACCCAGCGGTTTGGCGTACCGATGGGGGCAGGCGGGCCGCATGCGGCCTATATGGCGACCAAGGATGCCTACAAGCGCGCGATGCCGGGCCGGATCGTCGGCGTCTCGGTCGATGCCCATGGCAACAAGGCATACCGCCTTTCGCTGCAGACCCGCGAACAGCACATCCGCCGCGAAAAGGCGACCTCGAACGTTTGTACCGCGCAGGCGCTGCTGGCTGTGATGGCCTCGATGTATGGCGTTTTCCATGGTCCCAAGGGGCTGAAGGCGATTGCGCAGCGTATCCACCGCAAGACCGTACGTCTGGCCAAAGGGCTGGAAGAGGCGAACTTCAAGGTCGATCCCAAGGTGTTCTTTGACACCATCACCGTTGATGTGGGCCCGTTGCAGGCGGCAGTCCTGAAATCCGCGGTCGATGAAGGTATCAATCTGCGCCGCGTCGGTGAAACCCGGGTTGGGATCACGCTGGATGAAACCACCCGTCCGGAAACCATCGAAGCCGTCTGGCGCGCCTTTGGGATTGTTCGCAAGGATGATGATTTCACCCCGGAATACCGGGTGCCAGAGAACCTGCATCGGACCTCGGACTACCTGACCCATCCGATCTTCCACATGAACCGGGCTGAGACTGAGATGATGCGCTACATGCGTCGTCTTGCGGATCGCGATCTGGCGCTGGACCGGGCGATGATCCCGCTGGGTTCCTGCACCATGAAGCTGAACGCTGCAGCCGAAATGATGCCGCTCAGCTGGCCCGAGTTCGCCCATATCCACCCCTTTGCCCCGGCAGACCAGACCGAAGGCTATGGTGAGATGGTGACGGATCTGTCCGACAAACTGTGTCAGATCACCGGTTATGACGCGATTTCGATGCAGCCGAACTCCGGCGCGCAGGGTGAATACGCCGGTCTTCTGACCATTGCAGCCTACCACCGGGCGCGCGGCGAAGGGCACCGTAACATCTGCCTGATCCCGGTCTCGGCGCATGGCACCAACCCGGCCTCGGCGCAGATGGTCGGATGGAAGGTCGTGGTGGTGAAATCGGCCGAGAACGGTGATATCGACCTCGACGATTTCCGGGCCAAGGCGGAAAAGCACCGCGACAACCTTGCGGGCTGCATGATTACCTATCCCTCGACCCATGGCGTGTTCGAGGAAACCGTGCATGAGGTTTGCAAGATCACCCATGATCTGGGCGGTCAGGTCTATATCGACGGCGCCAATATGAACGCCATGGTCGGCCTGTCCCGTCCCGGTGATCTGGGCGGCGATGTCAGCCACCTGAACCTGCACAAGACCTTTGCCATCCCGCATGGCGGCGGCGGCCCCGGCATGGGACCGATCGGTGTGAAATCGCACCTGGTCTCGCACCTGCCGGGCCATCCCGAAACCGGCGGCGAAGAAGGTCCGGTGTCGGGTGCGCCCTTCGGCTCGGCTTCGATCCTGACCATCAGCTGGGCCTATTGCCTGATGATGGGGGGCGCCGGTCTGACCCAGGCGACGCGGGTGGCGATCCTCAACGCTAACTACATCGCCAAGCGGCTCGAAGGGGCCTACGACGTCTTGTATAAAGGTCCCTCGGGCCGCGTCGCGCATGAGTGTATCCTGGATACTCGCCCCTATGCGGACAGTGCTCATGTCACCGTGGACGATGTTGCCAAACGTCTGATGGACAGCGGTTTTCACGCCCCGACGATGAGCTGGCCGGTGGCAGGTACCCTGATGGTGGAGCCGACGGAATCCGAAACCAAAGCCGAACTGGACCGGTTCTGTGAGGCCATGCTGTCGATCCGCGAAGAGATCCGCGACATCGAGGAAGGCCGTATCGACGGGGAGAACAACCCGCTGAAACACGCGCCGCACACGATGGAGGATCTGGTCAAGGATTGGGACCGTCCCTACAGCCGCGAACAGGGCTGCTTCCCGCCGGGCGCCTTCCGCGTCGACAAATACTGGCCACCGGTCAACCGGGTCGACAACGTCTATGGTGACCGCCATCTGATCTGCACCTGCCCGCCGCTGGAGGACTACGCCGAAGCGGCAGAGTAAGGCGCGGTCTCAATTGAAGAAGGACAGCGGGCCCCATTTGGGGCCCGTTTTCTATTGGCGGATTGCCTTCGGCGGCCGACTATCTCTGTTTGCGCGGGAATACGTTGACCCTCCAGAGAGACGTAAGTGTTCAAAGTGTGGCTTGTTTTGGAAATAATATTTCGCGCCGCTTTCGAGGCGCTTCCACATTGATGCACATTTTATGTGCAGGTCAATTTTTCGCGAAGTTATGACCTTTTTTGCAACCTACAGGCGCGTGAGTGATAAGCACCCGTTAAGACGAATCGACTTCTTTGGCTTGGTACTCAATACCAGGAGCGAAGTATGAAGTTCGGAATTGCAGCATGTGTGTCTGCGTCTCTTCTCGTCTTTTCCAATCCCGCAGTCGCGGCCGAAATTACAGTCATGGCCGGTGATCTGCCTCCGATGATCAATCAGGATGGCACCGGGCGCGAGGCTGAGATTATCTCGGCGGTTCTGGGGCACTGCGGCCACAGCGCTGTTTTCAAGGTGCAGCCTTTTACCCGTCACTGGCAGTCCTTCGAAAAAGGGTCTGGTGATGCGGTGGCCACCGTGCCGCTGGGCATGCCCACAGCCGGGACACAAACCAAGACCTACATCAACTATCAGAATGGTGTTTCGTTCCTGACCTCTTCAGGGCAGCAGGCCGATGCGCTGTCGGATCTGGATGGCTGGAACATCGTGGCCTTTGAGGGCGCGAGCAACATCATTCCCGGTCTGGATGGGGCAACCGCAGGCTTCAAATCCTATCGCGAGATGGCTGACCAGAAGACCCAGAGCAAGCTGCTCTATGGCAAGCGGGTCGATGGCATTCTGGGCGATGGCATGCTCTTCGCAGAGTTCAGCCGCCAGCTGCAGGAAGCTGGTTCTTCCGCTGGTGTCGACGCCAGCCAGCCGCTTGAATTCCGCGCCATCTTTGAACCCAGCCCCTATGTCATGAGCTTCCGGGATCCGGCGATTGCTGCTGATTTCGACCGCTGCTTTGGTGAGCTGGAAGCAGATGGAACCATCCAGGAGATCAACACCCGCTGGACCGACAAATACCGGGACGCGCTGGAAGACAACTACATGTCCTTCTGATCCGCAGCGGTGGCAGGCGTGTCGGTCTAACCCGGCCCGCGCCTGCCACCCTGTGCAATCTGCCTTCGCGGGGGAACGACCCTTTGCGTGCGGCAGGCGCATAACCTCTCCTTCGGGAAAACGGGGCGCCATGCGTGGCGCCTCCAAAAAGAATTTTTGAACCCGGAACCCTGCTTGCCGGGGGTGTACGCAGCTCTGCATGCAGCCTGGCCTCAAGATCACTGACACGTTCGTCACCAAACCGGAGCACCATAATGAAACGCCAGCTTTCACGTTTCTTGGGCATGTCCATCAAGAAGAAACTGCTGCTGCCCATCCTCGCCTGCATTGTTGTATCGAACATTGCTTACACCGTCTTCTGGGCGTCCAAGCACAGCAGCGCCTTGATTGACGCCTTCGAGGATGAGGTCGGGCTGGCGCAACGGTTTGTCGGGCCTCCGGTCGCTGCAGCGGTCTGGGATTTCAACAGTGATGCGGCGCAGGGGGTGATCCAGGGCGTGGCCGATATGGAAAACGCTCTGTTCGCGCAGGTCGTGGTCGATGGTGAGACCTTTACCGAGGTGTTCGTGAGCGAGGACCGGCGCGCGGAAGTTACCGGGGCGGTGGAAACCCTGCTGGCGGATCCGCAGGAAGAGAAGACCACCGAGGTCAATCAAGTGGTCTACGTCAAGTTTCCGATCTCCCTCACCGATGGCACCGTTGTGGGTGAAATGGTGATGGGTTTTGACAACAGCGCGATCCAGGACACCGTCTCTGCTCTCTATCTGCAGTCGGCGGTCATCGGTCTTGCGATCTGCCTTGCAATTGGCCTGATCGTCTATTTCTCTGCCGCCTCGGTCACGCGTCCGCTGGACCGGATCGTTGATCGTATCGATGCGCTGCGCAATGGTGACACCGACAGCGCGGTTCCGGAAAAGGCGCGAGGCGACGAGTTGGGGCGTCTGGCTGCTGCGGTTGTCGAATTCGTCGAGGCGATGCGCGCCAATGCCGAGCTTGAGGGGCAGTCCCGCGCTGCCGCGAAGGAGCAGGCAGATGTGGTTCAGGAGTTGGCGAACGGTCTGAATAACCTGTCCAAAGGCAACCTCGGATACCGGATCACCACGGAAATGAGTGCTGAATACGCCGCGCTGCGCTCCGACTTCAACCAGACCGCCGAAGCATTGGATGACGTGATCGGGCGGGTGCTGAGCACGGTCGGAGATATCGAAGGTCAGATCGGCGAGATGGCGGTTGGCACGGACGAGCTGTCCCGCCGCACCGAAAATCAGGCGGCGACCCTGGAAGAAACTGCGGCTGCACTGGACAATATCACCTCCAATGTACAATCCGCCACCGAACAGACAAAAGCGGTCGAAGGCACTATTGCCGAAACCACCAGCGAGGCGATGCGCAGCGGCGATATCGTGAAGCGGACCGTCGTGGCCATGCAGGAGATCAATGAGGCCTCGGGCAAGATTTCGGAGATCAACAGCGTGATCGACGATATCTCGTTCCAGACCAATCTGCTGGCGCTGAATGCCGGGGTTGAGGCGGCGCGCGCAGGTGAGGCCGGCCGTGGTTTTGCCGTGGTGGCCTCCGAAGTGCGGTCGCTGGCGCTGAAGTCGGCCAATTCGGCGAATGAAATCCGGGAACTGATCCAGAGCAGCTCGGAAAAGGTCAAGATCGGCGTGGAACTGGTTGATGAGGCTGGTAAATCTCTGGACGAGATCATCACCAAGATCCAGTCGGTGTCGACCCTGGCCAGCCAGATCGCAGAGTCATCCGGTGAGCAGGCCTCGACCATATCCGAGATCAACTCGGGCATGACCGAGCTGGACAGGGTGACGCAGCAGAACGCGAGCATGGTTCTGAAATCCAGTGAGCAAGGCAAGTCGTTGCAGCAGGCCGCGACCGAGCTGGCGCAACTGGTGGCGCAGTTCAAACCCTCGTCTTCGTCTTTCGCTTCGGCTCCAACGCCCAGTGCCCATGGTGATTGGGATCTCTCGGGGCAGGGCTATGACGATGATTTTGGTCAGGAGCTCATGGCGGGCTAACTCGCTTTTCCGCGCAGGGAAATCCATTGCGCCCGGGCCCTTGGTCCGGGCGTTTTTGTGTTTTCCTGGGGTTAGCTGCAGATGTTCTGTAGGCGCACCCAGTCGCGGTCATTCAGAACCGGTTCCAGAACCCGGCCTGCCATCGGATCGGCCTCGATCAGCCCGATGGTGGTCTCTCCGGTGATATCCAGCGCATAGGCGTAAGGGGTGGACGGGATCGCGGTGCGGGCAAATTCGGCCAGCAGCGTCTCATCCGCAACCTCGGGGCGCGGTGTGCTGAGAACCGTTTCAACATAGTGATCGAGTGTCTCGCGTTTCAGCTGTCCCGTGGTCAGAAGCCGGAAAGAGGCCAGCACACCGCCTGATGCCAGCAGTTCTGCCAGCGGGTCCTGCGCCTCCGCCCGGGCCCGTTCGGCCAAAACGGCTCCTGCTGCCACGGCAGGGTCTTCGTGATCCTCGACAAACGTCCGGTTCAAAAGAACGATACCACCCGGCAGGTGCAGGCTGGTGGCGAGGCCGGAGCGGAACACAACAAGACGGCGCACGCCTGTGCGCAGCGCGAGTTTTTCCAGAATGGGCACCGTGTCCGCCGTGCTGCAGGCCTGACCGGTAACTCGCTCAATCCGGCCAAGCAGCGCCTGACCCAGCGCCTTGCGCTTGATATCGGGCACAACGCTGACGGCGTGGTTCTGCAGCGCGCTCGGCAGCCATAGAAATACCACCAGCGCAAGGACGGCCAGACTGGCAAGGACGCTTGCCGCGCGCAGGCGCCCGGGATGCGGACGGCGCCTATCAATGGCGGCCCGCACCTTGTCGATCGCCTCGAGCATGGTGGTTTCGTCTTCTGCGATCTCCAGCGTTTCACCGGGATCGCCATCGGGATGAAAGATCGCCGGGAATTCGCCGGGGTTGGCACGTTCGACAGCCGCCAGGGACCAATGCGCCAGGGGGCGGTCGCTCATGTCGGTAATGGTGAGGGTCGCATCCCCAACCGAGATGATCACATCCCGGCGTTGCGCATCAGGGGCTGCGCGCCACAAACCCGCAGCCTCCAGCCGTTCGAAGTCCCTGAGTGCCGTCATCCAGCCTGCCTGTATCGTTGCGGTTGTTTTCTTTGCCGCAGGATAGCACGGCCCACGGCAAGGCAGCAAACCGCTTTGCCGTGGATTTCACAACTCAGTGCGCAGGCTCGCGACGGCTGAGCCTCAGGCCGGTTTCAGTCCCATGCGGGCAAAGATCATCGCTGCCGGGCAAAAGCCGGTGAAGGCCGATTGAAACAGGTTGGCGCCGACAAAGACCGTCAGCCAGACCCAGTTGGGCGACACGAATTGCGTCAGCACCACGGACAGCAACACCATGAAACCGGCAAGCGCCATAACCGCTTTGTTGATCGTCATGTCTTATCCTTTCTGATACGCGCGCCCTGCGGCGCCTTCATATTCAAAAATAAGAATAAGACTTGGTGAATGCAAGAGGCAACCGACGGGCAGGCCCGCCGGTGCCGATATTATTGGCCGTTTGCGATCTTGCGCAGCTCAAATTTCTGGATTTTCCCGGTCGATGTCTTGGGCAGCTCCTGGAACACCACCTTTTTGGGCGCCTTGAACCCAGCCAGCGTCTCGCGGGAGAAGGCGATCAGCCCGGCCTCATCCACAGATGCGCCTTCTTTCAGTTCGACAAAGGCGCAGGGAACCTCTCCCCATTTGTCGTCCTGCTTGGCCACAACGGCAGCCAGATTGACATCCGGGTGTGCCATCAGCACGCCCTCTACCTCGACCGAGGAGATATTCTCGCCGCCCGAAATGATGATGTCCTTGGCACGGTCGGCGATCTGGATATAGCCATCGGGGTGCTGGATCGCGATATCGCCCGAATGGAAGTAGCCACCTTTGAAGCTTTCGGCGGTGGCTTCGGGGTTTTTCAGATACCCCTTCATCACCGAATTGCCGCGCATGACGATTTCGCCCTGATCCTTGGCGTTCATCGGGATCTGATGCATGTCGTCATCCACGACGGTGATATGGTCCATCATCGGGAAGGCAACGCCCTGACGCGCCTTGATCGCGGCGCGGCCCTGCTGGTCCAGCGTGTCCCAGCTGCCGCCTTTCCACAGGCATTCGGTGACATGGCCATAGGTCTCGGTGAGGCCATAGACCTGGGTTACGTGAAAGCCGAGCTTTTCGATTTTCTCCAGCGTCGCCGGGGCAGGCGGGGCGCCGGCGGTAAAGACCTCGACCGTGTGGTCAAAGTCGCGGCGGTCCTCTTCCTTGGCGTTGACGATGGTGTTGAGCACAATGGGCGCGCCGCCGAAATGTGTGACGCCTTCATCCGCAATCGCGTTATAGACAGCAGACGCGGTAATGTTGCGGCAGCAGACCAGCGTGCCGCCCAGAACCGGCATCATCCATGTGTGGTTCCAGCCGTTGCAGTGAAACAGTGGCACGATGGTCAGGTAGACCGGGTGCATCACCATGCGCCAGGAGATCACTGTGCCCATGGTCATCAGATAGGCGCCGCGGTGATGGTAGACGACCCCCTTGGGACGTCCCGTGGTGCCTGAGGTATAGTTCAGCGCCAGGCTTTCCCATTCGTCCTCGGGCATGATCCAGTCGAAATCATGCGCTGCATTGCCTAGCACGTCCTCATAAACGGAATAGCGGCCCGACGGGGTAAAGCCCGCCTCGGTGTCCGGCACTTCGATCAGGATCGGTCCGTCGCCCTCCATCCGCTCCTTGGCCGCTTCGGCGAGGGCCAGGAATTCGCTGTCCACCAGCGCGACCTTGGCCTCGCCATGCTCAAAGATATAGGCGACCGTGTCCACATCCAGGCGGGTGTTGATGGTGTTGAGGACGGCGCCGCAGGCGGGCACGCCAAAATGCGCTTCGGCCTGGGCGGGCAGGTTGGGGATCAGCGTTGCGACCACATCGCCCGGTTTCACGCCCATCCCCGCCAGCGCCGAGGCCAGCCGCGTGCAGCGGTCGTAATAGGCGGCATAGGTCTTGCGGTGCTTGCCATAGACCACCGCCGGAACGTCCGAAAAAACATGCGCGGCCCGGCGCAGATGCGACAGCGGGGTCAGCGGAACATAGTTTGCCGCATTTTTTTCCAGTCCCGTTTCATCCTGCATCCAGCCCATGAATTTTCCTCCCATGATTCTGCGCCGTGTCGCTTAGAGGACAGATATTGCCGAAAGTTACTTTCATTGAAAGAGATATGAAACAATTGACCATTCCCCCTGGCGTGGCAGGCAGCCAGACCACAGCCGCGCAGGCGATGCTGGCCGCCATGGCCATCATCGGTATCAGTGACAATGCCGTGCCGCTCATGGCGGAGCAGATCGGAATCTGGCAGTTCTACTTGTTGCGTACGGTCATCACCCTGCCGTTGATCTGGGTCATGATGCGGGCCGGCCTGGGCGGGCTACGGCCTCAGCGGCTGGGGCCGGTGGCGCTGCGGGGCTTTCTGGTGGCGGTGTCGATGGTGTTCTACTTTTCAGCCGTCGCGCTGATGCCGCTGGCGCAGGCGCTGGCCGGGCTCTTCACCTCGCCGATCCTGATCGTGCTGATCTCGGTGCTGTTCCTGAAGCACCGTATTGGCCCGGTCCGCATCGGGGCGGTGGTGCTGGGGTTTGTCGGTGTGCTGTGCGTGTTGCAGCCGGACCTGTCCGATTTCGACTGGCTGATCCTGCTGCCGATCTGTGGCGGGCTGTTCTACGCGCTGGGATCTATGGCGACCGGGCTGATGTGCCGGGGCGAAAGCACGGTGTCGATGTTGTTTGCCATGCTGCTGGCGCAGGCGGTGATCGGGGCTGTGGCCCTAGGCGGGCTCACGATCTGGCCGTTGCCAGTGGCCGAGGGCGCCGATGGGTTTGTGACCCGGGGCTGGGTCTGGCCAGTGTGGGAGATTTCGCATTGGCTGCTGCTGCAGGGGATGGCTTCGGTCGTCGGGGTGTTCCTGATCACCAAGGCCTATCAGCAGGGCGAGGCGTCTTATGTTGCAGTCTTCGAATATTCGGTGATCATCGTCGGACCCGCCTTTGCCTGGCTTGTGTTCGGTCAGACGCTGGATCTGCTGCAGATGGCGGGGATCGGACTGATTGTGCTGGCCGGGGCGACACTGGCCCTGCGCGGATCGTAAATCGCAGCGGTCCGCCGTTTTCTTTTCCCACGGGACTGCATAGGCTGGTGTCATGATCCTGTCCCCCGGCCGCAACTTCATTTTTATCCATATCCCCAAAACCGGGGGCACCTCCCTGTCGCTGGCGCTGGAGGCGCGGGCGATGAAGGACGACATGATGCTGGGGGATACGCCCAAGGCGCGCAACCGGCGGCGGCGGCTGAAGGACGTGCAGACGCGGGGTAGGTTGTGGAAGCATTCCACCCTCGCAGATATCGAAGGGCTGCTGCCAGAGGGCCAGATGAGGGGGCTTTTTGCCTTTACTCTGGTGCGCAATCCCTTTGATCGGGCGGTCAGCTATTACCACTGGCTGCGGGACCAGACGTTCGATCATCCCGCAGTCACGCGATCCAAGGCCTTGGATTTCCGGGAATTTATCCTGCATTCCGATACGCTTTCGGCGTTTCGTGCGCATCCGCCGCGTTCCTACATGCGCCATGCGGACGGGAGCGAACAGTGTCAGGCCTATATCCGCATCGAGTATTTTGAGAAGGATGCTGAGCCGCTGTTTGATCATCTCGGCTTTCGGCTGGACCTAGAGCGGGCCAATGCCTCGGTCCGGGCGCGGGATTGGCGGGAATATTACGATCCTCAAAGTCGCGCCGCACTGGCGGCAAGCTGCGCTGAAGAAATCGAGCAATTTGAATATTCTTTTAACGTTTAACCTTTACCTCTGTTTAAGACGGGCAAAACCGCCCGCGCGAAACGGATGTAACAGGCTAAACGGCGCAGGGGACAGGCACCCCGGACCGAAAGGCCGGAAAGGATCGCAGATGCTTGATTGGTTCCAGAAACGCAGCAACCCTTTTTCCGAGGGCGCGGCGCCGATGGTGTCGGTTGGGCAGGGTGGTTTTCTGGCCGGAACCCATGCGGCGTCGAACCTGGGCTGGCGCCCGGTCGAGGCGTTGACTGTCGGCGACCAGCTTTTGACCTTTGATCATGGCATGCAGCCACTGGTCGAAGTGCGGCGCGAAACGGTGCTGGTGGGTGAAGGCGACGTGGATCCGGTGTTCTGCCCACTGCTGGTGCCGCAGGACGCGCTGAACAACCGCGTGCCGATGTATCTGATGCCGGATCAGGGCGTTCTGATAGAAAGTGATCTGGTCGAGGACGCCCATGGCGATCCCTTTGCCGTGGTTCCCGCCTGTGCGCTGGACGGCTATCGCGGTATCCGCCGCCTGCATCCAGGCGAGCGGATGGAGTTGATCATCCCCCGCTTTGCCCGGGACGAGGTGATCTATTTGGAGGCTGGCTTCCTTGGCTTTGCACCGATGCAAGGCGATCTGCTGAATGGCGCCGCCGCACCTGAGTTCTACAATGTACTGTCGGCAGCCGAGGCGCGCGATCTTGTGCTGGCGATGGCTGCAGCAGAGCAACTTGGGGGGTTGGGTGCTGGCCCCACGATTGACCCTTCGGGAGCTCCGTCCCTGATCTGAGGTTTCGCCCGATAAAAAACTGGGTGAGCCGGTCAGGGCTTTGTTTTTCTACAGAGCCTTGCCGAGAAAGAAAAATGGCCGACCCGGTTTGGGGTCGGCCATTTCGTTTGTTGAGTGCCCAATCTTAAGCAGCGGCGGCTGCATCCGGATTGAACCGGCCATAGAAGGTCTGACCCTTCTCCGCCATCTCCCGCAGCAACGCCGGGCAGGTAAAGCGCTCACCGTAGGCTTCGGTCAGCTGATCGCAGCGTTCGGCAGCATAGGGCGTGCCGATGATGTCGAGCCAGCTGAGCGGGCCGCCGGACCAAGGCGCAAAGCCCCAAGCCAGGATTGCACCCACGTCGCCTTCGCGGATATCCATCAGAACGCCTTCTTCCAGCGCGCGCACGGCTTCCAGCACCTGCGCAAACATCAGGCGTTCCTGCACTTCGATCAGATCGGGCTGGTCTTCGGCCAGCGGGTATTTTTCCTGCATGCCTTTCCAGTATTCGACCCGCTTGCCCTTTTCGTCATAGTCGAAGAAGCCGGCATTGGATTTGCGGCCCAGACGACCCAGACCTTCCATCCAGAAGATCAGATCATCCGCCGGGCTGTCGGGATAGGCATCGCCCATGGCAGCCTTGGTTGCGCGGGCGATCTTGGCGCCCAGATCGATCGAGGTCTCGTCGTTGAGCTGGATCGGACCCACCGGGAAGCCCAGCTGACGCGCCGCATTGTCGATCAACACAGGCGAGACGCCTTCGGTGATCATGCGCAGACCTTCGTTGATATAGGGAATGATGCAGCGGTTGGCGTAGAAGAAACGCGCATCGTTCACCACGATCGGGGTCTTGCGGATCTGGCGCACATAGTCGAGCGCCTTGGCCACGGCACGGTCACCGGTTTCCTTGCCCTTGATGATCTCCACCAGCAGCATCTTTTCAACCGGAGAGAAGAAGTGGATGCCGATGAACTGCTCAGGACGGCTCGACGCCTTGGCCAGATCGGTGATCGGCAGGGTCGAGGTGTTGGAGGCAAAGATGCAGTCCTCGGGGATGATCGCCTCGACCTTCTGGGTCATCTCGGCCTTGACGGCCGGATCTTCGAAGACCGCTTCGATGATCAGATCGCAGCCCTTCAACGCGTCCAGATCCGGCGTTGCGTTGATCAGACCCAGCATCGCCTCTTTCTTCTCGGCAGTGACCTTGCCGCGCTTGATG
This sequence comes from Pseudophaeobacter sp. A-200-2, assembly GCF_041008815.1. Taxonomy (NCBI): domain Bacteria; kingdom Pseudomonadati; phylum Pseudomonadota; class Alphaproteobacteria; order Rhodobacterales; family Roseobacteraceae; genus Pseudophaeobacter; species Pseudophaeobacter sp. A-200-2. Next base: position 457,736 of record NZ_JAXGFU010000001.1, on the reverse strand, counting down.
CCCTTGTCGAGATAGGCTTCGGTATAGGCCTTGCCCTTGTCGGCTGCGGCCTGATCGCGGTCCACCAGAACCACTTCCATACCGGCCTGCGCCGAAACCAGCGCGATGCCCGCGCCCATCATGCCGGCACCCAGAACGCCGAGTTTCTTGACGCGCTGATCAGGCACGTCCTTGGGCCGCACGGCGCCTTTTTCCAGGGCTTCCTTGTTGAGGAACAGCGAACGGATCATCGCGCCGGAGGAGGGGTTCATGATCACGGAAGTGAACCAGCGGGCCTCGATCTTCAATGCCGTGTCGAAATCGACGAGCGCGCCTTCATAGACTGCCGACAGAAGCGCCTTGGCCGCCGGGAAGGCACCTTGCGTCTTGCCGTTGATCATCGCCGAAGCGCCAACGAAGTTCATGAAACCAGCCGGGTGATAGGGCGCGCCGCCGGGCATCTTGTAGCCCTTGGCGTCCCAGGGTTTCACCAGATCGGCGGGTTTGGCATTCAGCACCCATTCTTTCGCGGCGGCGACGGGATCGGCTGCGATCTCATCGATATAACCTGCACTCTTGGCCTTTTTCGCGTCCAGCATCTTGCCTTCGAGCAGCAGCGGCGCGGCTGCGATGGCGCCCACCTTGCGTACCATGCGGGTGGTACCGCCGGCGCCGGGGAAGATACCGATCAGGATTTCCGGCAGGCCATATTTTGCCTTGGGGTTTTCCGCGGCAAAGATGCGATGCGTGGACAGCGGCAGCTCCATGCCGATGCCTGCGGCGGTGCCGGGCAGGGCGGTGGCAATCGGCTTGCCGCCTTTCTTGGTCTTGGGGTCCATGCCTGCCAGCTCGATCTTGCGTAGCAGGGCGTGCATTTTCATGATGCCGTCAAAGACGCCGCGCGCGGGATCGTCTCCGGCCTCTTCCTTCATCACCGCCAGCAGGTTCAGGTCCATGCCGCCGGCAAAGGAGCCTTCCTTGCCCGAGGTGATCACGATGCCCTTGACCGCGTCGTCGGCCAATGCGTCGTCGATGGCGGCTTCCAGTTCCATGAGCCCGTCAAAGGACATCACGTTCATGGTCTTGCCGGGCACATCCCAGGTGATGGTTGCGACGCCGTCGGCGTCCTTGGAAAGCGTAAACTCAGTCATGTTTCGTCTCCGATCTGGTCAGCCGTCAGCGGGCTGCCGTCCTTGCGGGTGAAGTTGAAGCCATTGGCGTCGTCCTTCACCATCATGTCTATGTCGCTGTAATAAGCGGTCTCTGTTTCGGTGCGCGTGCCCACCACCAGGAAGGTGGCCGGCGCGTCGGTGCTGTTTTTCAGGTGATGGCCGTTGGCATCTCCTGCAGGAAAAGTGGCGCAGTCGCCGGGGTGTAGCTCGGTTTCCCCGTGATCATCGATCAGGGTGCAGACCCCGGCGGTGACCATCAGGAATTCGTCCTGCTCCATGTGGTAATGGCGCAAGGACGACAGGCCACCCGGTTCCAGCTGAACGAGGTTCACGCCAAACTGCGTGAGGCCACCCGCATCGCCCAAGCGCTGGCTGGAGCGGCTCGCGACCGCCTCTGCCAGCTTACCGGGGTAGGCGGAGCCGGTCCGCCAGGGGATATCGGCCAGGTTCAGCTTGGGCATCAGACGCGCTCGATGATCGTGGCCGCGCCCATGCCGGATGCGATGCAGAGCGTCGCGAGACCAACTTCCTTGTCGGTGCGCTCCAACTCGTCCAGCAGCGTGCCGATGATCATCGCGCCGGTGGCGCCCAGCGGGTGGCCCATGGCGATGGAGCCGCCGTTGGGGTTCACGATGGCAGGGTCCACGTCAAACGCCTGCTGGAAGCGCAGCACGACCGAGGCGAAGGCTTCGTTCACTTCGAACAGGTCGATGTCGCCGATTGCCATGCCGTTGTCGGCAAGGATCTTCTGCGTTGCGGGCACGGGGCCGGTCAGCATGATGGTGGGATCGGTGCCGATCTTGGTCGTCGCCTTGATGCGCGCGCGGGGTTTCAGGCCGTATTCCTCGCCGAACTCCTTGTTGCCGATCAGAACGGCGGCAGCGCCATCGACGATGCCAGAGGAGTTGCCCGCGTGGTGGATGTGGTTGATCCGCTCCAAGTGCGGGTACTTCAGCTTGGCCACAGCATCAAAGCCGGGCATCTGCTCGCCCATCATCTGGAACGAAGGGTTCAACGCACCAAGGCTCTGCATGTCGGTCTGCGGGCGCATATATTCGTCGCGGTCCAGAATGGTCAGACCGTTCTGATCAGTGACGGCGATCACCGACTTGTCGAAACGGCCATCGTCCCAGGCTTCCTTGGCGCGGCGCTGCGATTCAACGGCCAGCGCATCGGCCTGCTCACGCGAAAAGCCGTATTCTGTGGCGATGATATCGGCCGAGATGCCTTGCGGGACGAAATAGGTTTCCATCGCAACCGAGGGATCCACGGCGATGGCCGCGCCATCGCTGCCCATGGCAACGCGGCCCATCATCTCAACACCGCCCGCGATATAGGCCTTGCCTGCGCCGCCTTTCACCTGGTTGGAGGCCAGGTTCACGGCTTCCATGCCCGAGGCACAGAAACGGTTGATGGCGAGGCCCGGAATGCTTTCGTCCAGATCCGAGGCCAGAACCGCGGTGCGTGCAAGGCAGCCGCCCTGTTCCATGACCTGGGTGACGTTGCCCCAGATCACGTCCTCGACGGCGTGACCGTCCAGATTGTTGCGCGCCTTCAGGGCGTTCAGGGTCAGCGCGGACAGGCGCACCGAGGTCACCTCGTGCAGCGAGCCGTCCTTGCGGCCCTTTCCGCGCGGGGTGCGGATCGCGTCATAGATATAAGCTTCGGTCATAAGTATCTCCTCAAGCTCGGTCCGACGGGTTGCCGGGCATCAGATCATAGGGGTGTTTCCAGCCGGGCGTTTCGCTGAGACGGGTCAGCCAGGCGTCGATATGGGGCCATTCGGCGCGGTCAAAGCCGAAGGGTTCGGGATAATAAAGGTAGCCGCAGCAGGAAAGGTCAGCATTGGTGATCCCGTCACCAACGATCCAGTCGCGCCCCTCAAGATGGGCATTCAGCGTCGCATAAGCGGCCTTGAGCCTTCCCTGCATGAAGCCGATCACCTGATCGGGGCGTTTGTCTTCGGGCAGGAAGTTCATCAGGAACCGGGTCATGCCCGCCTGGCTGGAGAGTTTGTGGTTGTCCCACAGAACCCAGCGCAGCACCTCGTATTTGTCTTCCGGCGCGCCGCCGAATTTCCCGGTTTTGTCAGTGATATACTGCTGGATGGCACCCGACTGGGTCAGGCGCATGTCGCCGTCTTCCAGTACCGGTGCTTCGCCCATCACGTTCATTTCCCGGAATTCCGGCGTGCGGTTCACCCCGGCAAAGAAATCAACAAAGACAGGCTCCCACTCAAGGCCCGACAGCTCAAGCGCCAAAGCGGCCTTATAGGCGTTACCGCTTTCTCCGAAGCAGTGCAGTTTGATGGTCATTCTTCAAATCCTCCCACGGAATTCAGCAGATCAAAGGCTGCGCGAAATCAGTTCCTTCATGATTTCATTGGTGCCACCGTAGATGCGCTGCACCCGGGCGTCAGCCCACATTTCCGCGACGGCATATTCCTGCATGAAGCCATAACCGCCATGCATCTGGACGCATTCGTCCAACACTTCGCCTTGGGTGTCGGTGGTCCAGTATTTCGCCATCGCCGCCTTTTCGACGGTCAGCTTGCCTTGCAGATGCTCGGCCATGCATTCATCCAGAAAGGCGCGCGCAACCTTGGTCTTGGTCAGGCATTCCACCAGTTTGAAACGGGTGTTCTGAAACTGGGTCAGCGGGCCACCAAAGGCTTCGCGTTCCTTGCAATAGGCGATGGTGCGCTCGACCGCGCCCTCCATGGCCCCTACGGCACCACAGGCGATGATCAGACGTTCCTGCGGCAGCTGCTGCATCATCTGATAAAAGCCTTTGCCCTCCTCCTGGCCAAGGATGTTTTCCGGCGGGATTTCGACGTTGTCGAAGAACAGCTCGGAGGTATCGGCAGCATGCAGGCCCACCTTGTCGAGGTTGCGCCCACGCTGGAAGCCCTCGGCGCCGTCGGTTTCAAGCGCCACCAGCGACACACCCTTGGAACCCTGCGAGGGATCCGTCTTGGCTGCGACCAGAATAAGATTGGCGTGCTGGCCATTGGTAATAAAGGTTTTTTGCCCGGACAGACGGTAGGCGTTGCCATCGCGGATTGCCTTGGTCTTGATCCGCTGCACGTCCGAACCGGTGGAGGGTTCGGTCATCGCCAGTGCGCCAACCAGCTCACCCGAAACCATCTTGGGCAGCCAGCGCTTCTTCTGCTCCTCGGTGCCGTACTGAAGAATGTAATGCGCAACGATGCCGGAATGGATGCCATGGCCCCAGCTCGCCAGATTGGCGCGGCTGCCTTCAATCAGGATTGCGGCCTCGTGCCCGAAATCACCGCCCGCGCCGCCGTATTCCTCGGGGATCGAGGGGCAGAGAAGCCCCAATTCACCGGCCTGGTTCCACGTCTCGCGGTCCATCATCCCCTGTTTGCGCCATTTTTCGTATTTGGGCATCCATTCGTTGGTGATGAACTGCGCCGTCATGTCGGCCAGCATCTGGTGCTCGTCTGTCATCCAGGCGGAACGGGTCTCGGTGCTCATGTCTCTCCCTTTCAGCACGCGTCGTTGCGGCGTGCCTATCGTTTTCTGTCCTCCAGCGCGCTGTTGAAAAGACGCAGCCGGTGGGTCAGGTTTTCGCTATCGGTGACGCTGTCGAAATTCTCAAAAAGGAATGACAGCGCCTCGCCTTCGTCCAACCCGGCCTCATGGGCAAAACGTTTCAGCCTGCGATAACCATCCTCGGTCATGGCAACCGGAAAGTGGCGGGTCAGGCGGAACCGTTTTGGCATGGTTCGGTGGTCCTTTTGGTCTGGGCACCGGGCCGGAAGGGAAGGCAGCAGGGCGTCCCGGTTGGAACGCCCCGAAAGGATCAGAAGCTTGCCGCGTCCAGCGCCATCACCGTATCCGCACCGCTCTGGATGCGCACAAGGTGCAGCTGCGTGGCGGGCAGGCGCCGTGCCATGTAGTAACGGCCGGTGGTCAGCTTTGTCTCGTAGAACGCCGCGTCAGAGGTTCCGGCCTCCAGCGCCGCATGCGCCGCCTTCGCCATCTGCGCCCACATCAGGCCAAGGCAGACATGACCGAACATGTGCATGAAGTCATAAGAGCCAGAAAGCGCGTTGTTGGGGTTCTTCATGCCGTTCTGCATGAAATACATGCCCGCGGCTTGAAGATCCTTGGAGGCGGCCTTCAGAGGTTCAATGAAATCCTTGGCGTAAGTATCGGAGATGCCAGCGTTTTCCTTGCAGAAATTTTTCACCAGATCAAAGAAGGCCATGACGTGCTTGCCGCCGTCCTGCGCCAGTTTGCGGCCCACGAGGTCGAGCGCCTGAACGCCGTTGGCCCCTTCGTAGATCTGCGCAATGCGGGCGTCGCGGGTGTACTGGCTCATCCCGTGTTCTTCGATATAGCCGTGGCCGCCATAGACCTGCTGGGCCTTCACGGTCATGTCGTAGCCTTCGTCGGTCAGGAAGCCCTTGATCACTGGAGTCAGCAGCGAGACCAGACCGTCGGCGTCCTTGTCACCGTCGCGGTGCGCCTTGTCGATCATGGTTGCGCCCCACAGAAGGAAGGCACGGCCCCCTTCGACAAAGCTTTTCTGATCCATCAGGCTGCGGCGGATGTCCGGGTGCACGATCAGCGGATCGGCCGGGCCATCGGGGTTCTTGACGCCGGTCACGTCACGGCCCTGGAGGCGGTCCTTGGCGTATTCAACAGCGTTCTGATAGGCGGCCTCGGCCTGGGCAACGCCCTGCATGCCGACACCCAGACGGGCCTCGTTCATCATGGTGAACATGGCGCGCATGCCCTTGTGCTCGGTGCCCAGAAGGTAACCAGTCGCCTCGTCATAGTTCATCACACAGGTCGAGTTGCCGTGGATGCCCATCTTCTTTTCGATATTGCCCACCGAGACGCCATTGCGTTCGCCGACCGAGCCGTCTTCGTTGACGATGAATTTCGGGACGATGAACAGGCTGACGCCCTTGATGCCGTCGGGGCCGCCGGGGATCTTGGCCAGAACCAAATGGATCACGTTATCGGACATGTCGTGATCGCCAGCCGAGATAAAGATCTTCTGGCCTGACACCTTGTAGGTGCCATCTGCCTGCGGTTCTGCCTTGGTGCGCATCAGGCCCAGATCGGTGCCGCAATGCGGTTCGGTCAGGTTCATGGTGCCGGTCCATTCGCAAGACACCATCTTGGGCAGGTAGGTGTCTTTCTGCGCGTCGGTGCCGTGCGCCAGGATCGCCGAGGCGGCGCCGTGGGTCAGGCCCTGATACATCACAAATGCCTGGTTGGCCGAGGAGAACAGCTCACCCACTGCGGTGCCCAGCACATAGGGCATGTTCTGGCCGCCGTATTGTTCCGGCATATCCAGACCGGTCCAGCCGCCTTCCTTGACCTGCTCAAAGGCATCCTTGAACCCGGTCGGGGTGTAGACAATCCCGTTTTCAAGGCGACAGCCTTCGGTATCACCCACCACGTTCAGCGGGTGCAGAACCTCGGAGCTGATCTTACCAGCCTCTTCCAGAATGGCGCCGGTGAAATCGCGTTCCAACTCGCTATATCCCGGCGTGGCGGCCTCGGAGACTTTCAAGACATCGTGCAGGATGAACTGGGTGTCCTTGGTGGGAGCATTGTAAACGGGCATCGCGGTCCTCGTTGAATTTCTTCAGTGTTTGTCTGGCGTGACCTCCCGAAGGGCGGAAGGCCGGGGCGGGGCAACCGGTTATTCGGCAGCCTCCTGTTCGGATTTCATCGAGGCGATGACACTTTCGCCCCATTTCAGCTGCTGTTGCAGATCTTCGATCGCTTCGTTCAGCTCGTCCCGCTGGCGTTCCATATCGGCGAGCCGTTCGCAGGCGACATCATAGGTGCGCGACAGCTGCGTCAGCTGCTGGTCCCCGATGTGATAAAGGTCCAGAAGCTGGCGGATTTCCTCAAGGCTGAAGCCAAACCGTTTTCCACGCAGGATCAGTTTCAGGCGTGCGCCGTCCCGTTTGGTGAACAGGCGTTTCTGGCCGTCGCGGATCGGGAACAACAGTTCCTTGGCTTCGTAAAACCGCAGGGTGCGCGGAGTCACGTCGAACTCATCGCACATCTGACGGATGGATTTTGTCTCTTCGGTCATCGTCGTCACTCTTGACTGCTGGGTGCAGCCTAAAATTGAACAGCTGAGGCGTGTTTTACAACATCTTCTTGACGTTTACGTAAGCTGTACGCTACGTCACATGCGTGGGTGACGTGGAGAGAGCCATTTGTGACGCAGCGTCGGCCCCCGGAACGCCTGGTAAATCCGGCGAAAGGGGGAGCCGGGGCAGGGGTAAAGGCGGAATTCAGGTCGGATCTTTCGGGATTCGATGCGGCGGTGCGGCGAATCCTGTTCCGTGCGTAGGACATGCAGAGCGGACAGCCCAACGGCGCTCCACAGTTACGCCTGTGAAGCCGGTGGTCCCAGAGCCGCCGAAACGGGTATTTGAGTTTTACTTTGCCAGCGCCAAGGTGGTGACGCGCAGGGCGCTCAGTTCTTCCATGGCCTCATCCAGCTGTTCGCGCTGCTTTTGCAGCTCGATCATCTGCCGGTCCGCCATCTCCACAAAGGCCTGCATTTGCGCCTGATCGCCTTCGTTTTCGCGGATCAGCAGCCATTGCCTGATCTCTTCGAGCTGAAAGCCGAACCGGCGTCCGCGCAGGATCAGCTTCATCCGCGCCTTTTCACGCGGGCCGTAGAACCGCGACCGCCCTTCGCGATCGGGCTGCAGCAGCTCGATGTACTCGTAATAGCGCAATGTACGCGGTGTCACGTCGAACGCAGCGCACATTTCCTTGAATGACAATCTGGCTTCGGTCATCCACTTTCTCCCCTTGGCCGCGAACCTATGCAACTGCGGCAAACAGTGCAAGCACCCGCAGCAGGCAACTTCACCCGACGTCACGGAGCGCTGTGATCACGGGGTTGCGCTTTGGGGCGGGCAGGGCCAAGGTTGCGCATACAAAGACCAAACAGATCAAAGGGAACGCCCCTATGGCGGACAAGACCCAGCTGGCGCGCCAGTTCATCGAAGCCATCCCCCACGCCCGTGAATTGGGCATGGTGCTGACCGAAATCGGCGATGGCATGGCCGAGATCACCATGGCTTATGATGAAAAACTGATCGGTGATCCAGAAACGGGCGTTATTCATGGCGGCGCGGTTTCGGCCGTGATGGACACCTGCTGCGGTGCGGCAGTGATGAGCCATCCCTCGGCGCCCGGCGGCACCGCAACCATTGATCTGCGTATCGATTACATGCGGGCAGCGACCCCGGGGCAGACCATTGTCACCCGCGCCACCTGCCATCACATCACCCGCAACGTTGCCTTTGTCCGCGCGGTTGCGATGGATGACGACAGCGACCGCCCCGTGGCTACGGCTTCGGGTGCCTTCACAGTGGAGAAAGGGTTTTGAACCGTTCCCGACCCGAACCCGTTCAGGTGGTCAAGCAGCGCCGCGATGCCGCCCTTGCCGCCCTTGTCGAGGCCGTGCCTTATATCCGTTTTCTGGGGATCACCTTTGACCGGCGCGGGGATGAGCTGACGGCGATCCTCAACTTCGATGAGAAGCTGATCGGCAATCCGTTCCTGCCCGCTATCCATGGCGGGGTCACGGCGGCTTTCCTTGAGGTCACCTCAGTGGTCACACTGAACTGGGCGCATTTGTGGCCGAAAATCGAATCCGGCGAGCTGGACCCGAATGAGCTGACAGCAGGCAAACTGCCGCGCCAGCCCAAGACGATCGATTTCACAGTTGATTACCTGCGATCTGGCCTGCCGCGTGATGCCTATGCGCGGGCCACGGTGAACCGGGCTGGGCGCCGCTATGCCTCGGTCCATGTCGAGGCCTGGCAGGATCACAAGGACCGGCTGTTCGCGCAGGCCACCGGCCATTTCCTGATCCCACAGGATCCCGTGAAAAAGGATTGAACCGGGTGTCGCGATGACTGCCGCGTCCGAGGCGCCAATCACCCACAGCCGGGTTCTGAAGATCGCGGTGCCGATTGTGCTGTCCAACGTGACGGTGCCGATCCTTGGCGCCGTCGACACCGGGGTGGTGGGGCAGATGGGGCAGGCGGCTCCGATTGGCGCCGTGGGTATTGGCGCCGTCATCCTAGCCACGGTCTATTGGATCTTCGGGTTCCTGCGCATGGGCACCACCGGGCTTGCGGCGCAGGCGCGTGGCGCCGGGGATATGGCTGAAACCGGCGCCCTTTTGATGCGCGGGCTGATCCTGGCCGCATTGGCCGGGGGCGTCTTTATCCTGTTTCAGACGCTGCTGTTCTGGGGCGCCTTTGCCCTTGCTCCGGCCAGCGCCGAGGTGGAGACGCTGGCGCGCGAGTATCTGACCATTCGGATCTGGGGGGCACCTGCCACCATTGCGCTTTATGCCGTGACCGGCTGGCTGATCGCGATGGAGCGGACACGCGGCGTCTTCATCCTGCAGATCTGGATGAACGGGCTCAATATCCTGCTGGATCTGTGGTTCGTTCTGGGTCTCGACTGGGGCGTCGAGGGCGTTGCGGCGGCGACCCTGATCGCCGAATGGAGCGGCCTGGCGCTGGGGCTGTGGCTGTGCCGCGATGCCTTTGGTGGCAATCAGTGGCGCGACTGGGGGCGGGTATTCGACCCCGCAAGGCTGCGCCGCATGCTGCAGGTCAATGGCGACATCATGGTGCGTTCGGTTCTGCTGACCGGCTCCTTCACCACCTTCCTGTTCATCGGTGCAGATCTTGGCGATGTGCAACTGGCGGCCAATCAGGTGCTGTTGCAGTTTCTGGAGATCACCGCCTTTGCGCTTGATGGCTTTGCCTTCTCTGCCGAGGCCCTGGTGGGCGGCGCCGTGGGCGCAAAGAGCCGCGACCGGATGCGCCGGGCGGCCTTGCTGGCCTCTTTCTGGGCGTTTGGCGGGGCGGTGGCGCTGTCCCTGGCCTTTGCGCTTGGCGGCGGTGCAATCATCGATGTGATGACAACCTCGCCCGAGGTGCGCAGCACGGCGCGGCTGTTCCTCTTCTGGGCGGCCCTGGCGCCAGTGCTGAGTGTGGCGAGTTACATGCTCGATGGTGTTTTTATCGGCGCCACATGGACGCGGGACATGCGCGTTGCGATGATCCAATCGGTAACGCTTTATGTGGTGTCGCTGCTGGTGCTGGTGCCGCTGTTTGGCAATCATGGCCTTTGGGGCGCACTGATGGTGCTGAACGTGGCGCGGGCCGCCACGCTTGCCCTTCGATATCCACGGCTGGAGGCCAGTGTCGCCGCCTAAAGCAGCGCTTCGATGGCCTCGGTCGGGCGGCCAATCACGGCCCGGTCACCCTTGATGGCGATGGGGCGTTCGATCAGGATCGGGTGTTCCGCCATTGCGGCCAGCAAATCTGCCTCGGCGCTGTCCTTGGAAAGGTCCAGCTCCTTGAAGGTCTTTTCGCCCGTGCGCATCATGCCGATTGCAGGCAGGTCCAGCGCGGCTTGCACCGTCTTGAGCTCTTCCAGGCTGGGCGCGTTTTTCAGATATTGCCGCACGTCGACTTCGGCGCCGCGCTCCTCCAGCAGGGCCAGACCAGCGCGGGATTTTGAGCAGCGAGGATTGTGCCAATAGGTGATCACAGCCAGTCCTTTCTTTTGGTTCCAACAGCTTGCGCGACGTTGTCAAAGCCGTCACGTGCCAGCAGCGCATCCAGCCCGCGTGCGATATCGCTCGCCAGCGACAGACCGCCAAAGACCATCGCGGTGTAGAACTGCACCGCCGAGGCGCCTGCGCAGATCTTGGCATAGGCTTGTTCTGCGTTGCTGATACCGCCAACCCCGATCAGCGGGACCTGGTCCTGCAACAGCTCTGAAAGCTGCGCCAGAACCCGGGTAGAGCGGTCAAACAGCGGCGCTCCGGACAGTCCGCCTGCTTCGTCCCGATGGGCGCTTTTGAGGCCCTCGCGCGACAGGGTGGTGTTGGTGGCGATCACCGCGTCGATGCCGCTTTCCAGTGCCACTGCGGCGATATCCTCAATCCCGGCGCGGTCCAGATCGGGGGCGATCTTCAGGAATACGGGAACCCGGCGCGGCAGACCATCGCGGGTCTGGATCACCCCGGCCAGCAGCGCCGACAGCGCCGCCTTGCCCTGCAGGTCGCGCAGTTTTTCGGTGTTGGGGGAGGACACGTTGACGGTGGCAAAATCCAGATGCGCGCCACAATGGGCCAGGACCCGGGCGAAATCGGCAGCGCGGTCCTCGCTGTCCTTGTTGGCGCCAAGGTTCAGACCGATGACGGCATCGCGGGGACGCTGCGAAAGGCGCTTGCCGATCACCTCCATGCCTTCGTTGTTGAAGCCAAAGCGGTTGATGGCGGCGCCATCCTCGGTCAGGCGGAACAGGCGCGGTTTGGGGTTGCCGGGCTGCGGGCGGGGCGTTGCGGCGCCCACCTCGATGAACCCGAAACCGGCGCGTGACAGCGGCAACAGCGCCTCGGCGTTCTTGTCAAACCCTGCCGCCAGACCCACCGGGTTCGGTAGTTCGATCCCGGCAAGCGTTGTCTTCAGACGCGGCGAAGTCACCGGGCCGGGCGTCGGCGTTAGCCCCGATGTCAGTGCCTTGATCGACAGCCCGTGTGCGGTTTCGGGATCAACGCGGTGCAGGGCGGCAAGGGCCAGCTTCTCTGTCAGCTTCATCCGAAACTCGCTCCGCCTTTCGCAGGGTTGGTGCGGATCAGGCGCGAGGTCTCAACCGCGGCCTGACGGTGCACCACCGCCTTGCGGTAATCGGGGTCGGTCACCATCTCCAGAAACGCATGGGCAGTGGGGTAGCGGGCGATGAACATTTCGTCCCAGACCTCATCCCCCGGACCGATCAGGGTCGCCTGCCAATTGCCGCGCCAGACGATACCGGCGCCGAGGCGGGCGATGATCGGCGCGGTTTCGCGGCCGTAATTTTTGTAAGCCTCGGCCCCCGTCAGCCCGGTGCCAGCCAGCGCGTGATCCTCGGGGTAGGCGGCGGTGTCGCGGAACTTCACAAGGTTCAGCATCTCGATGGGCTGGTCGCGGTCGAGCCCCTTGAAGGCTTCGAACTGGGCGCGGTCCGGGTCGATATAATGGCTCATGTCATCTCCTGCGGGAATTGGTGGCGGCCATCCTTCAGCGGCAGCGGTTTGGCCCAAAGCACCTCGCCCAGCTTCATTTCGCGATAAAGATGGGGGAACTCCGCGCCGCCGCGAGAGACTTCCCATTTCAGCGCATCGCCCAGAGCGTCAGCCTCCAGCGCGAGGAGAAACAGCCCCTCCGCGCCCGCGAAATGCTTGGCCGCGGTTTCGGCGGCCTGCGCGGCGGTAGAGAAGTGGATATAGCCATCGGAAAGGTCGATCGGCGCGCCACGGGTGGTGCCCGCAGCCTCAAATGCGGCCCATTCGTCCGCCCGGAAAATTTTGTAGATCAGCATGAAATCGTGATGCCCCGCGCCGCGTATGGAATCAAGCCTGTAATCCGGCGATGTAGATGCCCACTGCCTGCGCAGGCTGACCCTAGGAAACCCGGTCTGGTTGTTTTTCCCCTTTGACTGGCGCGTTGTTTGGTCGCACCATTCCTCCAATCATAAAACAAGGGAGTCCTGATGATGATGACACGTTTCCTGATGTCGGTTGCGGCACTGGGGCTGACGGCGGGCGTTGCGGCCGCCGATTACAAGCTGACCATTCTGCACACCAATGATTTCCACTCCCGGTTTGAACCGATCAGCAAATACGACAGCGGCTGCCGCGAGGGTGACAACGCCGAGGGCAAATGCTTTGGCGGTTCCGCCCGTCTGGTGAGCGCGATTTCCGATGCCCGAACTCGCAGCAACAATTCGATCCTGGTGGATGGTGGTGACCAATTCCAGGGCTCGCTGTTTTACACCTATTACAAGGGTAAAGCCGCGGCCGAGATGATGAACAAGATGGGCTATGACGGGATGACCGTCGGCAACCACGAGTTCGATGATGGCCCCGAGGTGCTGCGCGGGTTCATGGATTCCGTCGGGTTTCCCGTGCTGATGTCCAACGCCGATGTCAGCGCGGAACCTGCGCTGGCCGATGTGCTGAAGAAATCCACGGTGATTGAGCGCGGCGGCGAAAAGATCGGTCTGATCGGTCTTACGCCCGAAGACACACATGAGCTGGCCAGCCCCGGCAAGAATATCACCTTTTCCGATCCGGTGGTTGCCGTGCAGGCCGAGGTCGACCGTCTGACAGCGGAAGGCGTCAACAAGATCATCGTGCTGAGCCATTCTGGCTATGGCGTAGATCAGCGCGTTGCGGCCGAAACCAAGGGCGTCGATGTGATCGTAGGAGGGCACAGTAACACTTATCTCTCCAATGTTTCGGATCGGGCGGTTGGGCCTTATCCGACGATGGTGAACGGTGTGGCCATCGTGCAAGCCTATGCCTATGGCAAATTTCTGGGCGAACTGAACGTGACCTTTGATGAGGCTGGGAACCTGGTCGAGGCGAAAGGTGAGCCGCTGATCATGGATGGCACCGTGGCTGAGGATGAAGCCACCGTCGCCCGTATCGCCGAGCTGGCGCAGCCGCTTGATGAGATCCGCAACAAGGTGGTGGCCGAGGCTGCGGCTGCGGTGGACGGAGACCGCCAGAACTGCCGCATTCAGGAATGCCAGATGGGTAATCTTGTTGCGGATGCGATGCTGGACCGGGTCAAGGATCAAGGCGTGCAGATCGCCATTGCCAACTCGGGCGGCATCCGCGCCAGCCTGGAGCCGGGCGAGGTGACGATGGGCGAGGTTCTGACCATCCTGCCGTTCCAGAATACGCTGTCCACGTTTGAAATCTCGGGGCAGGATCTGGTTGCTGCGCTTGAAAACGGTGTCAGCCAGGTGGAAGAGGTCAAAGGCCGCTTTCCGCAGGTAGCCGGGCTGACCTTCACCTGGGATCCTACGGTTGCCCCGAACGAAGGGCGCGTGCAGGAGGTGATGGTCGATATGGGCGACGGGTTTACCCCCCTGGATCCAGCCAAGACCTATCTGGTTGTAACCAACAACTACGTGCGCAATGGGGGCGATGGCTACAAGGTCTTCTCAGGCGATGACAAGAACGCCTATGACTTTGGTCCCGATCTTGCGGATGTGCTGGCGGAATATCTGGCAGAGCAAGGGGCATATTCGCCCTATACCGATGGGCGCATCGCGCAGAAGTAATCGGGCTTGCGGGTAGTGGATTTGCGCGCGGTCAAAGGCTGCGCGCAAATCATACATTTGACGTGCCCCGCCTCTATGGGGCCGGTTCTGGAACACTGAACTGCCCCTATGCGGCTTTCCGGGGGACCTGTTGCAAGAGCGACAGCAACTGAGGTTTTGACACCGGCTTCGCCAGAACCTCGTCCATGCCTGCCGCCAAATATTGTTCCAGTTGCTCAGGCATGGCGTTGGCGGTGACGGCGACGATAAAGCAGGGCAGCCGACGGGTGGCCTGTTCCATGGCGCGGATCTTCTTCGTCGCCTCTACGCCGTCCATACCGGGCATCTGAATATCCATCAGAACCACATCAAAGGCAGAAGCGCGCACCATGTCGAGCGCTTCTGTGCCGCTACAGGCACTGTGAACCTCGCAGGAGGTATGGCAGAGGAACTTTTCGAGGATCAGCCGGTTGGTCTTGTTGTCATCGACTACCAGAACCTCCATCGCCGGAGCGTCTGACACTGTGGCGACATCCGTGGTGGACTGAAGCGGTCCCGTGTCTACGTCAGGGCCTGGGACCAGCGGTAGTCTGATTTCAAAGGTTTCTCCTTTCCCGGCTTTATCGGCCAGTTCCAGGCTGCCGCCCATCAGGTGGCACAATTGACGAGAGATCGACAGCCCCAGTCCGGTTCCGCCGAACTTGCGTGTGTCGCCCGCATCCGCCTGCTGAAAAGGAAGAAAGATCGCCTGCCGGGCCCCGATGGGAACGCCGACACCGGTATCACTGACCCGGACCAACAGCTCGCTGCCCTCAGCCGTGGGTTCCGCTGTGATGGTGACGCTGCCTGACTGGGTGAACTTGATGGCATTGGAGACCAGATTGTGGAGGACCTGGCGGAACCGGTGTCCGTCGCCGACGATCATCTGAGGCAGATCCTCGTGAATGCTGGCGCTGAGCTGCAGGTGTTTTTCTTCGGCTCTAGCTGAAAACAGTGATCGCGCACCTTCGATTGCATCGCGGAGTGCGAAAGGCCGGGTTTCCAGAGCCATCCGTCCCGCTTCGATCTTTGACAGATCGAGTACATCGCCGATCGTCGTGAGCAGCACCTGACCGGAATCCTCGATAATGCGAAGATAGTCATGCTGTTCCCTGTCCAGCTCGGTTTCGCTCAGCACCGAGGCCATCCCCAGAATGCCATTCAACGGCGTACGGATTTCGTGGCTGACATTCGCCAGAAAATGCGATTTCGCGCGGTTGGCGGCTTCTGCTGTCGCCAGCGCCTCGCGCAGGGCCTCGGCAGAGCGTTCTCTTTCGGTGATGTCGACAAGGGAAACGGACCAACCCAGGAGCGGGCTCTTGCTTTGCATCGGGCTTTCGATCGGCAGCGCGCGCAGATCAAAGATACGCTGGTTGAGCCGGATCGGTTCCGCGTTGGCCAGAACGCCACTGTTCAGAAATGACTGCAGTGTCGTACCGATCTTGTCCAGATGATCCAGCGTGTCGCCATGGCGTGGAAGGGTTTCACCAAACAGCATTTTGGCGGCGGGATTGGCCCCTGCAAAGCGACCGTCTGCGTCCAGAATGATCACCGGATCATGGGTGGCATAGAACAACAGGCTCCGGCCCTGTGCGACGGTATCCATCATCGTGTTGTTCAGCAGCAGCCAGCTCAGCGCGATGAGGGTCACGGCAAACATGAAGGGGGTGGGATCATATCCGAAAACAGTGAAGCCATCGAAGATATAGGCCAAATTGGCCGTGAGCGGCGCTGCGGTGATGAAAATCAGCACCGCGAGGAATGGCCGAATAATTTTCCGGGCCCGGATCAGCGCATAGGTCAGCAGCCCAAGGGCGGTGCTCACAAAAATATAAAGCCCAGCCGCAACCGCATAGAACAGGGGGCCATGGTCAAAAATGACGAACGTATTTTTGCCCTCGGTCACGAGCCGGGTGTCAGGACCATACAACAGCTGCGTTTGACTGTTGGTGGCAGCGATGAGGGCGACAAGGATTGGCAGAGCGACATAGAGCAACAACCGGATCGGTTGCCGCTTGCGGCTGGAATTCATCGTGTAGTCGAAGACAAAGAAGGACCAGGCGATCGGCAGCAAGGTGATGCCGGGCCAGGCAGCAAGGGACCAGGCAACCTTGCAGGCTTCTCCGGGCGAAGCGAGATCGGCGGCAACGGTAAACAGCCACCACAGCATCGCACTCAATGTCAGCAGAAAGGCGGGCTTACCCGCAAAGCGGGTGTTGCGTGCGACCCAGAACAAGATCATGGCGCAGATCGCCCAGAGCATGGCAGCGGTCGCAGCGGCCAGCGTAACATGCAGGTGTGTCAGGCAGGTCATGGCCTAACCGGAACACCCTGGGGGCAAGTTGTGCAGCGTAGAGGCGAGAGCATGAAAAGATATCTTCGATATTGATACGTATGGCGTCCGGTTTCGCACAAAGGGTGTCGATCATTGTTTCGTGAGGACAGAGTGACGGTATATCGCGAAGATATTGAAAACAAGGCGGAAAGCCTGTGTGGTAAATGGTGTGTTGCTGGGCTTGGGCCGGGCTGTCGATCGCCCATATCTTTGAGCTTTCTCAGCAGAGCAGGATTCGCTGTCGCCCCTCAGCAAGTGGGCGATGGCCGGTTTTGAGCCAATACAGGTTAATTCCAGGAGAAATCTTGGCCGTGGCAACAGGGGCAAAGCGAGGCTTTGGGATCGTTTCTGCGGTCACAACTCCGGCTTGCAGGTGCCGTGAGGTAACCGGAGGTTCGTGATTGAGGTACCGCTAAGCTCCAGTCATACGTAGATTGTTTTCATTTTGAGACCTTAGCGGCTGTCACTTTTGATCGCGGCGTCTGTGGCATGGGGGTCCGGAAACAGGTCGCATCGCTCTCTTTGCATGTGTTAGGGATAATTGTCACAAAGCGCATGCTGCGGAAGCGCCGATCTGTCTGTAATTACACATGACAAACAACAGTAGCCGATCCACCTCTGTGGGGCGGGACCTTTGAACCGGCTATGCTGGATCAATACAATTGGAAGTAAAAACAGGAGCCAACATGGCGGTGAAGACAGCGGTAATCGGACTGGGGATCATGGGGCAGCGGATGCTTGAGCAACTGATCCTGCACAAAGACTACACTCCGGTAGCCCTTTGGGATCCGTCTGCGGACGCTTGCGCAGCCGCGCAGGCACTGGCGCCCGAGGCTGAGGTGACAGGTTCGCCCGAGGCGGCGATCGTGGCGGCTGATCTGGTCTATCTTGCTTGCCCTCCGGTCCCGCGCAAAGCCTATGCCCTGGCGGCGGCTGCGGCTGGCAAAGCGGTGTTTTTGGAAAAACCGCTTGGCGTTGATCTGGCGGAAAGCGAGGCGCTGGTGGCGGGGCTCAAGGCCAGCGGCGTACCAGCAGCGGTGAATTTCACTCAGGCCGCCGGTGCGGCTCTAACGGATATCTCCAGTGCTGCCCTTGCAGGGGAAATGGGCGATCTCGTCGGGGTGGATATGGTGGTGACCTATGCCGCCTGGCCGCGCGCCTGGCAGCAGGCAGCGGATTGGCTGCGGTTCCGCGCCGAAGGCGGCATGACGCGCGAGGTCCTGTCGCATTTCCTGTTCTTCACCCAGCGGATCTTTGGCCCGCTCACCGTCTCGTGGGCGCAGCCCTCTTACCCTGGGGACCCGGCGCTGTGCGAAACGGCGTTGTTGGCCCGGCTGGAAAACGAGGAAGGATTGCCGGTGTCGATTCTGGCTTCGGTCGGCGGTGCGCAGCCGGATCGTCAGGAGTTCACCATCAAGGGCAGCAAGGCCAGCCACCGGGTTTCGAATTTCTCGGACCATGCCATCTCGGAAGGGGAGGACTTCGTTCCGGTGCCCCAACCTCCGGCAGACCGCCGCACCGTCGCGCTGCAAGCGCAGTTGGACGATTTCCTTTTGTGCATGGCGGGCAAACCTCACCGGCTTGCCACCCCGCAAGAGGCGCTGGAGGTGCAGCGCCTGGTTGAGGAGATGTTGGGCGGAAAAGGCTGACAGGCGTTTGGACCTGCCGTTGGGGCAGGTCCATCCTCGATACCTTGCGAAGTGGCGGCGAGGTGAGCCGCCCTCACGTGGTACATGCGCCTCGGCCTACGAAACTCCAAGCACCAGTTCCGCCGCGCTTCCTACATTTGACTTGGCAAGAACAGCACAAGCGTAGGGAAGGCGAGCAGCAGGATCAGGCGCAGGATATCCATCAGCCAGAAAGGCGTCACGCCGCGAAAGATGGTAGCGGTCGAAACGTCACCAACCACCCCTTTGAGGATGAAGACGTTCAAGCCGACGGGAGGCGTGATCAGGCTGATCTCGATCACAACGACGACAACGATGCCGAACCAGACCGGATCGAACCCCAGCGATGTGATCAGGGGAAAGAAAATCGGCACGGTCAGGAGCAGCATCGACATGCTTTCGAAGATGCAACCGAGGCCGAGGTAGATCAATATGATCAGGATCATCACGACCCAGGGCCCCAGATCAAGCGATGTGACCAGCGCTAGTAGCCCTTCGGGCAGACCGGCCAGATTGACGAAGTTGGAAAACACCCAGGCCCCTATAAGAACCGCAAAGAGCGAGGCCGTGGTCAGAGCCGTCTCCCCCAGGACTTCGCGAATGCTTCGCCAATTCAGGTTGCCCCGGGCCAGGGCGATCAGGAAAGCGCCCATTGCGCCCATGCCTGCGGCCTCGGTCGGGGAAAAGGCGAGATTCAGCGGCCAGAAATTGAGCGCTCCGTAAAGGCCGCCGATGACCAGAAAAAACAGCAGCAGAACGGCCCAGACATGGCTGAGCGCCTGCAGGCGTTCGCCCCATGTGGCACGCGTCCCGGCAGGGCCCGCCTCTGGGTGGCGCATCACGGTCAGGCGCACGGCCGCAAGGTAGAACAGGACGCCAAGGAAGCCGGGAACGATGCCCGCGATGAACAGCTTACCGATCGATGTTTCCGTGAGCAGCCCGTAGATCACCAGGATCACGGAAGGCGGAATGAGAATGCCCAGGGTGCCGCCCGCCGCGATGGAGGCACTGGAAAGACCGTCTGCATATCCGTATTTGCGCATTTCCGGCATGGCCACCTTGGCCATGGTTGCCGCCGTTGCCAGCGAGGAACCACAGATGGCCGCAAACCCACCGCAGGCCACGATTGTGGCCATGGCCAGACCGCCACGGAAATGTCCCAGAAAGGCGTTCGAGACGCGGTAGAGCTCGCGACTGATCCCACCCTTGTTGACGAAAAGCCCCATCAGGATGAACAGGGGAATGACGCTGAGCCCATAGTCCTGTGCGGTGTCGATGATCAAGCGCCCGACCATCGAAATCGCAGCGCGATAGCTGGTTTCATAAATCAGCCCGATCATGCCGACAAAACCCATGGCAAAGGCAATCGGGATGCGCAGCAGGACCAGAACGAAGACGGCGATAAAGCCAAGGAAGGATTCAAGCATTCTTGGCCTCCAGCATATGCGGCGCAATGAGGTGCAGCAGGCCGCGCCCGATCAATGCGACAGCGGTGACGTAGATCATCGCTGCGATGAAATAGGCGATATAAAAGGTGGGGATCGACAGGTATTCTGTCACGTCGCCGTAGCTGCGCGAGCGTTCCGCCAGATCCACAACACGGCCCGCCGGATACCACAGCATCACAGCACAGATCAGGGCAACAGCCGCATCACGCCAGCGTTCAAGTCTCATCCTGCGGAACGGCCCGTCCAACAGATCAACGGCGATATGGCCGTTCTGGGCGCTCAGAACCGGCAAGGCGGCGAACACGATAAGCGCAATGCCGATACGGATCAGTTCGGTTGCCGCTTCGATCGGGGCATTGAAAACCGAGCGCATCAGCACATCTGCAAAGGTCAGGCACATCAGCGCAAAAAGGGACAGGTTGGCCAGGAACATCGGCAGTTTTGAAAGGGCGGTCAGGAACCGGAGGGCGTATTGCATCGGGCCTCGCTTGAGCGCAGTAGGATATGAAAGGACCGGCGCCCATCTGTGCGCCGGTCCCGTTTTCCGGATCGTTTACTTGCCAGACGCGGCGGCCATTTCCTTGACCATCATGTCATAGGCGGCTTGCCCGTCGACGCCTGCGGCTGTCACCTCTGCGATGATCTTGTCGCGGACCTCTGCGGCCATGATGGCAAAGGCTGCCTGATCTTCCGCGCTGGCCTCAACGATCTTATTGTCCGCGGTGTCCAGGGTCAGCTTGCGTGCGGTCGCGTCGCTTTTGTCCCAGACCGCGCCCATCATCCGCGATGCGGGTTCGCCGAAGACCTTGCTGTCGAGGGCCTCCTGCACATCGGCGGGCAGGCTGTCGAATTTCTCCTGGCTCATGATGACCGAGAAGGAGCCACGATAGAAGCCGCCGGGCATTTCATAGACGTTCTTGGCCACTTCGTTCAGTTTGAAGCTGATACGTTCGCCAAGGTTCATGGCAACCGCATCTGCAGCGCCGGAATCAAGCGTCTCGTAGACCTTGGGGGCAGGCACCTGAATGCCGACAAGACCCAGTTTCGCGCCTACGTCTGCGGAGACACCACCGCCCAAACGTGTCTTGAGGCCAGACAGATCGGCCATGGTGTTGACCTCTTTGTTCGAGTGGATCTGCCCCGGGCCGTGGGTCGTCAGTGCGATGACCTTGACGCCGCGATGCTCGTTCAGGTCCTTAAGAATGGCTTCGTGCACCCGCCAATGAGCGACCGAGGAGGCTTCGGCGTTGCCCTCGTAGCCGGGGATCTCGACCAGCTTGGTGCCGACGAACCGTCCGGGCGTGTAACCGTGAAACAGGATTGCCACATCCGCGATGCCATCAAGGACCAGATCCATCTGCGCAGGCGGCGAGGCAAGACCGCTCTTCAGCTCGGTCATCACGGCACCGTCTGTCGCCTCTGACATCATCTCGCCCAGTTGAGCGAACATTTCAGTGTTCACCGGGTGGGTGGGCGGCAGCCATGTGGAAATGGTGATCGTTTCGGCAGAAAATGCACTGGTTCCCATGCTGATCGCAACGGCGGCGCTGGCCAGAATCTTGGTTAGCTTGGTCATTGGAGTGTCTCCCAGAATGTTGGATTCATACCATTTTCAGGGTCTAGCGCCCCAATTCGGAAGGTATATGCGTTTTCATGTAACTCCATTTTTGCCGTCTTGAAAACTATTTTCTGCTTAAAGCTTCTCTGGCGCGTCCTCTTCCAGGGTGTTCAGCAATGCATGCAGTATGGGCTTCAGGTGGTGTCCGCCGTGCTCTGTCAGGCGTTCTAGCAAGGCCTTTTCATGGGCTTGTGCCTGTGGAACCAGCCTGTTGGTCAACGCGCGCCCCTCCGGCGTCAAAAAGACGCGGACCCGTCTGCCATCTTCAGGATCGCTTTGGCGGATCAGTAGTCCGCGCTTCTCCATCTGGGCGATGATGCGGGTCAGGCGGGATTGCTCAACCAGCGCGATCCGGGCCAACTGCGTGATCATTGCGCCTTCGCAGTCGTGCAGGCAAGCCAGCACCCGCCATTCCGGCACGCGCAGGCCCGAGCTGCGGACTTGGGCGTGAAACTGGGCACTGGCCCCTTCGCTGGCGGCAGCAAGCAGATAAAGCAGGTAGTTGCTCACAAACCCCGGTGTGCCATCCGGGCTGACTGGCGTTGTCATAGGTCCACCCAGCATGCGCCAAGGCGACGCCCAGAAATGTCTTGACCTGAGTTATATGAAATTTCATATTCTTTCAAAAGGAGGACTCCCGTGAGCAAAATTGATGGTGTCGTACTGGAGGTTACACCGCTGACCGACCGTATCAGCAGCCTGATAGTGGCTGCAACAGATGGTCGCGTGTTGCCCGAATGGGAGGCCGGCGCGCATGTCGAGTTCGACGTGCCGGGCGGAACCCGCGCCTATTCGCTGGTGGCGTTTGATGCTGACCTGATGTCCGCGCCGAAGGAATACCGCATCACCGTTCAGCGCGAAGATGAGGGGCAGGGCGGCTCCAAGGCGATGCATGCGCTGACGGTGGGAGATCCTGTTACTTTTGCAGCGCCCAAGAATGATTTCCCGGTGAAGCTGGACGCCCCGGCTGTTCTATTGGCGGGCGGCATCGGGGTCACGCCAATGATTTCGATGGCGGCGGCCTTGCAGGCGGCAGGCCAAAGATTCGCGTTCCACTATGCGGGCCGTACGGGTGCCGCCATGGCCTATCACGAGAGGCTGGCGGACACCTTGGGCGAGGCGTTTCACCTGCATTGCGATGATGACTCGAGCGCGCTGGATCTGGATGCACTCATAAGTGGGCTGGGGGATGCACATCTTTACGCCTGCGGTCCGCGGGGCCTGCTGGATGCGGTGCGCGCCAAGGCCGAAGGTGCCGGTATTCCAGCGGATCATGTGCATTTCGAACTCTTCACCGCGGCCGAGGCGCAGGAGGGTGACAGCGCCTTTGAGGTGCAGATCAACGATGGCAGGGTCTTCACCATCCCTGCGGACAAAACCATCGTGGAGGTGCTGGAGGAGCATGACGTCGATGTCCTTTACGATTGCCAGCGTGGCGATTGCGGCATCTGCCAATGCGACGTGATCGAGGGTGTGCCGGATCACCGCGATGTTGTGCTCAGCGAAGCGGAACGCGCCGCCGGTGATGTGATGCAGATATGCGTGAGTCGGGCGAAATCCGCGCGGCTGGTGCTGGATATATAGGGGAACGGACATGGTCAGCTATTCAGGAAACCCAACTGCGGCGGCGTCCCTTGTGCAGCCCCATCAGGTGCACCGGGATGTCTATATCAACGAGGACATCTTCAAGCTTGAGATGAAGCATGTCTTTGCCAACTCATGGGTGTTCGTCGGCCATGAAAGCCAGACCCCGGTCAAGGGCGACTACTTTGCAACCCAGATCGGGGATCAGCCTGTCATCCAGGTGCGCCACAAGGCGGATGACATTCATGTCCTCTATAACCGCTGCCCGCACAAGGGCACCAAGATCGTCATCGACCGGCAGGGCAATACCGGTAAATTCTTCCGCTGCCCCTATCACGCGTGGTCCTTCAAGACCGATGGCTGCCTGCTCGCGATCCCACTCAAAAAGGGATACGAGGGCACCGGCCTTGAAGAGACAGAAAGCGGCAAGGGCATGAAGGCGGTGGGTGCAGTCAAGAACTACCGCGGCTTCATCTTTGCGCGGCTGGCCGAAGAGGGCATCAGTTTCGAGGAGTTCTTTGGCGACAGTCTCAGCTCGCTCGACAATATGATGGACCGCTCGCCCGAAGGTCGGCTTGAGGTGGTCGGCCCGCCGCTACGCTATCTGCATCACTGCAATTGGAAAATGCTGGTCGAAAACCAGACCGACACCTGCCATCCAATGGTCGCGCATGAAAGCAGCGCCGGAACCGCAGTGAAGCTATACGAAGAGCTGGACCTGCCGGAAGGCACGCCCAAGCCCCCCGCGATGGAGATCATCGCGCCCTTCATGTCCCCCTATGAGTTCTTCGAGGGCATGGGCATCCGCACATGGCCCAATGGGCACGGGCACACGGGCGTGAGTCATTCGATCCATTCGGACTACTCCGCCATTCCCGGATACTTTGAGGCCCTGACCGAAAGCTACGGAGAGGAGCGGGCAAAGGCCATCCTGGATGACAACCGCCACAACACCGTCTATTTCCCCAATATCATGATCAAGGGACCGATCCAGCAGCTGCGGGTCTTTATCCCGCTCGCGGCCGACAAGACCATCGTGGAAAGCTATATCTACCGGTTGGTTGGGGCGCCGGATGCGCTGACTGCCCGCACGGCAATGTACAACCGCATGATCAATGCGCCCACATCGATTGTCGGGCATGACGATCTTGAGATGTACGAGCGCGCGCAGGAAGGATTGCACGCCGACGGTATGGAATGGGTCAACGTCCAGCGATTGCTCGAAGAGGACGAGGATTTCAGCGAGGAAGCTGTGCACAACGGCACCACCGAACGCCAGATGCGCAACCAGTTCAACGCCTGGGCCAAGTTCATGACCTATGATGCCCCGGAACAGGAGGTGGCGGAATGAGTGTCACACGGGATCAGCTGATCGATTTCATCTATGACGAGGTGCGGATGCTGGACGAGGGCCGCTATGACGAGTGGCTGTCGCTCTGGCTGCCCGACGGGATCTACTGGATGCCGCTTGATTACAAGCAGACCGATCCGATCAATCAGACCTCGCTGCTATACGAGGACATGTTCATGCTGAAGCTGCGGGTCGAGCGTCTGAACGGTGCGCGCACCTTCAGCCAAAAGCCAAAAAGCCGCTGTCATCATGTCATTCAGCGCCCATTCGTGGACGAGATGGGTGAAGACCGTTTCGTGACCAATACCTCCATGCACTATGTGGAGACGCGCCTGGACGAGCAGCAGTTGCTGGCCTTGACCGTGCGGCATGATCTGGCCCTGGTGGACGGGGCGCTTCGGATTGCGGGCAAGCGGGTTGATCTCCTCAATTGCGACGCGGCCTTCCGCAATATCCAGTTGCTGCCATGATCACTGCACAGACCGTTTTTGGCGCCTTTGCAGAAAGCGCCGCCCGCTGGCCCGACCGTCCGTTCCTGAATGTGCTGCCAGAGACGGCAGAGACCTACGGGATCGACGCAGGTGAGATCACCTACGCCGAGGCCCTGAAGACGGTGCAGGACCATGTCGCAGAGATCGAGGCCGCCGGATACGTCAAGGGCCAGCGCGTTATGGTCCTGCTGGAAAACCGGCCCAGCTATTTCCTGTGGTGGCTGGCCTTCAATGCGCTCGGGAACTCTGTTGTTCCCGTGAACCCCGATCTGCGCGCCGCTGAAATGGAATACATGATCGGGCACGGCGAACCTGTTCTGGCCCTGTCGCTGGCCAGTCGCGCGGACGAGCTGCGCAGCGCCGCTGAGGCGGCCAAGGTTCAGATGCCTGTGGTGACACTTGGGGAACCGCTGCCGAAGGCCGTCAGAACCGAGGCCATCGCCGTGCGTAATGGCGATGCAGAGGCGGCGCTGCTCTATACCTCCGGCACCACCGGGCAGCCCAAGGGCTGCATCCTGACCGATGAGTATTTCATCGAGGCGGGCCGCTGGTACAGCACCGCAACCGGTGTTTGTGCGTTGAACACGGATGGCGAGCGGATGATCACGCCGCTGCCGATCTTTCACATGAACGCCATGGCCTTTTCCTTTATGGCGATGGTTGCCGTGGGCGGCTGCCTGACGGCACTGGATCGTTTCCATCCACGCAGCTGGTGGGACTCGGTGCGCCGCAGCCGGGCAACCTGCCTGCATTATCTGGGCGTGATGCCCTCGATGCTGATGGGGGCGGAGCCTTGCGCGGAGGATCGCAATCATTCGGTGCGCTTCGGGTTTGGCGCAGGGATTGATCCCAAACTCCATGCCCCCTTCGAAGAACGCTTCGGCTTTGCCCTGACCGAGGCCTGGGCGATGACCGAAACCGGGGCAGGGGCCACCATCTGTGCCAACCGCGAACCACGCAATGTGGGCACCTCCTGCATCGGCTGGCCGCAGGACACGGTCGAGGCGCGGCTGGTGGATGACAGCGGCGCCGATGCCGATCAGGGCGAATTGCTGGTGCGCCATGCAGGGCCGGATCCGCGCAAGGGCTTCTTTGCAGGTTACTTCAAGAACCCGGACGCAACGGATGAGGCCTGGGAAGGCGGCTGGTTTCACACCGGCGATATCGTGCGGCGCGCGGCGGACGGGACGATGTATTTCGTCGACCGCAAGAAGAACGTGATCCGCAGATCCGGGGAAAACATCGCGGCGGTCGAGGTGGAATCCGTCCTGGCCCGCCATCCGGCAGTTCAAAGCGTTGCGGTCGCCGCCGTTCCTGATGAGATCCGGGGTGACGAGGTCTTTGCCTGCATCATTGCCAAGGAGGGGGCCAGCCCGGAGCTTGCCCATGAGATCACCACATGGTGCCTGACGCAGTTGGCCTATTACAAGGCACCCGGCTACATCGCCTTTGTCGAAGACCTGCCCGTCACCGCGACCCAGAAGCTGCAACGGGCGGTCCTGAAGACGCGCGCGGCTGAGCTGCTGAAGGAACCCCAGACCATCGACACCCGCCATCTGAAAAAGCGGAGCGCGGCATGAACCGTCTGCCCTATGACGGGGTTGTGCTGACCGCGCCCGTATCGGTGCCCTACGTGCGCTACACCAATGAAACCGCCCATTGGTGGATCGCCCGCGCCCTGCGCGAGGCCCTGAAGGTGATCGGTATGACACCGCAGCAGCTGGACGGGCTTTCGGTCTCCAGCTTTACCCTGGCGCCCGATACGCCTGTTGGCCTGACGCAACATCTGGGCATTTCGCCTCGGTGGCTCGATACCGTTCCGATGGGCGGGGCCTGCGGTGTTGCCGCCCTGCGCCGGGCGGCGCGCGCGGTGCAATGCGGCGACGCCGATGTCATCGCCTGCGTGTCGGGGGACACCAACCGGATCGACAGTTTCCGCACCCTCCTGTCCGCCTTTTCGCGGTTCTCGATGGATGCGACCTTTCCCTATGGGTTCGGCGGCCCCAACGCCAGCTTTGCCCTGTTGCAGGACGCCTATATGCAAGAGTTTGGCGCCACGCGGGAGGATTTCGGCCGTATCGCCGTGGCGCAGCGGGCCAATGCCCTGAAGAACCCGCAGGCGATCATGAAAAAACCGCTGAGCCTCGATCAATACCTTGAGGGCCGCATGATCTCGAACCCGATCGGCCTGTTTGATTGCGTGATGCCCTGCGCAGGCGCTGAGGCCTTTGTGGTCATGCGCGAAGAGATGGCCGTCTCCAAGGGCCTGCCCTTTGCCCGCATCAGCGCCACCATCGAGCGCACCAATGCCTTTCCCGAGGATCCCATGCAGCTGCGCGGCGGCTGGGCTGTGGACGTGGATGAGCTGTGGCAGATGGCGGGTCACGGCCCGGACGAGATCGACGTCTTGCAAACCTATGATGACTACCCGGTGATCTGCATGATGCAGTTCGAGGATCTGGGGTTCTGCGCTAAGGGCGAGGGCGCGGAGTTCGTGCGCCGCCACGATCTGACCATCGGCGGCGATTTCCCGCATAACACCTCGGGCGGGCAGCTGTCGGTCGGGCAGGCCGGCGCGGCAGGCGGCTATCTTGGCCTTGTCGAGGCGCTGCGGCAGGTCACGGGAACAGCGGGGCCAACCCAGGTCGAGGACGCGCGCCGGGCGGCCGTGTCGGGCTTTGGCGTGATCAACTATGATCGGGGTCTTTGTTCCTCTGCCGCTGTGATTGAAGGAGGGGCGTCATGAGTGAACCACTGGTCCCGCCGAAAAAGAAAGACCCGCAAAGGCGCACGGCCGTGCCGGTGCTGCCCCCCGCCACGCGCAGCCGGGCTGCACTTGGTCTGGGTGTGATGGCCGCGCAGGGTCGTTTTGGCTTGCAGGTCTGTGCAGACTGCCGGGCGGTACAATATCCGCCACGCGATGCCTGCCACAAATGCCTGTCCACTGATCTGCGCTGGCAGGATGTGGATCCATCCGGCACGGTGATGGCTGAAACCACGATCCGTGTGTCGCCCGAACCCTATTTCCGTGAACGGATGCCCTGGCGCATGGGCGCGGTGAAACTCGATGCCGGGCCGATGCTGAATTGCCATCTGCATGGCGAGGTTGGGCGCGGCGATGCGGTGCGCATGGCGTTGAAACTGGACAGGGCCGGGCAGGGCGTCTTGGTTGCGCTGCCACAGAAAGGAAGCGATGCGATGCAAGATGATTCCGTGCTGCGGGCGATGTCGTCCGATCCAAAATACCGCCGCGTCCTGATCAGTGATGCGCGCGCGCCGGTGGCCCTAGCCCTGACGCAGGCGCTGCTCAAGGCCGGTGCCTCCCATGTGTTCCTGGGGGAGCCGGAAGCCTGGCGCAGCTGGCCGGAACGCGCGGCCTTTGAAGCGATGGAAAACGTCTCGCTGCTGCCGCTGGACGTGACGGATGTGACGTCGATCGAAAAGCTGGCGGCCGAGATCGGCGGCAAGGTCGATATCCTGATCAACACGGCCAGTTTCGTGCGCCCCGGCGGGATCATGGGCAATGACACGGTCTTTGCCCGCGACGGTTTCGAGGTGAACACCTTGGGCTTGATGCGGCTGGCGCAGGGGTTTGGCCCCGGCATGGCGGCGCGGGTGCAGGATGGCACCAACTCGGCGGCGGCCTTCGTGAACATCCTCTCGGTTCAGGCGCTGGTGCCGGATCCGGGCTTTGGCACATTCGGGGCGTCCCAGGCGGCGGCGCGGTCGATCTCGCAAAGCCTGCGCGCCGAATTCCGCCAGAGCGGCTTGCGTGTGATGAATGTCTATATCGGCCCCATCGAGGGTGATGCCTGGTTCCAGCCCCTGCCACCGCCCAAGGTGACGCCGAACGCCGTGGCGCGCTCGGTCGTCGGCGGGTTGGTTGATGGGCTGGAAGAGGTCACCTGCGGCGACATCGCGCGTGATCACTATGCGCGCTGGCAGGCGGATGCGCTGCTGCTGGAGCGGGAAATGACCGGAGGCGGATCATGAGCGATCTTATTGCAGATGTGGCGGTGGCGCTGGGCAGCGGTGCGGCGCGTATCGTGGACCTGACCCATACGCTGGACCCGGATTTCCCGGTGATCATCCTGCCGCCGGAATTTGGCCAATGTGCCCGCTTCCGCATGGAAGAGGTCAGCGCCTATGATCATCGCGGACCCGCGTGGAAGTGGCACAACCTGACCCTCAATGAACACACGGGCACCCATTTTGACGCCCCTATCCACTGGGTGTCGGGCAAGGATGTGCCCAATGGCGCAGTGGATGAGATCGATCCTAGCGTCTTTGTCGGCCCGGTCGTGGTGATCGATTGTTCCGAAGGGGCGGCCAAGGACGACGATTTCGAACTGACGTCACAGATCATCGAAGCCTGGGAGGCCGAGCACGGAGAAATCCCTGCCGACAGCTGGGTCCTGATGCGCACCGATTGGTCCAAGCGCAGCGGGGCAGCCTATCTCAACATGGCAGAGGACGGGCCGCATTCACCGGGGCCGACCCCGGCAGCGATCGAGCTGCTGCTGAAACGCGATATTCGCGGCTTTGGCACCGAAACCGTTGGCACCGATGCCGGTCAGGGCGCTCATTACGTACCACCCTATCCGGCGCATTACTTGCTTCATGGGGCAGGCAAATTCGGGCTGCAATGCCTGCGCAACCTGGATCAGCTGCCCCCCACGGGTGCGCTGCTGATTGCCCCTCCTCTCAAGATTAAAGGCGGTACGGGCAGCCCCCTGCGCGTGCTGGCAATGGTGACGACATGAGCAACTACACGGCTGTTATCACGGGTGGCAGCAAGGGAATTGGCGCCGATCTGGGGCAGCGCCTGATTGCAAAGGGATACACGGTTGTGTCCCTGTCACGCGGCGCGCCTGAGTGGTCGGACCCGGGCCTGCATCATGTGGAGGTCGACCTGCTGGACCCAAGCGCCACGGCGAGGGCTGCAGCAGAAATCGCTGCCAATCATGACGTGACGCATCTGGTGAACAATGCCGGGATGATCTGGCCCAATCTGCTGGAAGAGGCATCGCCCGAAGATCTGGCCGGGCTGACGCAGCTGCACCTTGCGGCACCGCTGACGCTGTTGCAGGCCTTCTTGCCTGCGATGAAGGCGTGCGGTTTTGGACGCGTTCTTTTCAACGGCTCGCGTGCGGCACTTGGTGTGCCGACGCGCACGGCCTACTCGGCGACCAAGGCGGGGATCATCGGCATGGCCCGCACCTGGGCGCTTGAGCTTGCCGGGCATGGCATCACGGTGAATGTGGTCTCTCCCGGCCCCGTGCAGACCGATAACTTCTGGGGGATCATTCCCAAGGGCAGCGACCGTGAGGCAGAGCTGGCGAAGCGCATTCCGGTGGGACGTCTCGGCACAGTGCGCGATATCTCGAACGCCTTTCTGTTCTTTTGCGATCCGGAGAACGGGTTTGTCACCGGTCAGACCCTGTATGTTTGCGGTGGCGGCAGCGTCGGGGCGATGTCGCTTTGACCGGGGCTGCTCTGTAGCGCTTGAAAAATGCACTGCAATTCTAAAGCAAAAGTACGACCGCTGTCGGCTTGTGCAACAGCGCTGCTGCGCCGCAAGAAAAACCGATGGGTGCGCAGGTGTACTGCGGCATTGAGGCAAGTCATTGGTGGTGTGGTAGGCCCGGCAGGATTCGAACCTGCAACCAAAGCGTTATGAGCGCTCTGCTCTAACCGTTGAGCTACAGGCCCGCCGTAAGCAAGTGGTTAGGAAATGGCGCGGGTAAGGTCAAGCGATGATTGTCGCGGGTCTCGGCTGCGCCGCCCGGCGGTGTATCTGGGTCAGGCGCTCTGTCACTCCATCGATCACCAGTTCCCGCCGCCGGTCGATACTGTGGCGCGAGGGGAAGACCGCAAAGACGTCCTTGTCCGGGGCGTTGTACTCCGGCAGCACCTGTTCGAAGGTGCCATCGCGCAGCTGGTCCTCGACAAAAGGACGCGGGGCGCGGGTGTAGCCAGAGCCGTTGGTCACCGCCTGAATGATGAGTTCGGGATCGTCTGCCGTGAAACCAACCCGGATCGGCGCCAGGACTTCCTGGCCATCACGGTGCAGCGGAAAGAAACCTTCGGTCTGGTCTTCGTGCAGCTGGATGAACTTAAGCCTTATCAAGTCTTCGGGCTGCTGCGGTCGCCCCACGGCATCAAGATAGGCTGGTGAAGCAAAGAGCACGGTTTCCAACTCCGCGATCTTGCGGCCCACGCCATCGGTGCTGCCCAGCTTGCCGCTGCGGATGGCAAGATCGTAATTCTCGCGCACCACATCGACCAGCCGGTCCTCCAACCGCATGACGATGTCTAGATCGGGGTATTGCCGGTCCAGCTCCAGAAGAAGCGGTCCGACCACGCTGCGGCCAAGGAAGGTGCTGGTGCTGATGCGAAAGGTACCGGAGACGCTGGCGTTCAGGCTGTCCAGCTCGGCTGTTAGCCGGTCATAGCCACCCAGCAGTCCCTGGGCGTGGGTAAAGACCAGATCCCCGGCCCGGGTGGCCTGCACGCCGCGGGCGCTGCGGTGCAGCAGTTGCTGGCCCAGCAAGCTCTCCAGCTGCTTGATCTGCTGGCTGACTGCGGATTGGGTCATGCCCCGGCGCTGCGCCGCGCGGTTCAGGCTGCCTTCATCCAGCGCCACGACAAATGTTTCCAGAAGTGAAAGCCTGTCCATGATATACCTATTAGCAATGCTTATAATCGGTATCTGACTTTTGTGACTGATACCTAAGATATATGCACCTTATCTGCAGGGTGCGGGGAAATTCCGCTGATCAGATATTGGAGTGTCTTATGACTATCACCCGAAGAACCCTTTTGAAAGCCGCTGCGGTCGCCCCAGCGGCGGCTGCAGCACCTGCATTGATCACTCCTGCTGCTGCGGCGCCGCGGGGGCCGGTGCCAGTGCTACATCAGTTCACACTGGGCGATGCGCGGATTACCGCGCTGCTGGATGGGCATCTGGCGATCAAGCCGGAGTTTTTCACTGGCTATGACGCCGCCAAGGCAGAGGCGGCGCTGGCAGGCTCGCTTTATCGCGAAAATGCGAAAGGTCTGGAAATCCCGGTCAATGGCTATCTGGTGGAGCAGGGCGGTGAATATACCCTGATCGATACCGGGACGGCGCAATTGATGGGGCCGGATCTGGGCGCGCTGCCTGCGGCCCTGGCAGCGGCGGGTGTGACGCCTGAGCAGATTACGACCGTGCTGCTGACCCATATCCACCCTGACCATAGCGGTGGATTGCTGACGCCGGATGGCCGTGCCGCCTTTGCCAATGCGGAACTGGCGGTGGCTGCGGCGGAGTGGGATTACTGGCACGATGAGGCGGTTCTGGCTGCGGTGCCTGAGGAAAGCCGCAGCTTCTTCCAGACGGCGCGCAACAGCGTCGCGCCCTATGTGGACCGCCTGAAACTGTTGAGGGGGGAGGCCGAGGCCGCAAGTGGGCTCAGCGCGGTGCCGCTGCCCGGCCACACACCGGGACATACCGGGTTCATGCTTGATGCGGGCAGCGAGGCGCTGTTGTTCTGGGGCGATGTTGTTCACAGCGCCGCCCTGCAATTCGCCGAGCCGGACTGGACCATTCCCTTTGACGTCGATCAGGCGCTGGCCGCGCAGACACGGCGGCAGATGTTCGACCGGGCTGCGGCGGATGATCTGCTGGTTGTCGGGATGCATCTGGACTTCCCGGGGCTCGGCAAGGTGCTGCGCGCAGGGAAAGGCTTCCGGTTTCATCAGGCGCCTTGGCAATTCGGCCTGTAATCCGAGCGTGAGAGACGCAGTTTGACAGGTTTGCCGCGCTGCCTCTTGCGGCGCGGCAGATTCCCTTGTTCCCTTCCGAAGCGCCTTGCGTTAAAGGCTGCGCAACGTTTCTAAAGGAGCCAAGCGATGACCAGCGGCAAGAACGGTTTGACCTATGCGGATGCAGGTGTGGACATTGATGCAGGAAATGCATTGGTGGACCGGATCAAGCCGGCCGCGAAACGCACCAATCGCTCTGGCGTGATGAGCGGTCTGGGCGGTTTTGGAGCGCTGTTTGATCTGAAAGCCGCCGGGTACAATGATCCGATCCTGGTGGGTGCCACCGATGGCGTGGGCACCAAGCTGCGCATTGCCATTGATACCGGTGTTGTGGATGGCGTCGGCATCGATCTGGTTGCCATGTGCGTCAACGATCTGGTCTGTCAAGGCGCCGAGCCGTTGTTCTTCCTTGACTATTTCGCCACCGGCAAGCTGGAAACAGAAACCGCAGCACGCATCATCGAAGGCATCGCCGAGGGCTGTGTGCGCTCTGGCTGTGCGCTGATCGGTGGTGAGACGGCAGAAATGCCGGGCATGTATCCCGAGGGTGATTTCGACCTTGCGGGCTTTGCCGTCGGCGCGATGGAGCGCGGCACCGCGCTGCCCGAAGGCGTGGAAGAGGGGGATGTCCTGTTGGGGCTAGCCTCGGATGGGGTGCATTCCAATGGCTATTCGCTGGTGCGCAAGCTGGTTGAAGTGTCGGGACTCGGCTGGGATGCCGATTGTCCCTTTGCCGAGGGCACACTTGGTGAGGCGCTGCTGACTCCGACCCGGCTTTATGTGAAACAATCGCTGGCGGCGGTACGGGCAGGGGGCGTGCATGCGCTGGCCCATATCACCGGCGGCGGCCTGACCGAGAACCTGCCGCGCGTGCTGCCCGAAGGGTTGGGCGCTGATATCGATCTGAACGCCTGGCAGCTGCCGCCGGTGTTCAAATGGATGGAGGAAACCGGCGGCATCGCCGAGGCTGAGATGCTGAAGACCTTCAACTGCGGCATTGGCATGATCCTGTCGGTCTCTGCCGATCGCGCAGATGCGCTGACCGAGGTTCTGGAAGGCGAAGGCGAGACCGTCAGCCGCCTTGGCTCCGTGACCCCGGGCGAGGGTATGCGTTACTCGGGCAAGCTGCTGTGAGCCACAAGAAGGTTGCCATTCTGATTTCGGGCGGCGGCTCCAATATGGTGTCGCTGCTGGAAAGCATGACCGGAGACCATCCGGCGCGCCCCTGTCTGGTCCTGTCCAACAATGCCGATGCGGGCGGGCTGAAGAAGGCTGCCGCTGCCGGTGTCGCCACCGCAGTGGTGGATCACCGCCCGTTCAAGGGCGACCGCGAGGCGTTTGAGGCGGAACTGGTCAAACCCATTCTGGAGGCCGGCGCCGATATCGTCTGCCTTGCCGGGTTCATGCGGGTTCTGACCGCTGGTTTCGTGTCGCAGTTTCAGGGCCGGATGCTGAATATTCACCCGTCGCTGCTGCCCAAATACAAGGGGCTGCACACCCACGCACGCGCGCTTGAGGCGGGCGACAAGGAACACGGCTGCACCGTGCACGAGGTCACGCCCGCGTTGGATGATGGTCCGGTTCTGGGGCAGGCGCGGGTTCCGATCCTACCGGGGGACACGCCCGAGGATCTGGCCCAGCGGGTTCTGGTGAAGGAACACCTGCTGTATCCGGCAGTGCTGCGTCGTTACGCAGCCGGGGACCGGACACCGGTTCTGATCGACTGATCTTTCCCGCGCCGTTTGCAATGCAGGAACCAAGGGCGTATCACCGGGTGATACGCATGAAATATAAAGAAAAGCCGCGACCGATGAAAACACTCACCACCACCGAAGAGTTGACTGCCTTCTGTCAGGAGGCTGCCAAGCATGACTATGTGACGGTGGATACCGAGTTCCTGCGCGAGCGAACCTATTATTCCAAGCTGTGCCTGATCCAGCTGGCGTTTTCCGGCGATGGTGAAACGGACGCGGTGCTGGTCGATCCGCTGGCCGACGGTCTGTCTCTGGAGCCGCTTTACACGCTGTTCCGCGATGAAAGCGTGGTGAAGGTGTTCCATGCCGCGCGGCAGGATCTGGAGATTTTCTGGGTCGATGCGGGCGTTTTCCCGAAACCGCTGTTCGACACGCAGGTGGCCGCCATGGTCTGCGGCTTTGGCGAACAGGTGGGCTATGAAACTCTGGTGCGCAAGATCGTGAAACAGGGGCTCGACAAGACCTCGCGGTTTACCGACTGGTCGCGCCGCCCACTGAGTGATGCGCAGAAAACCTATGCGCTGGCGGATGTGACCCACCTGCGCCGGATCTATGAATACCTCGCTGCCGAGCTGGACCGCAGCGGCCGCAGCCACTGGGTGGCCGAGGAACTGCAGGTTCTGACCGATCCCGCTACGTATGACATTCGCCCGCAAGAGGCCTGGCGCCGGATCAAAACCCGCACCACCTCGGGTAAATTCCTGGCCGTGGTGCGCGAACTGGCGGCGTTCCGCGAAGATTACGCACAGCGCAACAACGTGCCACGCAACCGGGTGTTCAAAGATGACGCGCTGGTCGAACTGGCCTCGACCAAACCGCGCACCGGTTCGGATCTGGGCGGCTCGCGCCTCTTGCTGCGTGAGGCCCGCAAGGGCGCCATTGCCGAAGGTATTCTGGAGGCGGTTGCGCGCGGCGTGAACTGCCCGCCGGAGAAGCAACCCAAACCCGACCGCAGCCGTGAAAAACTGCAGGTCAATCCCGCGCTTGCGGACCTGTTGCGGGTACTGCTGAAGGCAAAGACCGAAAGTTCAGGCGTCGCGGCCAAGCTGATCGCGCCTAGCGCTGATCTGGATGCTATCGCCGCCGGGCAGCGCGATGTGGCGGCCCTGACGGGCTGGCGCCGCGAAGTCTTTGGTGCCGATGCGCTGCGTCTGTGTGACGGGGAAATCGCACTGGCGGCGCAGGGGCAATCCGTGAAGGTTGTTTCCCTCTAAGCGGCACCCGTTCCTGCGAAAAATCTCTCACATTGCCCTGACGAACCTTTGGTGGTCGTCAGGGTCTAAGTGCGGGTACAAAGGGCAGTAGCCTGTTCGCGTACGGCGCCTGATCAGCGACGGCGGCTTTCGCGGGCGTTGCCGGATCCGTTGACGCGGATCGTGCGAATGCCCGCCAGATCCTGCCTTCCGAGGCTGACCGCAGCGCGCAGGGTGCGGCTGAAGGCACTGCCCACGGCGGTGGCGTCTTCGGGATAGACCACCCGGAAATCATATTCGAGAACGGCAGGATCGTCATTCGGCACCGGGCGCATCTCGACATCAAAGGCGCCCAGCCGCGAGGCAACACCAGTGGCATAGACGATGGCCCCGGTGGGGGTCTTTTCAATGCGCAATTCACTGACCTCGGCGATCAGAACGCTGCGGTCCTCGGCCTCGGGTTTGTCGAGCAGGCCATTGCCGACCTTTTCGGGGATCAGCGGGTTCACGTCGCCGTCTACCGGGGCCTCAGCCACACGGGAGCTGCCGAACCAGTTGCTCGGGTTGATGCGGGAGTCACGCCAGCCGCCGCAGCCCGCCAGAACAATTGCACTGGCCAAGAGTAGTGAAAGGGGTTTGCGCATGATGTCCTGCCCGTTTGAGTTCTCCCTGACTGTGGTTACCCGATTGCTGCTGCGTTGAAAAGCGGTTGAAAAGACCGGGCCAGCCGCATAACTGCTGATCTGCTCGCACCGTAACCAACAGGGGATTGTCCTTTCATGGCCAGCGCCGCATTTGAAGAGATCGTCGAGGACTTCGAATTCCTGGAAGACTGGGAAGACCGCTATCGCCATGTCATCGATCAGGGCAAGGAAATGACCCCGCTGGACGATGCGCTGAAGGTCCCCGCAACCAAGGTCGAAGGCTGCGCCAGTCAGGTCTGGCTGCATCCGGTGATCGAAGGCGGTCGGTTCCATTTTGACGGCGACAGCGACGCGATGATCGTGCGTGGTCTGATTTCGGTTCTGCGATCGCTTTATAACGGGTTGACGCTGGCCGAGGTTCTGGCCGTGGATGCCAAGGCTGAACTGGGCCGCTTGGGGCTGAACGATCACCTTTCGGCGCAGCGTTCCAACGGTCTGCGCGCCATGATCGAGCGGATCCGCGAGACCGCCGCCGCCGCGTCCTGATCCTCCCCTGATCTGCGCCTATGAAGGTGACCCTGTCTGGGATGGTTCACAGCGCGCCTTTAGCTGTTCGATAAACTCCCTGAGCAGGGCAACCCTGCGCGGGCGAAAGCTTTCGCCGGTTTGCTCGTAGCCTTCGATGCGGGTGACGTGAAAGAAACGGAAATCCCGCCGTTTGCAACACCAGGCGAGCAGCATCACAGTGCGATCATTGTACGACAGGGCCAGCGGATAGATCCGCCGCTGCGTGCGCGCGTCCTGCAGATCGCGATAGCCAATATCCAGCGCCTCCTCGGCCCACATCGCCTCGCGCAGAAGGGTCATGTCGATCGTCGCCTGCGGCGGCGCATTGAACCGGTGTACCAGATTGACCGCATGCATCGCCTGCCGTTGCTGGCGTTCGGGCAGGGTGGCCAGAATCTTGACCAATGCATCATTTGCCGCCAGCGCCAGATCCGCATCGCCCCGCTGGTTCACATCCGCAAGCCCCAGCATCAGGGCCTCCAGTTCGATCTGGCTAAAGGTCTGCGGTGGCAGGGCAGGGTCCTCGGTCATGGTGTAGCCGAGACCTGCCTCGCCTTCGATCCGGGCCCCGGCTGCGCGCAGGCTGTCGATGTCGCGATAGATCGTGCGCTCGGACACCTCCATTGCAGCAGCAAGCCGCGCAGCCGTCACCGGCGGGCGCAGACCCCGGATCAGATGCAGTAGTCGGAACAGTCGGTCGCTTTTGGCCATGGGGGAGATTGTACCCGGAAACATCCTGACAGAAATTGGCAAGAGGGTAACGGCATAGCTGCGTCATCAGCACCCCATCAACACGAAGGTCATGGATATGCCCACTCTCTATCATTCCCCCCACAGCCGCTCCTCTCGCGTGATTGCCCAGCTCATGCTGATCGGCAAGCTGGACGCGGTCGATGTCGTCATCGTAGATGTCGCACGCGGTGATGGCACCGGGCGTCACGACCCGCGCAATGCCCATCCCGAAGGCAAGGTGCCCTATCTGATCACCGATGACGGGCAAGAGGTCCGCGAAAGCGCCGCGATCATGATGTATCTCAATGAGCTCTTCGGTCAGCCGCTAAGCCCGAAGATCGGCACCCCTATGCGTGGGAGCTTCCTAAGCTGGATGAGCTATTATGGCGGCGTCATGGAACCCGTCATCGTGTCCGCCTTCTCCGGCATTGACCATCCGGCGATCACCGGGAATTTTCGTGGGATGGCAGAGGTTTGCACCGCACTGGAGGCGGGCTTGAAGGATCGGCCGTTCCTGTTGGGAGAGGACATTGGTATTGCAGACATCCTTCTGGCTTCGCCCTTTCAATGGGCGCCCCATCTGATGCCGGACAGTCCTGCGATCAAGGCCTGGGTCAAACGGGTTGGCGATGCCTTGGATGGTTCGGCGCTGGCGACTTTCGAGGACAAGGCGGTGGCGGAGCTCGGTGCGTTGCAAAGCGCCTGAGCGAGAGGGACCAAATCGGGGGCGCGTAGGTCAGTCCTGCGTGTCCCTAGCGCCCCAGCGCCGGATCGCGGTTTCCAGATCGCCATAGCCCGTGTGGCGGTGTTCGAATTCCAGCCCCATGCGATCAGCGCAGGCGCGGGCCTTTTCGACAAGTGCGGGGGCACTCACCTGCGACTGATAGACCAGCTTGGTGTAATTGCCGAAGACCATGTCGCGCAGTTCGGGATGTTTATCCAGCCCCATGGGACGCCAGACAAAAGCATCGAACTGCTTGACCAGAAAATCGGTGAGGTAGAAGGCAGTAATTTCGCCTTCGTCTGCCTTTTGGGCAAAGGTCTCGTTGCCTTCGAAGAAAGCATAGCAATGCGGGCCGGGCACCATTTCCACGCCCAGTTCGGCGCAGCGCTGTTCCAGCGTGCCGCCGGTGCCGCAATCGGCATAGACCACATAGATCTGGTCGTAGACCTGCTGGTGTTTCAGCACCGCCTCCTCGACGGCTTCGGTGATCTTGTCGGGATAGATATGCAGTTTCGCGGGCAGGCAGGTCAGATCCATGTGATCCAGACCGTTCTTTTCCTTGATATCAAGGATTTCCCGGGCCAGGGCGCCACATCCGATCAGCAGGATGCGCCCGGTCTTTTTCTCCGGTGCAGCCAGCCCCTGTTCCGCAAGGGAGGCGGTATCGAGACTGCGCCCGGTCGGGGGGCGGAAGGCAGCCCGCTCATTCAGGCGGGCTGCGCGTCCTTTGCGTGCCAAATCAGGCGCTCATCTGGTTGTGCTTGCGCGCGACGAAGTCCTTGGCGGTTTCCACCGCAACAGCCGCATCGCGGCAATAGGCGTCTGCGCCGATGGCCTTGCCGAACTCTTCGTTCAGCGGGGCGCCGCCAACCAGAACGATGTAATCGTCCCGCTTGCCCTGTTCGACCATCGTGTCGATGACCACTTTCATATAGGGCATGGTGGTGGTCAGCAGAGCCGACATGCCGAGGATGTCGGGCTGATGCTCTTCCAGAGCTTCCAGGTAGTTTTCAACCGGGTTGTTGATGCCCAGATCCACCACTTCAAAGCCTGCGCCTTCCATCATCATCGACACAAGGTTCTTGCCGATGTCGTGGATGTCGCCCTTGACCGTTCCGATCACCATCGACCCCATGCGCGGCGCGCCGGTTTCTGCCAGCAGCGGCTTCAGGATGGACATGCCGCCCTTCATCGCGTTTGCGGCCAGCAGCACTTCGGGCACGAACAGGATGCCATCGCGGAAGTCGGCGCCAACGATGGTCATGCCGCCGACCAGCGCTTCGGTCAGGATCTTGTAGGGCGCCCAGCCGCGTTCCAGAAGGATATTCACACCTTCTTCGATCTCTTCTTTCATTCCATCGTAGAGGTCGTCGAACATCTGCTGAACGAGTTCCTCGTCATCCAGTTCCGCCAGGATGATTTCGTCTTCTTCTTCCGACATGGGCTTGTTCCTTGACTGGCGGGGTATCCCCGGCTTGGCCTTATTCACCGACTAATGGGCCAGAATGACGCAGCGAAACTGCATTATTTGCGACACTGCCTTTATCCGAACCGACCTATAGGCGGAAAAGATGCCGAATGATAATGAAGATTTCGCAAGGAAATCTTCGCGTTTGCTTGTTTGTTCTTTATTTGTTCTTGTCGCTCTGTCATCCTTGGCGCATGAGTATCGAAAGCGACCAACCCCACATGCGCCGCAAAGGGCGCGCCAGTGTCAGCAATGCGACAGGCCGGTTCGATCTGCCGAGAATCGCGGTCGATGACGGCTGGGAGCAAGAGGCGCCGCCGGAGGTGATTCCCACCGAAATCCGGCAGGAAACGGCGAAATCCATCATCAGCTACAACCGCTCGCCGGATCTTCCCTTCGATCGCTCTATCAATCCGTATCGGGGCTGCGAACATGGCTGTATCTATTGTTTTGCGCGGCCCACGCATGCCTATCTGGGCCTGTCACCGGGGCTGGATTTTGAAACCCAGCTGATCGCGCGGCCCAATGCCGCCGAGCTGCTGCGCAAAGAGCTCTGCGCGAAGCGATACAAGGTGGCGCCGATCGCCATCGGCACCAACACCGATCCCTACCAACCCTGTGAGCGGGATCTGGAGATCACCCGCAGCTGCCTGAAGGTGCTGCGGGATTTCCGGCACCCCGTGGCCATCGTCACCAAGGGAGCGCTGGTCGAGCGGGATATCGACATTCTGTCAGAGATGGCCGCGCTTGGGCTGGTACGGGTTGGCATTTCGGTCACGACGCTGGATCCGGACCTATCCCGCCGGATGGAGCCACGGGCGCCATCACCCGCCCGGCGGCTGGCCACGATCCGCCGCCTGTCGGAGGCGGGGATCCCGGTGCGGGTCATGACGTCGCCCATCGTGCCGGGATTGACCGATCACGAGATTGAGGCGCTGCTTGCTGCCGGGGCCGAGGCGGGCGCCGATGCTGCCAGCTGGATCATGCTGCGCCTGCCGCGCGAAGTGTCCGAACTCTGGCAGGAGTGGCTGTCCTTGCACGCGCCGGGCCGGGCGGCCAAGGTTATGGCCCGCCTGCGGGAGATGCATGGCGGGCGGGAACATGATCCGCGCTGGGGTGAGCGGATGCGGGGCACTGGTGAATATGCTGGAATGATCGGGCGCCGGTTTCGCGCCGCCTGCAAGCGTCTGGGCCTGACCGAGAGGTCTGAACCGCAGCGC
Organism: Pseudophaeobacter sp. A-200-2; assembly: GCF_041008815.1. Taxonomy (NCBI): domain Bacteria; kingdom Pseudomonadati; phylum Pseudomonadota; class Alphaproteobacteria; order Rhodobacterales; family Roseobacteraceae; genus Pseudophaeobacter; species Pseudophaeobacter sp. A-200-2. The sequence continues at coordinate 416,802 of NZ_JAXGFU010000001.1, read as the reverse complement.
TGCGATCTCTTTGCGCGCCCGGCGCAGGCCGGGGATCAGCTGGCGCTGTTTTGACCGGGCCGGTTTGGGCACTGGAATGTGGGAATGGGAGTGAGCTATGCGCGCCGAGCTGCGTCAGAAGATCCTTACGGTCTGCGACCGTAAAATTGCTCAGAAGGGGGCCGGTGTCGGCCTGTCCTTTTATGCCTTTTTCGCCAATCGCAATGATGATCCCGCTCTGTTGATGGAGGCGGCTACCTGGTGGATCGAGACGCATCAGCTGGATCATTTCGAAAAGGCAGTGAAGGTTCGAGCCATGGTGGCGGATGGGCTTTAGGCGCCTGCGGGGCACGGAACCCGCTGAACAGGGGGGCAATCGGCGAAACGAAAAACGGCAGCCCGGGATTGGACTGCCGTTTCATAGAATAAGGAGGGGGAAGCTTAGCCGCGGCGGCGACCCCGGCGGGTGCGGCGCTCACCGGCAGCAGCGGCATCTTCACCGGTGCCATCGCTGGCCGAGGAGAAGGGGCCAAGCACTTCGACGATCTGCTCCAGTGTGGGGCGGTCACCGCGCGGGCGGCTGTCCAGCGCGGCGCGCATGTGGCGCAGATGCTCGGGCATGGTACCACAGCAGCCGCCGATGATCTTGGCGCCGCAATCGCGCGCCATCACCGCGTATTCGCCCATCAGCTCGGGCGTGCCGTCATAATGGATGTGGCCATCGACATATTTCGGAATGCCGGCGTTGCCCTTGGAGATGATCGGCCGCTCGGTGCCCTGCGCCGAAAAGCCGAGCACGGTGCGCAGGATGTCTGAGGCGCCGGTGCCGCAATTGGCGCCAAAGGCGAGCGGCGGATTGTCGAATTCCTCGACCAGCTGCGCCAGCGCTTCGGAGGTGACGCCCATCATGGTGCGCCCGGCGGTGTCAAAGCTCATGGTGCCGCACCAGGGCATATCCGCGAGTTTGAACGCCTCGGCCGCGGCGCGGAATTCTTCAGGGGCCGAAATGGTTTCCAGCCAGAGCACGTCGACGCCGCCTTCTTTCAGGGCTTCGGCCTGTTCGTGGAACATTTCCACCGCCAGCGCGTGCGACAGTTCCCCGACCGGCTGCATGATTTCACCGGTGGGGCCGACCGAGCCCGCGACGGCGATCTTGCGCCCGGCCTTGTCGGCGACCTCGCGACCCAGTTCCGCAGCGGCGCGGTTCAGCTCGCGCACGCGGCCCTGGGCGTCGTGCAGTTTCAGGCGGGCAGCCGTGCCGCCAAAGCTGTTGGTCAGGAACAGATCACTGCCCGCATCGACCGAACCCTGATAAAGCGCCATGATCTTTTTCGGCTCGTCAGTGTTCCACAGCTCGGGCGCATCGCCCGATTGCAGGCCCATGTTGAACAGGTTGGTGCCCGTGGCGCCGTCGGCCAGCAGCACGTCTTTGTCTTGCAGGAGCTGAATAAAGGTGTTGGTCATCGCTGATCGGTCCCGTCAAAGGGTTGGCACTGGGGCGCACTGGCGGGCCAGTGCGGAGTGGCCCCTCCTGTCACGGCGCGGCGCGCAGGGCAATTTCATTTTGCTCAAGTTCATTATGAGCCGGATGGCGGTCGAGGAGATCATTCTCTGTGTCCGAAGTCTGGCCTGCGTCATCGCTACTGGTCTGCAGGACTGGCTGCACGGGACCCGGGCGGTGCACAAGACGCAGAAGCTCAATCAGGGAGACAGCCATCTGCGGCCAGCTGGGCGACGCCAGATAGCGTGCTTCCCAGCGCGGCGCGAAACAGGATTTGAACCGGCGCAGTCCCGGATCGGTATGCTTGGCCCAGCGGTGGTCGGGCACTGCCGCCAGCGACAGGCGCGGCACGTTTTCCAGCGCGGCGGCAGCAATCGCGGTGCGCACCAGCGCGTGGCCTGTGCCATCCGGCGCGTCAGGCACGATGCGGATCAGGTCCAGGCACCACTCTCCGGGCGTGGCGTGCAGGCTGACAAATCCCTCAAGCCGTCCGTCCTTCCAGGCAAGGAACACGCGCTGCTCGGCCAGATATCCCGGTTCGAACCGGCCCATGGTGGTGCCGTGGGCGTGTCCATGCGTGGACTGCCAGGCGGCGTCGATGGCGTCCATCTGGTCGATCGGCAGCGTGGCGGGGGCCTGCATGACCTTGAGGCCCGCCTTTTCCGCATGGCGGAGCTTGCGGCGTAGCTGCCGGTGGGAGGAGCCGCTGTCGCTGAAGGTGGTGGGCCGGACCACGGCCTCTTGCGCGATGCGTAGGATCTTCCATCCGGCATTGCGGGCCAGCGTCCCGGTGCGGGCGCCGCATTTGTAGAAACAGGCAGAGCCATTCCGCTGCCGGGCATAAGCGGCAAGCGGGGCAAAGACCTCGGGCGTGTGGCCCGACAGGGGATCAAAGAAGGCTACCGTGCATTGCGGGCTGTCAAGCACCGCAAGCTGGTTGAAACCCAGGGCCTGCACGTGGCCTCCGTTCTGCCGGATGATTGCCGTTTCGGCGCAGGCGCGGCTTGCGGGCAGATCTGCGGCAGGGGTGCGACGGGCGCCCAACAGGTCAGCATCGGTCGGGGCGCTGGATTTCGCGCGGCCCATACCCGGCAGGAACAGCATGCCGCAAGCCAGCGCGGCAGGCAGCACATAGTATACAAGGCGAAAGGCGACGAGGGCGCCGAGGAGGGCGCCGGTATCCGCGCCTGGCAGCAGGGCGCAGACCGTCAGCTCCAGCGGACCGGCGCCACCGGGGGCCGAAGACAGGATCGCAGCGCCAAGGGCGATCAGATAGACAGGCACCAGCGTTGACCAGGTAATCTGGACTGTATCCGGCAGCAGCATCCAAAGAGCAGTTCCCGCCGCCACCACATCGATCAGGGTCCAGCCCATCAGCGCCGTCAGGGCAATCAGTGAAGGCCAGCGCAGTCTGAGCTTGCCGATCCTGAGGGACGGAAACCAGAAGCTGGCCGCAACCGCACAGATGAAACCGGCCAGCAACAGCCCGCCAATCCAGCCAAACCCCTGTATTGGCGGGAAGAGCACGAGGGCAACCCCGGCGATAGCGGCCAGCGTGGCTATGAAGGTGAACCCGACAAGGGCAGTGATCTTGGCGGCCTGCAGCGCGGTAAGACCCGGCAGCAGGCGCCAGCGGGCATAGGTGCCGGTGATGAGCCCAAAGCCAGCTGTCTGTGAGAACGCGATGGCGGCCATTCCGGCGCGGCGGGCCGCGGCGCCATCAAGGCCGGTTTGCAGATGGCGGTGTGCCACGGAGTCGTAGCGTCCCAAAGCCCAGAAACTGATTGCAGTGGCGATAGAGGCCCCCAGCCAGCCCCATGCGGGCAAGGCGGCTAGTGTGTGACCAAGTTCGGCAAGGGAGGGAAGGCCAAGTTTTGCCTCGAAGGCCCAGAGACACAGGACCGTCATGGCCACAGGCGCGGCCCACCGGAAACCGGCGCTAAAACCGTCCTTCAGGCTAGTCCAGAGGCGGCCGCGGCCTGCACCGGAAAGAGGGAGAGTGTGGATTGTCATCAGCATCCCTGCGTAATCGCCGCACCAGCGGTTCGCGCAGGAGAATACCAAAGAAGGCGTTCTTCTTCAGTTAATATCGATGATTTCAGTTAATGCCCCTCCCGACCAAGTTGGGCGGGAGATGCATGCCTCAGCTGATTTCGGACAGAATCTGTTCCTTGGCAAGGGCCAGCGTGTCGGTCATCTTCTCGCGGATGTCATCGGCGCTCACCCGGCCAGTCAGATCCTCCGCCAGCTTGCGGATAACGTCCTCGTGCCCCGGTTCCTGAAAATCGGCGGTAACCACCGTTTTGGCATAGGCCTCTGCTGCATCGCCGGACTTTCCCAGCATTTCGGCCGCCCAGAGACCGAGCAGCTTGTTGCAGCGGGCCTGCGCTTTGAACTGCATTTCCTCATCATGGGCAAATTTGGCCTCGAAAGCCTGCTCGCGACTGTCAAAAGTACTCATCATTTCCTCCTGTTCCGCACTATGGCATGAAATGACTATGCGCCTGCCCCGGGCGCACTGCAATAGCGCCAAGAGCGGCCTGCGGAACCAAATATCCCTTCACAGCAAGCCTGTGACCGCGCGCCGCGCTTGCGGCGCAATGTCGCTTGCACTAAGAGAGCGGCAAGAAACCGGGACGGATTCCCGCCCCTGACCCCCGAAAGGTTCCTCATGGCACGTCGCAAGAAGATCTACGAAGGCAAAGCCAAGACATTGTATGAAGGTCCCGAGCCCGGAACCATCGTGCAGTACTTCAAGGACGATGCCACCGCGTTCAACGCCGAAAAGCGTGACGTGATCGAGGGCAAGGGGGTTCTGAACAACCTCTTGAGCGAATTCTTCATGCAGGGGCTGGGCCAGATCGGCGTGCCGACGCACTTCCTGAAGCGGCTCAACATGCGCGAACAGCTGGTGCGCAGCTGCGAGATCATCCCGCTTGAGGTGATCGTGCGCAACTACGCGGCCGGCAGCATGTCCAAACGTCTGGGTATCGACGAGGGCACGCAATTGCCACGCCCCATCGTCGAGTATTGCTACAAGGACGACGCGCTGGGTGACCCGCTGGTTACAGAGGAACATATCGCCGCCTTCGGCTGGGCCAGCCAGCAGGACATGGACGATATCCTGAGCCTGGCGTTGCGGGTCAACGATTTCCTGTCCGGCGTGATGCTGGCTGTGGGTATTCGCCTCGTCGACTTCAAGATCGAGATCGGCCGGGTCTATGACGGTGATTTCCAGCGTCTGGTTGTCGCTGATGAGATCAGCCCGGACAGCTGCCGCCTGTGGGACATCGAAACCGGCCAGAAGCTGGACAAGGACGTGTTCCGCCGCGATCTGGGTAGCCTGACCGACGCCTATACCGAAGTGGCACGCCGTCTGGGCGTGATGCCGAACAACCCGCCTGCAGCGGGAAAGCCGACTCTGGTCAACTGACCGACCCGACTGGCCTGTCCGGGACAGGGGATGTGGTCCTCTGACAGCGACAGGGCCGCGCATAGATCTGACAACAAGAGGCCCCTGGCGGGCTTTGTGACCGAAAGCTGAGGAAAGACGCGATGAAGGCACGGGTGCATGTGATGCTGAAGAACGGAGTTCTGGACCCCCAGGGCGAGGCGGTCCGCCACGCGCTTGGCGCTCTGGGCTTTGACAAGGTCGAAGGCGTCCGTCAGGGCAAGGTCATCGATCTGGAGCTGAGCGACGACGCCACCGAGGCGGATGTGCGGGACATGTGCGAGAAGCTGCTCGCCAATACCGTGATCGAATCCTACGAGATCGAGCTGGCCTGACCGATGCGGGCGGCGCGGCTTATCGGCTTTCGCCAGCCACTGGGGCTGGTTTTCCTGCCGGAACCGTCGGCTGCGTCTGGCAGAGTGCTGACCCGCGCCACCTCTCTTTTAAAGGCCAGCGCGATCTGGCCGCTTTTGACCGCCCGGCGCCTTCGCGTTGGGACGGTCATTACCGATTTCGCAAGCTAGGAAGGAACCCCTGATGCGTGCTGCCGTTGTCGTTTTCCCCGGATCCAACTGCGACAGGGATCTTGCCGTGGCCTTTGAACAGGCCGGATTTGATGTCTCCATGGTCTGGCACAAGGACAGCACGCTGCCCGAAGGTGTCGACATCGTTGGCGTGCCGGGCGGGTTCTCCTACGGCGATTACCTGCGCTGCGGTGCAATCGCGGCTCAGTCGCCGATCTGTCAGGCGGTTGTGGAACACGCCAACCGGGGCGGTTACGCGCTTGGCGTCTGCAACGGGTTCCAGATCCTGACCGAGACCGGCATCCTGCCCGGCGCCCTTCTGCGCAACGCGGGGCTGAAATACATCTGCCGCACGGTGGACCTGAAGGTCGAGACCACGAGCAGTGTCTTTACTGAAGGCTATTCGGCAGGGGACGTGATCGGCATCCCGATCGCCCACCACGATGGCAACTACTATGCAGACGCCGACACTGTTGCGGCGCTGAAGGACCAGGACCGGGTGGCCTTCTCCTATGTCGACAATCCCAACGGATCGGTTGCTGATATTGCCGGGATCCTGTCCGAGAACCGCCGGGTTCTGGGCATGATGCCGCACCCCGAACGCGCGGCGGACGAAGGTCATGGCGGCACCGACGGGACGGCAGTCTTCCGCGCATTGACCGGGATCGTCGCTACAGCGTGACTTGAGGCAGGCGGGCAGCCGCAATAGGTTAAGCCTATGAGCACCCCGCCTGATCGCACAGAACTCCCCGTGGCCAAATCCGGGTCCGCCGCAAGATCGCGCACGATCTCCTGGCGGGCGCGGCTGGCCTTGGTCCTGTTCATGGCGGTGGCGGCAACGACGGTCTGGGTGACCAACCGAATGCTGACGCACCGGTTCACCGAAAGTACCCGCAACCGGGCCGAACTGCGCCTTGCGCTTTACTCCGGAAACCTGGTCAGTGAGCTGCGCCGCCATGCCATCGTGCCGCAGCTACTGGCGCGTGACCAGGCGCTGATATCGGCGCTGCAAAGTCAGGATTTTTCGCTATCCACCCACCGGCTGATTTCTTTTGTTGAGGAAATCGGCGCTGCCTCAATCATGTTGCTGGCCAGCGACGGGCGTACCGTGGCGGCGACCAATCGCAACCGTCTGGGCGAAACCCACCGCAACGCGCCCTATTTCGTCGATGCGGTGCGGGCCAAATCTACCGTGTTCTCCGTCATTGAACGCGAGGTGGGTGGCTATCGTTTTACCTATTCGCGGCGCATTGTTGACACCACCGGGACGCTCGGCGTGATCGTGATCGAGGTCGATCTGCAGAAATTCGAACGGGCCTGGGCGGGGATTTCAGACGCGGTGATGGTCAGCGATAGCACCGGCCGTATCGTTCTGGCGACCGAAGCGCGCTGGCGCGGCAAGGAAGAGCGCGACGCACTGCGCCTGCAAACACCGGAGGGCGCCATTCAGCGCGCAATCCGGGCAACCGCGGATTGGACCGTCCTGCCGGCCGACGCCTATCTGCAAGGCGAGGCGGTGATGCGGCTGGAAACGCGGGTGCCGTTTCAGGGCTGGCGGCTGACCTCCTTCACCACCTATGCCTCGATCCGCGAGCGGGTGAACGCGGTTCTGGCGCTTGAAATCATGGGATTCGCGATTCTGCTGGCGCTGGCCTTCTATGCGCTCAGCCGCAAGACGGCGCTGCGCATGGCGCTGTTCCAGCGCGAGTCGGCGGAGCTTCGCGTATTGAACGCACGGCTGCAGCGGGAAATCGCCGAACGGGAACGGGTGCAGGAAACCCTTGCCGTGGCCGAACAAAGCCTGGCGCAAAGCTCGAAACTCGCGGCGCTGGGGGAGATGTCAGCGGCGGTTAGTCACGAGCTCAATCAGCCGCTGGCGGCGATGAAAACCTATCTGGCCGGGGCGCGGCTGCTGCTCAACCGCAACCGCCCCGAAGAGGCACTTGCCTCCTTTGGGCGTATTGATGATCTGATCGAACGCATGGGCGCCATTACCCGGCAGCTGAAATCTTACGCCCGCAAGGCAGGCGATGCCTTTGCCCCTGTAAACATGGGCGATGCGCTGGCGTCGTCCCTGTCGATGATGGAACCGCAGCTGCGTCAGCGTCAGGTCAAGATCACCCGAATGCTGCCCGATCAGCCGGTTTACGTTATGGGCGACCGGCTGCGGCTGGAGCAGGTGATGGTCAACCTCTTGCGCAATGCACTGGATGCCACCAAATCTGTAGAGGACCCCGAGGTGGAGATCCTGCTGGCCGCAGGCGAGACAGCAACCCTGTCGGTGCGCGACAATGGCAACGGGATCAAGGATTTCGACAATCTGTTCGAACCCTTCTACACCACCAAACAGCCCGGCGATGGGGTCGGACTGGGGCTTGCCATCTCCTCGGGGATCGTGAACGACCTCGGGGGGCGGCTGATTGCCCGCAACGGGCAAAACGGCGGCGCCGTGTTTGAAATACAGTTGCCGATCCTTGTGGACGGTATCGAAGCCGCTGAATAAGCGGCGTTAAAGATGGAGAGGCCGCGCATGGCACAGGCTATGAAAATCGCGATCGTTGATGATGAACAGGATATGCGCCAGTCGATCAGCCAGTGGCTGGCCCTGTCGGGCTATGACACTGAAACCTTTGCCAGTGCCGAGGATGCGCTGAAGGTTCTGGGCTCGGATTACCCGGGGATCGTGATCTCCGACATCAAGATGCCTGGCATGGACGGAATGCAGTTCCTGAAGAAACTGATGGGCAGCGATAGCGCCCTTCCGGTGATCATGATCACGGGTCATGGCGATGTGCCCATGGCAGTCGAGGCGATGCGCGTCGGGGCCTTCGATTTCCTCGAAAAACCCTTCAATCCGGACCGGATGTCGGAACTGGCGAAGCGGGCCACCAACTCCCGCCGCCTGACGCTCGACAACCGGGCGCTGCGCCGCGAATTGTCCGATGGCGGCCAGATTATGAAGAAACTGATTGGGATGAGCCCCGTGATGGAACGCCTGCGCGAGGACATTCTGGATCTGGGCCAAGCCGACGGGCACGTGCTGATCGATGGCGAAACCGGCACCGGCAAGACGCTGGTGGCCCACGCCCTGCATGCCGTCGGCAGCCGGGCGGGCAAGAAATTCGTTCTGGTCTCCTGCGCCGCACTGGAGGAAGAGGCCCTATCAAAGCGTCTGTTTGGTCCGATGCAGCCCGAGGACAGCCTGTTGCCCGCCATTGAAGAGGCCCGCGGCGGCACATTGGTGCTGGAGGACGTGGAGGCGCTGAGCGAGGCGCTGCAGGCCAAGCTCCTGAGCGTGATCAACGAACAGGGCATGCCGGGCGAAACCCGTATCATCGCCATTTCGAACCTACAGGAGGCGGGCAAGACCTGCGAGGACGCGCTGCGACCGGATCTGTTCTACCGCCTTGCGGCATTGCGGATCACCGTGCCGCCCCTGCGCCAGCGCGGCGAGGATATCCTGACTCTGTTCACCCGCTTCAGCGAGCAATTCTCTGAAGAATACGGCTGCGAGGCACCGCAGGTCACCGCACAGGAGGCCGCACAGCTGTTGCAGGCCCCCTGGCCGGGCAACGTGCGCCAGCTGATCAATGTGGCCGAACGAGCGGTTCTACAATCCCGGCGCGGATCTGGCACGATTGCATCCCTGCTGATGTCCGATCACGAGGAAATGCAGCCGGTGATGACCACCGAAGGTAAGCCCCTGAAGGAATACGTCGAAGCCTTTGAACGCATGTTGATCGACAACACCATGCGCCGCCACAAGGGCTCCATCGCCTCGGTGATGGAAGAGCTGTGCCTGCCGCGCCGGACTCTGAATGAGAAGATGGCGAAATACGGATTGCAGCGCTCAGAATACCTGAGCTGACAGCTGCGGGCTTGGACTGCAACCTGGCTGAGGCAGGTTTTGGCTTTGATCGACATTGATGCGGCGCCGGGATGCACCGGCGCCGTTTTCCATTCAGGTCGCTTTTTTGCGGAAAAACACCGCAGTTTTTCGGGGATTTGTTAACCAATACCGTCTAAGGAAGAATAGTTTACACTTTCAGCAATACCTGTGCCGAATGGCCATTGTCATTTCCCGGTTTCAGGCCTTATGCTGAAAATACAGGAAAAGGATGCCTCTTTCGCATCCAGCCTTATGAGATTCGCTGTCTCATGCTTTTGTCCGGAAAGAACCGAGAAAGCTGAGGCAGACCGATTTGCCCCTTGTGAAGGGGCAGCCTAGCACCTCTTCCGGCACGACCGGGAAGGAATAACATGGCAGGGTTCGGGATATCCCACCTGTCGGAGAAGAACCGCGATGACGCGCGCGAGAGCGAAGAGCATACAGGACAAAGGGCCGGACGCATGTTTCGGGACCCTGACCTGCGGCGCGCAGTCTGAAATCGCCCTGACAAGACACCACCCAAAACACGCGCAGCCCCCCGGAAGAGGAGGGGCTTTGTTTGCACTGGGCAGGTGCACCAAGGAAACATGGCCAAGAAGATGCTTATCGATGCCACCCACGCGGAAGAGACCCGCGTCGTGGTGGTTGATGGAAACAAGGTCGAGGAGTTCGACTTTGAATCCGAAAACAAACGCCAGCTTGCCGGCAATATTTATCTCGCAAAAGTAACACGGGTCGAACCTTCGCTTCAGGCGGCCTTTGTCGATTACGGTGGAAACCGCCACGGGTTCCTCGCGTTTTCGGAAATCCATCCGGACTATTACCAGATCCCCGTCGCCGATCGTGAGGCGCTGATGGAAGAAGAGCGCGCCTACGCCGAGGCGATGCGCGCCCGCGACGAGGAAGAAGAAAGCAAACCGTCCCGTGGCTCGCGCTCGCGCAGCCGCAAGTCTTCGCGCACCAAAGCTGCCAAGGCGAACGCCGGTGATGCGGTGGAGACCAAAGAGGTCACGCCGCAGGACAATGGTGATGATGCGTCCACCCAGGCCCCTGAAAAAGACAGCCCGAAAAAGGCTGAAATCGCGGGTATGGAAACCATTGATCTGGACGCCGAAGATGGCGCTGCGGATGACAAGCTTGCCGAGGTCCCCGAGGGTACCTCGCCGATGGAGACCGTTGCGGAAACTCCAGTTGAAGAGCCGGATGGCGACGATCAGAACGGTGCAGAGGCTACCAGCACCGAAGAAGCGGCCGCCGATGCTGAGACAGCCGAGGATGCCGGAGCGGACAACGGTGATGTCGCCGACAAGGCTGAGTCTGCCGAACAAGACGTAGCTGACGACAAGGACGAGGACGACAAAGAAGACACCGCGAAGTCTGACGCGACCTCGAAAGATGAGACCATCGAATCCGTCGCTGACGAGGATGACAGCGAGGACATCCGTCCGCCGCGCAAGCCGCGTCCGCGTCGCTACAAGATTCAGGAAGTCATCAAGGTCCGTCAGGTTCTTCTGGTGCAGGTCGTCAAGGAAGAGCGCGGTAACAAGGGCGCGGCGCTGACCACCTACCTGTCGCTGGCAGGCCGTTACTGCGTGCTGATGCCCAACACCGCCCGTGGCGGTGGCATCAGCCGCAAGATCACCAATGCCGCCGACCGCAAGAAGCTGAAGGATATTGCAACCGAACTGGACGTGCCGCAGGGCGCGGGTCTCATCGTGCGCACCGCTGGTGCCAAACGGACCAAGGCCGAGATCAAGCGCGACTATGAATACCTGCAGCGCCTCTGGGAACAGATCCGCGAGCTGACGCTGAAATCCATCGCGCCGGCCAAGATCTATGAAGAGGGCGACCTGATCAAACGCTCGATCCGCGATCTATACAACCGCGAGATCGACGAGGTTCTGGTAGAGGGCGAGCGCGGCTACCGCATCGCCAAGGACTTCATGAAGATGATCATGCCGTCCCACGCCAAGAACGTGAAGAACTACAACGAGACGCTGCCGTTGTTCGCGCGCTACCAGGTGGAAAGCTACCTGGCGGGCATGTTCAACCCGACGGTGCAGCTGAAATCCGGCGGCTATATCGTGATCGGCGTGACCGAGGCGCTGGTGGCCATCGACGTGAACTCCGGCCGGGCGACCAAGGAAGCCTCGATCGAGGAAACCGCGCTCAAGACCAACCTGGAGGCCGCCGAAGAGGTGGCGCGCCAGTTGCGTCTGCGTGACCTTGCGGGGCTCATCGTCATCGATTTCATCGACATGGATGAGCGCAAGAACAACGCCGCCGTCGAAAAGCGTATGAAGGACAAGCTGAAGACCGACCGTGCCCGCATTCAGGTGGGCCGCATTTCCGGCTTTGGTCTGATGGAAATGTCGCGTCAGCGTCTGCGCCCCGGCATGATCGAGGCGACCACGGCGCCGTGCCCGCATTGCCATGGCACCGGCCTTATCCGCTCGGATGACTCGCTGGCCCTGTCGATCCTGCGTCAGATCGAGGAAGAAGGCACCCGCCGCCGCTCGCGTGAGGTTCTGGTGAAATGCCCGGTGGCCATCGCCAATTATCTGATGAACCAGAAACGCGAACATATTGCGCAGATCGAAGCGCGCTATGGTCTCTCCGTGCGCATCGAGGGCCACCCGCATCTGGTTAGCCCGGATTTCGAGTTGGAGAAGTTCAAAACCGCATCGCGCACTGTTCCGGTGGCCGCATCGCCCGTGGTCTCGGTTGATACTTCGATCATGGATCAGATCGATGCCGACGAAAGTGAGGCTGCGGAAGCAGAGGAGACAACCTCTGGCGACGAGGGCAACAAGACTCAGCCTGAGGCCGAAGGCGATGGTGAGAACAAACCCAAGCGCAAGCGTCGTCGTCGGCGGCGGCGCAAGTCCGGATCCTCGGATCAGGACAATGGCGAGAACAACGGCGATCAGTCCGAAGATGATAAAGACCAGTCTGCTGGAGTTGCGGAGGGTGACAAGTCTACGGAAGACGGTTCGGCGCAGGACGCCAAGTCTGATCAGCCCGCTGACGCAGCCGAGGCCAAGGCAGAGGGCGCGGAAGAGGGTGCTGAGCAGGAAGAGAAGAAGCCTGCCAAACGCACCCGTCGCACCCGCACCAGCCAGAGCCGCAGCCGCAAAAAATCTTCCGATAAACCGGCAGAGGCTGCAGAGGCCGAGACTGCAGATGCGGTGACCGAAGAGAAACCCGCAGAGCCCGACCAAGCCGAAAACCCCGCGTCGCAGCCAGAAGAAGCTGTTGCTGCCGAAGCACCTGCGGAAGCAGCTGCCGAAGCGGAAGCTGCACCCGATGCCGCTGAGGCTGCGCCTGCGGAAGAGCCCGAGGCGGTAGAACCCGCCGAGGCAACTGCTGCTGCTGAGCCGGAGGCCGCGCCTGAGGTTGAACCGGTGGCAGAAGAGGCGGCCGCCGAAACTGCACCTGTCGAGGCGGAGACCGCTGCGCCTGAAGAGGCCGAGAAACCCGCTGAGCCGGAAGCTACGGCCCCTGAGGCAGCAGAACCGGAAACCAAGGAGCCCGAGGTGGCTGTGGCAACGGCAGAACCTGCGCCCGCGCCTGAACCGGAAGCCCCGCCCAAGCCCAAGCGCCGCGGCTGGTGGTCACTGGGAAGCTGAGACTGATATCGGGGCGGGCCGCAGGGTCCGCCCCTTTTTCATTACTGAGGGATCGCCATGGCAAAGACGCGGCCGCACAGCGACACAGCGCTACTGAACGCGCTATTGGAGTGTGAGACGCAGGTCTGGCAGGCGCTGCAGACCGGCGATAGTGCAGCAGACGCCGCCTTGCTAAGTGCGGATTTTCTGGGGGTTTACCCAGACGGCTTTGCGGGCCGGGAGGATCACGTGGCGCAGATCAGCGCTGGTGCGTCGATTGACCGCTACGAGATCTCGGAGGCAAAGGTCAGGGCGCTGGGGCCGGATCACGGACTGCTGTCTTACCGCGCACTCTACAGCCGCTGCGGTAAGGAGGTGGAAGAGGTGATGTACGTCAGTTCCATCTGGCAGCGCAGTGATGCAGGCTGGGTCAATACCTTCAGCCAGGACACCCCGGCGCTTGGTCTCGATAGAGAGACAAACTGACCTGTTCAGGTGCGTGGACCTGGCTTTCGCCCCATGCAAATAGGGATCTCAGCCGCCTTTTCGGATGCGGTAGATCTGGTGACCGGTCCCGTCGCTTTGGCCAAGGAACTCATGCCCGGCCTCGGCGCAGAAATGCGGCACATCGATAATTGCCGCAGGATCATCGGCCAGCATGGTCAAAGTATCGCCCGGGGCCAGCGCCTTCAGCCGTTTGCGGGCCTTCAGAACGGGCAGGGGGCAAAGCAACCCGATGGCATCTAGAGTGGTGTTTTCGTCAGTCATATCCTGCAGATAAGGTGCCTCTCACAGCCTGTCCACAAGGATGTGACCGCAGGTACCAGTGACCTTTGATCTGCGCTGGTCTAAATGAAGGCTATGTTTGGAATTGAAATCATCGACGCAGGACTGATTCCTGCCATGTTCGTGGCGCTGACGGCTGGTCTTATCAGCTTTCTGTCGCCCTGTGTGTTGCCGATCGTGCCGCCCTATCTTGCCTATATGAGCGGCGTCACCATCGGAGAGATGCAAGGCACGGCAACCGCCCGGCGCAAGGTGATCGTCTCGGCACTGTTCTTTGTGCTGGGGCTGTCGACGGTGTTCCTGCTGCTGGGGTTCACCGCCTCGGCCTTTGGCGCCTTCGTCCTGCAAAATCAGGAGCTGTTCGCCAAGGTCTCCGGCGTTGTCGTGATCGTCTTTGGCCTGCACTTCCTGTCGGTCTTCCGCATTCCGATCCTCGACCGCGAAGCACGGATGGAAGCGGGGCAATCCGGAGGGTCCGCCATCGGGGCCTATGTGCTTGGTCTCGCCTTTGCCTTTGGCTGGACGCCCTGCATCGGCCCGCAGCTGGGCGCGATCCTGTCGCTGGCGGCCTCTGAGGCCTCGGTCAGCCGCGGAACGCTGTTGCTCGGCGTCTATGCGCTGGGACTGGGCGTTCCCTTCCTGCTGGCGGCGATTTTCCTTAACCGTTCCATGGCGCTGATGAACCGGATGAAGCGTCACATGGGGCTCATCGAAAAGGTGATGGGCGGCCTGCTGCTGGTGGTTGGGATCATGCTGGTGACCGGTCTGTTCTCCACCTTCTCCTGGTGGCTGCTGGAAACATTCCCCGCGCTTGCAACACTTGGCTAAGAGCCGCCGCCGGGGTCTTACTCTTGCCCAGATCCGCCGCTAATCTCGAGTGAAATCGAATGAGGCCGGAATGGGCAGAACGGCAAGGCAGGACTGCGATCAATCCATCGGCGGTGCAACAGTGCGCCGCCGACAGGTTTTTTACATCCCCGGTTACGATCCCATCCACCCCCGCCGCTATCGCGAGCTTTACCGCAGCGAAAGCACCGCCCAGGCGGCGATCTCCGGCTACCTGATCTCGCAGCGCCCCAAACAGGCTGACGGCCCCTATGGCTGGCACGTAGAGGCCGAGATCGACGGGACCGAGGTGACGGCCGATGTAGAGGTTCTGGTCTGGTCTGACATCGTGCGGGGCAGCATGGCGGCCTCCATCCCGGCGACCTATCTGCAACTGGCGCGCACCGCCTGGATCTATATTTCGACCGGCGCGCTTTTCCGCCTGATGCGTCTGCGCAAAGGGCCGGTGATTGCAGCGCTTTATCCGGTGGGCATGCTGCTGTTGCAATTGCTGCTGGCGCTGGCGTTGGGGGCTGTTGTCGGCGGTGCAATCGACTGGCTCGCACAATGGGCACTCAACCCCGTGGCCGGGCCTCAGACAGCGGCGGTCATCGGCGCGGTGGCATTCATTGCGGCGCTGATTTTAACTGCGATTGCACTGCTGCGCTGGTTCAAGGCGCGCGATGGCAAGCTCTTTGCCTATTACCTGATGCATGATTACGCCTATTCCGCAGCCTCGCGCGGGGCCAACCCGCCCGAGCTGGAGGCGCGCATGGCGGAGTTCCGGCAGCTGATCCGCCGCGCCATCGAAGAGAACAGAGTGGATGAGGTTTTGGTCGTTGGCCACTCATCGGGCGCCCATGTTGGTGTTTCGGTGCTTGCGGATCTGTTGCGCGAAGGGTTGCCCGCGGCGCGCCCGGTGTTGGGGTTTCTCAGCCTTGGTCAGGTGGTGCCGATGGTTTCCTTCCTGCCAAAGGCCGACCGGCTGCGCGGCGATCTGCGGTATCTGTCGGCCAGTCCGGAACTTTCTTGGGTGGATGTCAGCGCGCCGGGGGATGGCTGCGCCTTTGCCTTGTGCGATCCGGTCTGCGTCAGCGGCGTTGCACCAGATGAAAAACGCTGGCCACTGGTCGTTTCGGCGGCCTTTACACAAACGCTGAGCCCTGAGCGCTGGAAAGAGCTGCGTTGGCGGTTCTTCCGGCTGCATTTTCAGTATCTCTGCGCCTTTGACCGGCCCGGTGACTATGACTACTTTCAGATCACCGCAGGCCCCATCTCGCTGGCAGAGCGTTACGAGGAGCGGCCTGCGTCGAAATCCCGGATCGAGGCGCCGACCTCGGGCTATACTTCGGTGTCATCGCCATGACGCCCCTGCCACCCAAACCACCCGCGCGCCCCGACAAAGTATCGCTCTGGCGCTATGTGAAGCTGTTTCGCAAGGACATCCTGTCGGCGCAGCCCGCGCGGCTTTACCGGGCATGGATGGCAGAGTTCCGCACGCCTTTCTTCCGGTCCTTCCTGCTGAACCAGCCGGATCTGGTGAAAACAGTGCTGAAGGACCGCCCGGACGCTTTCCCGAAATCGGACCGGATCAGCGAGGGGCTGAAGCCGCTGCTGGGGAATTCGGTGTTCCTGACCAATGGCGAAACCTGGAAGCGCCAGCGCCGGATCATCGACCCGGCATTCGAAGGCGGGCGTCTGAAAGAGACCTTCCCGGCGATGCGTGCCGCTGCCGAAGCCGCTGCCGCGCGTCTCAAGGGGCAGGAGGGGGAGGTGGAGATCGAATCAGTCACTTCGCATGTGGCGGCGGATGTGATTTTTCGCACGCTGTTTTCAATCCCCATCGAGCACGAGGTTGCCGCCGAGGTGTTTTCCCGCTTCCGGGACTACCAGCGCAGCCAGCCAATCCTGAATCTCGCCGCCTTTGTGCCGGTGCCGCGCTGGATGCCGCGTTTCTTTCGCAAGGGAACGCGAGAGAATGCTACGCGCATTCGCGCCCTGATTACCCAGTTGACGGATGAGCGAGCAGCCGAAATCGCTGCCGGAACCGCGCCGCAGGACCTTGCGACCAAGATCATGACCACTGCCGACCCGGAAACCGGGGCGCGCTTTTCCACCGAGGAAATGGTCGATCAGGTGGCAATCTTCTTTCTGGCCGGGCATGAAACCAGTGCTTCGGCGCTGGCCTGGACGCTTTATCTGATGGCGATTTATCCGGAGTGGCAGGAAAGGGTGGCCGAGGAAGCCGCCGCGCTTGAGGACGACAGTTTCGCCGCGGTATCCCGCATGCGGATCAGCCGCGATGTGTTCCGCGAGGCGCTGCGGCTCTATCCGCCGGTGCCGATGATGGTACGCGAGGCGATGTGCCCCGAACGCTTCCGCGACCGAGAAGTGCCGAAAGGGTCGCAACTGGTGCTCAGCCCCTGGCACCTGCATCGCCACGAACGGCTGTGGGACAACCCGGATGGCTTTGATCCGGAGCGCTGGCAAACCGAGAATGGCAAAAAGTGTCAACGCGAAGCCTATATGCCGTTCTCGGCTGGTCCCCGGGTCTGCACCGGTGCTGGCTTTGCTATGGTCGAAGGGCCGTTGATCCTGTCGATGCTGCTGCGCCATTTCCGGGTGGCGCCGGTGGTAGGCAAGGAGCCCGTGCCGGTTGCACATCTAACGGTGCGGGCAAAGAATGGGATCTGGCTGCGGCTGGAACGGCGGGATCAGTCCCCGGTCTGATGCGCCTGCAAGTGGCGCAAAACGTGCAGGCGGATGGCCGAGGCCAGCCCGCATTCTGTTCCGCGTTCTTCATCAATGTCAGCGGCCAAGTCGTTGATTGCACGTCCTTCCTTGGCGGCTATGGCGCGGAAGGCGGTCCAGAATTCATCCTCCAGTGAGACCGAGGTGCGGTGCCCGCGCAGGGTCAGGGAGTGTTTCTTGGGACGGTTGCTCATTCTTCGGACTTGTGACCGTCAAGTTGGCGGTCGCTTTTGTCACGCCGACTGCGGTCCAGCTGTTTCTCGGCCTTGCTGCGGCCGAATTTCACAGCGTTGGCATCAGCGCGGGCCTTTTTGTCGGCCCGCGCTTTTTGTTTTCTGAACCGGTTCAGATTGACCGGTTCCGCCATCAGGCCTTGGGCCCGATCATGTCTTCGGGGCGCACCACAGCGTCAAAGGTGGCTTCATCCACAAAGCCGAGCGCGATGGCTTCTTCCTTGAGGGTGGTGCCGTTCTTATGCGCGGTCTTGGCGACCTTGGTGGCGTTGTCATACCCGATGGTCGGCGCCAGTGCGGTGACCAGCATCAACGACTCTTTCATCAGCTTTTCGATGCGCGGCTCGTTCGCCTGAATGCCCATCAGCATCCGCTCGGTAAAGCTGTCCGCCGCATCACCCAGCAGCTGGATCGACTGCAGCAGGTTGTAGGACATCATCGGGTTGTAGACGTTCAGTTCGAAATGGCCCTGGCTGCCCGCGAATTTGATCGCGGCGTCGTTGCCCATGACGTGAGCGGCGACCTGTGTCAGTGCCTCTGCCTGCGTCGGGTTCACCTTGCCGGGCATGATCGAGGAACCGGGTTCGTTTTCCGGCAGGATCAGCTCACCCAGACCCGAACGCGGACCAGAGCCGAGGAAGCGGATGTCGTTGGCGATCTTGTAGCAGCTGCCTGCGATGGTCGCGAGGGCGCCGGACAGGAACACCATGGCGTCATGCGCGGCCAGTGCCTCGAACTTGTTCGGTGCTGTGACAAAAGGCAGGCCGGTTATCTCGGCCATGTTGGCCGCTACGGTCTCGCCCCAGCCGTTCTGGGTATTGAGCCCGGTGCCGACGGCGGTGCCGCCCTGTGCCAGCTCGTAGATGCCGGGCATCGCAGCCTCGACCCGTGCCAGACCCTGACGGATCTGATGCGCGTAGCCAGAGAATTCCTGGCCCAGTGTTAGCGGGGTCGCGTCCTGGGTGTGGGTGCGGCCGATTTTGATGATGTCTTTGAACTCTTCGGACTTCTTCTCCAAACCTTCGGCCAGTTTGGTCAGGCCCGGCACCAGCACGTCGCGCACGGACATGGCGGTGGCGATATGCATCGCGGTGGGGAAGGTATCGTTCGAAGACTGCCCCATGTTGCAGTGATCGTTGGGGTGCACGGGATCCTTGGAGCCGATGACGCCGCCGAGGATCTCGATCGCGCGGTTGGCGATCACCTCGTTCGAGTTCATGTTCGACTGGGTGCCGGAGCCGGTCTGCCAGACAACCAGCGGGAAGTTGTCGTCGAACTTGCCTTCGATCACCTCACCGGCGGCCTGGATCACCGCATCGGCGATCTTGGCGTCCATTTTGCCAGAGGCCTTGTTGGCCATGGCGCAGGCTTTCTTGATCACGCCCAGCGCGCGCACGATGGCGACGGGCTGTTTTTCCCAGCCAATGGGGAAGTTCATGATCGAACGCTGCGTTTGCGCGCCCCAGTATTTGTCGGAAGGAACTTCCAGCGGACCAAAGCTGTCTGTTTCGGTGCGGGTATCGGACATCTTGTCTCTCTCCGTCTCGTATGCCGTTGCATGCCGTTTAGCCGACGCCCGGGTCAGGCGCAATCGGCCAGTTGCGCGCATCATAGGGAAACGCGCGCGCGGGTATAGGGACAAATGGGCGCGCCGGATTGCCTGCGCACCGAAATAAGCTAAAGTCACCGGAAGATACTTTCGCTCATCTTTAGACAAGGAACGCCAGTGCCCGATTATTCTGCCCCCTCCAGTCCATCAGCCGTTGCCCGCGTCAGGGCGTTTCCGGCCGTACGTGACGGTGTGGCATGGCTCCGCTGGGTCATGCTTCAGGCTGCGATGTTTTGTGCCGCAGTTCTGCTGCTTGCGCAGGCGGCTATTGCGGATATCGCGCCGTTTGTCGGGGCCTACACCGGGTCGGTGATCGTCACCCATGCCAACGGCGAGAGCGAGCTGCGGGACATGAGCGTGACGATTGCTGAGGCCAAGAAGGGATTTACCGTCAAATGGAGCACCGTCACCATCAAAGGGGACGGCAACCGCAAGGCAAAAACCTATGAGATCAGTTTCGTGGACAGCGATCGGTCGGGGATTTTTGCCGCTGCGATGGAGCAGAACGTCTTTGGCCATGCCGTCCAGATGGATCCGATGAAAGGCGATCCCTACGTGTGGAGCCGGATTGCCGGAGATACCTTCACGGTGTTTTCAATGTTCATCGCGCCGAACGGCGATTACGAGATGCAGCAATACGACCGCACACTGGTCAAAGGGGGGCTGGATCTGAAGTATGTGGTCCATCGCAATGGTGAGCCGACCCGGATGGTTTCGACCTTTCTGAAACGTCAGGACTAACGCCGCGCCGTATTGCCTTGCTGTCCCCCGTCAGGGCTGGTTTTCGATGCAGGGTAGCCGCGCTGATGGCTGACGGTTCAAGCGGACAAGGGCCTTGTTCGGGGTATCTGAAGAGACGGCACCCGTGACGTGCAAGAGATTTAGCCGTACTTCGCGATCTGGGTTTCTGGAGATCCGGCAGGCCGCGACCGGCGGTTACTTGCGGAAGCTGTCCAGCGATACCACCTCGGCGTCGGTTTTCTCCGCCGTCTCGTCCGTGGTCGTATCTTCCTCGGGCGCGGTGGTGTCTTCGGGCTGTTCGTCCTCGACGTCGTCCTCGGCGGTTTCGAACCGCAGGCCGAATTCGACGGAGGGGTCCACGAAGGTTTTGATCGCGTCGTAAGGAATATAGAGCGGCTCTGGCGTTTCACCGAAATTGAGCGTGACGGCAAAGCCATCCTGGTCGACGGCAAGATTGTCGTACCAGTGCTGCATCACCACGGTCATTTCTTCCGGGTAGCGTTCGCGCAGCCAGTCGGCAAGCTGGGCATCGGGATAACGGGTGTCAAAGGTGATGAAGAAGTGATGATTGCCGGGCAGACCGTTGTCCGCCACATCCTGCAGGACGGTGCGGATCAGGCCGCGCATGGCGGAATGCATCAGGTTACCGTAGTCGATTTCTCGGGACACGCTGAGACCCCTTTTTCTTTTCCCCCAGCATAGGGGATTCTCCGGGAAACGAAATAGTTACCGGAACCGATTTGTTAAAAAAACAGCGGAACGAAGGGGGCGTTTTCCGCTCTGGCGCAGGGATTACGGGAGCAGCAGATCGGGTGCAGCCGCAACTGCGAGCCCCGCCACAACCATAAGCGCCAGAAGCCAGAGCAGCCGCCCGCGCAGCGTGATGGCCGCGCCCGCTGCCACTGCTGTGAGAAACAGCGCCTCGGCGTCAAGGCTGCTCCAGTCCGGCACCACAAAGGACAGCGGCCCGACCTGTGTCTGCGGCAGGTCATGGAACAGGACGTGCAGCAGGAACCAGACCGACAGGTTGAGTATGACACCGGTCACCGCAGCGGTGATCGCCTTTAACGCGCTGCCAAGGCGGGGATGCCGCGAGAGGCGCTCCACATAAGGGGCGGCGGTAAAGATCCACAGGAAGCAGGGCACGAAGGTCGCCCAGAGGGCCACCGCCCCGGCAGCCAGGAACACTGGCATCCCGCCGGTCGTCAGCCCGGCCAGCATTGCGATGAACTGGGTGACCAGGATCAGCGGTCCGGGGGTGGTTTCTGCAAGACCCAGCGCGTCGATCATCTGCCCGGCGGTGACCCAGCCATGCTGCTCGACCACGGTCTGGCTCATATAGGCGAGCACCGCATAGGCGCCGCCAAAGGTTACCACGGCGAGTTTGGCAAAGAACCAGCCAATGTCTGCCAGAAAGCCGAAGCCGGAAAAATGCAGCAGTGCCAGCGGCGTCAGCCAGAGAATGCTCCAGAAGGCAGCGACCCGCAGCGGCGATTGTGACCCGTGTTCCTTTGTGACTTCTGCCGGTGCCGCTGCCGGTGTCTGGCCTTTCACAAGACCAAACAGACCTGCGCACAGGACGACAACGGGAAAGGGCAAGCCAAGGAAAAACAATCCGACAAAGCCAAGTCCGGCGAGGGCCCAGTCGGAGCCTTTGCTGAGGGCCTTCTTACTGAGCCGCCACAGGGCTTGCAGAACCACGATGATGACTGCTGCCTTGATCCCGGCAAAGGCGGCCTGAACCCCCGGCACGGTGCCAAAGGCAGCGTAAAGCCAGACCAATGCGGCGATAACTGCGGCGCCGGGCAGCACAAAGAGCAATCCGGCCAGAATCCCCCCAAAGGTGCCGCGCAGGCGCCAGCCGGTATAGGTGCACAGCTGCATCGCTTCGGGGCCGGGCAGCAGCATGCAGAAGGAGAGACCGCGCAGGAATTCATCTTCGCTGAGCCACGGGCGCTGCTCCACCAGTTCGCGATGCATCAGGGCGATCTGGGCGGCGGGGCCGCCAAAGCTCAGCAGGCCGATACGAAGGAAAACGCGGAACAGATCGCGCAGATCCGGGCGGTCGGGCGTGAAACTGGCAGACAAGTCGATCTCCGCGGCTGATCGGGGCAGGGTCTTGCATGCCTATAGGGCAGCCGCGCCCGCGGAGACAGAAAAAACTAGCTTAGTCAGTGGAGGGTTTACTGAGCCCAGATCAATTGCTCGCCTGTGAGGCAGATCGGGAGGGAATCCTCGGGCAGCTGGCCAAGCTGCTCGAACATCTTCATGTAGTCTATGGTTGCAATAAGTTCTGTCACTATTGCTTCTTTGACCCGGGCGATGATCTGCCCGGTAAAGCGAACGTCATCCCCAGTTGCGGCGGATTGCGCCTGCACGATCAACTTTACTGCAACCCATTCCCCCTGCTCGACCGGATAGGCGTATTCGAAGTGAATATTCTTTAGCAGGTCATTCAACGCGGTGACCACTTCGCCATAGTTCTGTGGCGCAGCCAGCTCTGATATCGCTCCCTGCATCGTGGTGCCAGAATTGGAGAGGGCATTTATGGCGGCCGTGTCCGCCTCTTCCCAAAGCTCGTGAAACCATTGCTTTACAGTCTCAAGAACGCTGCCTGTCTGATGAGTCATTCGTTGGGGTCTCGGTTGGTCAGAGTTGAAGTGTCAATCCGGTACTTGTTACCAACAGTGAAGTCGAGAGGGCTTGTGGCTGCGAATCAACCACTTTTACGTGTGTGTGTTTTCTGGTGAAAAGGGTGGGTTGAGTCCGTTTGTGGGGCTGGCGGTCTAATGCGCCGCGGCGAGGCTGTGGGGTGTCTGTCTGACCCAATCGAGCCGCTGCCCGGTCATGCAGATCGGGATCGTGTCGGGCGGCAACAGGTCCATTTGCTCCAGCAGGCAGATATAATCGACGTGATTATAGGCTTCGGCGATCTTGCCGTTTTCGAACCGGGCCATGACCTGCCCTGAAACCTCTAGCGGGGCGCCCGTGTCGGTTCTTGAGGTGCGCACGACGAGAAAGGCTGAAACCCAGTCGCCTTCGGCGATCACCTTGGGCAGGTCCACTTCAAACCGCCCGACCTGGGCCTGGAAGGTCATGATAAGGTCTCGGAAATCATCGATTCCCATCTGCATTTCAGGAACGATTCCCTTGGCGATGGTGTCCGGTGCAATGAAATCTGTGATCGCGTCCAGGTTTCCTTGTTCCCAGACCTCGGTATACCAGTTTCGCAAGCGTTCGGCGTTGGTCATCACAGCTCTCCGTCTTGCGCATAGGATGAGCCTATTGTCTGAACAAAACCTATACGCGTATCCGTTACGGGAGGGAAAGGTGGGGATAAAGTGCAGGTTTCTGTTGCCAGGTACCTGCGAACCCCGCCTAACGCGGCTAGGCGCTAGGACTTAAAGTCGGTTCGACTCGAACTGCTTACGCAGCCAGAGCAACCGGAGCACGATTGTCGTTTGCAATTGTACTAGTTTCGCCGATAACGGTGGCAGACAGCCGAGACAAAGCTAACCCCTTTAGACGTTCGTCGATCCTGTTTCGGCCCCATGATCCCCAAACGAAGGATATATGGTGGAGCCGCCGGGTACCGCCCCCGGGTCCGATCCGCTTATTACGAGCGCGTTTATGTCCATAGTTCCACGAGGGAACAGTGAGAACATAGGTGCTGACCGGGCGGAGTTAAAGGGGCAAATCGGATAGACAGTGCGAATTTTGTGGGCCGAATTACCTGCGATCAGGCGTCAGGTAGAGACCGCCGCAGCACGTGCGGCGAAGACATCCGAGGCCAGCTTGCGCGTTTCCTTTTCCAGATCACTGAGGCCTTCGCTGGCAGCGGTGCCGTCACCGGATTCGATGGCATCCGCGATGCGTCCGTGCAAATCCACGATACGTGCACGGTCCCTTGCGGTGAAAGTGATCATGTTCATCAGCGGCTGCATCGCTTCGACTGCGCCAGCCAGCTGATAGGACAGGACCGGATTGCCCGCGCCATCGACGAGCGCCCGGTGAAAGGCAACATCCGAGGCGCAGAAGGCTTCATCGGTCAGGCCGGGCTGGGACTGGCGGAACATCTCGGTCCGCATCGTGGCCAGTTGATCGGCTGTGCGCCGCTGGGCCGACAAGGGCGCGCAGGCGCGCTCGAGCGCATAACGCGCTTCGCAGGCTGTGTCGAAACTGACCGCATTCATCGACAGCAGCAGGGTCGAGGTGGTCACCTGCTGGGGGTAGGCATCCTCAAAACTCAATCTGTTGACGAAGGCGCCGCCGGTGGCGCCGCGCTGCGTACGGATCAGCGATTGCGCCGCAAGCCGTTTCAACGCTTCGCGTACGGTCGGGCGGGACACCTGAAAATGATCGGCCAGTTCGGCCTCGGAAGGAAGTCGTTCATCGACGATCAGCTGACCGCCAATAATCGCGTCCTTGATTGCTTGTGCGATTTGCACAGAGAGGTCGTCGGAACTGGAAGGGTCGATTTTCATGGGTACTGTCCTGTCGATATCCGGCGTCATTACCATATCGTGAGGGGCTGTAAAAATCATTTGTCAGACATTTAAAAGTCTGACATTTGGGAAGCAAGCGTTGAGTCGCGGTTTCCGACCCTTGGGTGAAGCGTAAAAACCCTGTTCCGGTGAGGATGAGGAGGACCGCAGGCTACTGGGCAACGCGCCTTGCCAGGGAGGATTTGCAATGGCACTGATTTCACCGTCGCGTCGGCTGCGGCGCACCCCGTTTTCCCAAGGTGTGGAAGAGGCCGGAGTGCGCGCCTACACCGTTTACAACCACATGCTGCTGCCCACGGTTTTCGAAAGCGTCGAGGCGGATTACCATCATCTGAAAAACCATGTTCAGGTCTGGGATGTGGCCTGTGAGCGCCAGGTTGAACTGCGCGGACCCGATGCCGGGCGCCTGATGCAGATGCTGACCCCGCGTGATCTGCGCGGGATGACGGCAGGCCAGTGTTTCTACGTGCCCATCGTCGATGAAACCGGCGGCATGCTGAACGATCCCGTGGCAGTGAAGCTGGCCGAGGACCGCTGGTGGATCTCCATCGCGGACAGCGACCTTCTTTACTGGGTCAAGGGTATCGCCAATGGCTGGCGTCTGGATGTGCTGGTGGACGAACCCGATGTCTCACCGCTGGCCGTGCAGGGACCCAAGGCCGAGGAGCTGATGGTGCGTGTCTTTGGTGAAAGCATCCGTAATATCCGCTTCTTCCGCTTCGGGGTTTATCAGTTCCAGGGTCATGATCTGGTTATTGCGCGCTCGGGGTATTCCAAACAGGGCGGGTTCGAGATCTACGTGGAAGGCAGCGAATTTGGCATGCCACTGTGGCGCAAGCTGTTCGAGGCGGGTGAGGATCTTGAGGTCCGCGCGGGCTGTCCGAACCTGATCGAACGGATCGAGGGCGGCTTGCTCAGCTACGGTAACGACATGACCGATGACAACACGCCGCATGAATGTGGTCTGGGCCGGTTCTGCAATACCCATACGGCGATTGGCTGTATCGGCCGGGATGCGTTGTTGCGGGTCGCCAAGGAAGGGCCGGT
This sequence comes from Pseudophaeobacter sp. A-200-2, assembly GCF_041008815.1. NCBI lineage: Bacteria > Pseudomonadati > Pseudomonadota > Alphaproteobacteria > Rhodobacterales > Roseobacteraceae > Pseudophaeobacter > Pseudophaeobacter sp. A-200-2. The sequence continues at coordinate 391,353 of NZ_JAXGFU010000001.1, read as the reverse complement.
ACAGCAGATCCGCCCGATTGCCATCGACGGGGATGCCGTGCCACCCTGTGATCAGTTCTGGTCGGTGTTTGCAGGCGGTCGTCCGGCGGGGCGAATTTCCTCGGCGGCGTGGTCGCCCGATTTTCGTACCAATGTGGCAATCGGCATGGTCCGCATGACTCATTGGGATGCGGGCTCAAGACTTGAGGTGGAAACACCCGACGGCATGCGCACGGCCACCGTGCGCGAGAAATTCTGGATGTGAAACGAGGGGAAGCATGATGTTCAACGCATTGGTCGTGAATAAGGACGAAGACACCGGAAAGACATCTGCGGCGGTCGAGGAGATCAGCCTTGATGACCTGCCCGAGGCCGAGGTGACTGTGGCGGTGGACTATTCCACCGTGAACTACAAGGACGGTCTGTGCATCGGCCCTGGTGGCGGTCTGGTCCGCAAATACCCGCATATTCCCGGCATCGACTTTGCCGGTACGGTCGAGGCGTCTTCGGATGCGCGTTACAAGGCGGGGGACAAGGTGGTCCTGACCGGCTGGCGCGTGGGAGAGGCACATTGGGGCGGTTATTCGCAAAAGGCCCGTGTGCGCGCCGATTGGCTGGTACCGCTGCCCGAAGGGCTGACAACCCGCCAGGCGATGGCAGTGGGAACCGCTGGGTTCACCGCCATGCTGGCGGTCATGGCGCTGGAGGATCACGGGCTGCAAAAGGACCACGGTCCGGTTCTGGTGACAGGCGCCGCCGGTGGGGTTGGCTCAGTTGCAACCGCGATTCTGGCTAATCTCGGCTATGAGGTCGCGGCCGTGACCGGCCGTCCAGAGACCGCGGATTACCTGCGCAGCCTTGGCGCGACACAGATCGTGGCCCGTGAAGAAATCAATGAGACGGTCAAACGCCCGCTGGAAAGCGAAACCTGGGCGGGCTGCGTTGATGCGGTCGGCGGGGCGATGCTGGCACGTGTGCTGGGGCAGATGAAATACGGTGCCTCCGTTGCGGCGGTGGGGCTGGCTGGTGGTGCGAACCTGCCCGCAACTGTGGTGCCCTTCCTTTTGCGCGGGGTGAACCTGCTGGGTATTGATTCCGTAATGCAGCCCTATGACAACCGCCTGCGCGCCTGGGAGCGGATCGCGACCGATCTGCCGATGGACAAACTGGAGGCGATGATCCAGCCCGCAACTTTGCAGGATCTGCCGCAACTGGGCGCAGACATCCTCAAAGGGCAGGTCAAAGGCCGCGTCGTGGTGGATGTGAACGGGTAACGGAAACACCGTTTTTCTGAGACGAAGGGAGCGCGCAGGGTTGATACTGCGCGCTCTTTCTTTTGGCTACGCATCTGGCGCCTCACGCTGCAGGACGGTTCCACCGCGTACCGGCGCTTGACCTTGCACGGCAAGATCTGCATCCCTTTTGCGAACACAAAAGCAGGGGAATGACAGATGGCGCTGGATATTGATTTTGTACGCGGGCAATTCCCGGCCTTTGCCGAACCCACGCTGCAAGGGCAGGCTTTCTTTGAAAACGCAGGCGGCTCCTATACCTGCAAGCCGGTGATTGATCGTCTGATACGCTATTACACCCAGCGCAAGGTGCAGCCCTATGCGCCTTACGAGGCCTCGACCCTGGCCGGGGCAGAGATGGACGAGGCCCGGCAACGGCTTGCGGCAATCCTGGGGGTGGATACCGATGAGGTTAGCTTTGGCCCCTCGACCACGCAGAACACCTATGTTCTGGCGCAGGCGTTCCGGCAGTTCCTGTCCCCGGGGGAGGCGATCATCGTCACCAATCAGGATCACGAGGCCAATACCGGCCCCTGGCGGCGGCTGGCCGAAGAGGGCATTGAGGTCCGTGAGTGGAAGATCGACCCTGCCACCGGTCATCTGGATCCGGCGGATCTGGAGGCGCTGCTGGACGAAAACGTGCGCCTTGTTTGCTTTCCCCATTGCTCGAACGTGGTGGGAGAGATCAACCCGGTGACCGAGATCACCGCGCTTTGCCATGCAGCGGGGGCCTTTGTCTGCGTCGACGGGGTGTCCTACGCGCCGCATGGGTTGCCCAACGTCGGGGAGCTGGGACCGGACATTTACCTATTCTCGGCCTATAAGACCTATGGTCCGCATCAGGGGATCATGGTCATCCGCCGCGCGCTGGGCGAAATCCTTCCGAACCAGGCGCATTATTTCAACGGCGACGTTCTCTACAAGCGCTTCACCCCTGCGGGACCCGATCACGCACAGGTCGCGGCCAGCGCCGGTATGGCGGATTATATCGACGCCCTGTGCGATCATCACGGCGGCCCTACCGAAGACGCGGCAGCGCGCGCCGGGTTCGTGCACGATCTGATGCGTGACCACGAGGTCAAACTGCTGCAACCGCTGTTGGATGCGCTGAAGGACCGCAACGATCTGCGCCTCATCGGGCCAAGCGACGCCGCCGTGCGCGCGCCGACCGTGGCTGTTGCCGTCAACCGGTCTGGCGCTGGGCTGGCAGAGGAACTGGCCGGGCATGGTATCATGGCGGGCGGCGGGGATTTCTACGCGGTGCGCGCGCTCTCGGCGATGGGGGTGGACCCGGAACAGGGCGTCCTTCGGATGAGTTTTACCCATTACACCAACGAAAATGAGGTGACGCAGCTGATCGAGGCCCTAGATCGCGTGCTGTAACTAGAATGGCAGCACAGGACTTTCAGACATATGACCAGCAATGCCCCGGTGATCTGGTGGATCCGGCGCGATCTGCGCCTTGCGGATAACCCGGCCCTGACGGCGGCCGTGAACAGCGGCGCGCCTGTCATCCCGCTTTATATTCTGGATGCGCAGGACAAGGCGCTGGGCGCGGCGCCGAAATTCCGTCTTGGCCTTGGGCTGGAGAAACTCGCCGAAACGCTGTCCGCGCGCGGCAGTCGGCTGATTTTCCGTCGCGGCGATGCGCAAGAGGTTCTGCGGCAGGTGATTGATGAGACCGGGGCAGGGAGCGTCGTCTGGTCGCGGCTTTATGATCCCGAGGCCATCGCGCGGGATACAGCGATCAAGGAGGATCTGAAGGCCTCCGGGATCGCTGTACAATCCCAAGGCGGGCGGCTGCTGTTTGAACCCTGGACGGTCGAGACCAAGGCAGGGGGCATGTTCAAGGTTTACACCCCGTTCTGGAAAGCCGTTCGCGATCGCCAGCCCGCCGATTTGCTGCCCGAGCCGGGCACGCTGCCCGCGCCGGAGAGCTGGCCGGACAGCGATGCGGTGGCGGATTGGCAGATGGGCGCGGCGATGCGGCGCGGCGCCGATATCGTGCGTGCGCACTGCAATGTGGGAGAGCAAGCGGCACTGGACCGTCTGGACGGGTTCCTCGAAGAGGCCGTCGCTCGCTACAAGGACCGCCGCGATTACCCGGCCGAGGATGCAACCTCGAACCTGTCGGAAAACCTCGCCTGGGGTGAGATCAGCCCGCACCGGATGTGGCATCTGGGCCAGCGCGCGATGGCAGGCAGCGGGAAAGGCGCGGAACATTTCCTGAAAGAGGTGGTCTGGCGCGAGTTTGCCTACCACCTGATGTATCACAGCCCGCAGATCCTGACGGAAAACTGGCGGCCAGAATGGGACGGTTTTGGCTGGTCCAGCGAGATCACCCCGGATGTGGAGGCCTGGCAGCGGGGGCAGACCGGGTATGACTTTGTCGATGCCGCGATGCGGGAGATGTATGTCACCGGCAGGATGCACAACAGATCGCGCATGATCGTGGCAAGTTTCCTGACCAAACATCTGATGGTGCATTGGAAGGTCGGGATGGACTGGTTTGCGGATTGTCTGGTGGACTGGGATCCGGCCGCCAATGCGATGGGCTGGCAATGGACCGCGGGCTCTGGCCCGGATGCGGCGCCGTTCTTCCGCATCTACAATCCGGAAGGCCAGATCGACAAGTTCGATGCAGATCGCCGTTATATCCGCCGATGGATGGCCGAAGGTCAGCGCACACCGCCGCAAAGCGCCACCAGCTTTTTTGATGCGGCGCCGCTCAGCTGGGGCCTGTCCCCGGACCAGATGCGCGCCCGGCCCCTGATCGATCTGAAAGCGGGGCGGGAGCGTGCCTTGGAGGCTTATGGGCAGCACCGTAGCGCCGGACAGAAAGCAGGCTGAGTGACGCCGGGCAGGGTAGCTTTGTTGCCCAGTTGCGCATGGTGGCAGAACTTGTTCCCGGCACTCTTGTCTGCGAGGCGGGAACCGGCGAAATTGCTGATCAATGCAGGATGCGGTGGCCGTTTGGGGGCGACCGCCACAACAGGAACGGAACCCGCCGGGATGCCAAACGGAGCACGACTGATCGCAGCCCTGTCGATGGCGCTGCTTGCCTTTGTTGTTTCGGGCATGATCATGCCCCTGATGCCCGAGGGTACCGATTTTGGCTATTTCACCTATGTGAACATGGCCATCGGGGTTGTCTGTGGCTGGATCCTGATGGGGCGGCGGGCTGGTCATGGTCTGGTGCCCGCCATCAACAACGGGATCACCGGCATGGCGGTGATGGTGTTCTGGGGGCTGTTCGTGCAGGGCGTCTGGGAGATGTTCCGGCTGGCCATGCGGCACCGGTTTGACGGGCCGTTCGAGGCGCTGACTGCGATCTTCACTATTTCGCTGGATTATTTCTTTGTCATGGCGGTGCCGCATGTCCTGCTGGCGCTGGTGATCGGCGGGGTTCTGGCCGGGCTCGCCACCGAGAATGCTCACAACCGCTGGCGCTGACTGACAATTTTCACTTCATAACGGGAGCGCCTTGTGGCTGATCTCTTTTTATACGGCACGCTGCGCTATGTGCCGCTGCTGGAATGCGTTCTGGGACGCAGCGCCGAAAGTCTTGATGCGCGGCAGGCGCAGCTTGCCGATCACGCAGTGCGGCAGGTCAGGGACCAGCCCTTTCCCGCCATCGAGGCCTGCGAAGGCGCCTCTGCGCCGGGGCTGCTGCTGCGCGGTGTGACGCAGCAGGATCTCGACGCGCTCAATTTCTATGAAGGCGGTTTCGATTATGCGCTGAAACAGGTGGAGGTGCGCCTGGAGGGGGGAGAGCCTGCGCATGCAGAGGTATATTTCCCAGCGCCCGGTATGTGGGATACCACTGAGCTCTGGGATTTGGACGGCTGGATTGCAGACTGGGGCGCGCTGTCACTGCGCGCTGCCGAGGAGGTCATGGACCTGCGCGGTTGCAAATCGGCTGAGGAGATCGCCCGGATCTTCCCCTCGATCCGCCGCCGCGCCGCGTCCTGGTTGGAGGCGCAGGCCCGGCCAGAGGATCCGGCCCACGATCTGGCGCGGGATGTGCGGGTGCACGGCCACAAACGTGCCTATGTGAATTTCTTCGCCATGGAAGAGATGGACCTCCAGTTCCGCCGCTACGATGGCAGCTTCAGCCCGGTGGTGAACCGGGGAGTGGCGCTGGTTGGACGGGCGGCGGTGGTTCTGCCCTATGATCCGGTCCGCGATCAGGTGCTGCTGATCGAGCAGTTCCGCGCCGCGACCTATATTGCCGGAGAAAAACGCCCCTGGATGTGGGAGCCGGTGGCGGGTCTGATCGACCCCGGTGAAACGCCGGAAGAAACCGCTCGGCGCGAAGCACAGGAAGAGGCGGGCGTAGCCGTCACCCAGCTGGAGCGCGTGGCCGAGGTCTATCCCTCAAGCGGCGCTTCAGGTGAATTCATTCACATTTTTGTGGGGCTTGCCGATCTTGATGCGGTCGAAGGTGGCGGCGGGCTGGCCAGTGAACACGAGGACATCCGCAGTAAAGTCATTTCGTTCTCTGAATTTATCGATGCGGTGGACAGGAATACCTATCAGGACATGCCTTTGGTAACGGCAGCGCTGTGGCTGGCCCGGCACCGGGACAGGCTTCGCGCGCACATCGGTTGAGCGGGGCACAGTTGTGGCTTCGCGCCTTGTGATCGGAGGGGCGGTTGGCTAAGTCTGTAGAGAAAGATCGAAAGGGATACTATGCGCATTGCACGTGATCTGGCCGATGCAATCGGCCATACGCCACTGATCCGGCTGAACCGCGTCAGCGACGAAACCGGCTGTGAAATTCTGGGCAAGGCGGAGTTCATGAACCCCGGCCAGTCGGTCAAGGACCGTGCGGCGCTCTATATTATCCGCGACGCCATCGCACGCGGCGAGCTGAAGCCGGGCGGCACCATTGTTGAAGGCACCGCGGGCAACACCGGGATCGGTCTGGCGCTGGTGGGGGCCTCGATGGGATTCAAGACCGTCATCGTGATTCCCGAAACCCAGTCCGAAGAGAAAAAGGACATGCTGCGCCTTGCGGGTGCGCAACTGGTGCAGGTTCCGGCGGCGCCCTATCGCAACCCGAACAACTTCGTGCGCTATTCCGAGCGTCTGGCCAAGGAACTGGCCAAGACCGAACCCAATGGTGCGATCTGGGCCAATCAGTTCGACAATGTCGCCAACCGTCAGGCCCATGTGGAAACCACCGGCCCCGAGATCTGGCAGCAGACCGACGGCAAGGTCGATGGTTTCATCTGCGCTGTCGGCTCGGGTGGTACGCTGGCCGGCGTCGCCGAGGCGCTGCAGCCCAAGGGCGTGAAGATCGGTCTTGCCGATCCGATGGGCGCCGGGCTTTACAGCTATTACACCACCGGTGAAATCGCGATGGAGGGCTCCTCCATTGCCGAAGGCATCGGTCAGGTACGCATCACCAAGAACCTTGAAGGCTTCACACCGGATTTCAACTATCAGGTCCCGGACGAAGAAGCGCTGCCGTTTGTCTTTGATCTTCTGCATAACGAAGGTCTGGTGCTCGGCGGTTCGTCGGCGATCAACATCGCGGGCGCCGTACGCATGGCCAAGGAAATGGGACCGGGCAAAACCATCGTTACGGTGCTGTGTGATTATGGCACGCGCTATCAGTCGAAACTTTTCAACCCCGATTTCCTGCGTGAGAAAAGCCTGCCGGTGCCGGACTGGATGACTCACGCTCCTGCCTCCATCCCGGGTGTATTCGAGGACGTATGAAACGCATAGCTGACTTGCTGCGCATTTTGGGGGCTGGGCTGATCCTGTTGATCGGCCTGGCCCTTCCGCTGTCTGCACAGAGCACGGAAGAGATCCGGGCCATGTCTGCCGAATGGCAGAAAACCGCGACGCGTGCGGAACAGGTTATTGATGCCAACCGGGCGTCCAACGCTGCGCTGGAACAGCTGCGAAGCGAATTGGCCAGATTCCGGCAGACCTTTCTGTCTTCAGGCACCGACAACGCTGACCGGATCCGCACGTTGGAAGGGCAGCTCGAGGCGCTTGGCCCGCCCCCGGCAGAGGGGGAAACCGAGGCCGAGGATATCGCCCAGTTGCGGGCAAGCCTCCGAGATCAGCTGAATGCCTTGCGGGTCCCACGGGTGGTTTCTGAAGAGGCTTACAGCCGCGCCGACGGCTTGATTGCAGAGATCGACAAGATCATTCGCGAACGGCGCACCAAACGGTTGCTGGAACGGGGGCCGTCGCCTCTGAACCCGCAATACTGGCCCGAGGCAGCGGCCGATCTGTCCGATGCCGGAATGGCGGTGTGGCATGAAACCGCTTTCCAATTGGGCAATGACACCACGCGGGAGCGGATCAGCAACAACCTGCCGGCGATTTTGCTGCTGCTGCTGTTGTCCGGGCTGCTCCTCTTACGGGGACGTCCTTGGGCACGGGCTGCGGGCAGCCATTTGCGCCAATATGGCGGCGGTGGCACCGGCGTTTGGAGTTTCGTGGTCTCCTTGCTGGAAGTTCTGCTGCCGTTCGGTGGCATCCTGTTGCTGACCGCTGCAATTGATCTGTCCGGTCTTCTCGGGCTGCGCGGTTCGTTGCTGACGGATTACGTGCCGGTCTGGGCCTTCTTGCTGTTGTCCTTCCATTGGTTGGGCGAACAGGTCTTCAAGCCGCGCGACGGCAGCAGTCTGATCCCGGTTGCCGACAACCGGCACCAGCAGGCCCGGTTGATGCTGGATCTTCTGGCGGTGTTGCTGGTGCTGAAGGATGCGCTGATCCGTTTTGAGCAGATCGAAAGGATCTCGGTCGAGGCCCATGCGGTGCTGGGCTTCCCGCTGATCGTCTTTGCGGCGCTTGTGATGTTGCGGGTACAGCGGCTAACGGCCATCTCCGAGACGTCCGAGACCCAGCAGAGCGAGGACGACGACACAGGAGCGCCAGCTGTTTCAAATGTCGGGCGGATACGGTCCGTCGTGCGACGTGGCGCCTATACCTTGGGGATCGTGTCGCCGCTGGTGGCTGCAGTCGGCTATACCAGTGCGGCCGAGGCGCTGATTTATCCGGCAATCTCCACGCTTGCGATCCTCGCGGCAATGCTGGTGCTGCAACGCTTCATTGGCGATGTTTACGGCTGGCTTAGCGGCAAGGGGCAGACCGCGCAGGATTCGCTGTTCACGGTGATCTCTGGCTTCCTGCTGGTGACGCTGTCGTTGCCGATTTTGGCCATCGTCTGGGGGGCCCGCGTTGCCGATCTGACGGAGCTGTGGTCTCGGTTCCTTGCGGGCTTTTCGATTGGCGATACGCGGATTTCTCCGACGGCTTTCCTTAGCTTTGCAATCGTATTCGCCGCCGGGTATGCGCTGACCCGGCTGGTGCAGGGTAGCCTGCGCAATTCTCTGCTGCCAAAGACCAAGATCGATCCGGGTGGCCAGAATGCCATTGTTTCGGGGCTTGGCTATGCGGGGATATTCATCTCCGCTGTGGTGGCGATTTCCCTGGCCGGACTGGACCTGTCTTCGCTGGCGATTGTTGCCGGTGCCCTGTCTGTCGGGATCGGTTTCGGCCTTCAGACCATCGTGTCGAATTTCGTATCGGGCATCATCCTGCTGATCGAACGCCCGATCTCCAAAGGCGACTGGATCGAGGTTGGCGGGTTGATGGGCTACGTGCGGGATATCTCGGTGCGCTCCACCCGGATTGAGACCTTTGACCGCTCTGATGTGATCATCCCGAACTCTGACCTGATCACCGGGACTGTGACCAACTATACGCGTGGCAACACGGTAGGTCGCGTGATCGTGCCGGTCGGGGTGGCCTATGGCACGGACCTGCGCAAGGTTGAGAGTATCCTGATGGAGATTGCCAAGGCCAATCCGCTGGTTCTGATGAACCCGGCACCCAGTGTGATCTTCCAGGGCTTTGGTGCTGACAGTCTCGATTTTGAAATCCGCGCGATTCTGCGGGATGTGAATTGGGTGCTCTCAGTCAAATCCGAGATGAACTACGAGATCGCCCGCCGGTTCCACGAGGAAGGCATCGAGATCCCGTTCTCGCAGCGCGATATCTGGATCCGCAACCCCGAGGCTCTCGCGACATCGCAGTCTTCCGGTCCGGCTGCCCCTCGTTCGGCGGTCGACGACCCGGTTAAACCCGATCTTCAGGATCTCGACCCCGATCAAGCCGACGGAGAGGATTGAGCGGGCGCGCCTGACGTGCCCGTAAAACCTTGCGCGATGCGGCGTCGCGGGCGGCGGCGAATAGTTGATTCGTTAAGATTGCCGCGGCTGTTTGTTTCGTACGTAGCAACATTGGCGCTTGTTTCTTGTGATTGCCTCAAACTGGGTGATTATCCGAGAAATTGGCCCGGCACGGCTGCTCGGATGTTTGGCGCTTCAAACAGGCAGAAATTGCAATGAGCAGAGAAACAGAAGGCCGGGTATTGAGTGAATTTTGCACACAATAAGGGTGGTAAGTGCCGGATTGTTTCGAATGCGCGTTGCAAGTTAAGCTCTTGCCGTCGTTGATATACTTCAGCTTGGAAACAGTTTTTCAACGTTACAAACTTAAAGAGGGCGCGTTTCTTTCAGTTTCTACAAATCGTTTAAATTTTCTTTCGATTTTTTCCTTTGTTGGTTTCAGGGCCTGGGGTAGTTTCGATTGAGCCCATCTGGGGGGCTGTTTTTGAGTACGCCGAAATTCGGCACTGGGGTTCTGTTCGCTCTGGTATTTGCTGTCGTCTGCCTGGCAGTGAGTGTGTCGTTGAATGTGCATTGTTGACCTGCACGCCTTTCGGGCTGTGCGGAATACGGCGGCGGTAGAATAGGCCGCATCCCCCTACATGATCGGGTATTGGCGATGTCGGCAGATCTGTGCGGCATGGTTATTTGGTATTCGGTCGCTCCGGCGTCCAGAGTTTCTGGTGCGAGCGCGTGCCGAAGAGGAGAATGTGATGGCTGAGAATTTCGACAACCCGTATTCGGCAAATCTGATTGGTTTGTGGGACTTCCGCGAGGATTACACGGAAGACGACACCGGTCTGGGCGATGGCATTGCTCAGGATGGGACGGGGTCTCCCTCCACCACCTACGCTGGCGGCTGGATGCTCGGAAATGGCAGCAACACGCAATTCTCTGTCGATGGCAGCAATGATGGCCCCTTCGATCTGACCGAAGGCACCCTTATCAGCACCTTCCAGCCGAATGAGGTCCCGGCCTCTGACTCCCAAACCGTTGTCAGCCGCGGTCTGGAAACGTCGGGCGATGCCGATGGCGAGAATGTCGAAATCCGGGTCACCGCCGATGGGTCGGTCGAGGTCGCGCATGCCGATAGCGGCGCCTCCGTGCTGCTGACGACGGACCCGGGCTTTTTCACCTATGGCGATGTGCTGACCGTGAAATACAGCTGGACCGATGGGGGCCAGACGATGGTGGTGGAAAACACCACTCAAGGTACGGTTGCCACCGCCGGGGATGATGTGGCTGGACTGTCTCTGGATGTTACCGCTGACGGCGATGACAGTTTCTCCATCGGCGCCGCCGGGGACGGGTCTGCGTCCTTTAACGGTCTGATTGATTATGTGGCCGTGCTGGATGAAGACGTGATCGCCGGTGAGTTGGACGGGATTGTAGAAGGTGGAGCCACGGACGACCTGATCGACACGGCCTATACCGGTGATCCAGAAGGCGACCGGATCGACGCCGGTGATGCGATTAACCCGGCAGATGGCCCGGATGACGATCTGGTCAACGCCGCAGCCGGGGATGACACCGTTGAAGCGGGCGCCGGGGACGACACCGTGCATGGTGGCTCTGGGGCAGACAGCCTTAGCGGGGGCGCAGGCGATGACGTGCTGGAGGGTGACACCGATGCGCCGGGCGCCGGTCCCGGCAGCCGCGAGGTGTTCCAGTGGGATCTGGCTCCGGACCCGGATGACGGTGGAGCCGTTGATCCGCAGGACGATCTGAGCGGCGGCTTTTCGCAGGATACAGGTTCGGTCACCGTGGACTTCTCCGTGCTGTCTCAGACCTCGGGTTCTGAGACGCTATTCAGCGACACCACGCAGTTTGTTGGCAATATCGACACCGATGGCAGTGCTGCCGATGCCAACAGTGGCATGGCGTCTGAACTGGACGGCGACGGTAACAACGCGGCCTATCGGCTCGACTTTTCTGACCCGGTTGGAAATGTTTCCTTCCGTATCAACGATATCGATGGCGATGGCTCGGTACAGGTCAGCGCATTTGACGCCGATGGAAACCCGGTAATCGTCAATCTCTCGGGCGGACCGGCGCTGACTTTGTCGGATGCGGATGCCGTACCGGGCGATGACAGCGCCGAGGTCAAGGTTGACGGCACCTATGCCAGCGATTTCGACCCGGACATTTCCCTATTGGTGACGATACCGGGGCCGGTATCTTCGATCGTGATCAGCCACACGCAGGATGGACATGACAACAGTGGCATCGACGTCTCCGACGTCTATTTCGATGCCACCGATCCCACCGCGCCGATCGTGCCGGGAAATGACACCATTGATGGCGGCGACGGTGATGATGTGATCATCGGCAATGGCGGGGACGACAGCCTGACCGGCGGTGACGGGTCTGACAGCGTCGATGGCGGCGACGGGGATGATGTCATCGACACCTCTGGCAACGAGCCGACACCGCTGCCGGATCGCGGTTTCCCGGGCTACACCGGCACCACGCCGAACATTCCGCCGATCCCGGCGGACAGCGATCCCTATGATGACATGGATACCGTTGCGGGTGGCGCAGGCAATGACACCATCACCACTGGTGATGACGCCGACCTGATCTCCGGTGGCGCCGGTGATGACAGCATCGATGGTGGCATTGACGACGATACGGTCGATGGCGGCGCCGACAACGATATGATCATCGGCGGTGAGGGCTCTGACGTTCTGCTGGGGGGCGATGGGGACGATATCCTTTATGGCGGTCTTGATCCGGCCTTCCCGGATGGGTTCAACATCATGGACGATGGCGCTGATGGGCGCCCTGTTGATCCTGATCCGACCAATGGCATGGACACCATCGAAGGCGGTGCTGGCAACGATCTGATCTATGGCCAGGACGACGACGATGTCATTTCCGGTGGTGAAGGCGACGACACCATTGATGCGGGTATCGATGACGACGAGGTGACCGGCGGCACTGGCAATGACGTGATCACCGGCGGCCATGGGGCCGACACGCTGAGTGGCGGCGCCGACCGCGACTTGTTCATCGGTGCATCCGATGGCGATGTGGTCGATGGTGGTTCCACTGGCGATGATTATGACACGCTGGATCTGACCGGTCAGAACTTTGAAATCACCAGCCGCACGCTGGACGCCGATGGCAACAGCTATTCGGGCACCATCAACCTGCTGGATGGCGCGGACTCCGTGATTGGATCCATGACCTACAGCGAGATCGAGCGGATCATTCCCTGTTTCACGCCGGGCACCCTGATCGCGACCCCTGATGGGGAGCGCAAGGTCGAGGATCTGCAGGCGGGGGACCGGGTGATCACCCGTGACAACGGCATTCAGGAAATCCGCTGGATCGGAGCCCGTAGCCTGACCGAAGCCGAACTGAAGGACGCCGCGCATCTGCAACCGGTGTTGATCCGTCAGGGTGCGCTTGGCAATGGTCTGCCGGAGCGCGACATGATGGTCAGTCCGAACCACCGGGTACTGGTCGCCAACGACAAAACGGCGCTTTATTTCGAGGACCGCGAGGTTCTGGTCGCGGCGAAGCATCTGACCGGCCTTGAAGGGGTGGACGTGGTGGAAACCACTGCGGTGACCTACATCCACTTCATGTTCGACCAGCACGAGGTGGTTCTGTCGGATGGTGCCTGGACCGAAAGTTTCCAGCCCGGTGATCTGACCCTGCGTGGTCTGGATGGGGATCAGCGCAACGAGGTGCTGGAACTGTTCCCCGAATTGCAGACTGTCGAGGGCCGCGAGGCCTACACGTCAGCGCGCCGGTCGTTGAAGAAACACGAAGCGCGGCTGCTGGTTCACTGAACGGTCCGTCCGTAGCGCCGGGGGGAAGCTGCGGAAGAGGACCCGTGAACCATTGCTGACCGAGGCTTCGGGGGAGGGGCAGGGCCGCTGGGTCCTGCCTTTCTTGTTGTCAGGTGGTCTTTCGGATTGGGGTAGGCGTCCGAGGGTAGGCCTTCAAACCCGCGCGGCACGCCAGGCGGCCCAGGCTTCGGGCGTGTCCAGATCCGTTATCGCATGGCGGGCGGGCAGGGCGATGTATTGTACCTTGTCCTGCTTCAGCAGCACACGGGCGCCCTGATCGCCGGTGATCGCCTCAAGATCCGCAAAACAGCGTTTGGGGAAGAGTACCGGATGCCCGGACTGGCCGTCCTCGGCAGTGGCACGCAGGATCGGGCCATCGCCGCCATGGAAATGCGCTGCCATGTGCATCAGGTCCTGAGTTTCCAGCTCGGGCATGTCTGCAGGCACGATCATCACGCCTTCGGTCGTCTCCGGCAGGGCGGTAACCCCGCACCGGATCGAGGCAGCCATGCCTTCATCAGCGTCCGGTACTGGTATGGGCGTCGCTGTGCCGGTCAGACCGGTGCGCGGGTGTGCTTCATTCGGGACGGTGACATAAACCGGCAATCCGGTCAGCGCAGCGCGGCGGCACATCAGAGCGAGCAGGGGCTGGCCTTCCACATCTTCGCTCAGCTTGTCGCGCCCCGCCATACGGGACGACGCGCCTGCCGCAAGCAGAAGGATAGCAATGTTGGACATGGAACGTTCCCCCGTGGCTGCTCTGTCACCTGCCAGCCGTTTGGGGATCTTGTGGGCATTGTGCTCATAAAGCCAGAGATTTCTGGCGCCTGCGTCACCCCCGCCCGGGAACAGGCGGAGGCGAAATGCGTTTCAGATCACTGGTCAGCCGCGCATGCGGGCGCCGTCGGCGTCGAACAGCGGCGTGGTGATCAGGCGGGCCTTGTGCATCTTGCCGAGAATTTCGATCTCGGCCTCCAGCCCTTCGGCCACCTTGTCGGTCGGTACGAACCCTTGTGCGATGGATTTCCCGGCGTGATGCGAATAGCCGCCCGAGGTGCAGAATCCGACAACCGTGCCATCCAGCCAGATCGGTTCATAGGCGGTGACGTCGGCGTCATCCGCATCAACCTCAAAGGCGCAGAGCTTGCGCGCAGGACCCGCATCGCGTTCTGCCTCGGCAGCCGCGCGGCCAATGAAATCCACGTCCTTCTTGAAGGAGATGAAACGGTCCAGACCTGTTTCGGCGGCGGTGTAATCTGGGGAGAATTCCCGCAGCCAAGCGCCAAAGAATTTGTCCAGCCGCAGCGACATCATCGCCCGCATGCCAAAGGGCTTCATGCCATGGGGCTGGCCTGCCTCCCACAACACATTCCACAGGGCACGCTGGCTGGGCAGATCGCAGTAGATCTCATAGCCGAGGTCACCTGTATAGCTGACCCGCTGCACCACGCAGTCTGCCATGCCGACGCTCATCCGGCGCACGTCCAGGAATTTCATGTCGGAAATATCCTGTCGCGTGCAGGTCTGCAGCACCTCGCGCGCCTTGGGGCCGGCGATCTGGAAGCCATTAACCCGGTCCGAGATATTCTCGACGTGAACACCGTCCTGTGCGTTCTGCTGGAACCAGCGCATATGATAGGCCTGCGCGCCATAAGAAGCGGTCAGCTGGTAGGTTTCCTGATCGAGGCAGGAGATGGTGAAATCACCGATCAGACGTCCCTTGTGCGACAGCATCGGCGTCAGGCTGATCCGGCCCGGCTGCGGCACCCGGCCGGCCATGATACGGTCCAGCCAGGCGCGGGCATTGGGGCCGGTGACCCGGTATTTGCCGAAGTTATGCACCTCGTTGATCCCAACCGCTTCGCGCACGGCCTTGACCTCACGCGCCGTGGCGTCAAAGGCGTTGGAGCGGCGGAAAGAGGGCGTCTCATAGCGCGGCTCACCCTCTGCGGCGAAGTAGTTCACCACTTCCATGCCGTATTGCTGGCCCCAGACCGCGCCCATCTTGTCGAAGATATCGTACATCGGCGTGGTGCGGAAAGGACGCGCGGCGGGCAGTTCCTCGTTCGGGTAGGAGACGGAGAACCGGGTCTGGTAGTTTTCGATCACCTTGGGGCGGGTATAGCCCGGCGTGATCCAGTCGCCGTAACGGGCACAGTCCATGGCAAAGGTATCGCGTTCGCATTCACCTTCGACCATCCATTGCGCCAGCATCAGGCCAACACCGCCACCTTGGGAGAAGCCAGCCATGACGGCGCAGGCGGACCAGTAGTTGCGCATGCCGGGAACCGGGCCGACCAGCGGGTTGCCGTCGGGGGCAAAGGTGAAGGGACCGTGGATCACCGATTTCACCCCGGCGCGCTCCAGCGCGGGGAAGCGGCGATAGGCAAAGGCGATGCTGTCCTCGATCTTGTCGAAATTGTCGGGCAGCAGCTCGTGGCCAAAGTTCCACGGCGTGCCATCCACCGCCCAGGGTTTGCAGGGTTGTTCATAGAAACCGATGCAAAGGCCGCGGCCCTCCTGGCGCAGGTAGCTTTCACCAGCCGGGTCCATGACGTGGGGGTGCTCGCCGCCTGCGTCGATAATAGCTGCAATCTCAGGCACTTCGTCGGTGACGATATATTGGTGCTCCATCGGGTGCAGCGGGAAATAAACCCCGGCCATCGCGCCCACTTCGCGCGCCCAAAGTCCGCCTGCGTTGACGACGTGTTCGGCGTGGATGGTGCCCTTTTCGGTGACCACGTCCCAGGTGCCGTCGGGGCGCTGGTTGGTCTCGATTACCTTGCAGTGGGTTTCGATGGTGGCGCCGCCCATGCGCGCTGCCTTGGCGTAGGCGTGGGTGGTGCCCGAGGGATCAAGGTGCCCGTCGAGCGGATCGTAAAGCGCGCCAAGGATGCCGTCGGTATTGGTGACCTCCGACAGTTTCTTCACTTCTTCGGGGCCGATGATGTCGGTCTCAAGCCCCATGAAGCGGTGCTTGGCCCGCTCGGCCTTCAGCATGTCAAAGCGTTCCTGGTTATCAGCCAGGGTAATACCGCCGACGTGGTGCAAGCCACAGGACATGCCGGTGATCTCTTCCAGCTCGCGGTAGAGTTTGATGGTATAGCCCTGAAGCGCCGCCATATTGGTGTCGCCATTGAGCGTGTGAAAGCCGCCTGCCGCGTGCCACGTCGAACCCGAGGTCAGCTCGGACCGTTCGACCAGCATGACGTCGGACCAGCCCAGTTTGGTCAGATGATAAAGGACCGAACAGCCGACGACTCCGCCGCCGATGACTGCCACGCGCGTTGTGGTCTTCATGATTGTGCTCCCTGGCGTTCTGCGTTTCGGCCATTCTGGACAGAAGTGAACAGTAATCCAGTGAAAAAGCGACATCTCATGTCGCTGGCAGATCGGAGGAGAGGGGAACTGTCAGTCTTCGCTGCGGAAACGGCTGTTCTGGATGATGACAATGGCGATCAGCGGCGCGACCAGCGTCAGTACAGCGACGGTGATCAGCAATGGCCCGAGCTGAGTGTAATCGGCGGCAGTCACGACGGTGCCATCGGCATCTGTGACCTCACGCGTGACCACGAAGATCTGGTTGAGGTACTTGGTGCCAAGGCTGGAAGCCGAAAGCGCCAGATTGGTGAAGGAGGCCATCACCGCAAAGAAGGTCGCCTTCAGCCCCGAGGGCGCGTTGCGGGCAATCCAGGCCAGCATCGGGATCATCGATACCTGTCCCAGCGGCGATTCCACTGCGGTGTCCACCAGTGCGATGAATCGCGCGTCCACCACGCCGCCGGTCATCGCCGAGGTCCATTCATGTACGCCGTAGTAAAGCGCCAGATTCGGCAGGCTGAGCAGGGCTTCGCTGCAGGTCAGGAAAATCACGATCCATGCGATTGTGTGATTGGCCATCATCGGCCGCAGGACGATCATCCCCACCAGTGTCAGCAGCGAGGCGATCAGCGACAGAACCGAAAAGAACTGCGGGTCAAAGCCAAGAACGTCGATTTCAAACCAACTGGCCCCTGGACCGCTCAGCGGTTTGGCCCGGTAGACGAAGATGATGATGGCGGTGCCGATCAGGGCACGGGCCTGGGCCGGTGTCAGTACCGCGATCAACTGGCGCATCAGCAGCAGCACGATAAGCATCGACCCGGCAAAGATAATCTCCTGCCCATAGGTGAGATCGCTGAGACCGACGCTGAGCGACAGCGCCACAAAGGCACCGCCGCCGATGAAATACCACCAGTTCACATCCACCGGATCGCGCGGCGGATCGAGCCGAGCGCGGATCTCGGCCTGTGGCAGTCCGGCGCGGCGCAGATCGGCAGTCCTGCGCAAGCGCTGCACAAGGGCAAGCGCGACCCCGGACAGTGACAGCACCGGCACCAGCAGCGCCAGTGTATAGACATGGGCGTAAAGCGCGCCCTTTTCGGCTTGTGGCAGGGCTTCGGCGCCTTCGAACAAGAGAACGTTCAGCGCGGCCGCCGCGCTGGAGCCGCCGATCAGGGCGATACGGCCCAGGGTTTGCATGGTTGTGTGCAGTGCGCGGGTTTCTTCTTCGGCTAGCAACGTGCCGTCGGTATCCCGGTGCGGAACCGCCTCGACAGACATGGCATCGGCGACCACGTCCTGCAGCACAAAACCGCAGGGCGCCAGAATGATTGCGGTTACATACCAGGCATTGACCGGCATGATCGCCTGCATAACCTCGGGCAGGGTCAACAATGCCACGATGATCCCATAGCTTGACGCCATCAGCGCCGCACCCAGAAGGATCAGCAGGTATTTCCAGCGCCAGATCAGATCCACCAGATGCCCGATCGGCATTTTCAGCGCCCAGGGAATACCCACCCAAAAGCTGAGCCCGGCGAGGAAGGCCGCGGGCAAGTCCAGATATTCCTTGACGTAAAAGGCCCCGGCAACCGAGGTGATGCCCTGCGCCCCATAGGCGAAATAGATCAGCAGAGGCGGCAGGAACGACCAGCGCATCTGCCGGGACAGATCCACGAAGATACTGTCGATCCACCGCCACGCCCGGGTCATGGGCTGCGTCCGGTCCGGGAGGCGGGGCTATCGCCTCCGTTTCTGCGCTGGCTCTGGGTCATGTCAGCGGGCGCACCTTCAGATCGGTGATCCGGTTGCCTTCACGGCCAGTCACCTCGAACCGGAAGCCATGGAAGGAAAACACCTGTCCGACGGTGGGGATCATCTGGGCCTCATGGATCACAAGACCGGCGATGGTGTTCGC
Organism: Pseudophaeobacter sp. A-200-2; assembly: GCF_041008815.1. NCBI lineage: Bacteria > Pseudomonadati > Pseudomonadota > Alphaproteobacteria > Rhodobacterales > Roseobacteraceae > Pseudophaeobacter > Pseudophaeobacter sp. A-200-2. Next base: position 372,845 of record NZ_JAXGFU010000001.1, on the reverse strand, counting down.
CTCATCATCGGGCAGGTTCCATTCGGTGGCGCGGTTGAGATCGCGAATAGTCGTGGCGCCCTCCACGAGGAAATTGCCGTCCTGGGTCTTCTTGGCAAGGGATTGCTCCGCCGGGTCGAATTCATCGGTGATCTCGCCGACGATTTCCTCAAGGATGTCCTCAAGCGTGATGAGACCTTGCAAGGCACCATATTCGTCCACCACCAGGGCGAAATGACTGCGCATGCGCAGGAACTGGCGCATCTGGTCGTCCAGCGTGGTGGTTTCCGGTACAAAGTAGGGCGGTTTCGCGACCGAGGTGATCTGGAAGTTGCGCAACGCCGCGGCATCGCCATCCGGCCCTCCGATCTGGGCATACATATCGCGCAGCAGATCCTTGGCATGGACAACGCCGATGATGTTTTCCTGCTCATCCTTGAACACCGGCAGACGGGTATGGGGTGAGGTCAGGCATTGCTCCAGAATGACCTCTGGGTCGGAATTGGCGTCGATCATCTCGATATGGGAACGGTGCAGCATGATCTCTTCGACAAAGCGGTCGGACAGATCCAGCGCGCCGAGGATACGGTCCCGGTCCTCTTTTTCCACGACGCCTTCGGAATGGCCCAGTTGCAGGGCGCCTGCGATCTCTTCGCGCACTGCCATGATGTGGCTGTCCGGGTCGATCTGAACTCCGAAGAGGCGCAGCACGCCGCGCACCAGCAGCCGCACTGCACCGACGACCGGCGCCAGTATGGTCACCAGAAAGCCAATCACCGGGGCTACGGCAGATGCGGCCTTTTCGGCGTTGGAAATCGCATATGTCTTGGGCAGAACCTCGGCAAAGATCAGAACCAGCAGAGTCATGACCAGGGTCGCCAGCGCAACGCCGCCTTCGCCGAATGCGCGGGTGAAAAGCGCTGTCGCCAGTGAGGTCGCCAGGATATTGACGAGGTTGTTGCCCAGCAGAACCGAGCCGATCAGCCGCTCGCTGTCCTCGGTTACGACCAAGGCGCTGCGGGCGCCGCGTGCGCCCTTGTCGGCCTGGGTGCGCAGCTTCCCGCGCGAGGCGGCGGTCAGGGCTGTTTCGGAGCCAGAGAAGAAGGCCGAAAGAACGAGCAGCAGAGCAATGGATCCGGCGCTAAGCCAGAATGCGCTGTCCAGAGTGGTCGGATCGGTTTCCATGTCGGGTCCAGTTTATCAGAAGGATTTTGTATGGTTATGGGCGTCCTGCCGGTTTCGTTCAAGGGGCAGGGCGCTTCCGTGCGGCGCGGCTTATTCTTTGTCGCCAGGGCCCTTGTTGCGGGACAGGGGGTGGTGCTGCAGGACCAGCTCGCTCAGCCGGGCATCCAGCACATGGGTATAGATCTCGGTCGTGGCGATGTCGGCATGCCCCAGCAGCGCTTGAATGGCGCGCAGATCGGCGCCATTGGCCAGTAGATGGGTGGCAAAGGCGTGGCGCAGCGTGTGCGGCGTCACCTTTTGCGGCGACACGCCACCGGTGACGGCAAATTCCTTGATCAACAGGTAGAACCGGTGCCGGGTCAGGTGCCCTTCCTTGCCGCGCGAGGGGAACAGAAACCGTGAGGCGGGCTTGCCCTGTTTTTCAACCTCGGCAGCGGCGGCATCGCGGGCTTGCAGCCATTCGGCCAGCGCATCGCGGGCCGGGGGCGACAGGGGTACCATGCGTTCCTTGCCGCCCTTGCCCAGAACCAGCAGCATGCGCGGATCGCCCCGTGCGGCGCTGACCGGCAGCGAGACCAGTTCGCTCACCCGCATGCCGGTGGCATAGAGCAACTCCATCAGGCAGGTGTTGCGCAGCCGGTCGTCGGGTGTGCGGCCAGTCTGACGCGCGGCCTCTAGCAGGCGGTCGACTTCGGTCACCTCCAGCGTCTTGGGCAGGGATTTGCTGCGCCCCGGCCCTTTGATCTGAATGGCGGGATTGTCTGTGCGCCAGCCTTCTTCGAAGGCAAAGCGATAAATCTGCCGGATCGCGGAGAGACGCCGCGCGCGGGTGGCGCGAGAGAGGCCCTCGGCGTCGCAGGCAACCAGGTAGGATTCGATGTCATCCTGACTGGCCGCGCTAAAGGAAATACCACGCCGGGCCATCCAGCCCGCCAGATCCTTCAGATCGCGGCCATAGGCCAAAAGCGTGTTGCGCGCCGCTCCGAGATCAGCTGTCTGAGCATCAAGGAAGGTCGCGATCCATTGCAGATCATCGCGCGGGGCATCCATATCAGTGCCTGCCGAGCAGCAAGAGCTGAAGCGCCGCCCGGCGCGCGGTATCCTCAAGCCCCATCGCCCGTAGTGCAACCAGCGCGGCGCTGAGATCGCCCAGGTTGCCGTCGGCGCCATGGGCAAAGAGCTCGATGGTCTGCAAGATCGCTTCGCCCAGCTGGCCGTTGTCCAGAAGGCGGGCGATGGAGACCGGCATTTCTGCGTCGGCAGCAAAACCGGTCGCGATGGAGGCCGACAGATCGGAAGGGGGCTGCACCTCTGCTGGGCGGCCTTGTGCCAAAGCAGCCAGAAACAGATCTTCGGCGGAGCGCGACGGCGGATTATGCGCCGCGAGTTCATAGCTTCGCGCCAAGAGCCGGATACGCCAGGCCAGTTCGGCGGCCTCTCCCTGCAGGCGTGCGCGGCCCAGATCGTCGGCAAAAAGATCGGCAAAGGCGACTTCGATCCGAGAGGCTTGCGCGGCCTCCCAAGCAGACTGAAGGGCGTCATCCACTGCCGTAGATGTGCCCGGATCGCTCCGATTGCCGCGCAGCGCGGTTTCAAAGGTCTGCAGGGCGCGGACCCGGTCCCAGATACCGCCGGAGGCGGCAGGTTTGCGTTCGGTGAACAGGCCAAGCAGTTGGTTGGGGTTTAGCGCCCCGACACGGGTCAGTCGCTCTGCCGCCTCAAGCTGGGCCTTCCAACCGGCAATGTCGCGCAGATCGGCGGCGGCAAAGGCGCGCGGCAAGGGCGCCGTCGGTTGCCGTTCTCCGATGGTTTCAAACAGGCGGAAGGTCAGGGGATCAGGATTGTCTGGCGCCGGAAGCGGTGCGGCTCCTTCGAAAATATCCGGGTTCAGGAACCGGTCGAGCAAGGCCAGCGCCGGTGGATCCAGCAGCTCCAGCGCATGGGCGGATTCCAGCATTAGCGCCGCAGTCGGCCAGTCGCCGCGCCGGGCCGCGCAAAAGATCCGCGCGCTATAATCTGGCGCCAGATAGGGTGCAGCGGTCAGGGCGGCGCAGGCCCGGTCCTCATCCCCGGTCAGGAGCGTGCTGTCAAACCAGCGGTCGAATCGAACGCGTGTTTCCGACGGTCCAGCCTGTTCGGCCAGCGCCTGTGCCGGGTCGATGGCACCGAGGTCGATCAGCCGGTCGAGGCGGGCCAGCAGAATGGCGTCATCGCCGCCGGGCAAGGGGCGGCTCTCTGATAGAATGACAGTGAACAGCAGCGACTGCATCGCCGGGCTGTTATGCACCGGCACGTCGCGCAGCAGCCGTGCAATGTCCTGCGGAGCGCTGCCGCGCCAAAGGTCGATTGGTAGCCCGGTGGCAGAAGGTGTTACGAGCCCGATCGGGGGCAACAGCGCCTCAAGCGGGGTTACCGAGATTTCCGGCCGCGCGGCGCTTCCCGCGGTTGGCGGCTCCAGCAGTACTGTATCCGGCAATACCTGGCTTTGGGTTTGTCCCAGCCAGTCGATCACCGTCAGCGGTTCCTCTGCCAGTGGGGGAGAGGCGCCCGCAGCGCCCGCAAATATCGTCGCAACGGCAAGGGCCAGAGGTCCTGAAGAACGCCTAGTCGGCATGCAGGACCACCGGTTTGCGGATCTCCTCTGTCGGGGCGCTGAAATCAGCGCCGAACCACGGGCCGACATAGGCGTATCCCACCAGGCCGATCGCGGCCAGAACAACAATATAAAATAGATATTTGATCAAACTTGCCATTGCGTCCCTGCTGCCTGCTTCTTTGTGTTTTGCTCAAGTTATATATGGCCTTTTCGGCAATATCACGTCATTCACTGAAGAATGAGCGAAAAAGAGCAAACCGAAGAAACTGTGACCGTCGGACCGACACCGGGAAGGCTGAAAAAGACGATCGTCATGGTTGGGATGATGGGCGCGGGCAAGACCGCTGTGGGCCGGGCGCTGGCTGCCCGGCTGGATGTGCCGTTTCTGGATAGCGACCACGAAATCGAAGCTGCGGCCAATATGTCTATCCCTGAGATCTTCTCGCGCGATGGGGAGCCGTTTTTCCGGCTCAAGGAACGTCAGGTCATCGCCCGCTTGCTCGAAGAAGAGCGCGGTGTGCTGTCGACCGGAGGCGGCGCCTTCTTGTCCGAAGAGAATCGCACCCTGATCACCGAAGGCGGTGTGTCGGTCTGGCTGCAGGCGGACCTTGAGGTTTTGTGGAACCGGGTGCGCCACCGGGACAGTCGCCCTTTGTTACGTACCAGTGACCCCAAGGCCACCCTGCGCGAGCTTTATGACGCGCGGGTGCCATTTTATGAAAAGGCCGACCTGACGGTGAAATCCGACGGGCAGGCTTCGATTGAAACAATGGTCGACCGGGTGCTTGAAGCCCTTAAGGAGCGGCCAGACGTATTGGAATGGACGGAATAATGCAGCGCACAGTTCACGTACCCCTTGGCGAGCGTGCCTATGATGTGGTGATCGGTCCCGGCCTGTTGCAGGAGGCGGGCAAGCGGATCAAACCGCTGCTGAACCGCCCCCGGGTTGCGGTTCTGACCGACGAAAACGTGGCGGCCAGGCACCTTGATACCCTGCGGGCCGGACTGGCGGCGGAAGGCATCGAAATGGATGCGCTGGCCTTGCCGCCCGGCGAAGGTACCAAAGCCTGGCCGCAGTTCTCGCGCGCGGTCGAATGGCTTCTTGAGACGCAGGTGGAACGCTCTGACATCGTGATTGCCCTTGGCGGTGGTGTGATCGGGGATCTGGCAGGGTTTGCGGCGGCGGTCCTGCGGCGGGGTGTGCGTTTCGTGCAGATCCCGACCTCCCTGCTGGCGCAGGTCGACAGCTCTGTCGGTGGCAAGACCGGCATCAACGCGCCGCAGGGCAAGAACCTGATCGGCGCTTTTCACCAGCCCTCGCTGGTGCTGGCGGATACCGAGGTTCTGGGCACGCTGACCGCGCGGGATTTCCTGTCCGGCTATGGCGAGGTGGTGAAATACGGTCTGCTGGGCGATGCTGCGTTCTTTGACTGGCTCGAAGAACACGGCCCGGCACTGGCGGCGGGCGATATGGCGGCCCGGGTCGAAGCGGTGGCCCGCTCGGTCCAGATGAAGGCCGATATCGTCGTGCGCGATGAGACCGAACAGGGCGATCGCGCCTTGCTGAACCTTGGCCATACATTCTGCCACGCGCTGGAGGCGGCGACCGGCTATTCCGACCGTCTGATGCATGGAGAAGGCGTTGCCATCGGCTGCGCGCTTGCGTTCGAATTGTCCTCGCGTCTGGGGCTGTGCAGTCAGGAAGACCCCAGCCGGGTCCGCGCCCATCTGAAGGCGATGGGGATGAAGGCGGATCTGTCGGATATCCCCGGCGATCTGCCCGGCGCTGTGGCGCTGCTGGACCTGATGGGGCAGGACAAGAAGGTGGTCGCCGGCCAGCTGCGGTTCGTTCTGGCGCGCGGCATTGGCAAGGCCTTCGTGACGGCAGATGTGCCGCGCGAAACGGTGCTGGCCGTGCTGGAGGATGCGCTGGCCCTGCGTCAGGTCGAACAGGCGTAACCTTTCGGGGAATGGGGGCTGTTGGCCCCCGTCCTGTTACAGGTCGTCTGCCTATGGTTAGCGGCCTTTCACCACCATCATCTCCCCGATGTTCTCCGAGGTGATATAGCCTGCAAGAGCGCCTGTTTTTGTCGTGACGACAACGGCAGGCGCGCCCTTGTGCAGGGCGTCGAGAACGGTCTCCAGCCCGGCAGTCAGCGGGACCGAGGGGATATCATTTGTCATCAGCATGGAAACCGCCTTCATGCGCGGGGTTTCTGCGGCGATGGCGGCGAACAGATCGCCGCGCGTCACAAAACCCCGCGGGCGGCCTGTGGCATCCAGAACCGGGAATTCATGCTGGGTGGTGCGGATGACTGCGGCAGAGGCCGTCTCCAGCGTGTCCTCAGGGCGCAGCGCCTCGAAACTGGTGATCATGGCATCGCGGGCCATGAACCGCTTGGTAACGGCGCGCATCGCCACGTCCTGATTTTCGGCATTGGCGGCAATGAAGACAAAGCCCGCCACCAGCACCAATACCGGGTTGCCGGAGGTGAGGCCGAGATATGCCAGCCCCATGGCGGCGATCTGCCCGGCGATGGCGGCGATGCGGGTCGCCTTGACCCGGTCCATCTTCAGGCACAGCGCAGCACGAAGCACCCGGCCGCCATCCATCGGAAAGGCGGGGATCAGGTTAAAGACTGCAAGGATCAGGTTCACCAATGCCAGACGGCCCAGGAAATTCCAGCCGGAAAACTCCTGCGCCGGATCTGCCAGGCTCGCCAGATCCCAGCGGCCCGCACCAATCACCACCAGAATGGCCCAGATCGCAATGTTGACGGCAGGTCCGGCAAAGGCCACCGCGATCTCGTGCCAAGGGTTGGACGGCATCCGTTCCAACCGTGCCAGACCGCCGATGGGCAACAGGGTGATGTCGGGGGTGGCAATGCCGTAGCGCTTCGCCATCAGCGCATGGCCGAATTCATGGGCCAGAACACAGGCAAACAGCGCCAGCACGAAAACGGTGTTCTCAATGGCGCCCGTCAGGCCCTGTTCGCTGTAGGCAGAAAGCCCGATCCACCCCAGAAGAAGGAAGAAGGTGACATGAACTCTGACCTCTGAGCCAAAGAGGCGGCCGAGAGAAAAAGACCATGTCATCGCGTCATTCCTTTTGCAGCCTTTGCGGATCGGGCAAGGATCATCAGAAGGATATCACCAAGGCTATATCGCCAGGGTGATATCACGCGTCAGAACCGTTAGATCAGAACGGGATCTCGTCGTCGTCGATATTGTGCGAGGGGCCACCCTGACCGCCGCCGCCAAAGCCACCGCCCTGGGGGCCACTGTCGTAGCCACCGCCGCCACCGCCATATCCGCCGCCGCCACCATAGCTGCCGCCACCCTGGCCGCCGCCACCGCCGCCTTCACCGCGGCCATCCAGCATGGTCAGGGTGGAGCCAAAGCCCTGCAGGACGACTTCGGTGGAATAACGGTCCTGACCGTTTTGATCCTGCCATTTGCGTGTTTGCAGCTGGCCTTCGATATAGACCTTGGAGCCCTTGCGCAGGTATTGCTCGCAGACGCGCACCAGACCTTCGTTGAAGACGGCAACGCTGTGCCATTCGGTCTTTTCGCGGCGTTCACCGGTGTTGCGGTCTTTCCAGGTTTCAGAGGTGGCGATGCGCAGGTTGCACACCTTGCCGCCGTTCTGAAAGGTCCGCACCTCTGGGTCGCGGCCCAGGTTGCCGATGAGGATGACTTTGTTGACTGAGCCGGCCATTTGGTCCTGTCCTTGTTCTTATTGGATGTTCTTGTCTGTGGATGGGCATCTGGTGTCAGAACCGAATCTGAGCGCGCCCGGATTTTGGGCCACAGTACAGACCCGCAAGCTCTGATGAAAGCAACCTTCTTGGCCGCGGGACGGGGGTTTTCGCAGGTTTTCGGTCGGGCAGCCTCCCACCGGAATCTGTTCGCCGCACGCTGACGCTTTCAATTTAGTTAAGATCCGCTATAGTCTCGCCGGTCGGAAAACGGATCGCGACGGTAACAGAGTTGAGGGCCGCTATGTTTGGGCAAGCCACGTTTAAGACCGCTTTGATCAATGTCTATGCAATGAACGCTCGTGGCCTTGCTGCGGCTGCCGGGGTTTCGCTATTGGCGACTGGCGCTACCGCCGACATGTTCTCGACCAAGAACCAGCGCAGCCTGTTCGCCGCCCATACCAAGGTTCTGGATGGCCGTGCGGCGCAACAATACGAGAACTCCAGCCGTCTGTTGCCGCGTTCCTCGTTTGAGACGGGCCAGTATGGCAGTCTGCCCTATACCGGAAAATACCGTGGGAAATTCATGACCATGGCGCGTGCCGCAGCGCGCAAACACGGCGTGCCCGAGGATCTGTTCCTGCGTCTCGTGCAACAGGAAAGCAACTGGAACCCCGGCGCGAAATCCCACAAAGGCGCGCTGGGGCTGGCGCAGCTGATGCCGCAGACTGCCCGGTCGCTGGGGGTGGATCCCGCTGTCCCGCAGGAAAACCTGGAAGGCGGCGCGCGGTACCTGGCGCGCCAATTCCGTAAGTTCGGCTCCTGGCGCTTGGCACTGGCTGCATATAACGCAGGCCCCGAGGCAGTCCAGAAACACGGCGGCGTGCCGCCTTACCGTGAAACCCAGGCCTATGTAAAAACGATCTGGGGCGGCTGACCGCTTACGAAACGCCTTGAACCGTGCCCGTTTGGGGCGGCCCGGATCACGACCGTGTTAACGCCTCGGTAAACTTGGTAAATACCGCGTTAACTTCTTTTCTCCGCCACGAAGCTGCCCGAATTCCCCCTGAAAAATGCGAGCAGTTTCAGGAGGAATTGCCGTGACAGCCTACAGTTTTGATGATCGCCTTGACCGTATGCACTGGACCCCGTCGGCGGGTCCCAGCCGCGAGATCGTCGACAGCGTCCTTGGCGCGCGGCAGCGTGCCAGCGCCCGCAGTGTCGGTGTTACCCTTGCCGGGGCCATCGTTGGGATACTGATTGGCTTTGGCCTGATCGGCATGTCCTTCGAACAGTCTCCCTGGGGGCCGGGCAGCGGTGCGGTCGGTCTCGTGTTTGGTACCCTGTCGCTGGCTGGTCTGGCCCTGTCGGTCACGCTGGCCTTGTTCGCGGCGTGGAAAAGCAAACGTTTCCCGCGCTTGATGCAGTTCGCCTCGATGAACCTTCTGATGATCGTTGTTCTGTTGCTGAGTTAACCAGTATCGGCCCGCCCTATGATCGGGGCGGGTCTTTTCCTAGTTTTATTGTCGGGAATTGCGCTTGATCAAGGTCGGGGCTATAGCTGTCGGGTACTTCGCGTGGGGACTGCCCCGGATCCAAAGGCCCTGATGATGACGATTTCTCCTTTCTGGCGCATGGGCGCCGCTGCCCGTTGCCTTGCCTTGTTGGTCATCGCGGCATCACCGCATACTGCATTGGCCGAGGATGCAGAGCTGACGCCGGTTGAGGCCTTGGGAGAGGCTCTGTTTCACGATCCGATGCTGTCGCAGAATCGCACCCAGTCCTGTGCCAGTTGCCATGATGCCGAATATGGCTTCACCGATCCACGCCGTTCTGCCGATGGGGCGTTCTCTCTTGGCGATGATGGGCACTCGCTGGGCGACCGCAACGCGCCAAGCGCGGCTTACGCGGCCTTCACGCCGCCGTTTCACCAGAAGGAAGACGGAAGCTGGGCCGGGGGGATGTTCTGGGACGGGCGCGCCCGGGATCTGGCAGAGCAGGCCGCGGGGCCGCCGCTGAACCCGATCGAGATGGGGCTAAGTGATAAGGCGCAGCTCGTCGCGCGCCTGAAGGAAGAGCCGGACTATGTCACAGCCTTTCAGCAGAACTTCGGCGCGGACATCCTGAAGGATCCTGAGGCCGGGTATGCGGCGATGACCGAGGCGCTGGCGGCCTATGAAAAAACCGCCATCTTTGCGCCGTTCGACAGTAAATACGACCGTTTCCTGCGCGGTGAGGTTCAGCTCAGCAAAGAAGAAGAATTGGGCCGGATCCTGTTCTTCTCGGAGCAGTTCACCAATTGCAACCAGTGCCACCAGCTGAAGCGCAGCGCGATGGATCCGCAGGAGACCTTCACCAACTACAGCTACCACAATATCGGCGTGCCTGAGAATGTTCTGGGGCGGGCCGAGAACGGCGTTGCCGCCGGTGCCATTGACGATGGGCTGCTTGCCAACCCGGCGGTCACTGATCCGGCAGAACGGGGCAAGTTCAAGACGCCGGGATTGCGTAACGTGGCTGTCACCGGCCCCTATATGCACAACGGGGTGTTTCAGGAGCTGCGCACGGTGATTGCCTTTTACAATCGCTACAACAGCAAATCGGACGCCGCGCAGATCAATCCCGAAACCGGAAAACCCTGGGGGCCGCCGCCGGTTGCAGGCACCCTGTCGACCACCGAGCTGACCCACGGGCCTGCGCTGGATGACCGGCGCATTGACGCCCTGGTTGCGTTTCTGAAAACGCTGACCGATCAGCGCTACGAAGAGTATCTGGAATAGAAAGGGCGCCCGCGTGATGAACGCGGGCGCCGCTTTGGGTGTGATCAGAGTGGCTACTCGGCGGCGATCTTGATGACCGGGTTCATCCGTTCAAGGATCTCATCGCTGAGGTGGCATTTGATCTGATGCCCGCCCTGCATGTCGCGCACCGGGGGGACCTCGCGTTCACAGAGACCGCCCGGAACTTCGCTCTTCCAGCGACAGCGGGTCTGGAACGGACAGCCTGATGGCGGGTTCATCGCTGACGGGATGTCGCCTTCGAGAACGATATGCTCCTTTTCCACCGATGTATCGGCGATGGGAACCGCGCTCAGCAGGGCCTCTGTATAGGGGTGATAGGGTGGCGAGAAGACCTGATCGGTCGTCCCCAGCTCCACCACATGGCCGAGATACATCACCATCACCCGGTCGCTGAGATAGCGCACGATGGACAGGTCGTGGCTGATGAACAGCAGCGTCGTCTTCTCGTTGCGCTGGATCTCCATCAGAAGATCGGTCACCGCCGCCTGCACCGACACATCCAGTGCCGAGACGGGTTCATCCGCCACAACGATGCGTGCACCGCCAGCAAAGGCGCGGGCGATGCCGACGCGCTGCTTTTGCCCGCCGGACAGCTGCCGCGGCATGCGGTCGGCAAAGGCGCGTGGCAGTTTCACCAGATCCAGCAGCTCCAGCATCCTCTGCTTGCGCTCCGCGTCGTTGTCACCGATGCCAAAGATTTCCAGCGCCCGGGTGATCTGCCGTCCGACGGTCATCGACGGGTTCAGCGTATCAAAGGGGTTCTGGAACACCATCTGCACGTCCGAAATCGTCTTGGTGTTGCGTTCTTCGATCGGGGTCTGTTCGATGTTCTGGCCATCCATCAGGATGTCGCCGTCGGTGGCGGTTTCCAATCCCATCAGAACCTTGGCGAAGGTGGATTTCCCGCAACCCGACTCCCCGACGATGGCCAGTGTTTCGGATTCGCGGGCCTCGAAGCTCAGCGTTTCATTGGCCTTCACCACTTTCTTGGCGCCACTACCGAACAGGGCATTTGCTGCCACCTCGTAATATTTCTTGAGCTTGTCGATCTTGAGGACAACCTCACCCGGGGCGGTCTTTTCCTTCTTGTCGGCTACGGTGATCGGCGCGTTCCAGTCGATTTCCTGGAACTTCAGGCACCGCGTGGCGTGGCGGTCATTGCCGGGCACATCGGCCATGGCAATATCGCCCGCGTCGCAACGGCCCGCTTCGAAATAATCGCAGCGCGGACCGAAGTTGCAGCCCGGCGGGCGTTCGTGGGGCAGTGGGAAGTTGCCCGGAATCGCCACCAGCGGGCGCGCGTTCTTGTCGGCGCCCGGCAGCGGGATCGAGCGGAACAACGCCTGCGTATAGGGGTGCTGCATCTCGTCAAAGACGTCTTCGATACTGCCGCGTTCCACCGCTTCACCGGAGTACATCACGCAGAGCCGGTCGCAGGTTTCCAGAACAAGACCAAGGTTGTGCGAGATGAACAGCATCGAGGTGCCGTATTTCTTGCCCAAATCCTTGACCAGTTCGACCACGGCTGCCTCCACCGTCACGTCAAGCGCGGTGGTGGGCTCATCCAGGATCAGCAGTGCCGGTTTTGACATCAGCGCCATGGCGATGACGATCCGCTGCTGCTGGCCGCCTGACAGCTGGTGCGGATAGCTGTTCAGCATCCGCTCTGGGTCGGGCAGGCGCACGTCGGTGACAACTTCGAGGGCGCGCTTGTAGGCTTCCTCTTCGCTGACGCCCTCGTGGATCATCGGCACTTCCATCAGCTGTTTGCCGATTTTCATCGCCGGGTTAAGGCTGGCCATCGGCTCCTGGTAGATCATTGCGATCTCGTTGCCGCGAATATCGCGCAGCTCCTCGACGCTCATCTCGCCCAGATCGCGGCCCTTGAACTTGATCGATCCGCCCACGATGCGGCCGTTCTTGCCAAGGTCCTGCATCACCCCAAGGGCGACAGTGGATTTGCCGCAGCCGGATTCGCCTACAAGGCCAACCGCCTCGCCGGGCATCACGGAGACGGAAAAGTCCATCACCGCCGGGATTTCGCGCAGCCGGGTGAAAAAGGAGATCGACAGGCGGTCGATTTCCAGGATCGGGCCATCGGTTTGCTCAAGCTTGCTCATGTCATCAATCCCTCAGGCTTTCTTCGCGCAGACCATCGGCCAGCAGGTTCAGACCCAGCACCAGGCTCAGCAGGGCAATGGCGGGGGGCAGGGCCGGGTGCAGGTAGATCGACAAGAGCTTGCGCCCTTCGTTGATGGTCGATCCCCAGTCCGGGCTTTCGGGCGGCAGGCCAAGGCCGAAGAAACCCAGAGTCCCGAGAAGGATGGTCGTGTAACCAATGCGCAGGCAAAAATCGACGATTAGCGGCCCGCGGGCGTTCGGCAGAACCTCCCACAGCATGATGTACCAGGGACGCTCACCCCGGGTCTGCGCGGCGGCCACGTAATCGCGGGTCTTGATGTCCATCGTTAGGCCCCGCACGATGCGGAACACGGTGGGTGAGTTCACGAAGACCACCGAGACAAAGACGACAAGGATACCGCCCGGAATGTCGAACAGATCCACCGGCCAGAAGTCGATCTTGGACCCCTTGGCATTGATCAGCGACATGTAAAGGATGAACAGCGGCGCGAGAACGACAGCTAGGATGATGAAGTTTTTCTTGGGCTGCGTCCGATAGCGGGCGTTCAGCAGCACCCCGAAGAACACCATCGGAAAGGCAAAGAGCACCACTGCCATATATTGCGGCAGTCCGGTCTCGACGATCTCGGGGGTTACCATCAGGTAGAACAGCAGGATCACCGGGAAGGCCAGGATCAGGTTGGCGAGGAACGACAGGAAGGTGTCCAGTTTGCCGCCATAGTATCCGGCCGGCAGCCCCAGGGTGATCCCCACCATGAAGGCAAAGGTCGTCGCGAGCGGGGCAATTTTCACCACCTCCCAGGAGCCTTTGACCATCCGGCTGAACACATCCCGCGCCAGGTTGTCACCGCCAAGGAGATACCATTGGAATTCCCCCTCTTCGGCGCCGCGCAGGGGCGTGCCGGGGGCTTTGTTTTTCATGCCCGACGCCTGCGACAGCGCATCATGGGTGGCCAGCATGTCAAAGGCCGCAAAAAAGCCGGTGAAGACCCAGAACATGACAAGGCCAAAGCCGATCATGCCGATGGGGCTGTCAAACAGCTTGCCATAAAGGCCAAGGCGCCGCTTGAAGGTGATGGAAACGGCATAAAGCACCACAAGGGCGATCCAGACCGGCAGCATCTGCTGCGACAGGGCGCCGATGATGCCCGCGCCGGTGCCCATCACGAGGCCAAGCAGCAGATAGGCCAGAAGGATGACGGCCGAGGCCAGGAAGGTGAGGCGCACGGCCAGCGCGGCAAGGCCCTGCGGCCCGGCCGACAGGCTGAGCGTACCGCCTGCGTTGGTAATGGCGCGTTCCTCGGGGGTGACCGCGCCTATGATGATCCAAAGAAGGATCGAGATTGCCAGTAGTCCCAAAGCCGCAAAAAGAAGCGGGTTGAGAAAGGCGATTGATCCGGTCCAGCTGAGTGGTTCCATAGTCTTTCTCCGTCTTCAGGAAATGCGAATGCGCGGGTTGAGGTAGACGTAGCCGATGTCCGAGATCAGCTGCGTGATCAGCACCACGAGAACCGAGACGACCGAGACGCCCAGCAGCAGTTCGATATCGTTGTTGCCAGCGGCTTGTACCAGCGTCCAGCCAAAGCCCTTGTAGTTGAACAGGGTCTCAACGATCACCACGCCGTTCAGGAGCCAGGGGAATTGCAGCATGATCACGGTGAAGGGCGCGATCAGCGCGTTGCGCAGGGCATGTTTCATGACAATTTTGGGAAAGCTCACCCCTTTGAGCCGTGCGGTGCGGATATACTGCGCCGTCATCACCTCGGTCATCGAGGCGCGGGTCATGCGTGCGATATAGCCCATGCCATAAAGGGCGATAGTCAGAACCGGCAGCAGGAAGTTTTCGATGTTGGGGCTTTCCATCGCGCTGGTCGCGGTGCCCTTGAACCATTTGAGGCCGACGGCAGAGGAGGAGAAAATAGCGATAAACAGGACGCCGGAAACATATTCGGGCGTCGCCGTGGTGGTGATGGCAAAGGTCGACAGTGTTCGGTCGGTGGCAGAGCCTTCCTTCATGCCTGCCAGAACGCCAAGGATCAGCGCCGAGGGCACCATGACCAGCATCACCCAGAACATCAGCGTGCCCGTCAGCGACAGGCGGGTGGCGATGATGGAACTGACCTCATCCTTGAACACCGTGGAATAGCCCCAATAGCCCTGCAGGATGCCGCAGAACTGCGGGGCCTCGGCTGGGTCCATGCCCGGCGTGATGCAGCGGCCGGTGATGGTGCCATCCTCAGCCGTGTGCTGGTACGACGGCGCGAGGCCGATCCATTCCATGTATTTCTTTGGCGTGGATTGCAGGTAGCCGCCCTTTTCAAGCCAGCTGGCCACGGCTTCGTCCGACATGCGGAAGTTGCCCTGGGTCTTGGCGAGTTTTTCAAGGTTCGGATAGAGGTTTGTCATGAAGAACACGACAAAGGTCAGACAAAGCGCCGTCAGGATCATGACCCCGACGCGTCTGAGGATAAACAGTCCCATGGATGCCCCCATTGGTGGCTATGCGCCCGGTTCAATGCCGCTGCGCTTTTGCTAGGCGCGGATGCGCCCTGTCTTTTGGCTGTGCTACGGGTCCAGCGGAAACGGGCCGCGCGATGCGCGGCCCGTGCAGGTCCAGGTCAGGCTTTTAGAGCCCACTTGTAAAGCTGGGGCAGGTCCGCAATGTGCTTGTCGACACCGACCAGGGTATCCCGGTGGTGACGCATGGCGGTGCGCCAGTAAGGCTGGATGGTGACGCCTTCGTCGATCATGATGGCTTGCAGTTTGCCCATCACTTCGCGGCGCTTGTCGGCATCTGCGATCGAGTTGGCCTCGGCCAGCAGAGCGTCGAACTCGGCATTTGCAAAGCCGCTTTCGTTCCAGGCCTCGCCCGAGCGATAGGCCAGTGCCAGAACCTGAGTGCCCAGCGGGCGGTGGTTCCAGTTGGTCGAGGAGAAGGGATATTTCACCCAGTCGTTCCAGAAGGTGGAACCGGGCAGGATGGTCCGCTTCACGTTGATGCCTGCATCGCGCAGCTGGGCTGCCACCGCATCGGTGGTGTTGCGGCGCCAGTCATCGTCGATCGACAAGAGCTCGTGCTCGTAATCGCCCATGCCCGCTTCATCCATCAGGGCCTTGGCCTTGGCGGGGTCATAGGGGATGCGGGTGACGCTGGGGTCGTGCTCCGGGTGCATCGGGCCGACGTGGCAGTTGTCTGCCGGGATGCCGTAGCCGGACATGCCCAGTTCAAGGCAGACGTTGTTGTCGACTGCCATGGCCAGGGCCTGGCGCACGCGCTTGTCAGCATAGGGCTTCATGCCATCGACTTCGGCCAGCTGGTTCGGGCGGATGACGATGGTAAAGCCGGAGGGGATTTCCGATCGGGTCAGGCCGATGCTGTCGAAGATGTCGACATATTCACCGACCGACTCCCAGTTCATGTCGATTTCTTCGGCTTCGAAGGCGGCCAGGAAGGCGGCCGGATCGGTGCCGTAGTCGATGAACTCGATGCGGTCCAGATGGCCGCCCTTGCCAGCGGCGTAGCCCCACCACTCGTGGTCCTCGTTGCGCACCAACACACCCTTGACGCCGACTTCCATGCTCTCGGGCAGCATGTAACCGGTACCGATCGGGTTCTCCAACATGGTTGCGGCGTCATGGCTGGCATGGGTGATGGCTGCGGGATAGTCCGCCATGCCGGGGATGATGGTGATGTCCGGCGTGTTGGTCTTCAGCATCACGGTGTGGTTGTCCACCACGGTGATGGCGCCATCTGCGGCCTTGCCAGTGGCTTCGTCGATCAGCGATGCCATGCGGCCTGCCATCGAGTTGCCTTCGACACCCTTGTCACACCAGCCGGCGATGTTGCGAGCCACGTCCTCGGCGGTGAAATCGTCGCCGTTGTTCCATTTGACGCCTTTGCGGACGTTCAGGGTGTATTCGGTCGCATCGGCATTGGCGCTCCAGCTTTCCAGCAGCATCGGGCCGAAAGAGCCGTCGCTGTTGTATTCGACCAGATATTCCAGCCAGCCGGCGGTAAAGGTCGCGATCTGGGTCCAGTCAAAAGTGCGCGGATCCTTGAGCGCACGGACCTCCATCTGCATACGCAGGGTGCCACCCTTCTGGGCATGTGCAGCGGCCTGCACCGGGGTCTCCAGACCGATCAGCCCGTAGGCGGCTGCGGCGCTGACGCCCAGTGCGGTGGAGCGGGCTAGGAATTCACGGCGGCTCAGTTTGCCGTTTTTGACTTCCTCGGCATGCATCTGGGCGGCCCAGTGGATCGGCGCGCCGGTGGTGGTATCGTTGTTCATACGGATCTCCCTGTTTGCACCAACAGGACGCTTGGCCCTGCCTCGAGGTGGCGATGGTATGTCCGGATTGCGGTCCGGAAAGGTGCTATTTTTGAATTTCGCCGTCTCACGCACCTATTCGGCCTCATAAGGCGGCTTAGGTCAATGCACAGATTCGGCGGAATACGGCAGAAAAGCGACCTTTTTTGCGTCGTTTTCGTATATTCGTGGTGGGTCGCGCCACAGGACTGGGCAGAAGTGCCCAGTTCTCCGCAGGGTTGAGGTGCAAACGGGGGCCTGGGCCGACTCACGACGGCAGGTCGCGGTCAGAGGCTGGAACGTTACTGGGGAATAGCGGCTTTGCGCGCCTTCTTGCGCAGGGCGCTTGGTGTCTCACCGGTGTGCTGGGTGATGAAGCGAGTGAAATAGGCGGCGCTGCCGAACCCTAGTTGGGCGGCGATGTCGCGCATGGCCAGATCGCTTGAAATCAGCAGGCTGCGGGCCGCGTGAAGCTGCCGCTCTGTCAGCAGCGTGGCGGCAGTCTTACCGGTTTCCGCCTTGCAGACACGGGTCAGGTGGGTCGGCGTCACGTTCAGCGCAGCGGCGTGATCCGCCATGCTGGCGTGTTCATCGAAATAGGTTACCACCCGCTTGCAATAGGCCTGTGACAGGCGCCGCGCGGCGTTTGGTTTCACCGGGGGCAGGGGGCCGGAGGGGGGCTGACGGCGCAGCTGGATGCTGATCAGATCGGTGTAGGACTGCATGGCCCGGCGCCACAAGGCAGGATGAGTGGATTGTTCGACCGACACCGCCTCAAGCAGGCTGTTGAGACGCGCTTGCTCGACCGGGTCGTTGAACTTCAGGTGTAGCGGCTCGGGCGGCATCGACACGGGCGCGGTGGCAGGCACGATCAGGGCCTGACCCAGGCATTGGCGTCCGAATTCCACTGACCACAGATTGCCGGCCGGAAAGAACAGCGCCGTATGCGCGCCAAACCCGCGTCGGTGCCCATCCATCAGAAAACGACCCTGTCCGCGTGTGATCCAGATCAGCACATGCTCGGCGCGATCATGCGCAAGTTCTGTTTGCCAAGGACCGTCTGGGTAGAGACGCGAAAGCGGCGAAACGTGAAGATCTTCGGCTGGTTTCGGGTCGAATGGCATGAGATGTTACATAGATTTACTTAAACTTTATCGATGTAACAGCGCATGAAAATGTGATTCTGGCAAGTTCCTGCCGAAGAAGGTTAAAAATTGATAAATTTGTGCCTCTTACCTGCACCTGCCGTTTAGCTGAGCTGATAGCCGATCTCCGGGGAGATTTTCCGCCATTTCTCCATGCGGGCACGGAACCAGGTGCGCTGCCGTTTGGCGAAACGGCGGGTGGCAATCGCGGCGCTTTCCTCCGCCTCCTCCAGCGTCATTCTGCCAGTGGCATAGGCCATGAGTTCCGGCGCGCCGATCGCCTTGCAGGAGGGCAGGCTGGGGTCGAACCGATCTCGCATGGCCTCGACTTCATCCATGGCGCCCTGTTCCAGCATGGCGCGGAATCGTTTGCGGATGCGTGCCTCCAGCCAGTCCTTACTGCTTTCCAGAACCAACGCACTGCAGGCGTCCAGCGGCAGGGGCGGCGGCGGGGTGTCATCCTGCCAATCGGCCAGCGCCCGTCCCGTGGCGGTCAGAACCTCCCAGGCGCGCTGCACGCGGGCACGGTTTTGCACATCGATGCGGGCCGCGGTCTGGGGATCAAGCGCCGACAGCAAGTCTTCGAGCGACATCGAATCGCCCTCGGCCCGGACTTCTGCAGGTGTGGGCGGGATTTCAACCATACCTTCGGTCAAGGCACTGAAATAAAGGCCGGTTCCGCCGACGATGATCGGCCGCTGCGCTCCTGACAGCAGCGGCACCACCTCCCGCAGCCAGTGACCGGCGGAATAGGGCGCATCATAGGCCACATGCCCATAAAGCTGGTGCGGCGCGCGGGCTTCTTCTTCGGCAGAAGGGCGGGCAGTGACGATCCGCCAACAGTCGAACACCTGGCTGGCATCGGCATTGACCACCACACCGCCTTGTTTTTCCGCAATTTCCAGCGCGAGCGCGGATTTCCCTGAGGCCGTCGGGCCAGCGATCAGAACGGGCCTATCCGGATCGATGCGAAGTTCTGTCATGTCAGCCTGTCCTCACCGAGGGCGGATTTGTTATACTCCCGGGAAGAAAAGGCGCCTGGCCTGCATTGATCCTGCCGGTGATTTGCTTCATTTTGCGGCGCAAATTAACCCCGTCATATTCCGGAGCGCAACATGCCCCAAGAAATCGAAACACCGGCCGCCACTTCGGCCGTTGCCTATAAACGTGTCATGCTGAAAATCTCTGGGGAGGCGCTGATGGGGGATCAGGGCTTTGGTCTGCATCCGCCGACTGTGGAGCGGATCGCCAAAGAGGTGAAGTCGGTGCATGACATGGGCGTCGAGATCTGCATGGTCATCGGCGGCGGCAATATCTTCCGGGGCCTGTCCGGCGCTGCGCAGGGCATGGAACGCACCACAGCTGACTATATGGGGATGCTGGCGACCGTGATGAACGCCCTTGGCATGCAGGCCGCTCTGGAATCGCTTGGCGTCTTCACCCGGGTGATCAGCGCCATTCCGATGGATCAGGTCTGCGAACCCTATATCCGCCGCCGCGCCGTGCGCCACCTTGAGAAGAAGCGGGTCTGCATCTTCGCGGCCGGCACCGGCAACCCCTATTTCACCACCGACACTGCGGCGACGCTGCGCGCCAATGAAATGGCCTGCGAGGCGATCTTCAAAGGCACCAAGGTCGATGGCGTCTATGATAAGGATCCGGTGAAGTTCGACGACGCCAAACGCTATGACACCGTCAGCTATGACGATGTGCTGGCTAAACGCCTGGGGGTTATGGATGCCTCGGCGATTGCTCTGGCGCGCGACAACAGCCTGCCGATCATCGTCTTCTCGCTGGATGAGCCTGGCGGGTTCCGCGGTATTCTGGCTGGCGAAGGCACCTACACCAAGGTTCAGGGCTGAGCCGCAGTTGGTTTGATAATGGCAAAAGACGCGTGTTCCGGCGGGAGGCGCGTCTTTTCGTTTATGCAAGGGGTTGCAAGCCGGTATCAACGCTGTGGCTAGCTGCTGCCATCGGGCAGAGTGGCCGTCAGCGGGCCGAGATTGCTATACAATCTTGCGACAATCGCTTATGAGCGGTGTAAAGACCGCCTCAAGTCAGGGGAGAGAGCAGAATGTCTGATGATTTTGAACTGGATACCGACGATCTGAAACGTCGCATGGATGGCGCCATGGCCAACCTGCGCACCGAGTTTGCCTCGCTGCGGACCGGGCGTGGCTCGGCCTCGATGCTGGATCCGGTGATGGTAGATGCCTATGGCTCGATGACGCCGATCAACCAGGTCGGCACCGTCAACGTGCCCGAGCCGCGCATGGTGACGATCAACGTTTGGGATAAATCCCTTGTTGGCAAAGTTGAAAAGGCGATCCGGGAATCCGGCCTTGGTATCAACCCGCAGCTGAACGGCACCATCATCATGCTGCCGATTCCGGAGCTGAACGAAGAACGCCGCCGCGAGCTGACGAAGGTTGCCGGGCAATACGCTGAACACGCCCGTGTGTCGGTGCGCAACGTGCGCCGCGATGGCATGGATCAGATCAAGAAGGCCAAGGCTGATGGGATGTCCGAGGACGACCAGAAGTTCTGGGAAAGCGAAGTTCAGGATCTGACCGACGCGATGATCAAGGCCGTGGACGAGGCGCTGGAAAACAAGCAAGCCGAAATCATGCAGGTCTGACGCCCGGATATGGTCAGCAATACCGACACGGCGCCTTCCGAGGGCGCGTCCGAAGACGGCACGGGGCAGGGCCCACGCCATGTTGCCATCATCATGGATGGCAACGGCCGGTGGGCACAGTCCCGTGGCCGCCCGCGTCTGTTCGGGCACCACGCAGGCGCCAAACGGGTGCGGGAAATCGTCGAATGCTGCCCGTCCCTGGGCATCAAGTATCTGACCATATTTGCCTTTTCGACCGAGAACTGGAAACGGACGCAGGTCGAGGTCGCGGGCCTCATGAGCCTGTTCCGCCGCTATATCTCCAAGGAGATGAAGGCGCTGGCCGCGCGTAATGTACGGGTGCGTTTCATCGGGGATCGGGTGCGGCTTGATGCCAAGCTGATCCAGTTGATGGATCAGTTGGAAGAGGAAACCAAAGGTAACGACGGCACCAATCTCACAATTGCCCTGAACTATGGTGGGCGGGACGAGGTGGCCCGCGCCACGAAGCGGCTGGCGCAGGATGTTGCGGCTGGAAAACTATCTCCTGACGATGTGGACGAGGAAACCCTGCCGAAATACCTCGATACCCATGTGCTGCCGGATCCCGATCTGGTGATCCGCACCAGCGGTGAGGCACGGATTTCCAACTTCCTGCTGTGGCAGTCTGCCTATGCGGAGTATGAGTTCATCGACACGCTCTGGCCGGATTTCACCGCCGAAGAACTGGGGCGCCTGTGCCGGGGCTATGGCGCCCGTGACAGACGTTTTGGCGCGGTGAAGACATGAGCGCGGGACGTTGGTCCGACCTGATGCCGCGCTTGCTGTCTGCGGTCGTCATGCTTGTTGTAGGCGCCGTGGAAATCTGGCTGGGTGGCATCTGGTTTGCGCTGCTCATCGCTGCCGCTTGCGGTGGCATGATCTGGGAACTTGTCCGGATGCTGGCGCCCGAAAAGACCGGACAGGCGCTGCAACTGGGGGCAATGTCAGCCATTGCGGTGCTGGGCGCGACCCTGCTGCCGCCGGTTTGGGGTATGCCCTTGCTGGTTTCGCCTATCCTTGGCGGTATGTTTCAACTGCCTGTTGCTGCCCGCCTGCGTTTTGGCTTGTTTGGTCTCTGGATCGTTTGCGCCGGATTTACCTTTGTATGGCTGCGCAATGAAATGGGGGCCTCTTGGCTGTTGTGGCTGATCGGCGTTGTCGTTGCCACCGATGTAGCAGGCTATTTTGCCGGTAAGATGATCGGTGGACCAAAGCTTTGGCCGCGTGTCAGCCCCAAGAAAACCTGGTCCGGATCTTCGGCTGGCTGGATCGCTGCGGCGATTGTCGGGGCCTTCTTCAGCGAAGCCTCGGGGCTGGGCGTGGGCGCGATTGTCCTGTCGGTTGTCATGTCGATGGCTAGCCAAGCGGGCGACATCGCGGAAAGCGCTCTTAAGCGGAAGACCGGCGTTAAGGATTCCAGCGCGCTTATTCCCGGTCACGGTGGCCTTTTTGACCGGTTCGACGGGATGCTCGGGGCGGCGGCGGCCTTCCTGATCTTCGTGACATTTCTGGGATAGCCTTGTAGGGCATGACCATGCGTAAAATCTCTATCTTCGGCGCCACCGGCTCGATCGGGCAGAACACCATTGACCTGATCCGGCGCGATCTGCGCGCCTATGACGTAGTGGCACTGACGGGCGGTGCCAATATTGCCCGGCTTGCGGCGGATGCCATCGCGCTCAAGGCAGATGTTGCGGTAACGGCCTATGAGGAGCGCCTGCCGGATCTGCGCGCCGCGCTGGAGGGCAGTGGCGTGGAGGCCGCAGCGGGAGAGGCTGCCCTGATCGAGGCGGCAACCCGTCCGGCGGACTGGATCATGTCGGCGATCGTTGGCGCTGCCGGTCTGGCGCCGGGTCTCAAGGCGCTAGAGCAGGGCACCACGCTGGCGTTGGCCAACAAGGAATCGCTGGTCTGTGCCGGTGGCCTTCTGATGCAGACCGCGCTGCGACATGGCGCCCGGCTCTTGCCGGTGGATAGCGAACATTCGGCGGTGTTTCAGGGGCTGGTCGGTGAAGAGATTTCAGCAGTTGAGCGGATCATCATCACCGCATCCGGTGGCGCGTTCCGCGACTGGCCGCTGGAAGATCTGCAAAAGGCAACCTTGGCCGAGGCGTCCTCTCATCCAAACTGGGACATGGGCCAGCGCATCACCATCGACAGCGCATCAATGTTCAATAAGGCGTTAGAGGTTATTGAAACAAAAGAGTTCTTTGGTGTGGCGCCAGAGCAGATCGAGGTTCTGGTGCATCCCGAATCGATGGTGCACGCGCTGGTTGGTTTTCGTGATGGTGCGCTGATGGCGCATCTGGGCGCACCAGATATGCGCCATGCCATCGGATACGCGCTGCACTGGCCCGAGCGAAAGGATCTGCCGGTTGCGCGGCTCGATCTGGCGGAAATCGGTCAGCTGAATTTCACGGCTCCGGATACCGCGCGGTACCCCGCACTGCGGCAAGCCTATGATGTAATGCAGCGCGGCGGTCTGATGGGCGCCGTTTTCAACGCAGCCAAGGAAAAGGCGCTGGATCTGTTCATCGCGGGACAGATCGGGTTCACCGAAATGGCCGAGGTAACGGCCGCGGTTCTGGAGCGGATGGAGGCACAAAGCGGCCTTATTGATTCCGCAATGACCCTTGATAACGTCACTGAGATTGACCATCTCGCCCGACAAGAGGCAGAGCGCGCCGCAGCGGAACGCAGATAAGGTAAGAACTTGGATATCGTGACCCTACTCCCGCAGTTTGGCGGCTTTCTCTACACCATTGGCAGTTTTGTTGTCGCGCTTTCGGTGATCGTCGCGGTGCATGAATACGGCCACTACATCGTTGGCCGGTGGTCCGGAATCCATGCGGAGGTTTTTTCGCTGGGCTTTGGCCCGGTGTTGTTCAGCCGCGTCGACAAGCGTGGCACCCGCTGGCAGATCGCGCTGTTGCCCTTTGGGGGATATGTGAAATTCCTTGGCGATGCAGATGCGGCTTCGGGCAAGGACAGCGCCGCGATGGAGGCGGCGGCCAATGATCCGACGCGCCTGCGCCAGACCATGCACGGTGCCCCGCTTTGGGCGCGTAGCGCTACGGTTGCTGCCGGACCGGTGTTCAATTTTGTGATGTCAGTGATCATTTTCTCGGTTCTGGCGATGACGCAGGGAACCCTGCGGGATCCGCTGGCTATCGGCACCTTGGTGCCGCTGCCCGGCATCGAAAACCAGCTGCGCGAAGGTGACGAATTGGTCGCAATCGAGGGCGTTGCCATCCCGGACGAGGCCGGAGCCATGTCATGGGGGGAATTCCGCGACCAACTGCCGATGGTGCAGCCGATGGAGTATCAGGTGCGCCGGGATGGTCAGCTGGTCTCGGTTCAGGGCCCGTTCCTATCGCCGCCGCATGTGCGGGCCGTTGCGCCGCGTAGCGCTGCATCGGATGCCGGGCTTCAGGCTGGGGATGTTATTACGGGCGTCGATGGAGAACCGATCTTTGCCTTCGATCAGCTGAAGCAGACCGTCGAACAGGCCGATGGCCGCGTACTGCTGTTGGATGTCTGGCGGCAAGGGCAGGAGTTGGAGCTTGCGCTGGCACCGCGTCGCACGGATGAGCCGCAGCCCGACGGAAGTTTCGCGACCCGTTGGCGGATTGGTGTGGTCGGCGGTCAGGCCTTTGAGCCCGCAACCGAAGTGGGCGGGGTCGGCGAATCCCTGGTGGCAGGGGCGTCCCAGGTCTGGTCGGTGATCGACATGTCGATTTCGGGCCTGACGCATATGATTACCGGCGCCATCAGCACTTGCAATCTATCAGGGCCCATCGGGATCGCGGAAACCTCCAGCGCAATGGCAAGCCAGGGCGCGGTCAGCTTCATCCGCTTCATCGCGGTTCTGTCGACGGCTGTTGGCCTCCTGAACCTCTTCCCGGTGCCAGCGCTGGATGGGGGCCATCTGGTGTTCTACGCCTATGAGGCGGTCACTGGGCGTCCGCCCAGTGATGGAGTCATGCGGATCCTGATGACCCTTGGAATTGCGATGATTCTGTCGTTGATGGTCTTTGCACTCGGCAACGATCTTTTCTGTTAAAATTTATCACACTTGTTGTGGCGCCCGCCTCCGGGAAGAGGGCGGGTGCCCAACTGTCGCCATATTCCGGCATTAACCCTTTCTCAATCTGCTACGTCCGCGGCGCAGCCTTGCGCGCGGCATCGACTGGGGAAAGGAAGTCGCCATGCACGCTCTGATGAGAACGGACAATGGCCTGGGTCTTTTGATGCGCCTGAATTGGGATCGCGCACTGTCGGTCGTGACGATTTTTCTCGCTCTGACTGCAGGTGCCTGGTTCGGATCCCTTTGAAACCATGGGGATGCGGCGTTTGCACCGCGCAACGCGTCGGTCACCCGTGCTCAGTCTGTGCGCATCTTCATGCCCCGGAGTGATTTCTTAGTTTTGACAACGGTCAGTAAACCCGGTACGCACAGTTAAAAGCTGCTTAAAAAATCGGATTATGACTGATGGTTCGGGGGAAGGTCGTGGGTACATCCTGCGGTGTGCGCACAAAACGCACCAATATACTGTATAGAAGCGTATCGAGCGCCGTATTGGCTGTTGCCTTGGGATTTGTCCTGACGCCCAGTTTCGCATCGGCGCAAAGCTACCAGTTCAATTCGGTCCGGGTGGAGGGCAATCAGCGCATCCAATCGGATACGATCGTGTCCTATGCGGCGCTGGAACGGGGGAAACCAGTCAGCGCTGGCCAGTTGAATGACGCGTATCAGCGCATTCTCGACAGCGGTGTTTTTGAAACCGTTGAGCTGGTGCCGAGTGGCAATTCTCTGATCATCAAGGTCACAGAGTTCCCGACGATCAACCAGATCAATTTCGAAGGTAACCGGCGGATCAAGGATGACAAGCTGGCCGAGCTGATCGAATCCGCGCCACGCCGCGTGTTCCGCGCCGCGCAGGCGGAACGGGACGCCGAGACCATTGCTGCCGCCTATGGGGCGCAGGGACGTTTGGCCTCGCGGGTGACGCCGCGCATCATCCGCCGTAGCGACAATCGCGTCGATCTGGTGTTCGAGATTGCCGAAGGCGACACCATCGAAGTCGAGCGCGTTTCGTTTGTCGGCAACAAGGTCTATTCGGATCGGCGTCTGCGCCGGGTTCTGGAAACCAAGCAGGCTGGTCTCTTGCGGACCTTCATCAACAAGGACACGCTGATCGAGGACCGCCTGCAGTTTGACCGGCAGGTGTTGCGCGATTTCTACCTGTCGCGCGGCTATGTGGATTTCCGGGTCAACAGCACCAACGCCGAAGTCACTCGGGAGCGTGACGCCGTCTATCTGGTCGTCGATGTCACCGAAGGCCAGCAGTTCGAGTTCGGCAATATCTCGGTGACCAGCGAAATCGCTGAGGCCGATGCTGACCTCTACCGCTCTGCGTTGAAAGTCAAACCGGGCGTGACCTATTCGCCGCTGATTGTTGAACGTTCCATCGAGATGCTGGAAACGCTGGCAACGCGTCAGGGGATTGATTTCCTGCGGGTTGAGCCGCGGGTGACCCGCAACGACCGCGATCTGACGCTGGATGTTGAATTCGCGATGGTGCGCGGGCCGCGTGTCTTCGTCGAACGCATCGATATCGAAGGCAACACGACAACGCTGGACCGGGTGATCCGCCAGAAGTTCCGCTCGGTCGAAGGCGACCCCTTCAATCCGCGTGAAATCCGGGATGCCGCAGAACGGATTCGTGCGCTTGGATTCTTTGCCAAATCAGACGTGGACGTCCGGGAAGGCAGCTCCGAAAGCCAGGTGATCGTAGACGTGAACGTCGAAGAGCAACCGACCGGTTCGTTGAGCCTTGGCGGCGCATACTCTGTCAACGACGGCTTTGGGGTGAATGTTGGCCTGACCGAGAACAACTTCCTGGGCCGCGGTCAACGCCTGTCTTTCTCGATCGCGACTGCTCAGGAATCGGAAGAGTACGTTCTGGGCTTTACCGAGCCGCATCTGCTGGGACGCGATCTGAAATTCGATTTGGACCTTGGTGTGTCCGAAACCGATTCTAGCTATGCGGAGTACGACACCTCCCGCGCGTTCTTCCGTCCGGCGCTGACCTTCAATGTGACCGAAGATACCACTCTGGAAGTGCGCTATACTTGGGCCGACAGTGAGATGATCCGCCGCGATGACGTGAGCTTTGTCGGAGGGACCTACCCTGTGGCGGGCCCTGTGATAAGAAGTGAGATCAATCAAGGCAGCAAAACGTCCAGCTCCCTTGGGTTCACATATTCCTATGACAGCCGTCTGACCGGACTCGACCCCAATATTGGTTTCACCATGCAGGTGGGCGCTGATTATGCCGGGCTTGGCGGAGATAGCGAATACCTCAGAACCACGGCCAAGCTGGTCGCGCAGCGCAAGATCCTCAACGAGGAAGTCACGCTTCGGGCCACTTTGGAAACCGGCTCGCTGCACTGGATGGGCGACGATTACAGCCGCTCGATTGACCGTTTTGTTCTGACCCCCAGCGTTATGCGGGGGTTCGAACCCGGCGGGATCGGGCCTCGGGATACTGCACCGCGGGCTGATGGCGGAAGTTACGACGATTTCCTCGGCGGCAACGTCTATGCTGTTGCACGTTTTGATGCCGAATTCCCGCTGGGTCTGCCTGAGGAACTGGGGCTGCGCGGTGGTCTTTTCTACGATGTCGGCAACCTTTGGGGCCTGCAGGACGTGGACACACCTGCCAGCGGTGGTTTCGTCGTCGGCCGTAACGGCTCTTTCCGGCACGTGGTCGGGTTTTCGGTCCTCTGGACCACGGCCTTTGGCCCGTTGCGGTTCAACTTTTCCAATGCGGTCAAGAAGGAAGACTTTGACAAGGAACAAAGTTTCGATCTGACCTTGCAGGCCCGGTTCTGACCCGGTGATGCAGGCAAGGCCGACGTGTATAACAAAGAGGGCGCCGACCGGCTGGTCGGCGCCCCTTTATCAGGCGCGCCGGGGGCTTGTTATGGGCCTGGCGCTGTGCCTGCCTTTGACCGCTGGAACAGCTTTGGCCCAGTCAACGGCTATTGGAACACCCGCGCCTTTCAATCTGTCTCTCGGCCAGGAAATGCAGATTGGCGCGCCGCAAAGTGGCATTCTGACGATCCAGCCTGACCGTCTCTTCTCCGAAAGCGCCTTTGGCCAGCGCGTCACGCGTGAGCTGGAAGGCGAAGGTGCCGTGCTCACCGCCGAGAACCGCCGTATCGAAGCAGAGCTGCGCGCCGAAGAGCAGGACCTGACTCAGCGGCGGCCCTCTATGGAGCCCGAGGCGTTTCGCACGCTTGCGGATGCCTTTGACAAAAAGGTGCAGGAGACCCGGCGCACGCAGGATCAGAAACTGCGCGAGATCACTCAAATGGGCGAAACAGCCCGCCGGGAGTTCTTTGTGGCCTCTTTGCCTATCCTTCAGGGGATCATGCGTGACAGCGGCGCCGGTGCCATTCTGGATAACTCTTCGGTTTTCCTCAGCTCTGAGGCCGCGGATGTGACGGATCTTGCGATCACGCGCATCGATGCCGTTCTGGGAGACGGGGCAGACCTTGAAAGCCAGTCGTCTGACCAGTGAAACAGGTCTGACCGGTGCCTGACATCGGCGCGGTGCGCTTGCTCAGACCGTTCCCGCTTGGTAGTGACGCAGGACATATAAAAAAACGGGATACCCGCCATGACCGCCGATCTGAAAAGTGCCGATATTCATCTGATCCAGCGCATTCTGCCGCATCGTTACCCGTTCCTGCTGGTCGACAAAGTGATCGAAATCGACGGTTACACCTCGGCGCATGGGATCAAGAACGTCACCATGAACGAACCGCATTTTCAGGGCCACTTCCCCGGCACGCCGATCATGCCGGGCGTGACCATCGTCGAGGCGATGGCGCAAACCGCCGGCGTCATGCTGGGTGTGGGCATGGATATGGTCGATACCGACCTGCTGATCTACTTCATGAATATCGACAAGTGCAAATTCCGCCGCAAGGTGATCCCGGGCGACGTCCTGGACATGCATGTCGAAACCCTGCGCGGGAAGAAAGGTGGCAAGATCTTCAAGTTCAAGGGCGTTGCCTCGGTCGATGGCGAAACCGCTGCCGAGGCTGAATTCTCGGCCATGGTCGACATTCAGAAGGATTGATCGCGATGAGCCAGATCCATCCGTCGGCGGTGATCGAACCGGGCGCCACCATTGGTGAGGGCTGCGAAATCGGCCCGTTCTGCATGGTCGGCGCTGACGTCACCCTTGGCGAAGGGGTGGTTCTGAAATCCCATGTGGTGGTCACTGGCGAAACCGAGATCGGCGCAGAGACGACGGTGTTCTCCTTCGCAGTGATCGGTGAGATTCCGCAGGATCTGAAGTTCAAGGGAGAGAAAAGCCGGACCGTGATCGGTGCGCGCAACCGGATCCGTGAACATGTGACCATCAATGCCGGTACCGAAGGTGGCGGCGGGGTGACCCGGATCGGCGATGATGGCTTGTTCATGGCCGGTTGCCACATTGCCCATGACGCGCAGATCGGGGATCGGGTGATCGTGGTCAATTCTGCCGCCGTCGCAGGTCATTGCGTGATCGAGGATGATGTGATCATCGGTGGTCTTTCGGGTATCCACCAATGGGTGCGTATTGGGCGCGGCGCTATCATCGGCGCGGTGACCATGGTCACAAATGATGTGATCCCCTACGGGCTGGTACAGGCCCCGCGCGGAGAGCTGGACGGGCTTAACCTGGTCGGCCTGAAACGCCGCGGTGTGTCGCGGGCAGATATCACCGCCCTGCGCGCCGCCTTCCAGATGCTGGCACAGGGGGAGGGCACCTTTCAGGAACGCGCCCGGCGCCTTGGTGAGGAAACCGACAGCGCTTATGTGCAGGAAATCATCGCCTTTATCACCGGTGCAAGCGACCGGTCGTTTTTGACACCAGGGGGATGATCGCATGATCGCTCTGATCGCGGGGCGCGGTGCGCTGCCGCTTGAAATCTGCAATCGCCTGTCCGAACGACCGCTGGTCTGCGCCATGGCGGGGTCCGAGCCGGATGCGCTTGATCCGGAAATTACCTTTCGGCTGGAACAGCTGGGCAGTTTCCTCGCCCGGCTGACGTCCGCAGGCGTAACGGAGATTTGCCTGGCGGGGGCCGTGTCGCGCCCGGCCATTGATCCTGCGGCTATCGATGCCGAAACCCTGCCGATGGTGCCGGTGTTGCAGGCTGCGCTTGGCGCCGGGGATGACGGCGCATTGCGGGCGATCATGGAGCTGTTTGAGTCAGCAGGCTTTGCGGTACGGGCTGCGCATGATGTGGCGCCGGATCTATTGATGCAGCCAGGGGTGCCGACCCGTATTCAGCCAGGTGAGCTCGACAAGGCAGACGCGGCCCGGGGAACAGAAATCGTTGCCGCGATGAGCGCGGCTGACATTGGCCAGTCCTGCGCGGTGCGGTCGCGGCAAGCGGTTGCCGTGGAAACGGTCTTTGGCACCGACTGGATGCTGGAAACCTTGATCCGCCGTCCGGACGGGCAGGGCGGAGTGATGGTCAAGGCGCCGAAGACAGGACAGGACCGGCGCGCCGATCTGCCCACCATTGGCCCTGCCACGGTGGAAAAGGCCGCAGCAGCCGGTCTGTCCGGCATCGTGCTGGAGGCCGGAGGCGTGATCGTGCTGGAGCAGGAGGCGGTGATTGCCACCTGTGACCGTCTGGGCCTGTTCCTGTGGCTGCGCGACGCGGCATGAGCCTCCGGGTCTTTATCCTGGCCGGGGAGCCTTCGGGGGATCGGCTGGGCGCGGCCCTGATGGAAGGGCTGAAAACGCTAGCGCCCGATGTTTCATTTGAAGGGATTGGCGGTACCCTGATGGCTGAGCAAGGGCTGCAGTCCCGGTTTCCGATGGACGAGCTGTCCGTCATGGGCCTGGCCGAGGTTCTGCCGAAATACCGCCATCTGAAACGCCGTATCCGTGAAACCGCCGATGCGGTGATCGCCATGCAGCCTGATGTACTGATCACCATCGACAGCCCGGATTTCTCGCTGCGCGTGGCGCGGCTGGTGAAACAGGGCAGCGACATCCGTACCGTGCATTACGTGGCACCGTCCGTCTGGGCCTGGCGACCGGGCCGGGCGCAGAAGATGGCCTCCTGCATCGATCACGTGTTGGCGCTGCTGCCGTTCGAGCCGCCCTATATGGAAGCTGCCGGGATGGACTGCGATTTTGTCGGCCATCCCGTAGTAGCAGAGCCAAAGGCGACGGCAGAGGAAATCGCCGCGTTGCGCCAGACCTGCGACCTTGGCGAGGCGCCGATCCTATTGGCCCTGCCGGGATCACGACGGTCAGAAGTGGGGCGCTTGGCGCCCGTCTTTGGCGCGGCGCTGGGGGATTTCGCGGCGGCCTACCCCCAATACCGAATCGTGGTACCGACCGCCGGTCCGGTGGCTGAATTGGTGCGCCAGCACGCCAAAGATTGGCCACAGGGCACTGTGTTGCTCGACCCGACCGGTCTTGACCCGGCTGTTGCCGAGGCGCGCAAACGAGCGGCCTTTGCCGCGGCGGATCTGGCGCTTGCCGCTTCGGGCACCGTGTCGCTGGAGCTAGCCGCCGCGCGCACGCCCATGGTGATCGCCTATCGCTTCCAATGGCTGACCTGGCAGATCATGAAGCGCATGGCCCTGATCGATACGGTCACACTCGTCAATCTGGTGAGCGAGACCCGCGTTGTGCCGGAATGCCTTGGGCCAGATTGCACCCCGTCGCGGATCGCCGGGGCGCTGGCAGATGTCCGTGCCAACCCTGAGGCGCAGCAGGAAGCCATGTGGCTCACCATGGAGCGTCTGGGCGAGGGCGGGGAGGCTCCGGGCCTGCGCGCCGCCCGCGCGGTTCTGGCGCGCCTTTAGTAGCCGCGCCAGATCCAGCCGCCGCCAAAGATGCGGCTACTTTCGGTGTCGTAGAAAACGCAGGCCTGTCCGGGCGATACGCCTTCTTCGGGCGTCAACAGCTCAACCTCGGCCGTGGTTTCGGACAGCGGACGGATAATCGCCTCACGCGGGGGGCGGGTCGAGCGGACTTTCACCGCGACATGCCATTCCTTCCGACTGGTAAAGGGTTCGTCGCCCAGCCAGTTGATTTCCCGCACAGGCACGATTCGGGTGGCCAGCATGTCCTTGGGGCCGACGACCACCTGTTTCTTGTCCACATCAAGCCGCACCACATAGAGCGGCTCGCTGAGGCCACCGATGCCCAGGCCGCGGCGCTGGCCGATGGTATAGTGAATTACCCCGGTGTGCTGGCCCAGAACGCGTCCGTCCGCATGAACGATCTCGCCCGGATCAGCCGCGCCGGGGCGCAGTTTCTCGATCACGCTGGCATAGTTGCCATCGGGCACGAAACAGATGTCCTGACTGTCGGGTTTGTCGGCGACCGCAAGGCCGTAGCGGGAGGCCATCTCGCGGGTGGCATCCTTGGAGGGCAGATGCCCTAGCGGAAAGCGCAGATAGTCCAGCTGTTCCGGCGTTGTTGAAAAAAGGAAATAGCTCTGATCCCGGTTGGCATCCTCGGCCGAATGCAGCTCGGGGCCGTTAGGGCCCATCTTGCGCTGGATATAGTGACCCGTCGCCATGCAATCGGCCTCCAGATCCTTTGCTGTCTCCAGAAGATCCTTGAATTTGACCCGTTCATTGCAGCGGATGCAGGGCACTGGCGTCGCCCCGGCCAGATAGCTGTCGGCAAATTCATCGATAACCGCATCCTTAAAAATGTTCTCATAGTCGAGAACATAGTGCGGGAATCCGCGCTCTTCGGCGACTCGCCGCGCATCGTGAATGTCGATCCCAGCGCAGCATGCGCCCTTCTTGGCTAGGGCCGCGCCGTGGTCGTAAAGCTGCAGCGTGACGCCCACCACATCATAGCCCTGATCGGCCAAATATGCAGCAACAACAGAGCTGTCGACGCCGCCGGACATGGCAACAACCACCCGCGTTTCCGAGGGCGGTTTGGCAAAGCCAAGCGAATTCAGCGGGCCATCGGTATCCAGCGCCATAGGGCGACTCCTTAGTTCAAGGGAAAGGCGTTGCAGAATATAGGAAAATCCTAACGACTCTCAAGTGTGTGGTTCACGCGCCATTAAGGACAATGGGGGAAACCTGCTCACGAAGCTAATTACGCAGATCCTCACAAGGATAAAGCAATGTTCTTGAAAAAAGTAGATGGACCACGGGCTGTGACCTTGCCGGACGGCTCCGTTATGACCCGTGCAGACCTTCCGCCCAAAACGACAAAACGCTGGGTTGCCTCGCGCAAGGCCTCGGTGGTGAGGGGCGTTCTTTATGGATTGCTGCCACAAGGGGAAGCACTGCGTCTTTATGGTCTCAGTGAAGAAGAATTCCGCAGCTGGGTTGCTGCGGTTGCCGATCACGGCGAAGAAGCGTTGAAAACCACCCAATTGAAGAAATTTCGTAAGCCTTAGTGCTTAATACTAACCTTTTGCTCCGCCTACCCAGTGCCATTTTGTGCTAAAACAACACCGAACGGTTGATTTGATGTTGAGTTTTAACGATCATGGTAACGGGGCATTAACTATTTTCCAGCAAGGTTAACAGCGACCTGAGGGAAACAGGATACAGGCGGAGAAAACGAACATGCGCATTCTTCTTGTTGAGGATGATCCTACAACTGCAAAAAGCATTGAGTTGATGCTGACCCATGCCAACCTGAACGTCTATACGACGGATCTGGGCGAGGAAGGCATCGATCTGGCGAAGCTTTACGATTACGATCTGATCCTTTTGGATCTGGGACTGCCGGACATGAACGGGCACGAAGTGCTGCGCCAATTGCGCATGGCACGTATTGAGACGCCCATTCTCATCCTGTCTGGTGCTGATGATACAGACAATAAAATCAAAGGCTTCGGTTTCGGCGCTGATGATTACCTGACCAAGCCGTTCCACCGTGAGGAACTGGTGGCACGGATCCACGCGATCATTCGCCGCTCCAAAGGTCACTCCCAGTCGATCATTAAGACCGGCAAGATCTCGGTTAATCTGGATGCAAAAACCGTTGAGGTTGACGGCAAGGCCGTTCACCTGACCGGCAAAGAATACCAGATGCTGGAATTGCTCAGCCTGCGGAAAGGGACCACCCTGACCAAGGAAATGTTCCTGAACCACCTTTATGGCGGGATGGACGAGCCCGAACTGAAAATCATCGACGTTTTCATCTGCAAGCTGAGAAAGAAACTCAGCACTGCAACAGGCGGTGAAAACTACATCGAAACGGTCTGGGGCCGGGGCTATGTGCTGCGCGATCCGCAGGACGATCAACTCGGTGGCGGTGCCGAACAACGGATGGCAGTCGGCGCCTGATCGGCGACCCATTCGAATTGTAACTCTTTGTTGGGGGCGGATATCTGCCCCCAATCATAATGGCATGTGCTGTTAACCAAAGGCGTGTGTCGTTAACCATGTGGCTGCGCCATTTACCATGTGCGCGCCACGCCAATTTTGATTTTCGTGAGTAAGGTTCTGTACGGGCCTTGGCTCAACCCGCTGCGGCGGGATTTTTTGTGTTTGATGGGACGCCAAAGCCCTCTTGCTTCTCTGGACGTGGCAGGTTCTGCGGCCTATCACCTAGTCTGAAGCAAGACGGGGCAAACGCGTGACACAAAGCCAAGACAGCGATCCGAAGAGTCTTTCCAAAGAAGACGCCCGCCAGGAATTCCTGGCCTTGCAGGAGAAACTGCAAACCGCCGATCTTGCGTATCACCAGGAAGATGCGCCGATCATTTCGGACGCCGAATACGATGCGGCGAAGCGGCGGTATGTTGCTTTGACGGAAGCATTTCCGGCGTTGAAGGACGAGGCGTCTCAGCTGAATACCGTAGGGGCGCCCGCAGCCTCTGGCTTTGGCAAGGTGGCGCATAGCGTGCCGATGTTGTCGCTGGGAAATGCGTTTGAAGACAGTGATGTAGAAGATTTTGCCCGCAGTATTCGAAAATACCTGGGTCAGTCCGAGGATACTCCGCTCAGCTTTA
The DNA here is from genome assembly GCF_041008815.1 of Pseudophaeobacter sp. A-200-2. Taxonomy (NCBI): domain Bacteria; kingdom Pseudomonadati; phylum Pseudomonadota; class Alphaproteobacteria; order Rhodobacterales; family Roseobacteraceae; genus Pseudophaeobacter; species Pseudophaeobacter sp. A-200-2. The sequence goes on along the minus strand of NZ_JAXGFU010000001.1, from coordinate 338,305 downwards.
CCGCCGAGCCAAAAATCGATGGTCTGTCTCTTTCTCTGCGCTATGAAAACGGTGTGCTGATACAGGCCGCCACCCGCGGTGATGGATCGGTGGGCGAGAACGTCACCGAAAACGCCCGCACCATCGCCGATATTCCGCAGCAGATCGCAGATGCGCCCGCAGTGCTGGAGGTGCGCGGCGAAGTCTACATGAGCCATGAGGCTTTTGCCGCCCTGAACGCCCGGCAGGAAGAACGCGGCGGCAAGACATTTGCCAACCCGCGCAACGCGGCGGCAGGGTCCTTGCGTCAGCTGGATCCGGAAATTACCCGCTCCCGCCCTTTGCAGTTCTTTGCCTATAGCTGGGGCGAGCTCTCTGAACCTCTTGCGGAAACGCAGTTCGAGGCGATGAAACGATTGGAAAGCTTTGGCTTTACCATCAATCCCCTGACCAGGCTGTGCCCCACTGTGGACGAGATGATCGCGCATTACCGGAGCATCGAGGAACAGCGGGCCACGCTGGGCTACGATATCGACGGTGTCGTTTACAAGGTGAATGACATGGCGCTGCAGGGGCGGCTGGGTTTCCGCTCCACCACGCCACGCTGGGCGATTGCGCATAAGTTTCCCGCCGAACTGGCCTGGACCCGGCTTGAAGCCATCGACATCCAGGTTGGCCGCACCGGTGCGCTCAGTCCCGTTGCGCGGCTGACCCCCGTGACCGTCGGTGGGGTGGTTGTCTCGAACGCAACCCTGCACAACGAGGATTACATTCGCGGCTTTGACTCCAAAGGCGAAGAAATCCGTGGCGGCAAGGACATCCGCATCGGCGACTGGGTGCAGATCTACCGCGCTGGTGATGTGATCCCCAAGGTGGCGGATGTGGACCTCACCAAGCGGCCCGAGGGTGCAGAGCCGTATGCCTTCCCGCATATCTGCCCGGAATGCGGATCCGATGCGATCAGGGAAGAGGGCGACGCGGTGCGTCGCTGCACTGGCGGCCTTATCTGTCCGGCGCAAGCTGTTGAAAAAATGAAACATTTCGTTTCCCGCGCCGCCTTCGATATCGATGGCCTTGGCAACAAGCAGGTCGAACAATTCTACGGCGACGAATGGATCCGCGAACCTGCCGACATCTTCACTCTGCGGGATCGCTTTGGCTCTGGCATGCAGCAGCTGAAAAATCGCGAAGGCTGGGGCGAAAAATCGGCCACGAACCTGTTTGATGCCATCGACGACAAAAGACAAATCCCATTGGCCAAGTTCATCTTTGCCCTTGGTATTCGCCACGTCGGCGAGGTCGGTGGCCGCGATCTGGCGCTGCATTACGGCGGTTGGGAAGAGCTGGTTTCGGCGCTTGATACCGCGCGTCCGGCGGCGCTGGCGCATCGGGCGGCGGATGAGGCGGAAGAGGCCGAACGCATCGCCGCCGCCGAGGAAGGGCGCCGCGCCCGGATCACTGACACCCGCGCCGCTGCGGTCAGCGCTTGCGACGTGCCCGAGGCAGCGCAGGCGGCCTGGGACGATCTGGTTGGCGCGGACGGGATGGGTCCCATTCTGGCCCTGTCTCTGTCCGACGCGCTTGCCAACCCCGAGGAACGCGCCGCGATTGACCGGCTGACCGCACATCTGACGATTATCCCGCCCGATGCGCCCGCGGCCGAAAGCCCGGTGTCCGGCAAAACGGTGGTCTTCACCGGAACGCTGGAAAAGATGACACGGGCCGAGGCCAAAGCGCGGGCTGAGGCGCTGGGGGCAAAGGTCTCCGGCTCGGTCTCCAAGAAAACCGATATCCTTGTGGCGGGGCCCGGCGCCGGGTCCAAGGCAACCAAGGCGGCAGATCTTGGGATCAAGGTTCTGGATGAAGACAGCTGGCTGGAGCTGATAGAACAGTCATGAGCGGGCGTCCCGAGATCCTGTTTCCCCTGTTTTCAGGGCTGGAAAAACTGCCAGGGATTGGGCCGAAGACGGCCCAAAACCTGGAGCAGATCCATATAGAAACGCCGCGTGACCTGTTGTTTTCATTGCCATACTCGGTACAGGATCGCCGTCGTCGCGATACGGTTTCCGGGTTGGAGCTGCCGACCGTTGCCACGGTTGAAGTCACCATCGGCGCCCATAGGCCGCCGCGCAATCGCGGGGGCGCCTACCGCATTACGGTGACGGATGCGGAGACGGATTTTCAGTTGGTGTTCTTTCACGGACGCAGCCGTTACCTGGAGGCGCAGTGCCCCGAGGGATCGCGCCGTCTGGTGTCGGGCAAGCTGGAGCTGTTCGACGGTATCGCGCAGATGGTGCATCCCGATCACATGGTGCCAGTCGAAGAGGCCGCGACGATCCCCGAGTTCGAGCCAGTCTATCACTTGACCCATGGGGTGTCGCAGAAAACCATGTTCAAGGCGCTGCGCGGCGCATTGGATCTGGCGCCGGAACTACCCGAATGGATCGACCCCGAGCAAGTCAAACGCGAAGCCTGGCCTTCATGGGACGAGGCGATCACCACGGCGCATGAGCCACAAGGACAGGAGGATCTGTCGCCTGATGCTCCGGCGCGGGCGCGTCTGGCCTATGATGAGCTGTTCGCGCATCAGCTGACGCTGGCGCTGGCCCGGCAATCCGAACGCAAATCCCGTGGCATCCAGAGTCAGGCCACCGGGCGTTTGCAGTCCCGTGTCCTGTCGGCGTTGCCTTATCGCCCCACGGGGGCGCAGACCCGCGCGATCGAGGAAATATCCGCCGATATGGCCTCGGACAGGCGGATGAACCGGCTGCTGCAGGGCGATGTGGGCGCGGGCAAGACGCTGGTGGCGCTGATGGCGCTTCTGGTTGCGGTTGAGGCAGGCGGGCAGGGCGTGATGATGGCCCCGACCAGCATCCTCGCGCAGCAGCATTACGACGGGCTGCGCCCCCTGGCCGAAGAAGCAGGCGTGGTTCTGGAACTGTTGACCGGCCGCGACAAGGGCGCCGAGCGCAAGGCCAAGCTTGCAGCGCTACAGCGAGGTGATATCCAGATTCTGGTCGGGACCCATGCGGTTTTCCAGCAGGATGTTCATTTTGCAGATTTGCGGTTGGCCATCGTAGATGAACAGCATCGGTTCGGCGTTCGTCAACGTATGGAACTGGCAGAAAAGGGCATGGGCGCCGATGTTCTGGTGATGACCGCGACTCCCATTCCACGCTCACTGGCTCTGGCCCAATACGGCGATATGGATGTTTCGGTGCTGGATGAGAAACCCCCGGGCCGCAAGCCGGTCAAGACGGCTGTGATCAGCACGGAACGGACCGAAGAGATTGTCAGCCACCTGCGCCACGCCATTGAGGAAGGGCGGCAGTGCTACTGGGTGTGCCCCTTGGTCGGCGAATCCGAGGTCATGGACCTGACCGCTGCAGAAGAACGGTTCAAGCTCTTGCGCGCCGCCCTTGGCGAAGGCGTGGTGGGTCTCGTGCATGGGCAGATGCCGGTTGGGGAAAAAGATGCGGCCATGGCTGCCTTTCAAAGCGGTGAGACCAAGGTTCTGGTGGCGACCACGGTGATCGAGGTGGGCGTCAACGTGCCCAATGCCTCGATCATGGTGATCGAACGGGCCGAAATCTTTGGCCTCGCACAGTTGCACCAGCTGCGGGGGCGGGTCGGCCGTGGCAGCGCCGAATCCACCTGCCTGTTGATGTACCAGCCACCGCTGAGCGAGGGAGGCCGCCGACGGCTGGAGGTGCTGCGCGAAACCGAGGATGGCTTTCGCATTTCCGAAACCGATCTGGAGATGCGCGGTGCCGGTGACATGATCGGCACAGCCCAATCCGGTCTGCCGCGGTTCAGGATTGCCGATCTGGAACGGCAGGCACCATTGATGGCCGTAGCGCAAAGCGATGCGCGCGCATTGCTGGCCAAAGACCCCGATCTGACCGGCCCCCGGGGGCAGGCCGCACGCGTTCTGCTGTGGTTGATGAAGCAGGATCAGGCGTTCCGTTTAATTTCAGTGGGTTAACCTGTTTCGTTCCTATTGAAATCGGTTTTGTTCCAAAAAGTTCGCAAATGTTCTCATAAAGTTCTTTACTTGCCGTTCGCAACATGAGAACAAAGAGGCAACAAGAACGCGCCCAAGCGCAAACACAGCGAACAGACCGGAGGAACGATAATGATTGCACAGTTGAAAACGACCCTTCAAAACGCCCAATCCACCCTGCTGCAGGACGCGATTGGTGCGGGCGCCCTTACGGTCATGCTGGTGGCGGCGCTGCACCTTCCGGGATCTTTCTAAGCCTGACACAATCCTGAATTCGATCTTGGCTCTTCATGGTGGTCGCACTGCATCCTGTCCCGAACCGATGAGGGGAACACCTGCCTGTACCCATCCCCGTCCGGCCTTGCCTGATTGCCGGAAAGCGTGACCCGTCCCGCATGAAGAACCAGAGTTGCCGCCACCATCTGCCCGGATGTGTGGCGGCTTTTTTTATTGCGTAAATATTTAGTTGCGCGGGGTTTTCGTCTGTTTCTGGGATCCGTGTAATTGGGCTTCAGGTCGTAAAGGCCATCCGCAGACCACCCCAATGGCGACCGCCCACGGTAATGGGCGCCGACAGGTCCTTCATCATGACGAAGTCGCCGCCGCCCATGTCGCGCCGGTAAACCTGCATCAGGAAGGGACCTGTGTTGCGTCCGGCCTTGAGCCCGACACGATCATCGAAAATCCGCCGGTTGCGGCAGTTGGCCATGTTCCAGTCAGGATCTGCGCTTTGCGGTTTGGAAAATTTCTTGTTGTGGGTCGGAAGGTATCCGTTGACGTCCACTGCTGCGGAAAAGACCACGCGCGGATCCAGATCCAGGGCGGCCTCTAGCAGCGGCGGCAGGACGCTGTCGGTGAACTTGGTGAAACGGGTCATGACCTGTGTCGGATTGGTGTTGGGGATTGGAACATAGGTCCGGTCGAACAGATCTGCCTGCGAAATCCGGCTGCTGGTCAGGCCCTCTTCGAATAGCCTGCCAATCTGGGCCGCCATGTCGGTGACAAATGCGATGAACATCTTGTCCCCGGATTGGCCGCCAAGAGCGACCGTGCCCTGAACAAGACGTTCAGAGGAAAGAATAAGATTTTCAACACGGTGGTGGGTCTTTTGAATGTCGGCAGTGGTATTCTGAACAGAATGCTTGATCCGGTTGATGTTGGGAAAACACGCCTCCATCGCGTCGCGCACGGTCGTGGCATCGGTCAGAATCCGGCCGGTTTCGCTGTTCACGTTCTGGGCGTCTTTTTCAATGCCAGCCAGCGACGCGTCGGTATCTCGGGCGCGGTCCAGGATTTGTTTGGCGGATTTGGATATCGTCTCAGTCTCTTCGTCCAGAGTCCGGATCCAGCTGTAAAGCGTTTCGATATTTGTGCTGATCTCCCGTGCCGCGCGTTGGGTGCGTTTGGACAGATCATTGATCGCCTCTGCAACGACTGCAAATCCCCGCCCGGCATCGCCTGCGCGGCCCGCTTCGATCTTGGCATTGATGGCCAGAATGTTCACCTGCGCCGCGATCGAAGTGATGATCTCGTTGTCCTTACGCATAGCGTCAACGGTGTTGCTGACGTCCTCGGTCCGGCTGTTGAGATCCTGCACCCATTCGGCAACCTCCTGGCTGCGGCCGCTGCTTTCGCGGACGAGGGCTACGGATTCTCTGGCTGACTCCAGCGTCTTCTGGGTTGATAGAGAGACGGCGCCCACGGTCTCCATGACCTGCGCATTCGATCTAACAACCCGCTCGGCGCCTCGGTCCAATTGGTCAAGATCTTCAAGTTGGGTTTTGGATTTACTCTCGATCGTGTCCAGAAACCCGGCAATGTCGACGATTTCAAAACCGAGCTGGGAAGAGATTTCGGCAAGATCGTTCAGATTGGCGTCCGCAACTGATGGCGCCTGAGTGTCTTGTTTTTGCAGCATTTAGGGACCCGTTTACTCGTTCACAGTCAACAAGTAGCCCAAGTGTTATAAAATTATCGTTAAGTACACTCTTCCTTAGCAACTTGCTGAAGCGCCTCATGTGTCGCATCCAGCGCCAGCATGATCGAAGCATGGCGATTCTTGAACTCACGGGCGGGCACCAATACCTCAAGTTCGTCAAAGGGGGCTTGCGGCGGTTCGGCACCTTCGGTCAGCATCGCTTTCAGCTGGTTGCGGGCCTTTTCCACCGTCTCCAGCGAGCAGCCGATAATGTGATCCGCGACAACCGATGCCGCGGCTTGCCCCAGGGCGCAGGCTTTCACGTCCTGGCCGAAATCGGTGATCTTGCCATCCTCGACCTTCAGATCGACGGTCACCGTCGACCCGCAGAGAGGCGAGCGTTTTTTCACTGTGACATCAGGATCTTCCAGACGCTCCAAATGCGGAATATCCGCCGCAAGGGCCAGAATGCGGGAAGAATAGAGTTTGATCAGATCGGTTTCGCTGGACATGCGGGCCTCGGGGTTTCCCTTGGGTGGAGTTCCTCATACATAGGGAGCGAAGCTTCAGATGCAAAAGGTTTTTGCCATGTCCAGCGCGACCACACAGTCCTTTGATCCCGCAAGCCTGCGTTACGACGCAAACGGCCTTATCCCCTGTATCGCGCAGGACCACGACAGCAAAGAGGTGCTGATGATGGCCTGGATGAACGCCGAAAGCGTTGCACGCACGCTTGAGACGGGCAAGGTAACCTATTGGTCGCGTTCGCGGCAGTCGTTCTGGGTCAAGGGTGAAAGCTCGGGCCACGTGCAGGAGCTGGTGGATCTGCGACTGGATTGTGACCGGGATTGCTTGCTTGCTGTCGTGCGCCAGACCGGACCGGCCTGCCACACCAACCGGCGCAGCTGTTTCTATACCGCTGTGCGGGAAGGGGAAGAGGTCGAACTGATGGCGCCCATGGTCTGAGGCAGCTCAGCCAAGGCCGACCATGCGGCGGATGTCCTGCGGTGTTGCGCCCTCGGCGCGGTATTTTGCGATGGCTCGGGCATCGTCGCGTTTGGCGAGGCGCTTGCCTGCCTCGTCACGGATCAGGCGGTGATGGTGGTAGATGGGGACGGGCAGCTCCAGTAGCGTCAGTAGCAGGACCTGTAGCTGGGTGAAGTCGAACAGATCCTCGCCCCGTACCACATGGGTGATCTCCTGATGCACGTCGTCCAGCGCCGAGGCCAGGAAATAGGCGATGATCTCTTCGCCTTTACGGGACAGAACGACATCGCCGATTTCCTTTCGGGCGCGCTCAGGATCCAGATGGTGTGTGCCGTTATGCGCCGCGCCGGTTTCCTCAAACACCACGTTCTGGCCTTTGAGGCGGGAAAGCGCGCGGTCAAGATGCAGCCGCAGCGCATCACCCGGTTTGCGATCCGACATGGGGCGGTTCTTGCAGGTGCCGGGATAGACGTCGTGGCTGACACCCTCCTGCGGTGCGGAGAGGGCGGCGCGGATATCTGCACGGCTGCAGGAGCAGGGGTATAAAAGCCCCATTCCTTCAAAGGTTTCGAGGTATTTGTTATAGTCGTTCAGATGCTCTGACTGGCGCAGAATAGGCTCGTCCCAGCGAAGGCCCAGCCAGGTCAGATCTTCCATAATGGCCGCGTCCCATTCCGGTTTCGACCGTTGCAGGTCGGTGTCCTCCATGCGCAGCAGGAAGGCGCCTCCGGCGGCGCGGGCCATGTCATGAGCAATGATCGCGGAATAGGCATGGCCCAGGTGCAGCGGGCCGGTGGGCGAGGGCGCAAAACGGGTGCGAAATGTCATTGCGCCCCTCGCGGTTCAGGAAAACTGCTGCAGCCATTCGGTCCAGGCGGCTTTGGCCCGGTCAGTATAGGCCTTGTAGCGGTCCTTGCGGCCCCGACGCCCGCCTTTCAGCCCATCCACCGGGCGGAACAGGCCAAAGTTCACGTTCATCGGCTGGAACGTCTTGGCCTCGGCGCCGCCGGTGATGTGATGGATCAGCGCGCCCATGGCGCTGTCCTGAGGCACATCGGTCAGGGGCTTGCCCAGGATCTCCGCAGCGGCCAGACGACCGGCAAGCAGGCCCATGGCGGCGCTTTCCACGTAGCCTTCGACGCCGGTAATCTGCCCGGCAAAGCGGATATTGGGCCGCGATTTCATGCGCATCTGGCTGTCCAGAAGGGTCGGAGAGTTGAGGAAGGTATTGCGGTGGATACCGCCAAGCCGAGCGAAACTGGCATTCTCCAGCCCCGGAATCATCCGGAACACCTCGGTCTGGGCGCCGTATTTCATCTTGGTCTGGAAGCCGACGATGTTGAACAGCGTCCCCAAAGCATTGTCCCGGCGCAGCTGCACCACGGCGTGTGCCTTGATGTCGGGCTGGTGCGGGTTGGTGAGGCCAACGGGCTTCATCGGTCCGTGGCGCAGGGTTTCGCGGCCGCGTTCGGCCATCACTTCAATCGGCAGGCAGCCGTCGAAATAGCCAGCGGTTTCGCCCTCGTGGAACTCGGTCTTGTCGGCGGCGAGCAGCGCGTCGATGAAGGCCTCGTATTGGTCCTTGTCCATCGGGCAGTTGAGGTAAGCGGTGCGCTCCTCCTCGGTTTCGCCCTTGTCATAGCGCGACTGCATCCAGGCCTTGGACATGTCGATGCTCTCGGCATAGACGATGGGCGCGATGGCATCGAAGAACGCCAACGCCTCGGCGCCGGTTTCGGCCTGGATCGCCTTGCCCAGATCGGGGGAGGTCAGCGGGCCGGTTGCGAAGATCCACTGACCTTCGGTGGGAAGCTCTGTGATTTCTTCATAAGAAACAGAGACATTCGGCAGGCTCTTAAGCTGCGCGGTCACGGTTTCGGCAAAGGGTTCCCGGTCCACCGCCAGGGCGCCGCCTGCGGGCAGGCGATGCTTATCCGCCGTGGTCATGATCAGACCCTTGGCGGCGCGCATTTCCCAATGCAGAAGGCCGACGGCATTCTGTTCATCGTCATCGGAGCGGAAGGAGTTGGAGCAGACCATCTCACCCAGGTTGCCGGTCTGGTGGGCAAAGGTTTCGACCTTGGGCCGCATCTCGTGCAGCACGACCTTTACGCCCATGTTCGCCGCCTGCCAGGCAGCTTCGGACCCGGCCATGCCGCCGCCCACGATATGCAATTCTTGTGTCATGAGGTGCCACATAGGGCAGGGATGGCCATTGCGCAATATGACATGCGTCGGGGGCAGCAATGGCGCGCAATGCAAGGGGGCCGACAACGCACCCGTTTGCTGATCATTGGAACCGGTATTGTGCAGGGGAGAATTTTGGGGCCACTGCGGCGGGAATGTCGACCGGGGAGAGAGACCCGGTTGGAGGGACCTTCCGACGCAGCGGCCCAAAATTGTGACCGGTCTGTGACCGGTGCCCAACCTTTGCCATTATCCTGCCTTTATTGAAAGACCGGATATGGAAACAATATCTGGTCAATCGTAAACAAAGGCTAAACTTGTTTTAAATTTTCGGAAAACTCAGTTGTCTTCCCAGTTGGGTGGACGCTTTTCGATAAAGGCGTTGAGCCCTTCGATGGTGTCTTGGTGCATCAGGTTTTCGACGATCACCCCGCTGGTATAGGCATAGGCCTCGTCCAGGGGCATTTCGATTTGACGGTAATAGGCTTCCTTGCCGATCTTCACGGCCGAGCCGAGTTTTGATGCGATGGTTTCTGCCATCTTCAGCGTTTCCGCCTCCAGATCCTCTTCGGGCACGGCGCGGTTGATCAGGCCCAGCTCGGCGGCGCGGTCGGCGGACATAAACTCACCCGTGGTCAGCAGCTCAAAGGCGTGTTTTCGCGGGATATTGCGAGACAGGGCCACCATAGGGGTTGAGCAGAACAGACCGATATTGACGCCATTGACGCCGAACCGGGTGCCCTGCGCGGCCACGGCCAGATCGCAAGAGGCGACAAGCTGACAGCCGGCGGCAGTCGCAATCCCATGCACCTGGGCAATCACCGGCTGCGGCAGGCGTTGCAGACCCATCATCACGCTGGTGCAGCGGGCGAAAAGGCCCTCGAAATAGGCCTTGCCGCCATCCTCGGCCTGCCGTCCCGCCGTCATCTGCCGAATGTCATGCCCGGCGCAAAAGGCCTTGCCCTCGCCAGAGAGCACAACGGCCTTGATGCTGCTGTCATCTTGCAAGGCATCGATCTGCTCTTGCAGGGCGGCCAGCATCTCATCCGACAGCGCATTCAGCCGCTCGGGCGCGTTCATACGCAGATGTGCGATCGCATTTGCGTCGCGACGTTCCAGAATTGTCATCTTGTCCTCCTGACCCTGTTTGGGGCAACTCTATGGCGGACAAGGGAGAAGGAAAAGCATGGCTTTGGCTTTTGATGCGGCGGGGCTGACCGCCTATATGGCGGAGATCTTTCCGCAGGTGGCGGATGATTTCGCCGTGGATGAACTGTCCGAGGCAGGGATCACCATGCGGCTGCTGACGGCAGAACGGCACCTGCGGCCGGGCGGCACTGTGTCTGGCCCTTCGATGTTCGCGCTGGCTGATGTGACGGTCTACGGGCTGGTCCTATCCCGGCTGGGACGCAAGGCACTGGCGGTGACCACCAATTGCTCGCTTGATTTCATGCGCAAGCCCGAGGCGGGTGTCGATCTGATCGCCAAAGGAACTCTGTTGAAACTGGGCCGCGCGCTGGCTGTGGGCGATGTGCATATGTATTCGGAAGGTTCGGACAAGATGGTGGCGCGCTCCACCATGACCTATTCGATCCCGCCGGAAAAATAGGGTTCAGAGGGCGCGCGCCAGAGGGTCTCCGACTTTCACAAGGGTCTCCAAGCCTTTGGAACTGTTGGTGATCAGATCGTCGCTGAACTGGACCTTCCCGGGTTCAAAGACCACGACGACGGTGGAGCCGCCGAACTTGAAATAGCCCTTTTCGTCCATCTTCTCGACCCGGCCACTGGTGCGGGTGTTGACGATGGACCCCACGCCAAAGGCGCCGACCTCGACAAAGCACATGGTGCCCGCCGTGTCCGTGTCGATCAGGGTCAGGCTGCGCTTGTTGTCACCAAAAACATCCGGCCCGGCGCCAAGCGCGATGGGGTTCACCGAATGCAGCGCGCCGGGTATGTCGCGGGTTTCGGTAATCTGGCCTGCGGTCGGAAAATGATACCTGTGATAATCGGCGGGGCACAGGCGGACAATGGCGAGGGCACCGCCCAGAAACCGCTCGTGCAGGCCGGGCAGCATGGTACGGATCGACATCGGGTGCCCTTTGACCGGGACAAAAACGTCCTCCTCCAGTTCAGGGAACACCAAGACGCGACCATCCGCCGGGGAGACGATGTCGTTCAGCTCATCGCTATAGGGGCGGGTTTCCGGTTTCAGGTGCCGCACAAAGAAATCGTTAAAGCAGCGAAAGCTGGAGACCGGATCGCGGGCCTCGTCCATGTCAATCGACAGTTCCTCGATGACCGCGGCGATCTTGCGCCGGGACAGGGGAGAGTCGAACCACAGCCCGAACAGGCGGCTGACCAAAGAGGATCGGAACAGTGCGCGCTCCAGCAGGTTGGAGCCTGCGTCCTGATAAGCCCAGCGGATCCATTTCTCGCCAAGGATCACCTCGTCGAAAACCGTGCCGCTTGCCCGGTCGACCACCTTGATCGGAGTATTCGTCATCTATCCGCCTTGTCGCTTGTCCGGCCAGTCTGGCCCGTGGCGATGAGGTAGCAGAGTGCGCGCAGAAGGCTCAAGAGCGGAATGCAACGGCGGCGGAGGGCCGCAGGGCCAGACCGTTGCCTCACGCGCGGACGCCAGGGCAACGGGACCTCAGCTGTTTGGTGCAACACTTTGCCATTAAACAGCAAAGAGTGTCCGGATGCAGGTCAGACAGATTGCCGAAGAGATCGTCGAGCGCGAAGGCGGTTATGTGAATGATCCCGGTGATCCGGGTGGGGCCACCAAACACGGGGTCACGATCGGGACCCTGAAACGGCTGGGAATTGATGTCACCGGTGATGGGCAGGTCGACGCCACGGATGTGAAGGCGCTGAGCCGCGAAGAGGCGGTGGATATCTTCATCCGCTGGTATTTCGAACGTCCAGGAATCGCCCGCTTGCCAGAGGCGCTCCAGGCATCGGTGTTCGATATGTACGTCAATTCCGGCGCTAACGCGGTGCGGATATTGCAGGGGCTGCTACAGGAAATGGGGTTCGACATTGCGGTGGATGGGGTGATTGGGACGCATACTGCGGCGATCGCACTGCGGGCGGCGCAGGTAGATGACGGCAGCCTGCGCGACGCCTACGGCATTGCCCGGCGCAGCTACTATTTCGACTTGGCAGACCGGCGCCCGGCCAGCCGCAAATACGCCCGGACCCGCGCGGGCGGCAAGGGTGGATGGATCCGGCGCGCCGAGGTATTCATCAGCACCAAATACCACATGGACCGGAAGGCCTTTGTCCGGCGGGTCGCACGGTGGCAGGGAGAAAAGCCATGATCGCAGGTTTGTTTCGCTTTCTGTTTCGTAGCAATCGCAATGTGTTGCGGAATACAGTTGAGGTGTTTCGTGAAAACGCGGAGGCCGGTGCAGAGCGGGCCAGCCGGGCGCAAGGCGCGGCGCTGCAGCAGTTCGCGGCAGAATTCCGCGCTGAACGGCGTAGCGGGTTTGACCGGTTGATGGATGGGATCAACCGGCTGCCAAGGCCGCTGCTGGCGCTCGGGACAGTGGGGCTGATGGTGAGCGCAATGGCCAACCCCTCATGGTTTGCAGCCCGGATGCAGGGGCTGGCGGCCGTGCCCGAACCGTTGTGGTGGCTGCTGGGGGTTATCGTCTCTTTCTATTTTGGCGCGCGTCATCAGATCAAAAGCCAGGAGTTTCAGCGAAGTCTTGCGAAAGTCGCAGAAAGTTTTGCGTCTTTGCAAGGTTGTGAGGTGCCGTCCGTTCAAGAAGCCCCTTCTATGCAGCAGGAAGGACGCTTGGCGGCGAGTGCGGAAGCTGAAAACCGGGCGCTGGCGGCATGGAAGCAAAGCCAGCTCAGGCTGTCGCAGGCCGACCCCGCAGAGTAAGCGCGCAATCGCCTCCTGCGGCGGCTGGACGCGCCAAATGCCATTGGCGCCGCCCCGGTGAAAGATTATAGACAGAGGTATGATTACAGAACTCGGTCACTTCGCCCTCATCCTCGCCTTTCTGGTTGCCATCGTGCAGATGGTTGTTCCCATGATCGGCGCCCATAAACGCTGGCCCGGCTGGATGGCCGTCGCCGAACCTGCGGCACAGGCGCAGTTCTTCTTTACTGCCTTTGCCTTTGCGGCGCTGGTCTGGGCCTTCGTGACTTCGGATTTCTCGCTCCGGCTTGTCACCCTCAACAGCCACTCGGCCAAGCCGATGCTTTACAAGATCTCGGGCACCTGGGGGAACCACGAAGGCTCCATGCTGCTCTGGGTGCTGATTGTCAGCCTGTTCGGCGCAGTGGCCTCGGTCTTTGGCGGCGGCTTGCCGCAGACGCTCAAGGCGCGGGTTCTTTCGGTTCAGGCCGCCATTGGCGTTGCCTTCTTTGCCTTCATCCTGTTCACATCAAACCCGTTCTTGCGGCTGGTATCGCCGCCGTTTGACGGGCAGGATCTGAACCCGCTGCTGCAGGACCCGGGCCTCGCCTTTCACCCGCCATTCCTTTACCTCGGCTATGTTGGGCTTTCGATGGCGTTTTCCTTTGCCGTGGCAGCCCTGATCGAGGGGCGCATTGATGCCGCTTGGGGACGCTGGGTGCGGCCCTGGACGCTGGCCGCCTGGATTTTCCTGACCATCGGCATCGCGCTGGGATCCTGGTGGGCCTATTACGAGCTGGGTTGGGGGGGCTTCTGGTTCTGGGACCCGGTGGAAAACGCCAGCTTCATGCCCTGGCTGCTGGCGGCAGCGCTGCTGCATTCCGCCATCGTGGTGGAAAAACGTGAGTCACTCAAAAGCTGGACCATCCTGCTGGCCATCCTCGCCTTTGGCTTCTCGCTGATCGGGACCTTTATCGTACGCTCGGGGCTGCTGACCTCGGTACATGCCTTTGCCAACGATCCGGAACGCGGCGTGTTCATTCTATTCATCCTGGCCTTCTTTACCGGCGGAGCGCTGACGCTGTTCGCGGCGCGGGCCCAGCAGATGCAGGCCAAGGGCGTCTTTGGCATCGTCAGCCGCGAAGGCGCGCTGGTGGCCAACAACATCCTGCTGGCCGTGAGCTGCTTTGTGGTGTTCTTTGGCACGCTCTGGCCGATCGTGGCCGAAATGGCCTTTGCCCGCAAACTGAGCGTCGGACCGCCCTTCTTCAACGCGGCCTTCACCCCCTTCATGGTGCTATTGGGGATGATCCTGCCGGTTGGCGCCATGCTGCCGTGGAAACGCGGTAAGCTGGGCCAGACGATCTGGTACTTGCGCTATGTGCTGGTCCTGTCGGTTGCCTTGAGTGTGCTGGCCTGGGCCATGCAGACGGGCCGCTCGGGTCTGGGGCCCATCGGGTTGTTCATCGGCTCCTGGGTGGTCTTTGGCGCCGCTGCCGATCTGTGGTCGCGCACCGGCAAGGTCGGGCAGATTGGGCGCTTGCTGCGCCTGCCGCGCGCCGACTGGGGTAAGGCCGTGGCCCATGCAGGGCTGGGGATCACCATCTTTGCCATTGCCGGTCTGACGGCGTGGGAAGAGGAAGACATCCGCGTTGCCAAGATCGGAGAGCCCTTCACTGTCGGCGGGTACGAGCTGGTGCTGGATGCGGTCGATCGCGCGCGGGGGCCGAACTACTTCACCACCATGGCCACCGTCAGCATCTTTAAGGATGGCGCGGATGTTGCTGTGCTGCATCCTGAAAAACGCACCTATCCGGTGGCGAAGATGCCGACGACAGAGGCCGCAATTGACTACCGGCTGTTGCGTGACCTTTACGTAGTGATCGGGGATCAGCAGGCGGATGGCGGCTGGACCGTGCGGACCTATATCAAACCGCTGGCCAACTGGATCTGGGGTGGCTGTCTGTTGATGGCGCTTGGCGGTTTGCTGAGCCTCAGCGACCGGCGTTTCCGTGTGGCGGCCGGAGCCCGCAAGGGCGCTGGCGCGGCCAAGGTGCCCGCAGAATGAGGGGCGCGGCTATGCTCAATCGGTTTGCCAAGGTTCTGGTGATCACCCTCATGGGGGTGATCGCGCTGCCTGCGACGCCAGTACTGGCCGTCCAACCGGATGAGGTCCTGTCCGATCCGGTTTTGGAGGGACGCGCGCGGGAACTCTCCAAGGATCTGCGCTGCCTGGTCTGCCGCAACGAGAATATCGATGAATCCAACGCCGATCTGGCGCGGGATCTGCGGCTTCTGGTGCGCGAGCGCCTGGTGGCCGGGGACAGCGATACCGAGGTGATCGATTTCGTGGTCGACCGCTACGGTGAATACGTGCTGCTGCGGCCCACCACCACCGGAGCGAACTGGCTGCTTTGGGCGGCGGGTCCGCTGATGCTGTTGCTGGCCCTTGGTCTTGGCGCCGGGTATCTGCGTGGACGGGCCAGGGCGCCCGGAACAGCAGAGGCCGGGCTGAGCCCCGAGGAAGAAGACCGGCTGCGGAAAATTATGGACGAGTGACGCCGGGTCCGGCTTTTCGACCGCAATGCTTTACGCCACCATGGCTGAAATCACATCCGCTCTGCGGCGCCACTGGGCCGCGGGGTCCCGAGAGACGACAGACGAGGCCCTCTGATGGACTATAAAGAAATCCAATATTCGCTTGAGAACGGATTGGCGATCCTGACGCTGAACCGCCCGTCGAAGATGAACGCGCTGACTGGTCAGATGCGGGCCGAACTGACCCATGCCCTGAAACAGGCCGCGGGCGAGGCACGCGCTGTGGTGCTCACCGGCGCTGGCAGCGCCTTTTGCTCGGGGCAGGATCTGAGCGATGCCTCTGGCTCTGGCGACCTGGATCTGGAGCGGACGCTGCGCGACGAATACACGCCGATGCTTGAGGCGCTTTATGATTGCCCGGTGCCGACCATGGCGGCGGTCAACGGTCCTGTGGCTGGGGCAGGGGCCAATCTGGCGCTAGCAGCCGATGTGGTGATCGCGACCGAGAGCGCCTATTTCCTGCAGGCCTTTGCCCGGATCGGCCTGATGCCGGATGCAGGCGGTACCTGGTTCCTGCCGCGCCAGATGGGGCTGGCCAAGGCAATGGGCGCGGCCCTGTTTGCGGACAAGATCACGGCCAAGCAAGCCAGCGACTGGGGCATGATCTGGGAAGCGGTGCCGGACGCCGAGTTCGACGCCCATTGGCGGGCGCGCGCGGCCTATCTGGCCGAAGGCCCGACCAAGGCTTTTGGCGCCATCAAGACCGCGATGCGCGGCAGCTAT
Organism: Pseudophaeobacter sp. A-200-2; assembly: GCF_041008815.1. NCBI lineage: Bacteria > Pseudomonadati > Pseudomonadota > Alphaproteobacteria > Rhodobacterales > Roseobacteraceae > Pseudophaeobacter > Pseudophaeobacter sp. A-200-2. Next base: position 322,039 of record NZ_JAXGFU010000001.1, on the reverse strand, counting down.
GACAAAAGCCTGCCCGAACAGCTGTCGATTGAGGCCCAGTTGCAGGGCGAATGCGGCAAGACCCGCGATTTCCTGGAAGGCGTAACTGCCTTCATGGAAAAACGCCCAGCCAAGTTCGAAGGGCGCTGAAGACAGCCTTATGCAACAGGAAGCCCCCGCCGGTTATTCCGGCGGGGGTTTTTCATTTCAGTTATCAGATCGTGGGTCTCGCGCTAGCGCCATCGGCAAACAGCCGGATATGGCGGTCTGGATTGAACTGTCCATCCTGATCCAGAATCCGCAGGACCTCGACCCCGTCTGCCAGGACAATGGCATCGCTGCCGCCGTCCTCATTCTCTTGGTTGAGGACTGAAAACCGCGGCGGCGGGCCGTCTTCGGGATTGAAACCGTAAACGATCTGATCCTCGCCCGGCTCGAAATCAGTAATGGTGGCAGCCTCGGTGGTTTCCAGCCAACGACCGGCGAAAAATTCATCCGCGCCGTCGCCCCCAGTTACGGTATCATCGTGGCCAAAGAGGATAATATCATCCCCGGCGCCGCCATTCACGGCATCGCCACCGGTATCGACATCGGCCCGGATGGCGCCGGAGGGATGCAGATCAAAACGGCTGGTCAATAGAACGTCGTTGCCTCCGCCGCCGCTGATGCTATCTGCGCCCCGACCTTCGAGGATTGCATCGTTTCCTTCACCACCAAAAACGGTGTCATTGCCATCGGCGCCGGTCAACAAGTCGTTGCCATCGCCTCCCGAGACCAGATCGAAGCCTGATCCCCCAAGAATCGAGTCATTCCCATCATCGCCAAACAGGCGATCATTTCCTCCTCTGCCGTCGATCTCATCATTGCCGGCACGCCCGGCGATGGATTCGCCTGCGTTGCTGCCAGTCAATGTTTCGCTGGAACCATCGCCTTCGATCAGATCACCGGGGGGCGTCGTATTGCCATTGTCCGGGGGGGAGGGCAGTTCGCTGAGATCGTCATCCGGCATGTTGTCTCCATCATCGCTGGAGTCCAAGATGATCCCGGCAAAAAGGCCAAGAGAAACAAGCGCGAAAAGAGCAATCATAGGGGCGTCCTAAAGTTCTTAATACAACTAAGGGAACGTTACCTTTGAGGCAAAAATCTGTCAATTTTTAATAGAAAACAAACTTTTGCCATAGTTTCTGCACCCGCAACAATTGACGTGTGCCGCGTCGGTACGCGGCTCAATCAGAAAGGTCTGCGCATAAGGCATTTGGCAAGCGGCTCTTGCAACGTGCCAACAAAAAAACGCCTCGCACCCAACGGGTGCGAGGCGCCTAAACAAGTCTGACCTTCCGATCAGCGGTTCTCGATATCCACGTAATCGCGGGCGGTTTCGCCGAGGTACAGCTGACGCGGACGACCGATTTTGTTCTGTGGGTCTGCGATCATCTCTTTCCACTGCGAGATCCAGCCGACGGTGCGCGACAGCGCGAAGATCGGCGTGAACATCGAGGTCGGGAAGCCCATCGCCTCCAGGATGATGCCCGAGTAGAAGTCGACGTTCGGGAACAGTTTCTTCTCGATGAAGTAGGGGTCGTTGAGCGCGGTCTGTTCCAGCTCCTTGGCAACCTGCAGCAGCGGGTTGTCTTCGACGCCGAGCAGTTCCAGAACCTCATCCGCGGACTGTTTCAGAACCTTGGCGCGCGGGTCGGTGTTTTTGTACACGCGGTGACCAAAGCCCATCAGGCGGAACGGATCGTTCTTGTCCTTGGCGCGGGCGATGAACTCGGGGATCTTGTCGACGGTGCCGATTTCTTTCAGCATCTCGAGGCAAGCCTGGTTGGCGCCACCGTGTGCCGGACCCCAGAGGCAGGCAATACCAGCCGCGATACAGGCGAACGGGTTTGCACCCGAAGAGGACGCCAGACGCACGGTCGAGGTCGAAGCGTTCTGTTCGTGGTCCGCGTGCAGGATAAAGATCCGGTCCATGGCGCGAGCGAGGATCGGGTCGACGTGATACTCTTCGGCCGGAACCGAGAAGCACATATGCAGGAAGTTCGCGGCGTAATCCAGATCGTTGCGCGGATAGACGAAGGGCTGACCGATCGAATATTTATAGGCCATCGCGGCGATGGTCGGCAGTTTTGCGATCAGGCGGATCGAGGCGACCTCGCGCTGCCACGGATCGGCGATATCGGTGGAGTCGTGGTAGAAGGCGGACATCGCGCCAACCACACCAACCAAGGTCGCCATCGGGTGCGCATCGCGGCGGAAACCACGGAAGAAGTTGTGCATCTGCTCGTGCACCATGGTGTGACGGGTCACACGCGCTTCGAAATCTTCCAGCTGAGCAGCGGTCGGCAGCTCACCGTAAAGCAGCAGGTAGCAGACTTCGAGGTGGTGCGAATTGGCTGCAAGTTGGTCGATCGGGTAGCCACGGTGCAGCAGCTCGCCCTTGCCACCATCGATGAAGGTGATGGTGCTGTCGCAGCTTGCGGTCGAGGTGAAGCCCGGATCGTACGTGAAGACACCGGCCTGCGCGTAGAGTTTGCGGATGTCGAGAACATCGGGCCCGGCTGTCGGAGAGAAGATGGGAAGCTCGTAAGTTTCGCCATTCAGGCTGAGCTGGGCTGTCTTATTGGTATCGGTCATAGATGTCCCTTCCTGTTACAGGCACGAAAACCCGGAGAAATCCGGGCTTCGTGCAGGCAGCACCTGCGCGTGGACTGCGCAGGTGAGGTCGTATCGAAGCAGACTTACCCAAGGGTTAAGAGGCGGGATCAGCCTGCAGCGTCGGTCAAACGGGCCAATGTTTCCTCACGGCCCAAAATCAGCATCATATCGAACACCGAAGGCGTTACCGCCCGGCCTGCCAAGGCCGCTCTCAGCGGGCCGGCCAGCTTGCCGAACTTGGTATCCTGTGCTTCCGCGAATTGGTTGAGAAGCGCCTCCAGATCGTCACGCGTCCAGCTAGCACTTTGCAACTGCGGCGTCAATTCATTCAGTATACTATCGGATACAGATGCCAGCGCCTTGGCCGCCTTTGCATCCGGTTCGATGGGGCGTGCCGTCAGGATAAAATGCGCTTTCTCAAGAAGTTCAGGGAAAGTCTTGGCGCGATCTTTCAGGCAGTACATGGCCCGTTCAAGATCAGTTGACTGAACGTCAGTCAGGGCAGGCTCACCGGCTGCGGCAAGATAGGCTTCGATCTCCTGCCGCAGTGCAGCGTCATCGCTAACGGCGATATGCTGCCCGCAGAGGCTTTCCAGCTTTTTGGTATCGAACCGGGCCGGGCTTTTGCCGATTCCATCCAGATCGAACCATTCGCGTGCTTGCGCGTCGGTGAAGAACTCATCGTCGCCATGGCTCCAGCCGAGACGGGCCAGATAGTTGCGCATGCCAGCCGCGGGATACCCCATGGCCTGATACTCCTGCGCGCCAAGGGCGCCGTGGCGTTTCGACAGTTTCTTGCCGTCGGGGCCATGGATCAGCGGGATGTGCGCCCAGACCGGAATGTCCCAGCCCATCGCCTCGTAGATCATCATCTGACGGGCGGCGTTGTTGAGATGGTCGTCGCCCCGGATCACATGGGTGACGCCCATGTCATAATCGTCCACGACCACGGCCAGCATATAAACAGGCGTGCCATCGGACCGCAGCAGAATCATGTCGTCCAACTGGTCGTTGCGGATCGAGACATCGCCCTGCACCTGATCGCGAATGACCGATGTGCCCTCCTGCGGGGCCTTGATGCGCACCACGTAAGGCGCATCCGGATGAGTGGAGGCATCGGCATCGCGCCAGGGCGAGCGGTAGAGCGTCGATTTTCCCTCGGCCCGGGCCGCATCGCGGAAGGCGGCGATTTCTTCCTGGGTGGCAAAGCATTTGTAGGCCTTGCCTTCGGCCAGCAGCTGATGCGCGACCTCGGCGTGACGGTCGGCGCGCTCGAACTGGCTGATCACCTCTCCGTCGTGATCCAGGCCCAGCCAGTCCAGCCCCTGCAGGATGGCGGCGGTGGCTTCCGGGGTGGAACGCTCCCGGTCTGTATCTTCGATTCTGAGCAGGAATTTACCGCCGCGTCCGCGCGCATACAGCCAGTTGAACAGCGCGGTGCGGGCGCCGCCGATATGCAGAAAGCCGGTGGGCGAGGGGGCGAAACGGGTGACGACCGGTTTGGACATGGAGGTGATTTACCTTTTGGAAACCATAAGAGGAGTAGCGTTTCTGCCTGTCTACCCACCCGAAGGGTCAGGAGCAAGCATGCGTATGATGCCTATCCTGGACCAGCTGCTACAGGTTCAAAGGGGACATTTACTGGCCTGGGTGCCGGTGTTTCTGGGGCTTGGAATAGGGGTCTTTTTTGCGCTCCCGGTCGAGCCGGAGGCGGTGGCCTATCTTTGCGCTCTGGTTCTTGGTGGAGTGTGTGCTGGTTTCTCTTTGCGGGGCAGCGCCAGCGGATTGCTGGCACGGGCGGTTCTTCTTTGTGTTCTTGGGTTCATGGTTGCGGGGTGGCGGACCCATTCTGTGGCGGCTCCAGTACTCGGCTTTCGCTACTACGGCCCTGTGGAGGGGCGCGTCGCCACTATCGATCGCTCCGCGCGCGATATGCTGCGTCTTACGCTGGATCAGGTGCGGCTGAAGCAGGTATCTCCGAGTAGAACGCCTGCGCGGGTGCGTGTCTCGGTGCCGGTGGATAGCGGGTTGCCCGGTCCCGGTGCAAGGGTGGCTACCACCGCACATCTGATGCCGCCGCAGGGCCCAGCAGAGCCGGGCGGTTTCGACTTCCGGCGCCATGCCTGGTTTTTGCAACTGGGCGCGAATGGCTACACCCGCGTTGCCGTGCTGACTCTTGATCCCGGCCCGCCGGGGCCAACTCTGGCCGGGCTGCGGCGGGACCTGTCTTTGGCGCTGCGGCAGCGGCTGCCCGGTGAGACCGGCGCCATCGCCGCCGCCATCACCACCGGCGACCGCAGCGGTGTCAGTCAGTCAACGTTGCAGGATTTGCGAGCCAGCAATCTGGCGCATTTGCTGGCCATTTCCGGTCTTCATATGGGGCTGGTGGCCGGATTTGTCTTTGCGTCTTTACGGTTTGCCTTGTGCATGGTGCCGCCCATCGCACTGCGACTGAACGTGAAGAAACTGTCAGCGGCTGCGGCCTTGCTGGCGGCGGGCGGATACTTGGCGCTGTCCGGGGGGAATGTCGCGACCGAGCGAGCCTTTATCATGGTGGCGGTGATGTTTGTCGCGGTGCTGCTGGACCGGCGGGCGATATCCTTGCGCGCGGTTGCCATTGCTGCGGTTCTGGTTCTGTTGCGGCGCCCGGAGACGCTGCTCAGCCCGGGCTTCCAGATGAGCTTTGCTGCCACGGCCGCGCTGGTGGGGGTGTTTGGGGTGATCCGGGATGGCGGTCTTACCCTCGGGCCAAAATGGCTGCGCCCTGTGGCCGCCTTGGTCTTGTCATCGCTGGTTGCAGGGCTGGCCACGGCGCCCTTTGGCGCGGCTCATTTCAACACCCTGTCGCACTATGGGCTGCTGGCCAACCTGCTGGCAGTGCCGGTGATGGGCCTTGTTGTGGTGCCCGCCGCAGTTCTGTCCTTTTGCCTGCTGCCCCTCGGTTTGGAGGGCTTCGGCCTGGCGGTGATGGGGGCGGGCATTGACTGGATCCTGACCGTCGCCCGCGCGGTTGCGGAGCTGCCGGGAGCAGAGGGCACGGTGATGCAGCCGGGGCAGTGGGTGTTGCCGTTGCTTTCGGTTGGCGGGGTGTTCCTATTGATCTGGCAGGGGCGTTTGCGCCTTCTCGGGGTGATGCCGATTGCTCTGGCCTTCGCGCTTTGGTCGCAAGACACGCGGCCGCTGGCGTTGATTTCATCGAATGGCGGCTTGGTCGGGGTAATGGGGCCAGAGGGCCGGGCCTTGTCCCGCAGCAAGGGGCAGGGCTTTGCGGCGCGGGTCTGGCTGGAAAATGACGGAGATCCCGTCAGACAGGTCATTGCCGCAAACCGCTGGCGGTCTCAGGGCAACGACCCGAGCCTTCGCCGCGCCAGGGTTGGTCCCTACAGTCTGGTGCATGCGGTAGGCAGCAGGGCTGCGGAGCGTTTGACCTCATGTGCCGAGAGGGAGATTCTAGTGTCGACGGTCGATCTGAAGCCGGAGGGCGGCTGCATCATTTTGGGGCTACAGCAATTGCGGCGCATGGGCAGTATTGCGATCGATCAGCAAGGCAAATTGACCACGGCGAGGGACCTGTCAGGGCAGCGCATCTGGACCCGCTAGGGCCATTGACCGCGATTGGTACGGCTCATCCGAACCGGGCCGGTGTCCGCCGCATACAACAACTGGCCGACACTCCGCCCACCAAACAGCGGTGCGGGCGGTCAGTAGCTGCGGATCAAGCCAACCAGCCGCCCCTGCACCTCGACCTGATCGGAGGGGTAGGCGCGGGTTTCATAAGCCGGGTTGGCGGCCTCCAGTTCAATCGCGCCGTTGCGGCGATAGATCTTTTTCAGCGTGGCTTCATGCCCTTGAACCAAGGCGACCACGATGTCGCCATCGTCCGCCGTGTCGGTTTCGCGGATCACCACGATATCGCCGTTGTTGATCCCGGCGTCGATCATCGAGTCGCCGCGCACCTCAAGGGCGTAGTGGCTACCGGATGAGGTCAGCATCGAACTGGGCACAGTCACCTTGCTGGCCATCTGGCTGATTGCCTCGATCGGCACACCTGCAGCGATGCGCCCCATGACGGGCAAGTCCATTGCGGAGCCAATCGCTCGGTCGGTGTTGGCCGCAGCCGGTCCCGCATCTGCACTGGCGGAGCGATCCGTGCCCGTTTCGGTGGATCCGCCGCTGATACTGTCAGGGAGACGCAGGATTTCGATGGCGCGGGCACGGTGGGCCAGGCGGCGGATGAAACCGCGTTCTTCCAAAGCAGTGATCAGGCGGTGGATGCCGGATTTCGACCGCAAATCCAGTGCGATCTTCATTTCATCAAAGCTGGGCGGGACACCGTCCTTTTGCAGACGCGTGTGAATGAATTCCAACAAATCCAATTGCTTCTTGGTCAGCATGTCCGCCCCTCTGCGCCCTGTGACGCTTTGCCATGTTTCCCTTTGTTCTAGTCATGTTCCCGTTTTGTGTCAACGGACCCCATGCGAATTTCCCGGTGGCGTTGTGGCGACGCACCGAACGGCCGGGGTATCACAGTGGGCAAGGGGCATGTGGCGCGCGGGCATACCGCAGGAGCGGTCAACCTGAGAGACGGTTGGGCTTCGGCAGCCGTCCCGGCGCCGGAAACATCAGATCAAGCGCAGATAGGACATTGTTTCGCCGATCTCGCGGGGCGGATCATGCGGCGGGCGGATCAACAGGGCGTCGGCCTCTGCCAGTACCGTCAGCAGCGCACTGTCCTGCCGCTCGAACGCGCGGATCTGCCCGTCATCCGTCAGGGTGGCGCGCATGTAATGTTCTCTCGGACCGTTCTGTCCCAGCGGTGCCGCCAGCGGCGCGGATAGAATAACCTCTTGCAAGGGCGGCAGCCCCAGCATCGCCCGCACCATCGGTGCCAGGAAGATATGGCCGCAGACCATGGCCGACACTGGATTACCTGGCAGTCCGGCCATGGCAGAGGTGCCAAGGCGGCCAGCCATCAGCGGTTTGCCGGGGCGCATCGCCACCTTGTAGAAACTCCGCTCCATGCCAAGGTCGGCGGCAACCTCGCCAACCAGATCATGATCGCCAACCGAGGCGCCACCAATGGTGACGATCAGATCAGCGCCCTCGGCCAGCGAAAAGGCGGTGCGCAGAGAGCTGTGGGTGTCCCGCGCGATGGGCAGGATCCGCACATTGGCGCCTGCCGCCTCCAGCATGGCCTTCAGTCCGAAGGTGTTGGAGGCAATGATCTGGTCCGGGCCCGGAGTGCTGCCGGGCATCACCAACTCGTCCCCGGTGGAGATCAGGGCGATGTCGGGTTTGCGGGCAACGGGGACCTCGGCAATATTCATCGCAGCGAGGAGGGCGATGTCAGATGGTGTTAGCAGCCGCGGCGCCGAGATGGTCTGGCCGTTTTTGAAATCACCACCGCGCGGGCGAACGTTGGGATTGTCGCCGGGTGCGTCGGTGATGGTGATCAGGGTACCTTTTGCGGTGACGTCTTCCTGAATGACGACGAAATCGGCTCCGTCGGGGATCGGTGCGCCGGTGAAGATACGCACCGCTTGACCCGCGCCGACGGTGCCGTCAAATCCGTGGCCGGCGGCGGCTTCGCCGATCACCTTGAACATGGCGTGAAGTTCGACCTCGGCAGATTTTACCGCGTACCCGTCCATCGCCGATGCGGCAAAGGGCGGTTGATCCCGGCGGGCGGCGACGTCGTCGGCCAGAACCCGGCCCGCAGCCTCAGCGAGAGGGAACAGTTCGGTTCCAAGCGGGGAAACCAGCTCCAGAAGATGCGCGCGTGCCTCGCTGACTGAGATCATTTAAGCCTCGTACCGTCCTGATTTTCCGCCATCTTTTAGCGTAACGCGGATGCCACCGATTTCCATCGCCTTGTCCACGGCCTTGGCCATGTCATAGACGGTGAGCGCCGCAGTCGACACCGCGGTCAGGGCTTCCATCTCGACCCCGGTCTGGCCGGTGGTCTTGACGGTGCCTTCGATGCGCACGCCCGGAAGATCGGGGTCCAGGGTCAGCTCAACCGCGACCTTGGTCACCGGCAGCGGATGGCAGAGCGGGATCAGCTCTGGCGTTTTCTTGGCGCCCATGATCCCGGCCAGCCGGGCCACGCTCAGCACATCGCCCTTTTTTGCGCGGCCTTCGGAAATAATATCAAAGGTTTCCCGGGCCATGGTGATGTGGCCTTCGGCGGTGGCGATACGCGCGGTCACTGCCTTGTCCGAGACATCGACCATATGGGCGTCGCCCTTGCCGTCAAAATGCGTCAGCGGCATCACATCGCTCCCGGTGTCAGGGGATTGGCGAGCAGGTGGCGGGTTGCAGAGGCCACGTCCTCCTGGCGCATCAGGGATTCCCCGATAAGGAAGCTGCGGGCGCCATAGCGGGCCATGTCCGACAGGTCCTGCGGGGTGAACAAGCCGCTTTCGCAGACGATGGTGCGATCTGCCGGAACCATGCGCGACAGTTCCCGCGTGGTGTCCAGAGTGGTCTCGAAGGTCTTGAGATTGCGGTTGTTTATTCCCATCAGGGGCGATTTAAGCGCGCAGGCGCGCTCCAGTTCCTCGGCATCATGCACCTCGAGAAGTACATCCATGCCCCATTCGGTGGCGCAGTCTTCCAGCTCGGCCGCCTGCGCGTCACTGACAGAGGCAAGGATGATCAGGATGCAATCGGCGCCAAGCGCGCGTGCCTCGGCCACCTGATAGGTGTCATACATGAAATCCTTGCGCAGCGCGGGCAGGCTGCAGGCGTCACGCGCCTCGGTCAAAAAGGATTTGGCGCCCTGAAAGCTGGGCGTATCGGTCAGTACGGACAGGCAGGTGGCGCCGCCCTGTTCATAAGCCTCTGCCAGCGCCACGGGGTCGAAATCCTCGCGGATCAATCCCTTGGAGGGGCTGGCTTTCTTGATTTCCGCGATCAGGCCGTATCCTTCGCGGCTGGCCCCGAGCAGCGCATTTGCAAACCCGCGCACCGGAGACGCGTTGCGAGCCATGGATTCAACCTCGGTTAGCGGAACGGCGGCCTTGTCGGCGGCGACTTCCTCCAGCTTGTAGGCCTTGATCTTGTCGAGCACGTTTTCTGTCATCGCGTTGCCTCCAGTCAGCTGGCCCAGTCGATGGGCGCTTCGCCGCGCGCGCGCAGCCATGTGTTTATTGCCGAAAACGGCCGGGATCCGAAGAAGCCGCGCCGCGCCGAAAGCGGCGAGGGATGCGCGGTCTTCAGGATCAGGTGATCGCTCGGATTCAGGTGTTTTTCAAGCCTTTGTGCCTGTTTTCCCCAAAACACATAGGCCGTGGGGCGCTGCGATGTGCGCTGCAGCACCTCTTCGATCAGGGATAGCCATCCCAGATCCTTGTGCCCGTTCGCGTCCCCCGCCGGTACGCTGAGCGCGGTATTGAGAAGCAGCACCCCTTGCCGCGCCCAGCTGCGCAGGTCACCGGTGGCGGGTGTGGCACCAATATCGCTCTGCAACTCCTTGAAAATATTGCCAAGGGATCGGGGCAGGGGCGCGACATCCGGTTCCACGGAAAAGGCCAACCCATGGGCGTGGCCGGGGGTCGGATAGGGATCCTGCCCCAGAATGACCACACGGGTGTCTGCAGGTTGGGTCAGCTCCAGCGCAGCAAAACGCTGCGCGGCGGGTGGCAGAACCGGCTGCGTCTCTGTCTTCAGCGCAGCCTCGATTGTGGGCCAGTCACGCTGAAAAAACGGCAGGTCGGACCAGGCGCCAAGACCACCCGGCAAGGGCATCAGTTGCCCCCGGAGGTGATCCGCGCAACGGTTGCGATCTTGTCCCGTGCAGCGCCGCTGTCGATGCTGTGGGCCGCCTTGGCGACGCCTTCGCGCAGGTCTTCGGCGTCTCCGGCGACCACCAGCGCGGCGGCGCTGTTGAGCAGGACGGCATCGCGATAGGCCGAAGGCTGCCCGTCCAGCAGTGCCCGGAAGGCAATCGCGTTCTCTTCCGGCGTGCCGCCGATGATATCGTCGAACGGGTGGACCGGCAGGCCCGCGTCCTCCGGGTGCAGTTCCACATCGCGGATGCTGCCGTCTTCTTCGAGCGCGGAGACCCAGCTGACGCCGGTAATGGTCAGCTCGTCGGTCCCGTCCGAGCCATGCACCAGCCAGGCCCGTTCAGAGCCAAGCTGCCCCAAGGTTTCCGCCATGGGACGGATCAGATCGCGGGAGAAAGCCCCGGTCAGCTGGCGTTTGACGCCCGCAGGGTTGGTGAGCGGGCCGAGGATGTTGAAGATCGTCCGGGTGCCAAGCTCCTGCCGGGTGGGCATGACATGGGCGATCGCAGGGTGGTGCATGGGGGCCATCATGAAGCCAATTCCGGCCTCTTTCAGTGACTTTTCAACCACTTCTGCGCCGACCATAACCTGAATACCCATCTGCCCCAGCGCATCTGCCGCTCCGGATTTTGAGCTGAGGTTGCGGTTGCCGTGTTTGGCGACAACCGTGCCTGCACCAGCGACCACGAATGCGGTCGCGGTCGAGATATTGAGCGTGCCCTTGCCGTCACCGCCAGTGCCGACGATATCGATAGCGCCCTTAGGCGCCTTCACCGGGTTGCATTTCGACCGCATCACGGCGGCAGCAGCAGCATATTCATCAACGGTTTCGCCGCGGGTGCGCAGGGCCATCAGCAGCCCGCCCATCTGGCTGGGGGTCGCTTCGCCTTCGAACAGCAGGGTAAAGGCCTGTTCTGCCTCGGCCCGTGTCAGCGGGCGGTCGGCTGCGGCGTCGATCAGCGGCTTCATCTGGTCGCTCATGCGGGCACCTTCATTTCATTCAGGAAGTTCTTCAGCAGGGTATGGCCGTGCTCGGAGGCAATGGATTCCGGGTGGAATTGCACCCCGTGGATCGGCAGCTCCCGGTGTTGCAGCCCCATGATGGTGCCGTCTTCGAGCTCTGCTGTGATCTCAAGGCAGTCGGGCAGGCTGTCGCGATCCACCACCAGCGAATGATAGCGCGTCGCCTGGAACGGAGAGGGCACCCCGGCAAAGACGCCTTTGCCCTGATGATGCACTGCGCCCATCTTGCCATGCACGATTTCGTGGCAGCGCACGACCTTGCCGCCAAAGGCCTGTCCGATGGTTTGGTGGCCAAGGCAGACGCCCAGCAGCGGAATACCGGCCTCTGCCGCAGCAAGGGTCAGCGGTAGGCAGATCCCGGCCTGATCCGGATCGCATGGGCCCGGGCTCAGCAGGATCCCGGCGGGGCGCAGGGCCAGAGCGGCCTCGACATCCAGCGCGTCGTTGCGGCGCACTTCCATCGAAGCCCCCAACTCGCCCAGATAATGCACAAGGTTGTAGGTAAAGGAATCGTAGTTGTCGATCAGCAGCAACATCTTGGCAGGCTCTTTTATGGGTGGCGGGCAGGGCTTGCGCCGCAGTATAGTTGTTGCGACATACATGTTCAGGCTTGCAAGGCAGCGTCAAGAGCGCGGCGCGTTTTTGAAGGCTCGGCGGGGCTGTGGCGACAGGGTGTCGCCCTCGCTGGTCCTGACGGCCAAGCCGGACACAAGGATAAAGGGCGAGCGGGCATGCGTGGCTTTCTGGGAGGCGTGAGTATCGGAGCTTTGGTGGCGGTGTGCGGCGCTGCCATGTGGTCGTTGTCGACGCCGCTGCCGCGGCAGGTCGACGTCAGCGCCACGGGACCGGAAAAGGCCACTTTGCCTCAATCGGGCGCGCTGGCGCCCATAGAGACGCCGCAACCCGATGCCGATCTGGTCGAGGCCGCGCCGGTAGCACCTGAAACGGCACCTGCGGATGACCTCAATGACCTGACCTCTCTGGATACCGAACCGGCTGCCCGTCCCGAAGTCGGACCTGCGGGCGATGTGCGCGGCTCTGGCGAGGCTGATCTGCCGGATGTGCCAGAGGCCCCGTCCGAGGCGGAAACAGCGGCTGGCAGGGCTGAGCCTGCAATGTTGCCCGAAACAGCAGAGAGCGACGACGGTGTCGAGGTGTCCATGACCCCGGCGCCGACACCCGAGGCGCCGGACACCACGGCAGAGGTGGGGCAGAACCCGACCGACAGCCCGGCGCCTGGCACCGCGCCTGAAATGACGGCGCCGCAGGGCGCGCCCGAGACGGTTCAGCTGGAGCAAGGCGCTGCGGTGCCGGTGCCGCAATTGGGCAGCGCCCCGGATCCGACCGCGCCTCCGGTGATTGCCTTCTCCACCCCCGAACCCGCGCCTGAGCAGCCTGAGGTCGTCGAGGCGGAGCCGGAAGAAGACATGCCGCCCGCCGAGGAGGCCGAGACGGAAGATGCGCCGGAAAATGGTCGGATCGCCGCGCTGCCAACCGCAGACGGAAGTCGCGCGTCGCAATCGCCGCAGATCGGAACCCGCGTGGTGCCGCTGACCGAACGCGACAGCGAGGAGACCGCTGCGGCGGGCGCTGAAACCACGCAGCAGCCGTTTGATGCCTATTCCGAACCCTTCGCTGGCAGCGATGGGCGGCCCTTGATGTCGATTGTCCTCATCGATGATGAGACATCCGTCGGCGCTGAGGCGCTGGTCGATTTTCCCTATCCGCTGAGCTTTGCTATCGATCCCGAAGATCCCAGGGCGCCTGAGAAAATGGCCGCGCGCCGGGCCGCGGGCTTTGAGGTGCTGATCCTGTCGGATCTGCCGCGCGAAGCCATGCCGCAGGACGCGGAGACTGCGATGGAGGTCTGGCTGGACCGGGTGCCGCAGGCGCTGGGAATTCTGGAGGGCGTGGAGACAGGCGTGCAGGGCAACAGGCCGCTGGCGGAGCAGGTGTCTGACGTGGCGCGGACCGGGGGATACGGGCTGGTGCTGCAGAACAGCGGCCTTAATACCGTGCAGAAACTGGCGCTGCGCGACGGCGTGCCGTCCGGCGTGGTGTTCCGGGATTTCGATGGCGCCGGTCAGAACCCGCGTGCCATTCGCCGGTTTCTGGATCAGGCGGCCTTCCGGGCCGGTCAGGAAGGCGCAGTGATCATGCTGGGGCGATTGCAGCCAGATACGATTTCAGCACTGTTGCTGTGGGGGCTGCAGGACCGGGCCAGCCGGGTGGCGCTGGCGCCGGTTTCGGCTAGTCTGCGCGCCAATTTGGCTGCAACGGCAGAATAACCGGAGATAGACACGCACGGGGCAGAGCCCAGGGGCACGGGGTTGCTTATGCTTGCCCGCGCCCCGGAGCGCTTTGATGTTATCAGCTGTTGCGGCTGCCGGTAAAACGCGCGGCATCCGCAGCAGCACGGCGGATCGCGTTCGATTTATGCACGGTTTCCTGATACTCGGCCTCGGGATCGCTGTCATAGACCACGCCGCCACCGGCCTGAATATAGAGCGTCTGATCTTGCACGATGGCCGTGCGCAGGGCGATACACATATCCATGTCGCCCCCGGCCGAGAAATAGCCGACACCGCCGCCGTATACGCCGCGTTTTTCTGGCTCCAACTCGTCGATGATTTCCATCGCGCGCACCTTTGGCGCGCCGGACACCGTGCCCGCCGGCATGCCCGCAAAAAACGCATCCAGCGCGTCCTTGTCCTCGTCCAGCTCACCCACCACGTTCGATACGATATGCATCACGTGGCTGTAGCGTTCGATGATGAACTTTTCCGTCGGGCGCACAGTGCCGATCTTTGACACGCGGCCCGTATCGTTGCGGCCCAGATCCAGCAGCATTAGGTGTTCTGCCAGCTCTTTCTTGTCGGCCAGAAGATCGGCCTCCAGCGCCTTGTCCTCTTCCGGTGTTGCGCCGCGCGGGCGGGTGCCTGCGATGGGGCGGATGGTGACCTCTTTGCCAAAGACACGGACCAGAATTTCGGGGCTGGCGCCAATCACCTGAAAGCCACCGAAGTTGAAATAGAACATGAAGGGCGACGGGTTGGTTCGCCGCAAAGAGCGGTAAAGCGTGAACGGCGGCAGCGGGAAGTCCTGCTTCCAGCGCTGCGCGGGCACCACCTGAAAGATGTCGCCGGCCCGGATGTATTCCTTGGCCTTTTCCACCGCTTCCATATAGCCGGATTTGCTGAAGTTGCTGACCGGCGGGGCCACCTCGTGCGCATCGCCGAGATCGCGGGTCTCTGCGGGCATGGCGCGCTCCAGATCGCGCACCGCGTCCATCACCCGTTCTGCGGCCTGCGCATAAGCGGCCTTGGCCGATTTCCCGTCTCCGGTCCAGGCCGGGGAGACCACGGTCACCTCGCCTTTGACGCCGTCCAGAACCGCGACCACCGAAGGGCGCATCATCACCGCGTCGGGCAGGCCAAGGGGGTCGGGATTGACGTCCGGCAGATGTTCGATCAGCCGGACCATGTCATAGCCAAGATAGCCGAACAGCCCGGCCGCGGCCTGCGGCAGGTCGTCGGGCAGGTCGATGCGGCTTTCGGCGAGAAGCGCGCGCAGGTTGTCCAGCGGCGCGCCCGTCTGCGCTTCAAAACCCTCGGGATCAAAGCGGGCCGAGCGGTTGATTTCGGATGTCGTGCCGCGGCAGCGCCAGACCAGATCGGGTTTCATGCCGATGATCGAGTAACGGCCGCGCACCTCGCCACCGGTCACCGATTCCAGCATGAAGGCGTCCTTCTGGGCGCCCGTCAGCTTGAGCATCAGCGACACGGGCGTGTCGAGGTCAGCCGCCAGCCGAGTATAGACCAGCTGGTTCTCTCCCGCCTCATAGGCGGCGGCGAAAGTGTCGAAATCCGGGGTCAGAGCCATCGTCAGGTGCCTTGATTGATCTATGCGCGCTTATTGGAAATTGGCCTGAACCGCGTTCAGGGCCTGTTGGTCAACACGCGGTGCGGCGCGCAGCTGTGCGTCCTGCGCGAAGGCTTCGAACAGCGCCTGCGACAATGCCTGATCCAGCTGGGTCTGCATCGCGTTGGCCAGCATCTGCATTTCCTCGCTGGTGTCCTCTGCAGGCAGAACCTCGTCCAAACGCAGCACCACGGTGGAGCCTTCACCGGACACGGTGCGCAGCTCGCCTGGGTTCATTTCGAAGACCTCGATCATCATCTCGACCGGGGTGGTGTCGATATAGGCGGTGCGGGTTTGCGCCGTCTCGGTCTGCACGTCGTAGCCTTCGGGGAAGGCTCCGTCTGCCTCGGTCTGTTTCAGCAGATCCTGTGCCAGGTTGTTTACGGCCTCTGCTGTCCGGTTTTCGTTCCAGGCGGCAAGTACCTTGTCCCGAGCGTCTTCGAAGGGCTCGGGGCGCGGGGGCAGGACTTCGTCGAGCCGCAGAGCAAAGAGGCTACCATCCTCAAGGAAGGCGACCGAGGGGAAATCATCAACCGTCACGGCCTCTGCGGCCTCGCGGAAGCCGTCATATGCGGCGATGCCTTCGGCGTTGAGCCCGGTCCAGCCGAGGGTGCCAAGCTGCATGTCGGTCTGATCCGGCAGTTCTTCCAGCGTGACGCCGCCAGCCAGCATGTCCTCGATGGATTCGGCCTGCTGCTCAATCACCCGACGTGCGCGGTCTGCGGCCAGTTCGGCGCGGAGCTCGGCTTCGGCCTCTTCAAAGCTGGTTTCCCGGGCTTCGAGGCGGCCGTTCACCCGGTAGAGCGCGGGGCCAAGATCCGACGGCAGCGGGCCGACAACATCGCCGACCTCTGCAGCAAAGACTTCGGTGCCTGCATCCGCGAGGTCAGCTTCGGTCACATCGCCCATGTCCACGTCCGACAGGGCCAGACCGCGATCCTGCACCAGGACCTCAAAAGTCGTGCCGCCCACGTCCAGCTGGGCCTTGGCGCTGGCGGCGTTGTCGCTGTCAGCAAAGACAAGGCGTTCCACCAGACGGCGTTCGGGAACCAGATATTGCTCAGCGCGGTCCTCATAAAGGCCACGCAGTGCGTCCTGATCGACCTCAACGGTGTCCAGCAGCATGTCGGGGCTGAGATGCGCGTAGGTCAGGGATTTGGTTTCCGGCAGGGTGAAATCCGCGATGTTCTCGTCATAGAAAGCGCGCAGCGCAGTGTCATCGGGCATCTCCTGCGTCAGCAGCACATCGTCGGATGACAGTTGCACGTAGGAAAAGCTGCGGCGTTCGCCGATATAGGACACCAGCGTATCGCTCATCACTTCGGGCATCTTGGTGCCGGACATGATGGCGCCTTGCACCAGCGTGCGCGAGGCTTCGCGGCGAAGATCGTCTTCGAACTCGGCTTCGGTGAAACCGGCGTTGTCGAGGGTGAAGCGGTAGGTCTCGCGGTCGAACTGGCCGCTGGCATCCTGGAAAGAGGAAACCTTGGTCAGTTCGGACAAGAGGTTTTCATCCCCGATGGAGATGCCCAGCTTACTGACCTCATTGTCGATGGCAGCGAGGGTGATCAGCCGCCCGAGCACAACCTGATCCAAACCCATTGCGGTCAGCTGCGACATCGGCATTGCCTGACCGGTCTGGGCCTGCATGGCGCGTTGTTCGCGCTGCAACTCGCGCACATAGGCGTCGACGGTGACTTCTTCGTCGCCCACCAAGGCAACCGCGCTCATCGAGCCGGTGAAATTGACCGCACCAAAACCGGCAAGGCCGACGATCAGCATCCCCATCAGGATCCAAACAAAGGTTCTGGAAAGATTTTTCATGCCTGCGGCCATTGTGCCCTCATTCGTACCTGTTGCCCGCTCCCTTTGCGCCGGATGGGCGCTGCGGGCAGGGTGCCTGTGTCATAATCGTGTTCTGCATACGCTGCCGCCCGTACAGGAGCAAGATCTTGTGCCGGGCTTGTTGGTTTCGGGTGTCGCAGCGTAGCGTTAGGGGTGAAACGCGCAAAGCCGGTCGAACAGGGAGACGATCCCGGCCCGGTCGACATTGGCAAAGGCGATGCGGAATTGCTTGCTGCCTGCCGGATCGCCTTCGGGCATGAACATCATGCCCGGCAGCATCAGGACCGACGCGTCCTGCACCAGCTTTTTGGCCAGTTCGGACGAGGCTTCCTCGAACGGGTGTTCCACATAAGCGAAATAGGCACCGCAGCCCAACAACTTCCATCCCTTCTCGGCAAGGCGGGGGAATTCCTCTTCGATCGCCGCCTTGCGGTCCAGAATCTCCAGCCGTTCCCCGGCGAGCCAGGACTGGAGGTTTTCAAGTCCCCAATGCGCGCCGATCTGTCCAAGCTGTGCAGGACAGATCGTTATCGTATCGAGAAACTTCTCCATTTCGAACAATTTCTCTGTAGAACTCGCAATCGCTCCAACCCGGTGACCGGTCAGCCGATAGGCCTTGGAGAAGGAGTACAGATGGATCAGTGTCTCGTCCCAATTCGGGGTCTGGAACAGGTCGTGCGGCGCCCCTTCGCGACTGTCAAAGTCGCGGTAGGTTTCATCCAGAATCAGTGCCAGCCCATGTTTGCGGGCCAGGTCAAAGAAGGCCTGCACGAGGCCCGACGGGTATTCGGCGCCAGTGGGATTGTTGGGGGTGACAAGCGTGATGGCCCGCGTCTTGGGTGTGATCAACTGGGCCGCGGCCTGCGGATCCGGCATCATATCAGCACCTACCGGCAGCGGAACCGCTTTGACGCCTGCCATATCGAGGCACATTTTGTGATTGAAATACCAAGGCACCGGGATGATCACCTCGTCCCCTTCGCCGCAAAGGGCGGCGATGGCAGCGGCAAAGGCCTGATTGCAGCCAGAGGTAATACCGACCTGCGCTGCGCCAACGGTGCCGTCATAATGCTCCGAGATCTGTGCTGCCAGTGCTGCACGCAGCTCGCTGCGGCCCAAAACGGCGCCATATAGATGCGCGTCGGTTTCATTCAGGGCCGCATCGGCGATGGCCTGCCGCAAGCCCGTGGGCGGCGGATCTGCCGGGGCGGCCTGACTGACGTTGATCAGGGGGCGCGACGGCGGAAAAGTGACCCCTTCGGTCCAGCGCCGGGACTCGACGATCGGAGAACAAAAGGTCGCTTCGGTGCGGGAGATATGCATGCAGTCATCCTATTGTCGCAAGGCCCTGCCAGGGCAGGCGTATTCGGGCCTTATCTGTGGCACGCCCTCGCGGCAGGCTCAAGAAAAAGCGCGCCTCCAACAGGGGCGCGCATTCATGGTGTTTTGAAAATCGGCTGCGGTCCGTCCCGCGCACGGGGCGGGGCGGCGTCAGTCCTTGCCGCGATAGGGCTCGACGTATTGCAGCGCCATATCCCAGGGGAAGAAGATCCAGGTGTCTTGGCTGACCTCGGTGATAAAGGTGTCCACCATCGGGCGGCCCTTGGGCTTTGCATAAACCGTGGCAAAATGCGCCTTGGGATACATCTGGCGCACCAGTTCAAGGGTTTTGCCGCTATCCACCAGATCATCGATGATCAGGATACCTTCGCCATCACCCATCAGCTCGGCGTCGGGTGCTTTCAGCACCACGGCCTCACCCTGGTCCTGGTGGTGGTAGGATTTCACCGAGATCGTATCGACGGTGCGGATGTCCAGCTCGCGGCTGACGATCATCGCGGGGGCCATGCCGCCACGGGTGATCGCGACAACGGCACGCCAAGCGCCACCGTCAGGTCCCTGACCGTCCAGCCGCCAGGCCAGAGCGCGGCTGTCCCGGTGGATCTGATCCCAGCTGATGTGAAACCCTTTTTCGTGCGGCAGGCGGTCGGTCATCTTGCGATTTGCTCCGGCAATTGTAGCGTCTGATGCGGTGTCATGTGCCGGGCTGCAAAGCAGGCACGATACCAGTGTTGGTCTGACGAGTGCGTCGTTGATATAGCCCCGGGCGCACCATTCAAAATAAAAACAGCACAGGCCCGGGGCAGTTCATTTATTTGGTAATGTCGGGGGCGTCCACGGCTTTCATGCCCACAACGTGATAACCAGCATCCACGTGCAGGTTTTCCCCGGTCACGCCCGATCCGAGGTCCGACAAAAGATACAAAGCGGATTTACCGACGTCCTCGGTTGTAACATTTCGCCGCAGCGGCGAATTGTATTCGTTCCATTTCATAATGTAGCGGAAGTCGCCAATTCCGCTGGCGGCCAGCGTTTTGATCGGACCGGCGGAAATCGCATTTACCCGAATGCCGTCTTTTCCAAGATCTTCGGCCAGATATTTGACCGATGCTTCGAGCGCGGCCTTGGCAACGCCCATCACATTGTAGTGAGGCATAACCTGCTCGGCACCATAGTATGTCAGGGTAAGCATCGAGCCACCCTCGGACATCAGTTTCTCGGCGCGGCGGGCAACAGCCGTAAAGGAGTAGACCGAGATATCCATGGTCATCTGAAAATTGTCACGACTGGTATCGACGTAGCGGCCGCGCAGTTCGTTTTTGTCAGAAAAACCAATGGCGTGCACGACAAAGTCCAGCTTACCCCATTCTTTTTCGAGGCTCTCAAACAAGGCGTCAATCGAGGTTTCGTCGGATACATCGCAGGGCAGAACGATGGAGCTGTTCAGCTGTTCGGCGAGCGGGCCAACGCGCTTTTTAAGGGCTTCACCCTGGTAAGAAAAAGCAAGTTCGGCACCGGCATCGGCGCAGGCCTTGGCGATCCCCCATGCGATGGATTTGTCGTTGGCCAGGCCCATGATAAGGCCACGTTTGCCGGACAGCAGTTGACTGGGCATGCAGGTTCTCCGCCTGTAAAATATGAACTGAAGGACCTTTAATATGCTCGGGCCGCTGCATCAAGAGAGTACCGGTTGAGGCGCATTGTCAGTTTTGCGGCCCGTTTTGGATGTCGGCCTGCATGGTCGCACATATTTATACGCATAAATCCGCAGCCACCTTGGCTTGTATGCCCAACCAAGGCGGCATAGATTGGCGCGCACAATTAAGAAGAGGTTTCCATGTCAGAGCGGTCGGGACTATTTGCGGGGGATAACCCCTTTGAACTTGCGCGGGCATGGCTCGCGGAGGCCGAAGAGACTGAGCTCAATGATCCGAATGCGATTGCGCTGTCGACGGTGGATGCTGATGGCATGCCGAATGTCCGCATGGTGCTGCTCAAGGAAATCGAAGATGGCGCTTTTGTCTTCTTCACTAACTACGAAAGCGCCAAGGGGCAGGAGCTGGAGCAGTCCGGCAAGGCCGCCTTCGTGCTACATTGGAAGAGCCTGCGTCGCCAGATCCGTGTCCGTGGTCATGTGACACGCGAAGACGGTCCGCAGGCAGACGAGTATTACCACTCCCGGTCGCTGAAAAGCAGGCTCGGGGCGTGGGCTTCGCAGCAATCGCGCCCATTGCAGAGCCGTTCGGCCCTGATGGCAGAGGTTGCAAAAATCACGGCCACGAAAGGCCCGAACCCGGACCGGCCGCCATTCTGGGGTGGATTTCGCATCGTTCCGAGCGAAATTGAATTCTGGGCGGATGGGGCTTTCAGGCTGCATGACCGATTTGTCTGGCGCCGAAATGCGCCGGATGACGAATGGAGTGTGGTGCGGCTAAACCCTTAATGGGTTAAGCACAAAATAGCATTTTCGTGATAATGGGGAATTTTTTTAACTTGAACTCATATGCGAAAATCGCGCATCAAGCATCGAGAAATCAAATACGACGCGGTGGACGAGATAAGTGGCAGACGATCAAAGCAGTCTCAGGCAAATCCAGGGCATAGTGAAGTGGTTTGACCCGACCAAAGGGTATGGCTTCGTTGTGTCCGACGAGGGTGGTCCCGACATCCTGTTGCACGTGAATGTCCTGCGTAACTTCGGGCAGAGCTCGGTGGCGGACGGGTCCAGCGTAACCGTTCTGACCCACGCGACGGAGCGCGGCGTTCAGGCTGTGGAGGTTGTCGCAATCGTGCCTCCGGCCCGGGATGACGCGCCGGTTCTCAGCGATTTTGTCGATATGGATATCGAGGAGCTGAAAACACTTCCGTTGCGCCCGGCGCGTGTGAAGTGGTTCGACAAGGGCAAGGGCTTTGGCTTTGCCAACCTGTTCGGCTACGGAGATGATGTCTTCTTGCACGTCGAGGTGTTGCGCCAGTCGGGTCTTGCTGACCTCCAGCCGGGCGAGGCTATCGCGATGCGATCGATCAGCGGGCGGCGGGGCTGCATGGCGGTCGAGGTCCAGGCCTGGGAAGCGGCCATTTCCGAAACCGCATCCCAAGAAGAATAAGAACATGTCGGTGCGCGCCTCTGGAATTGTCCGCTGGGGGGCCGCCATAATGCTGTGCCTTGGTGCAGGTATTGCACAGGCACAGGAGACCTGCGCCCCGGATCGTGTCGATCTTCGCGGCGATTGGGGGCAGGCGTCCTTCTCTGTTGAGATTGCCGATACTGTCGACAGCCGTTCAATGGGGCTGATGCACCGGGAGGACCTGCCGCGCGGGGCGGGGATGCTGTTCGTTTACGAGCATCCTCAAAGGGCGGCTTTCTGGATGAAGAACACGCTGATCCCCCTGGATATCATTTTCCTTGATGAAACCGGCATGGTGACGTCGGTGCATTCCAATGCCATTCCCCATGATCTGACCCCCATTCCAGGCGGCGACCGGGTGTTTGCGGTGCTGGAAATCAATGGTGGTCTGGCGCGCCGATATGGCATTGGGCCGGGCACCCAGATGCGGCACGAAGTTTTTTCTTCTAATGCGTCTGTTTGGCCCTGTTAGGGCTTTTCAAATCCGTTTCACACCGCTAGGAAAGCGCACGGTCCGGGGCGTGGCGCAGTCTGGTAGCGCACCTGTTTTGGGTACAGGGGGTCGTGAGTTCGAATCTCGCCGCCCCGACCACTTTCCACTTATAAAAATCCCAGCTCTGATCGGTTTGGCCCGGTCAGGGTGACGTCCTTTGGCGGTCAAGTCCAAGGCGGGCGTGCAAGCAGCCAGTTTCACTGAAAGTGCGATCAGGGATCCACATCTCACTTAGATGTGATCGGGGCGAGGATTAGAATCGCGCAAAATGTGACCCCGAAATGTTGTTGGCTACCAAATCTTGTGTTAACCGATTATTAACCATGTGACGCGAACTGGCGCCACCTACAGCTGGGTTTTGCCTAACTTGGCACAGGATTTCAGCAGATAGACTGTGCGCTTCGTGCAACGTGGCAGGTCGGCGCAAAAAGTCCGCTGCCATGTCTCGGAAGTGGACCGCCCGCGGGTGTTAGTGGAGTCGCCGAGGAAGTGGTGAAGGGGCCGTGAGTAAGGTATTTGCGGCAAACCATTAGTGTTTCGCAAAAAAATACGAGGCTACCGAAGTGGTGTTGGCGGCTCGGTCAGCCCGCAGGTGCAGTCGGTGAATCGATGAAGCGAACCACGGGCGTTTCCGATTTCACCGGTCAACCAAAAAAATGGTATCTAAGTGGTAAATTTTGCGTTGACCCTCACGGCGTGATTACGCCAAATTGTGGATGCCGGTTGCTTCGCCACTAAATCTTGTATGTTCTTTGGGCGCTGCAACAAGACTAAACACTAGTATAGATTCCAAGGACCGGGGCCGGTGTAGGGCTCCCTGGCACGCTTCTGACAGCAGTTGCCGCCTGTTTTCTGTGTTTCTTCATGGCAAGGCTGCGCCACGACGTGGCCAACAAAAAGACGGGACAGAGCTAATGCGAAGGGGCAGAGCATGAAGATCGAACGGAAGTACACCAAATCTGGTCAGGACGCATATGCGGACCTCGATTTCATCTCGGCTACATCCGAAATTCGAAATCCTGACGGGACCATTGTCTTCCGACTCGAAAACATCGAAGTTCCGGCTGAATGGAGCCAGGTTGCCAGCGATGTCATCGCCCAGAAATACTTTCGCAAAGCCGGTGTTCCGTCCCGCCTGAAGAAAGTCCGCGAAAAGGGCGTGCCAGAATTCCTGTGGCGGTCGGTTCCCGATGGCGATGATGTTGAATTTGTTGGTGAAACCTCTTCCAAACAGGTCTTTGACCGTCTTGCCGGTGGCTGGGCATACTGGGGCTGGAAAGGCGGCTATTTCTCGACCGAGGAAGACGCCCGCGCCTATTACGACGAAATGCGCTATATGCTGGCCTCCCAGCGCGCGGCGCCAAATTCGCCGCAGTGGTTCAACACCGGGCTTCACTGGGCTTATGGCATCGACGGCCCCGCGCAAGGCCACCACTACGTCGATTACAAGACCGGCAAGCTGACCAAATCCGACAGCGCCTATGAACATCCGCAGCCGCACGCCTGTTTCATCCAGTCCGTGTCCGACGATCTGGTAAACGACGGCGGCATCATGGATCTTTGGGTGCGCGAGGCGCGCCTGTTCAAATACGGCTCCGGCACCGGCACCAACTTCAGCCATCTGCGCGGCGAAGGCGAGCCTCTGTCCGGTGGTGGCAAATCTTCGGGCCTGATGGGCTTCCTCAAGATCGGTGACCGGGCAGCTGGCGCGATCAAATCCGGTGGCACCACCCGCCGCGCGGCCAAGATGGTCATCGTCGATGCGGATCACCCCGATATCGAGGATTTCATCCAGTGGAAGGTGATCGAAGAGCAGAAAGTTGCCTCGATCGTTGCTGGCTCGAAGATGCACGAGCAGATGCTGAACGGCATCTTTGCGGCGATCCGCGAATGGGACGGTCTGGAGGCAGACGCCTATGAGCCGAGCAAGAACGACGGGCTGAAGAAAGCCATTCGCGAAGCGAAAAAGGTCGCGATCCCGGAGACTTATATCAAACGGGTTCTGGATTACGCCAAGCAGGGGCACACTTCGATCGAATTCCCGACCTATGACACCGATTGGGACAGCGATGCCTATTCCTCGGTTTCGGGTCAAAACTCCAACAACTCGATCCGCGTCACCAATGCGTTCCTGCACGCGGTAGAGAAGGACGCGGATTGGGAGCTGATCAACCGCACCGATGGCCGCGTCGCCAAGACCGTCAAGGCGCGTGATCTGTGGGAGAAGGTCGGCCACGCCGCATGGGCCTGTGCCGATCCGGGCATCCAGTTCCATGACACAGTGAATGACTGGCACACCTGCCCCGAAGACGGCGAGATCCGCGGATCGAACCCGTGCTCGGAGTATATGTTCCTGGATGACACCGCCTGTAACCTGGCCTCGCTGAACCTCCTGACCTTCCTCAAGGACGGTGAGTTCCAGGCCGAGGACTACATGCATGCCTGCCGCCTGTGGACCCTGACGCTGGAAATCAGCGTGATGATGGCGCAGTTCCCGTCCAAGGAAATTGCGCAGCGGTCTTATGACTTCCGCACGCTGGGTCTGGGATATGCCAATATCGGCGGTCTCTTGATGAACATGGGCTATGGCTATGACAGCGACGAAGGCCGCGCGCTCTGCGGCACGCTCACTGCCATCATGACCGGCGTCGCCTATGCCACTTCGGCCGAAATCTCCTCCGAGCTGGGCCCGTTCCCCGGTTTTGAAAAGAACCGCGACCACATGCTGCGGGTGATGCGCAACCACCGCACCGCCGCCCAGGGGAAGACAACCGGCTATGAAGGGCTGGCGGTGCCGCCGGTGCCGCTCGATCTGAAGAATTGCCCCGATGCACGCCTGACCGATCTGGCCGCAGGTGCCTGGGATGAGGCGCTGGAACTGGGCGAGAAGCACGGCTACCGCAACGCGCAGGCCACCGTGATTGCCCCGACCGGCACCATCGGCCTTGTGATGGATTGCGACACCACCGGGATCGAGCCCGACTTTGCCCTGGTGAAGTTCAAGAAACTGGCCGGTGGCGGCTATTTCAAGATTATCAACCGCTCGGTGCCTGCCGCGCTGGAAGGGCTCGGGTATACCTCGGCCCAGATCGAAGAAATCGTTGCTTATGCCGTCGGCCACGGCACCATCGGCAATGCGCCGGGGATCAACCATACCTCGCTGGCTGGTCACGGCTTTGGCCCCAACGAGCTGGCCAAGATCGACGCCGCACTGGAAAGCGCCTTTGATGTGCGTTTCGTGTTCAACCAGTGGACCCTTGGCGAAGAGTTCTGCACCGGTGTTCTGGGCATCCCGGCGACCAAGCTGAACGACCCGACCTTTGATCTGCTGCGTCATCTGGGCTTTACCAAGGCCGATATCGAGGCGACCAACGATCACGTCTGCGGGACCATGACCTTGGAGAACGCGCCGCACCTGAAGGAAGAGCACTATCACATCTTCGATTGCGCCAACCCCTGCGGCAAGAAGGGCAAGCGCTACCTGAGCGTTGACAGCCACATCCGCATGATGGCGGCGGCGCAAAGCTTTATCTCGGGCGCGATCTCCAAGACAATCAACATGCCCAACGATGCGACCATCGAAGACTGCCAGAAGGCCTATGAGCTAAGCTGGTCCTTGGGCGTCAAAGCAAACGCGCTCTATCGTGACGGGTCCAAGCTGAGCCAGCCGTTGGCGGCTGCGCTGGTCGAGGACGACGATGAGGCGGCGGAGATCCTGGAAAGCGGTAGCCAGCAGGAAAAGGCCGTCACCCTGGCCGAGAAGATCGTCGAAAAAGTGGTCATCAAGGAAGTGGTTAAATCGCACCGCACCAAGATGCCCCAGCGCCGCAAAGGCTATACCCAGAAGGCGGTTGTCGGCGGGCACAAGGTCTACCTGCGCACCGGCGAGTATGAAGACGGCAACCTTGGCGAGATCTTCATCGACATGCACAAGGAAGGCGCTGGCTTCCGGGCGATGATGAACAACTTTGCCATCGCCGTCTCTGTTGGCCTGCAATACGGCGTGCCGCTGGAAGAGTTCGTCGATGCCTTCACCTTCACCAAGTTCGAACCGGCGGGCATGGTGCAGGGCAACGACAGCATCAAGAACGCTACCTCGATCCTCGACTATGTTTTCCGCGAACTGGCGGTCAGCTACCTGGATCGCACCGACCTCGCGCATGTGAAACCCGAAGGCCCCGCATTCGATGATATCGGTCGCGGTGAGGAAGAGGGCGTCTCCAACGTCACCGAGCTGAGCGAAAGCGCCGCAACCCGTTCGCTGGAGGTGCTGAAGCAGATCTCCTCGACCGGGTACTTGCGCAAGCGTCTGCCGCAGGAACTTGTGGTGCTGAACGGCGGGCAGACCGTGCTGGACGGGATCGCGCCGCTTGGCACCGGTGCTGACCCGGTGACGGCGCTGCAAACACTGGTGCCGGAGGTGACTGAAAGCGCAACGGTGACGGAAACGGCTTCGGTTACGGTGACCGGCATGGACGCCCGCACCAAGGCCAAGATGCAGGGCTACGAGGGCGAGGCCTGCGGCGAATGCGGCAACTACACGCTGGTGCGCAACGGCACCTGCATGAAGTGCAACACCTGCGGCGCCACTTCGGGCTGCAGCTGAGACCAGATCGGGGGCGAGTGCGCTCGCCCTGGACGCCAAGAAGGCCCAGGCAAAAAAACGCGGGCGGTACACTAATGAGCCTGATTGGCGAAACTCGCCCCCTCCGCATCGGAGGGGGCTTTTTCCTGTGGGGTATCCGTTTCCTCGTTCTGCCGCTTGGCCTTGGCGCGGCTCTTTGCTAGGCCAAGAGTGCAGTCCACCAAGCTCCGGAGAAACGCCATGCCTGCCATAAGTATCTGCATTCCGGCCTATGGCATGGGGGGCAAAGGTGCAGAGTATCTGGCTCAGTCGCTGGAGATCCTGACAGGGCAAAGCTTTCGCGATTTCGAGGTTGTCGTTTCGGACCAATCCGATGACACGGCGGTGGCCGATGTCTGCGCCGCTTTCTCGGATCGTCTGACCATACGCCACATCTGGAACCACGATGCACCACGGCAGGCATCGGCCAATGTGAACAATGCCCTGGATCACGCATCCGGTGATATCGTCAAAGTGCTTTTTCAGGACGATTTCCTGAATGGAAGCCGTGCCTTGGGTGATATTGTTGAAGCGATGGATGGGGGGGGCGACTGGCTGTTGTGTGGCTCGGGTATCAGCCGCAATAGCGGGTCGGTTGAATGCCCCATGGTGCCGCGACTGACTAAGAAGTTGCAGTTTGGCAAAAACACCGTCTCAAGCCCATCGGTGCTGGCAATGCGGCGCAGCCGTATGCAGCTGTTTGATGAAAACCTGATCTGGCTGATGGATGTGGACCTCTACAAACGGCTGTGGGATGCGCTTGGCGATCCGGTGATCCTGCCGCAGACCTTGGTGGTGAACCGGATACATGAGGGGCAGGTCAGCGCCAGCGTCTCAAAATCGCTGCGCCAAAAAGAGCTGCGCTATGTCCGCCAGAAATTCGCGGCCTCCACATCCCTTTCAGGTTATCTTGAATACCTGCGCCAAAGGATCAAGGCTCTCTAGAGTTTCGGGCCAGCAGCTGGTGCAGACGCCCGGTATCCTTTTTGAAATCCTGCGTTTCGTGGGAGTTCATCTGGAAATGCTGCAAAACCTCACGGTCGTACAGGTTGTGCCTTCCTGTCAAAATGCAAAAC
This sequence comes from Pseudophaeobacter sp. A-200-2, assembly GCF_041008815.1. Taxonomy (NCBI): domain Bacteria; kingdom Pseudomonadati; phylum Pseudomonadota; class Alphaproteobacteria; order Rhodobacterales; family Roseobacteraceae; genus Pseudophaeobacter; species Pseudophaeobacter sp. A-200-2. The sequence goes on along the minus strand of NZ_JAXGFU010000001.1, from coordinate 294,161 downwards.
AGTTTGATGGCACGCTCGAACGCATGCCCGGACGGGCGGCTGTTTCCCATCGCAAGGCCAAGCGGCGTAAACCAACGCACGAAATCGGACAGCGTATCGCGGCGCATAGCCACGTTGTTTGTGGCAGGCCAGTTCTTGTCGGATGCTGAGGCCATGTGGCTGCGCAGGATCGGTTTGATGTCAAACCCATACACCTTCTTCACGGCCTCACGCAGGGGCGCGTAACCCATGTTGTCACGGATAAAATTCCGATCTGCCATGGGGACAGGGCTATATCCCAGCACCGCGTCTGGATCGGTTTGAAGCTGGGACAGCGTGGCGCTGGAGAAACTTTCGCTTACGGTTACATCGTATTGAATCAGCGCAACAAATTCCGTCAGGGGGACAGCGTTATTGATGCAGGCGTACCAAGACGTGAAGTCTACTAGGAATTTGTAATCCTCAATATTGTCAGCCTGTTCCCGGGCAATGATGACGCGATCCATGGCGCGAACCTTATCTACCGGCCCTTTGCCTACGAACATATAGGTGACAGGGCACCCAATCGTTTGAAATTTGTTCTCAGCTTCATACTGCAGAAGAAGGTCCTGATCGTGGATGGTCACGATTGCGGATAATTGGGAGGGAGTTGTCATCGTATGCTCCAACAGGGCGCTGCTTTCTCCGCAGCGGACGCTCCCCTATATGGACCATTCGACAGCCCAACACTAGGTGCGAGCACCGGAATGCCTGAGACCCTCAGGTGCTCGCGCTGTGTCAACTGGGCAAATGGATGGGGAACCGCTCCCTTATGACCCGGTCCAGATCCGGGGGAAGGCGCGCCGGGCTTCGGCGTGACAGGATCTCCTCCTTCCGCTCTCGTGCCTTGTGCAACAGATCCGGCTTCCCCTTTTCCTCCCACTCCTTGGGGGAGGTGCGATCCCCAAGGGTTGGATAGACATGGTCGGCCTGCATCCGTGACAGGGTTTGCGCCGTTCCAAGGTAGTGACCACTGCCACCAAGGCAAACCTCGGCGATTTGATCCAGCGCCAGGGTTTCATCGGTCACTTCGATCCCCCGCACGCAGCGCAGGGCTTGGCCGATCAGATCATCGCCAAGGATCAGGGATTCGTGGCAGAAACCCAGCAGCGACGCGTGCATTCCGGCGGCCTCATAGACCATGTTGAGGCCGGAAAGGCCGGCCATGACGTTGGAGCACATCTGCTCCCATCCCGCCTGCATGTCCGGCAATTTTGCATCCGCGATCCCCGCCGCCGCGCCGCCTGGCAGGCCGTAGAACCGGTGCATTTGTGCACAGCCTGCCGTCAGCAACGCCTGTTCACCCGATCCGCCGGTCATAGCGCCGGTGCGCAAGTCCAGCCCAAATGGCCAGGTGCCAAAAATCGCAGGATGTCCGGGGCTTACGGCGTTGACGTAAACCAGCCCTGCCAGGCATTCTGCCACCGCCTGCACGATCGCGCCCGCGATGGTTGATGGCGCAGTGGCCCCGGCCATTCCCGCCGACAGCAGCAAGACAGGAACGCCGTGGCGAATGCATTCTTCCATCACCAGACAGCTTTCAGTGGCGAATTTCATCGGCGGCACCACAAAGCAGTTGGAATTGGAGACAAAGGGGCGTTCGCGCCATTTCTCCTCGCCACCTGCGATCATGTGCAGCATCTCCACGGCGGGCGCGACAAAGCTCGCGTCGGTGAATGAGGTGCCGATGTGTTTGAAGGTTCCCGAACAGCAGGCGTAGATGGTGTTGAGGTCAAGTTCGCGGCTGTCGGTGATGTCCCGGGCCACCATGGGGCGCTGTACGAAATGGATATTGTCTAGCGCGTCGCAGATCCGGGCGGCGTCATGCAGGTCCTGCAGGGTGGACTCGCGATAGGCGCGGCCGTCGACGTCAACCATATGTACCGCTGCGCCCGCCGTTCCGTAGTGCACCCGGGTGCCGGAGAGGTTTAGGTCGGTCTGCCCGTCGCGGCTGAACAGGGTGACGGATCGGTTGGCGCGGGCCAGGGTATCTTCGACCAAGGCGCGGGGAAAACGCAGGCGCCCGTCGTTGCCCAGCGTGCAGCCCGCAGCGGTCAGGCTATCAATTCCACTTTGTGGGGCGTCGGCAAGGCCGATCCGCTCCAGCGCGTCCAGCGCAGTGTGGTGGATTTTCTCCACATCGGCCTGTGACAGGGGCGAATAGGCGCCGCCGGACATACCGGGGCGGATGGGACGGAGGGCGCGGTCCAGCGGCGCGGCGCGCGCGGCGCGGCGGGCCGCACGCCCACCGCTGCGCAAATTGGTGCGGATTGTCGGATCAGCAGTCATGAAAAATCCCGTGGATAGATAGGGTTACCTTCTTTTGTTAAGCGGATAACCCGATCTCGGCCGACCGCGCGCTGCAAGACCCCGCGCGGCGCCGATGGTGCGCCAGACCAGACTGACCAAGCATTGCTCCTCCTGCATCCGTGCGCCCTCCTTTCACGGTTTCAGGATGGCAGCGCGACAAGGCAAAACTATCGTGTTTGCGACCGATGTGAAAAAAACGTCATCTATTTCACGAGCGCGCTCGGACGATGGAGGGTTGCGCGGGGACGCCGCGCAAGGGCTGGGGAATGTTCTGGAAATTTTGCGGTTCGAAAGCGGCGTGTTTTCAAGGTGTTATAACGAAACGGTGATTTTGTGGGGGAATGGTCGCAGCACACGCGATACGGGAACCAAGTGTTAAGAGATTTTTGACAAGCTGGATCACGGGGATGCCGCGCCATCACTGGCGTAAAATACCGTACCGATACGGGTGCGAAAACAGGACCGAAACAATGTCAGGGGTTTTCAAGCTTCATCATCTCAGCACCAGTGTCATCGGGGCGATGACCGGGCTTGCGCTGGCCATTCCCGCAGCGGCAGGGGATTGGTCCACCTCCTTTGTGGCACGCTCTTTGGGGCAGGCGGGATCCGGCGGTAATGGTGCATATGTCGCTCGGTCGGGGCTGCAGTCAAACGGGGCTGCCGCGCTGCAGGCGGGCTTCGATCATGATTATGGTGAGCTTGTCCTTGGTGGCACGGTCCGTCAGGGCGGCGGTCTGGATATTACTGGTCTTGGCAGGCAGTCGGACAGTCAGCAGCTGCATCTGCGGGCCGGATACGATTTTGGCGATGCCCTTGGCTATGTCACGCTGGGCGAGGTTCAGCACGGTGCGTCCTCTGGTCTGGCGCCGAGCCAGGTCTTTGGTCTCGGGTTGCGGGTCTCGGTGAACCGTGTGTTGCAGATGACCGGCGAATTTCTGCACCATGATGTTGATCCTGCGGCCGCGCAGGCGGGAAAGGGCGGCGATATCCTTTCGGTGCGGGCCGCCTTCCGGTTTTGAAGGGGGCACCGGGTCTGCAAAGGGGTGGCGAGACCATGGGCAGAAAGAGCCAGCATAGCATTGCGAAATGCTTGGCGGCGGAGCCAGGGCGTGCTAACAGCCATCCCATGACCCGAACCGCCGCGCCTATCTCCATTAGCTGCTGCATTACCTGCTGAATTTCACAGCGGGCTGGTTTCTGTCGTTCCCTTCCAACTGACAACTTGCTAAGCCCGCGCTGCGCCCCCGTGCGCCTGGCCTTGAGCCCTGCACGCCCGAGCCTGTCAAAGGAGCTGTCATGACGACGACCGACACAGTGACCCAACCGGTGATCAAACTGCACAACACGAAGACCCGCAAGAAAGAGGTCTTCACTCCAATCGATCCGGAAAACGTGCGGATGTATGTCTGTGGTCCCACTGTCTATGATCGGGCGCATCTGGGCAACGCCCGCCCGGTGGTGGTGTTCGACGTGCTCTACCGGCTGCTGCGGCACATGTATGGCGCCGATCACGTGACCTATGCGCGCAACTTCACCGACGTGGATGACAAGATCAACGCCCGCGCTGCCGAAAGTGGTCGTGCAATTGGTGAGATCACCGCCGAGACGACCCAGTGGTTCCTGGATGACATGGGGGCCCTTGGTGCGCTGGAGCCGAACCACATGCCGCGCGCGACCGAGTATATCCCGCAGATGATCGCGATGATCGAGGATCTGATCGCCAAGGGCCATGCCTATGCTGCCGAAGGGCATGTGCTCTTTGCCGTCGACAGCTGGCGCGAGGGTTATGGCAAACTGTCCGGCCGCTCGGTCGACGACATGATCGCGGGCGCACGGGTGGAGGTCGCGCCCTACAAGAAGAACCCGATGGATTTCGTTCTGTGGAAACCGTCAACCGATGATCTGCCCGGTTGGGACAGCCCCTGGGGCCGCGGGCGCCCCGGCTGGCATATCGAATGCTCGGCCATGTCCTTTGAGCTGCTGGGCGACACCTTTGACATCCACGGCGGCGGCAACGACCTGATGTTCCCGCACCATGAGAATGAGATCGCGCAAAGCTGCTGCGCCCATCCCGAAGGCGAATTTGCACACTACTGGCTGCACAACGAGATGCTGCAGGTTGAAGGCAAGAAGATGTCGAAGTCGCTCGGCAATTTCTTCACCGTGCATGATCTGCTGGAGCAGGGTATTCCGGGTGAGGTGATCCGCTTTGTGTTCCTGTCGACCCACTATCGCAAACCGATGGACTGGACCGATAAAAAGGCAAAGGAAGCAGAGGCGACACTTCGCAAGTGGCGCAGAATGACGAAGGGAGTTCCCGCAGGCATTGTACATGATGCGGTCAAAGCTGCTGTATCTGATGATCTTAATACTCCAGAAGCGATCACCGAACTGCGGAGAATGGAAAGGATGATTTCTCGACAAGCTACCGCTGAAAATCAGCCAGTAGACTTGCACAGTGGCCTACTGAGTAATTTTCTTGCTTCTGCAAACTTCTTGGGGCTTTTGACTGAGGAACTAGGTGGTTGGGCAGATGCTGTGGCGGTGGATCTGTCCGCCCATGAGACGCGCCTGTTCGAGGCCCGTCAAACTGCCATGGAAAGCAAGGACTTCTCTGAAGTGGATCGTCTGAAAACGGCCTATACGGGCGCAGGACTAGAAGTCCGGATGAGCAAGACAGGCGTCGAACTGGTACCGGGGCCGGGGTTTGATCCGGCCAAGCTGGACGAGATCTGATCCAACCCGCCCGGAGCACGTCTCCGGGCAGCGCCCGACCCGCCCCATGGGCGGGCGCTTTACGCCCACCCCGGGCCGGGCGCCGCCCGGTGAACACAACGAGGCAGGAATGAGCAAAGAACGTCTCTACCTTTACGACACCACGCTGCGCGATGGGCAGCAGACGCAGGGCGTGCAGTTCTCGACCGCGGAAAAGCAGCAGATCGCCCGGGCGCTGGATGATCTCGGTATCGACTACATCGAAGGAGGCTGGCCCGGTGCCAACCCGACCGACAGCGCCTTTTTCGACGTCGCGCCGAAAACCCGCGCGCGGCTGGCGGCCTTTGGCATGACGAAACGGGCAGGGCGCTCGGCTGCGAATGACGATGTTCTGGCAGCAGTGATGAACGCGGGAACCGATACGGTCTGCCTAGTCGGAAAATCACACGATTACCACGTGACGGCCGCGCTTGGCATCACGCTGGAAGAGAACCTTGAGAATATCGGCGCCTCGGTGGCGCATATCGTGGCCGAGGGGCGCGAGGCGCTGTTTGACGCCGAACATTTCTTTGATGGCTACAAGGACAATGCGGAGTATGCGCTGGCCGCCTGCCGTGCCGCTCTGGATGCGGGCGCGCGCTGGGTGGTGCTGTGCGACACCAACGGCGGCACCATGCCCGCCGAGGTCTATCGCATCGTGACCGAGGTGATCGCGGCAGGCATTCCCGGGGAGCGCCTTGGCATCCATACCCACAACGACACCGAAAACGCAGTGGCCTGTTCGCTGGCAGCCGTGGATGCGGGCGTGCGGCAGGTGCAGGGCACGCTGAATGGGCTGGGCGAACGCTGTGGCAATGCCAATCTGACGACGCTGATCCCCTCGCTGCTGCTGAAGGACCCCTATGCCAGCCAGTTCGAGACCGGCGTCTCATTGGAGGCGCTGACCGGCCTCACACAGCAAAGCCGAATGCTGGATGATATCCTCAACCGGGTGCCGATGAAGCAGGCGCCCTATGTTGGGGCCTCGGCCTTTGCGCATAAAGCGGGTCTGCACGCCAGCGCGATCCTGAAGGATCCGTCGACCTATGAACATATCCAGCCTGAACTGGTGGGCAACGCGCGCATCATTCCCATGTCCAATCAGGCCGGCCAGTCGAACCTGCGCAAGCGGCTGACCGACGCCGGGCTGAACGTGGAAAAGGGCGATCCGGCGCTGGCGCGGATCCTTGACCGGATCAAGGCGCGCGAGGATGAAGGATACTCCTACGATACGGCGCAGGCCTCGTTCGAGCTGCTGGCGCGCGAGGAGCTGGGGCAACTGCCGACGTTTTTTGAGGTGAAGCGCTACAAGGTCACGGTTGAGCGGCGCAAGAACAAGTACAACAAGATGGTGAGCCTCTCCGAGGCGGTTGTTGTCGTGAAAGTGGACGGCGAGAAACGCCTGTCGGTCAGCGAATCCATGGATGAAACCGGCAGCGACCGCGGCCCGGTGAACGCGCTGGCCAAGGCGCTGGCCAAGGATCTGGGGCGTTACTCCGAAGTGATCGACGATATGCGTCTGGTGGACTTCAAGGTGCGCATCACTCAGGGCGGCACCGAAGCGGTGACGCGTGTGGTCATCGACAGCGCCGACAATCAAGGCCGCCGCTGGTCCACGGTCGGCGTCAGCCCGAACATCATCGACGCCTCTTTCGAGGCGCTGCTGGATGCGATCCGCTGGAAGCTGATACGCGACTGCGCGCCGGAAGCATGATGGAAGCGCTGATCCGGGCGGCGGCTATCGGTCTGGCCATCACGGCGGTGCTGCCCTTTGCTTTGATCCTGTCGCAGAGGCCTGCAGATATGCTGCCTGCGGCGCCGGAAAAGGGGCTGGATTTTTCTGCGGTCTCTGCTGGGCCGGACATGCCAGAGCCGGAGACCGTTCCGATGCGGGATGGCTATCCGCTGCAGGTGCGCAGCTTCGACAACGGCGCCGGGCCGCTGGTCGTCATGGTGCATGGTTCCGGCTGGAATGGGCTACAATATGCCACGCTTGCACGGCAGATCGCAGGACATGTTCTGGTGCCGGATCTGCGCGGGCACGGAGCCGCCCCCGGGCGGCGCGGAGATGTGGAGTATATTGGCCAGCTGGAGGATGACCTTGCGGACCTGATCGCAGCCCGCGTGCAACCGCGGCAGAAAGTTGTTCTGCTCGGACATTCCTCGGGCGGCGGGCTGGTGGTGCGCTTTGCCGGGGGGCAACATGGGGGCATGCTGGACCGCGCCGTTCTTCTGGCGCCGTTCCTGAAGTATGACGCCCCGACAACCCGCAAGAATTCGGGCGGATGGGCGCAGCCGCTGACGCGCCGGATCATCGGGCTTTCGATTCTGAATGCCTTGGGGATCACGTGGTTCAATCACCTGAACGCGATCCAGTTCGCGATGCCGAAACAGGTTCTGGACGGACCGCTGGGGCATCTGGCGACGACGGAATATTCCTATCGGCTCAACACCTCATACGCACCGCGCAGCGACTATCTGGCGGACATTAGGGCTCTTCCGGAATTCTTTGTAATGGCAGGGGAAAAAGACGAAGCCTTTGTCGCGGAGGGCTATGAGCCACTGATGGCGCCAGTGACGCACCGGGGAAGCTATCGCATCATTCCGGGTGTCGGCCATCTTGGCATCGTCGATGCGCCGGAAACTGCAATGGCCGTGAAGGAGTTCCTAAATGGAATTTGACGACGATCTGAAAGGCTGCGCTGAGTTGGTCCGGCAAGGCGATCCGGACCGCTTCATGGCGACCATGGCGGCGCCCGTTGCAGCGCGTCCGCTTCTGTTCGCGCTTTATGCCTTCAATCTTGAACTCTCCCGCGCGCCCTGGGCCAGCCAGGAAAGCATGATCGCAGAGATGCGGGTGCAATGGTGGCGCGATGTCGGCGCCGAAATCGCGGAAGCGAAGCCGGTACGCCGTCACTATGTGGCGACCCCGCTTGGGCGGCTGCTTCGCCCCGAACTTGCGAAAGAGATTGATCCCATGTCCGAGGCGCGGCGCTGGGACATCTACCGCGATCCTTTTGAGGATGAAGCGGCGTTTGATACCTATATCGATGCCACCTCGGGTAGCCTTTTATGGATGGCAGCAGCTTCGCTGGGCGAGGCGGAAGAAGAAACCGTGCGCGCCTTTGGACGTGGCATGGGCATTGCCAACTGGCTGCGCGCAATCCCGGAGCTGGAAAAACAAAAACGCGTGCCCTTGCTCGATGGCACCACCAAGGGTGTGCAGCAGCTGGCGGAAAAGGGATACCACTATCTGGAGCAAGCGCGGCGCGCGCGTAGCAGCGTGTCGCCGGCAGCGGCCCCGGCGATGCTGGCAGGCTGGCAGGCGCAGAGTATCCTGAAACAGGCGATCGGGGAGCCAGAACGGGTTGTGGCAGGCGCGCTTGGCACCAGCGAATTCCGCCGCCGCAGCGGGCTGATGATGCGGGCCGCACTGGGGCGCTGGTAGACGGGCGCGTTTGAGCCCGTGGGTCTCTGCAAGCGAACACAAAAAAGCCGCCCCACGGGGCGGCTTTTGAATTTTGGCTGAATGAAACTGTCAGACCCGCTTGGGCCGTAGGGCGAGCCAGACCAGCGCGCCGCCGGCCAGCACCAGGAAGGGCGCCATCGCCATGTTGACCGCGCTCCAGCCATCCACCGGCGAGCCGCCCGAACAGTTCATCAGACCGCCCGAGGCGAGCGAGGCCATGGTGACACCGCCAAAGACCAGAAGGTCGTTAAGACCCTGCATCCGGCCACGTTCGTGCGGCTCATGCGCGCCCGCCAGCATTGTGGTCGCGCCGATAAAGCCGAAGTTCCAGCCAACACCAAGCAGGACAAGCGCGATGAAGAAGTTGCCGAGGTCGACGCCTTGCAGCGCCACGGCGCCCGCGCCGGCCAGAATGACCAGACCCGCAGCAACGATCTTTTCCACGCCGAACCGCGCGATCAGGTGACCGGTAAAGAAGGAGGGCACATACATCGCCAGGACGTGAGAGGTCACCACATCGGCGGCGTTGCCTTCGGTATAGCCGCAGCCGACCACGGCCAGCGGGGTCGAGGTCATCACGAGGTTCATCAGCGCGTAGGAAACCATGGCGCAGATCACCGCCACCGCGATCACCGGGGTTTTCAGCAGCTCGATACGGCGGCGGCCCTTGGGGGCGTCATGGCTGGGGACCGGCGGTTTCGGGATGTTCAGGAACAGAAACAGTGCCGCGCCCACAACGTTGACCGCTATCACCGCCATATAGGTGCCGAAGAAGGGGATGACGAAGGCCTGGCTGGTCGCCTTGACCAGCTGTGGGCCGATGATGGCCGACAAAAGCCCGCCCGCCATCACGTAGGAAATCGCCTTGGGACGGAACTCTTCGGACGCGGTATCGGCGGCGGCAAAGCGGTAGAAACCATGCGCGCTCATGTAGACGCCGGTCAGAAGGCTGCCGAGCAGGAACACAGGGAATGAGCCGAGATAGAGACCATAGGCGCCAACGATGCCGCCGAGCGCTCCGAACAGCGCCCCGGTAAAGAAACCCGCGCGGCGGCCCCAGCGCTGCATGATCGCCGAAATCGGCGTGGCTGCCATCATCGAACCGGCGACGATCAGTGAGATCGGCAAGGTGGCGAAACAGGGGTTGGCGGCCAGCGACTGCCCCGCGAGGCCGCCAATGGTAAAGATCATCGGCATTTGAGCGCCGAGGAAGGCCTGCGCCATCACGAGAATGGCAACATTCTTCTTGGCGACTCTGTCGTCGGTGGGGGTGGTCATGGTCTGTGTCATGTGGGATGCGTAACCCTGAATGTGAGCGGGAACAAGACGCCAGGCGCGCCTCATCGGGCGTCCGTCGGCAGTTTTGTGAAAATTAACAGATGAAGGAAACGTGACGTGGCGTCACACACAGATACAGAGAGCCGTGTAGTCACGGATAACGGGGTTGGACGGATCATTCACAGCGATGCATGCGTTACCGAGGGCGCGGAATGGCTGGCGGCGCGGCACCCACGCTTTGCCGATGCGTTGGCCCAGATCGAAACTTTGCCACTGCGGCGCCATCCTGATGGTTTTGCCGAGTTGTTGAATGCGATCGTGGGGCAGCAGCTCAGCATTGCTTCGGCGGCCTCGATCTGGACCCGGATGTCCAATGCCGGGCTGACCGAACCGGATGCGATCATCGCGGCCAGCGACGAGGAAATGCGCGCAGCCGGGCTTAGCCGTCAAAAGGTCCGCTATGCGCGGGCTTTGGCGGAGGCCTCTATCGATTTCAATGCCTTGCGGAGTAAACCGAATGCGGAAGTTGTGGCGATCCTGACCGAAGTTTCCGGCATCGGGGTCTGGACTGCGGAAATCTATGCAATGTTTGCGCTGGGGCGGGCGGATGTCTTCGCGCCCGGCGATCTGGCCTTGCAGGAGGGCGCGCGGCTGTTGTTCGATCTGCCGGAACGCCCCAAGGAACGCGCCTTGCGCAAAATGGCCGAAGACTGGTCGCCCTGGCGCGCGGTTGCGGCACGGGTGCTCTGGGCCTATTACCATGTGAAGAAGGACAGGGAAGGGATCCGATGACTCGTGTATTGACTGCTGGCCGCAAAGAGCCGCTTTCCGGCTCAACCCGCTCGGTTGTGGTGTTTCTGCATGGCTATGGCGCCAATGGAGCCGACCTGCTGGGGCTGGCTGATCCGCTGGCCGAGCACCTGCCGGATACGCTGTTCGTGGCGCCTGATGCGCCCGAAAACTGCGCCGGGGCGCCGATGGGCTATCAGTGGTTCCCGATCCCCTGGATCGATGGGTCCTCCGAAGAAGAAAGCATGCGCGGCATGCAGGCCGCCGTCGAGGATCTGAATGCCTTCCTCGACGCGCTGATGGTGGATGAGGACGTACTGCCCGAGCAGGTGGTGCTGTTCGGCTTCTCGCAAGGCACCATGATGAGCCTGCACGTAGCACCGCGCCGCGAGGATCCGGTGGCCGGGATCGTTGCCTTCTCTGGCCGCCTGTTGAGCCCGGACACCTTCAAGGACGAGGTGGTCAGCCGGATGCCAGTGCTGCTGGTGCATGGCGATGCGGATGACGTGGTGCCGGTTCAATCCCTGCCCGAAGCCGCCGAGGCCCTGCAAGAAGCCGGATTTCAGGACGTCTTTGCCCATATTCAGAAGGGCACCGGCCATGGCATTGCCCCCGACGGGCTGAGCGTCGCGCTCGCCTTCATGCGGGACAAGCTGAGCCTCTGACCGGCGCGGACGCCGAACAGGAAGAATTCAGGACGGGCGGCGAGGCTTTCGGGCCTTGCCGCCCGTTTTCTTTTGCTCGGTGTCTTTGGCTTTTTCCTTGGCCCGTCTCGCCTGCGCCCGGCGGTTTGGCAGCTGCGCCGGTTTTGGTCGTCCCGGGACCTTTGGCGGTTCCAGATCTTCCCATTTTGCCTGCGCCAGCCCATCCAGGGTCCAGGCGCCAATGGCATAACGGATTAGCCGCAATGTGGGGTGGCCGACCGCAGCGGTCATCCGGCGGACCTGCCGATTGCGCCCCTCGGTAATGGTGAGCTCGATCCATGTATCGGGCACCGATTTGCGGACCCGGATCGGGGGAGTGCGCGCCCATAGACCGGCAGGTTCATCAATCCGCCGCGCCTTGGCGGGGTTGGTCAACCCGTCTTTCAACTCCACGCCCTGCCGCAGGGCCTGCAGCGCGGCCTCATCCGGCGTGCCTTCGACCTGCACCCAATAGGTCTTTGCCATCTTGTTGCGCGGATCGCTGATCCGGGCCTGAAGGCGGCCATTGTCGGTCAGCAGAATCAATCCCTCGCTGTCGCGATCCAGACGGCCAGCGGGGTAAACGCCGGGGCAATCTATGAAATCGCTCAGCGTCTTGCGTGGGTCGCCTTCTGTGCTGCGGTCGGTGAACTGGGGCAGAACGTCAAAGGGTTTGTTAAAGCGGATAAGCCGGGTCATGGCGCCGCAATAGGCCTCGCGTTTGAAAGGCGCAAGTTTCTTGAGCAGGCCCGTCACCTGCCTGTCACGGAATCGGCCTATGCCTGCCTTCGAGATGTTGTAGCGCGCAAGGGGCTTGCCAGCTTTCTACCGCGATATATAGTTAATCCCAGACTGGGGCGGGTTCCCCGCTCTGGTGTCAGGTAACGGGCAGGCAGGGCGAGGAAGACGTTTAGAATGGACGGCGATTTCAGAACAGACTTTGTACGGGACCCCGGGGCGCTGAAACAGCACCCGGCCTTGGTACTGAATGCGGACTATAGGCCACTTTCCTATTATCCGCTGTCATTGTGGCCGTGGCAGGATGCGGTCAAGGCAGCCTGGCTGGACCGGGTGGCGATCGTTGCGGAATATGACACCGTCGTGCATAGCCCCAGCACCGAGATCCGAATACCGTCGGTTGTCGTCCTCAAAGATTATGTCAAACCTCAAAAGCGCGTGGCCTTCACGCGCTTTAATTTATTTCTGCGGGACGAATTCTGCTGTCAGTACTGCGGCGCAAGGGGCGATCTGACATTCGATCACGTGGTGCCCCGCGCTGCTGGCGGCGTGACCAGCTGGGAAAACGTCGTCGCGGCCTGTTCCAGGTGCAACCTGCGCAAGGGGTCAAAATCGCTGCACCGGGCCGGGATGCACTTGCGCAAGGCGCCCAAACGCCCCGGCGCCGAGGAGCTGCGCAATATCGGGCGCAAGTTCCCACCCAACCATCTGCACGACAGCTGGATGGACTTCCTATATTGGGATTCCGAACTCGAAGCCTGAGCTGCCGTTTATGCGGGGTGCGCGGTTCCGGCCCGTTGCAGCATGCCGAACAGATCGCGCGGATCGTCCGGGTCCGCCAGCATGTCGAGTTCGATGAAGAATTCGCTGCCTTTGATCTGGTCGCGGATATACCGCAGGGCACTGAAATCCTCGATTGCGAAACCGACGCTGTCGAACAGGGTAATCTGCCGGTCGTCTCGGCGTCCTTTCTTCTGGCCGGTGATCACCTGCCACATTTCGGTGACTTCGAAATCCACCGGCATCTGCTGGATCTCGCCTTCGATGCGGGTTTGCGGTGGGAATTCCACAAAGACATCCGACCGGGACAGGATACCAGCCGCCAGTTCCGTCTTGCCGGGGCAGTCACCGCCGATGGCGTTGATGTGTACGCCGGGGCCGACCATATTGTCGCTGAGGATGGTAGCGTATTGTTTGTCCGCGGTGCAGGTGGTGAGGATCTGCGCGCCTTCGATGGCCTCTTCGGGGGTTTTGCATTTCACCACTTCAAGACCGCAGCCCGCCAGATTACGGGCGCATTTTTCGGTGGCATTGGGATCCTGATCATAAAGGCGCACGGATTTCAGACCGCAAATCGCCTTCATCGCCAGGGTCTGGAATTCCGACTGGGCGCCATTGCCGATCATCGCCATGGTGTGAGCGTCCTTTGGTGCCAGGTATTTCGCCACCATGGCCGAGGTCGCCGCCGTGCGCAGTGCCGTCAGCATCGTCATTTCCGTCAGCAGCACCGGATAGCCGGTGTAGACATCCGCCAAGAGGCCAAAGGCGGTCACGGTCTGCAGCCCCTCCGAGGTGTTCTTGGGGTGGCCATTGACGTATTTGAACCCGTATGCCTCCCCATCCGAGGTGGGCATCAGTTCGATCACGCCGACATCAGAATGGCTTGCCACGCGCGGGGTCTTGTCGAACAGCTCCCAGCGGCGGAAGTCCTCTTCGACATAGGCAGCAAGGTCGCGCAGCATGGTTTCCACGCCGGTGTGATGGATCAGGCGCATCATGTTGTCGACGCTGACAAATGGCACCATGGCCTTAGCTGAGGGATTGAGGTTGGTCATTGGTAGCTCCGTGTGGGGCGGTCAAAGACGCGACGGCCCAGGGCCGAGGCGCAGAGATCGACCATCAGATGCGCGGTGCGGCCGCGTTCATCGAGGAAGGGGTTGAGTTCGACAAGGTCGAGCGAGGTCATCAACCCGGAATCATGCAGCATTTCGCAGATGAGATGCGCTTCGCGCACCGTGGCGCCGCCGGGCACCGTGGTGCCCACCGCCGGGGCGACAGAGGGGTCGAGGAAATCCACATCCAGCGACACGTGCAGCATGCCGTTCTGGGCTGCCACATGGTCCAGAAACGCGGCCAAGGGGCCAGTGATACCGTTTTCGTCAATGTCGCGCATATCGTGGCGACGGATCCGGCTGCCCTCCAAAGCCTGCCGCTCCGGCGTATCAACAGACCGCAGGCCGAACATGCAGACGTTCTCCTCAGGCACCGGATCCGTCACGGCGGGAAACCCGTCAAAGCCTTCGCGACCGGTGAAATAGCCAACCGGCGTGCCGTGCAGATTGCCACTGTCGGTGGTTTGCGGCGTGTGGAAGTCGGTATGTGCATCCAGCCACAGCACGAATTGGGGCCGGTTCTGCCGGGCGGCGTAATTGGCCACACCGATGACCGAGCCAAGGGACAGCGCGTGATCACCGCCAAGGAAAATTGGCAAGCCTTGCTCCATTGCGGATGCAGCAGCATCGCGGACCGCGCTGGTCCAACCGATGGTCTGGTTCAGCGAGAACAGCCGCGAGTTCGCCTCGTCCGGCGGGTGCGCTGCGGGTGTCACCGTGCCAAGGTCCGTCACCTGATGGCCCAGATCGGTCAAAGCCTTGGACAATCCGGCAGTGCGGTAGGCATCGGGTCCCATCAGGCAGCCGGCGCGACGTTTTCCACTGTCGACCGGCGCGCCGATCAGAATGCAGTTCTGTGTGCTCACGGGGGAAGGATCTCCATCACGATTGTGTCGAGCCTTCAGGGAAGCTCCAATTCGGGGTGGATTAAAGTCAATATTTTGGTCATAATGCGCAGCAATTTCACGTAATGGAGGTGGATTTGGACAAAACGGATGAAAGGCTGATCGCGGCACTGCGCCACAATGCACGGGCGTCCCTGTCCGATCTGGCGCTGGAGCTGAACCTGTCACGCACCACGGTGCGGGCGCGCATCGAACGGCTCCAGGCGCGGGGTGACATCCTGGGATTTACGGTGGTCCTGAAGGAGGACGTTCTCCGGGATCCTGTGCGCGGCTTGATGATGATCGGGATCGAGGGACGCGGTGCCAGCCGGATCACGCGGCAATTACATGGTCTGCCAGAGGTGCGTGCAATCCACACCACAAACGGCCGCTGGGACCTGATCGTGGAACTCGGCACGGAAACGCTGGAGACGCTCGATTCTGCGCTTGCGAAGATCCGTAACTTTGATGGGGTGTCGACCAGCGAAACCAATCTGTTGCTGGCCACCAAGAAAGAGACCTGAGCGGGGCAGGGCGGGGGCACCGCCCGTTGCCGTTTCGTCGTGTTCAGCGACGCTGCCGCGCGGCCGCAATCCAGATCAGCATCAGTCCGGCAGAAATCACCGCGTTCCAGCCCGCCATCGACAGGCCAAACATTTCCCACGGGATTTCATCGCAGCGTACCATCGGCGCGGCCATGATCTGCTCCATCAACTGATCAGGTGTCAGCCCGGTAATCGATCCCGAGGTGCAGGCGCTCGGTCCTTCCCACCAGCCCTGTTCGACACCGGCGTGATAGGCCCCGATGGTTGAGGTCGCCAGCGCTGCCAACGCGCCGAGGTAGGGAAACACCGCGACCGGTATCAGGATCGCCAGCGCCCCGATGCCAACGGCGGCGGCGTGGGGATAGCGTTGCCAGTAGCACATTTTACACGGCGGCATCTCGCCGATGTACTGAAAGCCAAAGGCCCCCAGCAAAAGGGCAGCGGATCCGCCTGCTGCAATCAGGATCAGGAAGGTTCTGAACGTCATAGGTATCTCACCACAAGAAAGCCGCCGAAAAGAAGCACGACAAAGGCCGTGAAAACAAGACCGAGCCGCCGCTCGATAAAGGCGCGTACCGGCGCGCCGAACAGGCGCAGCAGCGCCGCAACCGCGAAAAACCGCAGCGATCGCGCGAGGATAGAGGTTGCAACGAAGGTCACCAGCGGCATGCCGGTCCAGCCGGACATGATGGTGATCACCTTGAACGGGAATGGCGTGATGCCGGCGCCCAGAACCGCCCAGAAGCCAAAGTCGTTGAAGCGGGTGTTAAAGGCCTCCATGGCATCCGCCTTACCCATCGCCTGAAGAATGGGCTGACCGATGCCTTCATAGAAGAAGGCGCCGATGGCATAGCCCAGAAGCCCGCCCAGAACTGAAGAGACCAGCGCCACCAGGGCAATCAGCCAGGCCCGCGAGGGGCGCGCCAGAATCATCGGGATCATCAGCACGTCGGGCGGGATCGGAAAGACCGAGCTTTCGGCGAAGGAGACGATGGCCAGCCACCACAGCGCGCGGGGATGGTCCGCCAGCGCCATCGTGCGATCGTATAGCCTGCGTAACATCAACTACCCGCCCTTAACCTCAGCTGCGCCGAGGTTGCACGCAGGCGCGGCGAGGTCAACATCCGGGCGGGAACTGAGAGGTGTTTGCACAGATTTATGCCATGGGGCCACGTTTGGCTCTGGACCTCATCTGCGGCCTTGGGTAACAACAGCTCCGAGGCCCAAGTGGCGGAATGGTAGACGCAGGGGATTCAAAATCCCCCGCCTTAACGGGCGTGCCGGTTCGAGTCCGGCCTTGGGTACCAGCCTCAACCCCATCCAAATTTATGAATTCCCAAGTGTTGCCACATCGGGGCCATCCGGTGCTTTTGATATTGTGACGTGGCCTCAACAGCTTGACGTCTGTTCTTGCTTCACACTTCACGGGTCGGAAATGAAAAGAGGCGCCCGGTTGGGGCGCCTCTGGTCTCATTGATCGGATGGTCCGCAGATCACCCAAGCAGCTCTTTTGCCTTTGCAACGGTGGCCTCTGCGGTGATGCCGAATTTCTCGAACAGCTCACCTGCAGGTGCGGAGGCTCCGAAGCGGTCCATGCCCACGAATGCGGCTTTCTTCTCCTGGCCGCGCTCGCCAAGCAGCCAGCGGTCCCAGCCGCCGTCGCGGACGGCGGCCTCGATACCGACACGCACCGGGCCTGCGGGCAGGACCTTGCGGCGGTAGGCTTCGTCCTGCGCTGCGAACAGCTCCATGCAGGGCATGGAGACGACGCGGGTGCCGATACCTTCGGCTTCCAGCTTGGCCTTGGCTTCCATCGCCAGCGAAACCTCAGAACCGGTGGCGATCAGGATCACCTGACGCTTGCCTTCGGCCTCGGCCAGGACATAGGCGCCCTTTTCGGTGAGGTTGCTCAGCTTGTGCTCGGTGCGCACGGTGGGCAGGTTCTGACGGGTCAGCACCATGACCGAGGGCGTTTCCTTGGCGGTAACGGCGATTTCCCAGGCTTCTGCAGCCTCCACCGTATCGGCGGGACGGAACACATAGGTGTTCGGGGTTGCGCGGCAGATCGCCAGATGTTCGACCGGCTGGTGGGTCGGGCCATCTTCGCCAACACCGATGGAATCATGGGTCATGACAAAGACGGTCGGGGTCTTCATCAGCGCCGCCAGACGCATCGATGGACGCGCGTAATCGGTGAAGCAGAAGAAGGTGCCGCCATAGGGGCGCATGCCGCCGTGCAGCGTCATGCCGTTCATCGCAGCGGCCATGCCGTGCTCACGGATGCCCCAATAGACGTAGCGGCCCTTGCGGTTGTCGGCGTCAAAGACACCGAGGTCGCCGGTCTTGGTGTTGTTGGAGCCGGTGAGGTCGGCCGAGCCGCCCACGGTTTCCGGCATCAAGGGGTTGATCACCGCCAGAGCCATTTCGCTGGCTTTACGCGTCGCGACCTTGGGCTGCTCTTCGCTAATCTGCTTTTTCAGGGCTTTGATTGCAGCAGAGAGCTTTTTCGGCGCTTCCAGCGCGTAGGCGCGGTTGAAACGCTCCTGTTTCTGCTTGGACAGCTCGGCAAAGCGCGCCTCCCAGGCCGCGCGGTCAGCGGCGCCACGGGTGCCGATGGCTTCCCACTGGGCTTTGACGTCGGCGGGGACCTCAAAGGCGCCGAGCGGAGCGCCATAGGCCTCTTTGGCGGCTTTCAGCTGCTCGGCATCGGTCAGCGCGCCGTGACCCTTGGAGGTGTCCTGCGCGGCGTGGCCAAGGGCAATATGCGTCTTGCAGGCGATCATCGAGGGTTTCTGTGCCTTCTTCGCGGCGGTGATGGCCGCGTCGATGGCTTCGGGATCGTGACCATCGATTTCCTGCACGTGCCAGCCGGAGGCCTTGAAGCGCTGGATCTGGTTGGTGCGGTCAGAGAGTTCAACCGAGCCGTCGATGGTGATGTTGTTGTTGTCCCACAGCACGATCAGCTTGCCCAGTTTCTGACGACCGGCAATGCCGATGGCCTCCTGGCTGATGCCTTCCATCAGGCAGCCGTCGCCTGCGATTACATAGGTGTTGTGATCGACGACCTTCTTGCCGTAATGGGCGCGCTGCATTTCTTCGGCCATGGCAAAGCCGACGGCGTTGGCGATGCCCTGACCCAGCGGACCAGTGGTGGTTTCCACCGCATCGATCAGGAAGTTTTCCGGATGGCCCGCGGTCAGCGCGCCCATCTGACGGAAGTTCTTGATCTGATCCAGCGTTACCTGCTCATCGCCCATGAGATAGAGAAGCGAATAGATCAGCATGGAGCCGTGGCCTGCCGACAGGATGAACCGGTCACGGTCGGCCCATTTTGGGGCCTTTACGTCGAATTTTAGATGCTTTTCAAACAGGACGGTGGCCACATCGGCCATGCCGATCGGCATGCCGGAGTGGCCGGAGTTTGCGGCAGCGACGGCATCAAGGGTCAGGGCGCGAATGGCGGCGGCCTTGTTCCAATGCTCGGGATTTGCGGTGCGCAGGGCTGTCAGATCCACTGAACTGTTCCTTTAGGTTGGCAGGCTGATGAGCCGCTGAATACCAGTGATGGGGCAAAGATCAAGCGTTGGCAGGCGTTTCTGTGTTTCGAACGCGAAGGACCGCTTGCAAGTGCTTGAAAGCAAAGAGGCGGTGTTTTACTCCTGCAAGGGTGAAGCTGCGCGTATGATCGGCAGGCATGTGCGATTCGCACAGCGGTGCAAAGCAGAGGTGCAAACCGGCACGGCAGGAGGCAGCGCGAAGATCGCGCCAGCGAGATGGACGGGTGAGGGACAGGCATGAAGCAGATTGAAGACTTGCAGGGCCGGATCCTGGCCGCAATGGACCGGATCGGGACGGGTGTCGGCGCACTTGAACAAGCGCGCAGCTCAGCCGAGGCCAAGGCCGTTGCGGCGGCCGATACCAGCGCGCTGGAACAGGCGCTGGACGAAGAACGGGTCGCCAATGCCCAGTTGACCGAACGGGTCAAGGTCCTGCGCGGGCGGTTGAAAGAGCTGGAAGAGCAGGCACCGGCGGCGTCCGCGGCAGATGCCTCGGGTGATATCGCTGCAATGCAGGCCGAGCTTGAGCTTTTGCGGAATGAGGCTGCAAATGCCCCGCAGGCCGAAGCCTTGAAACAGGAAGTGGCGCGGCTGAAGGCGCAGATGGAAGGCGCAGCCAATTCGGCGGCCACCGAGAAAGAAAGCCTTGAGGACCGGATTGAACAGCTCGAGGCCGCCAATGCGGAACTCACAGCTCAGCTGTCTGAAGCCGGATCCGTTCAGGAAACGTCCGCTTCCGAAACTGCGGATGGTGAAAACGGCGGCACTGACGAGGAGGTGCTGCAGCGATTGGACACGGAATTGCAGCAATTGCGCCTGGCCAACGAACAGCTCCGCACATCCAACGCTGCCCTGCGCGAAGCCAATGCCGAAGGGCTGGGTGATGCCGGGCTGATCAATGCGGCGATGGCCGCCGAGATCGACGGTCTGCGCGCGGCGCAGGCGAGTGACAAGGCGCAGGTGAACGCGGTTCTGGCCCGGCTTGAACCGCTGCTGGCGGCAGCGCCCAACCTGCCCGAAGGAGAGGAAATTTGATGCCCGAAGTGACCATTCATATTGGCGGCCGCGGTTTCGAGGTCTCCTGCCAGGAAGGCGAGGAGAGTTATCTGCATTCTGCCGCCAAGATGCTGGATGATGAGGCGCAGGTGCTGTCCGACCAGATTGGCCGTATGCCCGAAGCGCGCATGCTGCTGATGGCGGGGCTGATGCTGGCGGACAAGACTGCAGCCGTAGAGGACCGGATCAAGGAAGTCGAGGCGGTCCTGGCTGAGCGCGAGGCGGAACTGGCCGCGCTGAAGGCACAGCCCGCGCCGGAGCCGGAGCGGATTGAAGTACCTGTCGTGCCCCCTCAGGTGGCTGAAACCCTGGCCGAACTGGCCGCCCGCGCCGAAGCCATGGCGCAGGAGATCGAAGAAAAAGCCTCTGCCGCGCAATAGGCGGCGGGGCGCTGCGCTGTCGGGGGCGATCGGTTTTCGATGTCGCTCGCCGAATGTGCGAATCCGAAACGTAAATAAGGCCTGTCACGCGTGCTGCGGACAGGCCTTTTTCATGTTGTCTGGTCGTGCGGCTTAACCGTTGGCTTCGCGGATCTTATCTGCTGCGGCCTTGTCAAAGCTGACGCCGTTCTGTTCGAACATGCCGTCGAGTTCACCGGACAGGGTCATTTCGGTGATGATGTCGCAGCCGCCGACGAATTCACCTTTGACATAAAGCTGCGGAATGGTAGGCCAGTCCGAGTAATCCTTGATCCCGGCGCGGATCTCTTCGTCGGCCAGCACGTTGACGTCGGTGTAGTCAACGCCGATGTAGTTCAGAACACCGGCCACGCGGGAAGAGAAGCCGCACTGCGGCATGTCCTTGGTGCCTTTCATGTAAAGCACCACGTCGTTGGATTTGACGGTTTCGTCGATGCGGGTTTTTGCGTCGCTCATGTTGCGTTTCCTTCTGGCGGATGTGCCGTTGTTCTGCTGCCCGAGATATAGGGAATAATGTGGAGAATTCCAATCCGGGCCGGGGAACGGATGTGTGAGGCTCTGCGCGCTCAGCTCTTGTCTTTGGGAACAAAGAGGCGGGCATATTCCTGCGGGTCCTTGGGGACCTTCCAGGTCCTGACAGATCCGCCGCCCATGCCGGACTGATAGTCCGAGCGCAGCGTGTGATAGTCCGGGTCGCTGTCGTCCTCTTCCGTTGGTGCGCGTCGTTGACCGATGACGGCAACAACTGCCGTCATCACAATAACGCCGACCACCAGAAAGGACATGAACAGCGACATGTGTGCTACTCGGGCGCTTTGGTGGTCAGGGCAAGGGCGTGCAACTCACCATTGGCGCCGTCCATTTTGCCTTTGAGGGCCGCGTAAACGGCGCGCTGCTGCTGCACACGGTTCTTGCCGCGAAAGCTTTCATCGACGACCATCGCGGACATATGCACGCCGTCGGTGCCACCGACCTGGATTTGGGCATCGGGAAAGGATGCGCGCAGAAGCTCTTCGATTTCATGGGCCTGCATGGGCATTGCGTGGGATCCTCGTGGTTCTGTTCGCTGAAAATGTAGGCCCGACGGAGAGGCAGTTCAAGCAGGGAGATGCTCCCGCCGCGCAAGACCTGATTGAAAATCAGACCGTGCGAGTTGGGCCCGGCAGCGCGCGATGCGCGCTGCCGGGCCCAAGGCCGTAAAGGGGGGCTTGCCATAGGCAAGGGCACCTGCGGGCGCGGGAGGGCTCCCGTTTGTGTTTGATATCAGGCGACGGCCTCGGCAAAGCTGCTGCGGAAAATCTGCGAAAGCTCTTCCAGCGGCGCTTCGCTGCCACCGATTTTTACCGTGTCACCGGTGAAACGGCCCACGGTGGTGACGCTGACACCGGCCTGACCGGCTGCCAGCATCAGACCTTCGGCCTGATCAAAGTTGCAGGCGACCAGATAACGGGCCTGATCTTCGCCAAACAGGGTCGGGGTGTCACCGGCATCGATCTGCACGCCAACGCCAGCGCCCTCGGCCAGTTCAAAGGCCGCCAGCGCCAGACCGCCATCCGCCAGATCGGTGCAGGCCTTGATCAGCTCGCGGTTGGCGCGGATGAATTCGCCGTTACGCTTTTCCGCCTCCAGATCCACCGTCGGCGCATCTCCGTCCTCGCGGTTGAAGACTTCCGCCAGAAGGGCCGACTGGCCCAGGTGGCCAGTGGTTTCACCGATCAGCAGGGCGATATGGCCTTCGCGCACTTCACCGGTGATCGCCTCTTCGCCCTCGGCGATCAGACCCACGGCACCGATGGTCGGGGTGGGCAGGATGCCCTGTCCGTCGGTCTCGTTATAAAGCGAGACGTTGCCCGAAACGATCGGCATGTTGAGCGCTGCAACAGCTTCGCCGATGCCTTTGATGGCGCCGACGAATTGGCCCATGATCTCGGGCTTTTCCGGGTTGCCGAAGTTGAGGTTATCGGTCGTCGCCAGAGGCAGGGCGCCCACGGCAGAGAGGTTACGATAGGCCTCGGCTACTGCCTGTTTGCCACCCTCAAAGGGGTTCGCTTTGACGTAGCGCGGCGTCACATCGCTGGTAAAGGCCAACTGTTTGCCGGTGCCATGCACCCGGACGATGCCGGAGCCCGCGCCGGGGCGGCGGGCGGTGTCGCCCATCACGGTGGTGTCGTACTGTTCATAGACCCACTGTTTCCCGGCGTAGTTCGGTGAGGCGATCAGCGCCTTCAGGCCGTCGATCGGATCGATAGTGGGCACATCCGCGTCGGTCAGCGGTTCTGCGGCGGGCGTTTCGACCCAGGGACGGTCGTATTCAGGCGCAGAGGACGCCAGTTTCGACAGCGGCAGGTCGGCCATCACCACGTTGTTGTGCTGGATAAGGAAACGGTCCTCGGCGATTGTTTCGCCGACGATGGCGAAATCGAGGTCCCATTTTTCGAACACTGCCTTGGCTTCGGCCTCTTTCTCGGGCTTCAGCACCATCAGCATCCGCTCCTGGGATTCCGACAGCATCATTTCATAGGCGGTCATGCCTTCTTCGCGTTGGGGCACGTCTTCGAGGTTCAGCTTGATGCCAAGCTCACCCTTGTCGCCCATTTCCACCGCCGAACAAGTGAGGCCGGCCGCGCCCATGTCCTGGATCGAGATCACCGCGCCGGTCTGCATTAGCTCCAGCGTTGCTTCCATCAGGCGTTTTTCGGTGAAGGGGTCGCCAACCTGAACGGTGGGGCGCTTTTCCTCGATGGTGTCGTCGAATTCGGCCGAGGCCATGGTGGCGCCGCCGACGCCGTCACGTCCGGTCTTGGCGCCCAGATACACCACCGGCATGCCGACACCGGATGCGGCGGAGTAGAAGATGCTGTCGGTTTTTGCGAGACCCGCAGCGAATGCATTCACTAGGCAGTTGCCGTTGTAGGCAGAGTGGAAGCGGACCTCGCCGCCTGCGCAGGGCACACCGAAACAGTTGCCGTAGCCGCCGATGCCTTCGACCACACCGTTGACCAGTTGCCGGGTCTTGGGGTGGGACGGCTCACCAAAGGACAGCGAGTTCATCGAGGCGATTGGCCGCGCTCCCATGGTAAAGACGTCCCGCAGGATGCCGCCAACCCCGGTTGCCGCGCCCTGATAGGGTTCGATGTAAGAGGGGTGGTTGTGGCTTTCCATCTTGAAGACCACCGCATCGCCATCGCCGATATCGACGATACCGGCATTTTCACCCGGGCCGCAGATGACCTGGGGCCCCTCGGTGGGCAGGGTGCGGAGCCATTTCTTGGACGACTTGTAAGAGCAGTGCTCGTTCCACATCGCCGAGAAGATGCCCAGCTCGGTAAAGGTGGGTTCCCGTCCGATGATTTCGAGGATCAGTTGATATTCCTCGGAGTTCAGTCCGTGGTTTTCAATCAGTTCGGGCGTGATTGCTGGTTCCTGCATCCGTGTCGTATCCCCAGTGGCTGCGGTTGCGCGCCTTTTAGGGCAAGGAAGCGCACGGGGGAAGGGCAAAGCGTATGTATCATTGAAGGCAGGGCGTTTCGTCGCTGCGAGAAGGTCCGGCTTGAGGAGGGGTGTCATGCTCGAATTGCCTGAAAAATGTGCAGACCGTCATTGGGGGCCGGAAAATGCCGTCATTATCCGTGCACGTGAGAAAACTGGGCAATGATCACCGGGGAAAGGGTTGCAGCTGGCGGTGTGGATGCGAGACGTTGAATGTGTCCGGCGCTTCCGAGTGGCTTGAGACCTGATTGAAAGCCTCAGGAGCCGGACCAAATGGCCAAAAAAAAGGCCGAGCACTAAGCTCGGCCGAAGTCCAACAGGGAGGTATGAAGTGCGCCTTGGCGCCGTCTTCATGAGGGTCATTTAGGGATAGAGCTTCTCTGCTTCAAGAATTTTCCGTCTCAAATTGCGTCATTTCTGGTATGCATGTTATGCATAGCTTAACGCCTGCTGACCTAAGGTCAGAGTTTCCCCATCTCTTTCATATGTTTGCGGTGCGCCATGATCTCGGTTTGCACGAAATCACGGAAAGCTGACACCCGCTGCGAGTGACGCAATTCTTCCGGATAGGCCAGGTAGACAGGCACACCACTGGTGTCCTCATGCGGCAGAACCTGTACCAGATCGGGGAAATCCTCGGTGACATAGTCAGGCAGGATGCCGATTCCCAGATCGTGAAGCACGCCCTGCAGGACCCCGAAGTAGTTGTTGACCGACAGCATCGAGCCGGGACCGTGGGTGATCAGCTTCTGGACCAGCACAGCTGCAGAACCGACTTGGGCCGAATTTTGGTTCTGGCAGATCAGACGGTGGTTCTTGATATCTTCGGCGGTCTGCGGCGTGCCGTTGCGGTCCAGATATGCGCGAGACGCATAAAGTCGCATCTGAACCGTCATCAGTCGCTTGCGCACCAGGTCCGCCTGGCTCGGCTCTTTCATTCGGATCGCAACGTCGGCTTCGCGCATGGGCAAGTCCAGAACCCGCTCTTCCAGCATCAGGTCGATTTTCAGATTGGGATATTGCTCAAAGAGTTTCGTCAGCCTGGGTGCCAGCCACAGGGTGCCAAATCCGAATGTCGTGGTGACGCGCAATTCGCCGAACACTTCGTCTTCGCTGTCGCGGATCCGGGCCGAAGCCGCTTCGAGCCGTTTGGACATGGATTTGGTCGCGTCAAACAGCAGCTCGCCCTGTTCGGTCAGGATCAGCCCGCGCGCGTGACGGTGAAACAACGTCGCGTTCAGGCTTTCCTCAAGCGCACGAATCTGGCGGCTGACCGCGGATTGCGACAGGTTAAGCTTGTCCCCGGCGTGGGTCAGGCTGCCGACATCTGCCACGGCGTGAAAAATTCTAAGCTTGTCCCAGTCCATATCCGTTACTTTCGTTGTGCCCATATCAGCCTATATGAAACCTGACACTTGGATCAATTTCCGAATGCAGAAGCGCGCTTCCGGAGGGGGATATTGACAACAGTGGGTATACAGGTCAGTATTTGTGACCTAATATCGATGGAAATTATTGCAAGCCAGTTGTGGTTGGGAGGACCGGATGAGCACGCAAAAGATCTCGTTGAATGACAAATATGATCTGAGCAAATCGCCTGTCATGCTGAACGGCACGCAGGCGCTTGTGCGCCTGATGCTGATGCAGAAGGCGCGGGACACGGCAGCCGGTCTCAACACTGCTGGGCTTGTCACCGGCTATCGCGGATCGCCGCTTGGCGCTGTCGACATGCAGATGAGCCGGGCCGAAAAGCAGCTGAAAGAGGCCGATGTCACCTTTCAGTACGGTTTGAACGAGGATCTGGCCGTCACCGCCCTATGGGGCGCGCAACAGGCCGAAATCCGTGGTGAAGGCAAATTCGACGGCGTATTCGGCCTTTGGTATGGCAAGGGGCCGGGCGTTGACCGCGCCGGCGATGCCTTCCGCCACGCCAATATGGCCGGCAGCTCCAAAAATGGCGGCGTGCTGGTGGCGATGGGCGACGACCACACCGGCGAAAGCTCCACCGTGCTGCACCAGTCCGAATGGGCGCTGATGGATGCCTACCTCCCGATCCTCAGCCCCGCTGGTGTGCAAGAAATCCTGGATTTCGGGCTTTATGGCTACGCGCTCAGCCGGTTTTCCGGTCTCTGGGTCGGCCTCAAGACGATGAAGGACACCATCGAGGTAACCTCGGTCGTGGATGCGAGCCCGGATCGGGTGAAACTGGTTACCCCCGATTTCGCCATGCCGCAGGATGGGCTGAATATCCGCTTGGTGGATGATCGTTTCCAGCAGGAAGACCGGATCATCGACCAGAAACGCTTTGCTGCCGAGGCATTCAGCCACGCCAACAAGATGGACAAACGCATCTGGGGCAAACCCGGTGCCAAGATCGGTTTCGTGGCCGCGGGCAAGAACTGGCTGGATCTGGTCCATGCCATGTCTCTGTTGAATATCGACGAGGCCATGGCCGAACGTCTGGGCATCACCACATACAAGGTCGGTCAGGTCTGGCCGCTGGACATGAAGGGCTTCCACGACTGGGCCGAAGGTCTGGATCTGATCGTCGTGGTTGAGGAAAAGCGCAAGCTGATCGAGGTGCAGATCAAGGAGGCGATCTTTGACGACCGACGTGGTCGCCGGGTTTACGGCTGGCACAAGGGCGGCGGAGCTGGCTCCATGCACGGGCCGGAACTCTTCCCGACGCGCTATGCGCTCGACCCCATCATGATCGCCGAGAAGCTGGGCGAGATTCTGATCGAAGAGGGCCGCGACACCGAAGCAATCCGCGCCGGGCTGGCCAGCCTGGACGAGGCGCGCCGCGCCGACAACGCCGAAGAAATCGCCGCGCGCCTGCCTTACTTCTGCTCGGGTTGTCCGCACAATTCTTCGACCAAGATCCCTGAGGGCAGCCGTGCCTATGCCGGGATCGGCTGTCACTTCATGGTGCAGTGGATGGACCGCGAGACCATGGGCTTCACCCATATGGGCGGCGAAGGCGCCAACTGGATCGGCGAGGCGCCGTTCTCCAAGCGCAAGCATGTGTTCCAGAACCTTGGCGATGGCACCTATAACCACTCCGGCGTGCAGGCGATCCGTGCCGCACTGGCCGAAGGCACCAATATTACCTACAAGATCCTCTATAACGATGCGGTGGCCATGACTGGCGGTCAGGGTAACGAAGGTGGTCTCAGCGCTTATCGCATCGCGCATGAGCTGAAGGCCATGGGGGTGGAGCATCTCGCCATCGTTTATGACGAGAAAGAAGAGATCGATTTCAAGCAGTTCCCAGCCGGGGTTCCCACCCATGAACGGGCCGAGCTGATGAACGTGCAAAAGCAGATGGAAGAGGTCGAAGGCGTTTCTGCCATCATCTATGTCCAGACCTGCGCCGCCGAGAAACGCCGCCGTCGCAAGCGGGGCCTGTTCCCCGATCCTGATCAGCGCGTGTTCATCAACTCGGACGTCTGCGAAGGATGCGGCGATTGCGGGGTGCAATCCAACTGCGTCTCTATCGTTCCCAAGGAAACCGAACTGGGACGCAAGCGGGCGATTGATCAGTCCTCCTGTAACAAGGATTTCTCCTGTCTCAACGGATTCTGTCCGTCCTTCCTGACCATCGAAGGCGCCAAAATCCGGAAGGAGGCCACGGCCGAGTTGAAGCTGCCCGATCTGCCGATGCCCGACCTGCCCAAGATCGAAGGCACCCATAACGTGGTGATCACTGGCGTTGGTGGCACTGGCGTTGTGACCATCGGCGCGGTTCTGGCGCAGGCCGCGCAGATCGACGGCAAAGGTGCCGGCATGATGGAGATGGCCGGTCTCGCGCAAAAGGGCGGCGCGGTGCATATCCACTGCCGCATTGCCGAAAGCCCTGATGACATCAGCGCCATCCGCGTCGCCACCGGCGAAGCGCACGCGCTGATCGGCGGTGATCTGGTGGTGAGTGCAGGCGCCAAGACCATTGGGTTGATGCGCACAGGTCAGACCGGCGGTGTGGTGAATAGCCACGAGATCATCACCGGCGATTTCACTCGCGACACTAATTTCCAGCTGCCCACTGACCGGCTTGAGGTGGCGCTGGAGGCACGCCTGCGCGAGCGGCTCGATATGTTCGACGCATCGCAGCTGGCGCAGGCCACCATGGGAGATTCGATCTTCTCCAACATGATGGTCTTTGGCGGGGCTTTCCAACGCGGTCTGATCCCAGTCGGCCTTGAGGCAATCACCCAGGCGATCGAGCTGAACGGCGCTGCGGTGGAAAAGAACCTGCGTGCCTTTGAAATCGGTCGCTGGGCGGTGCTGCACCCCGAAGAGGTGGCCAAGCTGATCAAGCCTGCCAATGTGGTGGAACTGCCCAAGACGCTGGATGAAAAGATCGCCTACCGGCAGGATCATCTGACGGCCTATCAGGGCAAGGGGCTGGCCAAACGCTATATGAAGCTGCTGGATGGCATCGACGATGCGCGCCTGAAGGAAGCCGTCGCCAAGGGCTATCACAAGCTGCTGGCCTATAAGGACGAATACGAGGTGGCGCGTCTGTTGTTGAGCAGTCGCGAAAAGGCCGAGGCGCAGTTTGAGGGCGATCTGAAGATCTCTTACAATCTGGCGCCGCCGATCCTGGGCGGGGTCGACGCCAACGGACGCCCGAAAAAGCGCCGTTTCGGCCCAAGCATGGAGCGCGGTCTGAAGCTGCTGGCGAAGTTCAAAGGTCTGCGCGGCACGCCGCTCGATATCTTTGGCTATACCGCCGAGCGCAAGATGGAACGGGCGCTGATCAAGCAATACGAGCGCGACATGAAGGAATGGCTGGCTAAAGCCTCGCCTGAGATCATGGACCCGCTGGTCGCTCTGGCCGAATTGCCGCTGCAGATCCGTGGCTTTGGTCCGGTGAAGATGGAAAGCGAGCAGAAGGCGGCGAAACGACGCGAAGAACTGCTGGCGGTTCTGCGTCAGGGCGGTGCTCCGATGAAGAAAGCGGCCGAATAAGCCGCAGGGGTGTTCTCCCGCCCGGCAGGTGACAGCCGGACGGCTGCCTCTTGCCCGTTGGGCCCGGCGCCGCGCATTTGCGCGGCGCTGCTGCGTTCTGGGTCAGGGCGCGGGATCCTGCCGTAGACCGGTCATGAGTCTGTTACGGGGATCTGAGATGCTGTTATGCCTAACCGGTCACCTTGGTGATTCCGTCCAGAAAGACCCAGCCCATGTCCGAGATGCAGCAACTGTCCGGCAATACCCAATCAAGAAAATCCCGGCCTGGAAAAATCCGGTCCAGCGCGCGCCAGATCGCGCGGGAGATCTCTTATGCGCATTCGGCGCAGACCCGTTCGGGGCGTCTGGTGATCCGAATGATGGAGAATACCACGGGCCGTCTGAAGCTGATCCGACGCGCACGGGGGTATGAACAGGAGGTCGCGGGCGGCCGCAGTTTCTGGAGCGTCATCGCCGACCGCTATGGTCTGTCGCTGGAGGTGATCGGCGGCGCGCTGTCCAATATCCCGCGCGACAAGCCGGTCGTTCTGATCGCCAATCATCCCTATGGGATCCTTGATGGGCTGATGATGGGGCACATCCTTGCCGAAACGCGCGGGGATTTTCGTATTCTGGCGCATCAGGTGTTCGGCAAGTCGGAAGACCTGAACCGTATCATCTTGCCGATCGATTTTGCCGAAACCAAGGAGGCGCTGCGGACCAACCTTGAGACCCGCAAAACGGCGCTCAGCTATCTGGGGCAGGGCGGCGCCATCGGGATCTTTCCGGGCGGCACGGTTTCCACGGGAGCAACGCCCTTTGCCCGGCCGATGGATCCGGGCTGGCGCAGCTTTACCGCGCGGATGATTGCCAAATCCGATGCGGTTGTGGTGCCGGTCTATTTTGACGGCCACACTTCGCGCTTGTTTCAGATCGCCAGCCATCTGCACGCTACGTTGCGCATGGGGCTCTTGATCAAGGAGTTTCACAAGCGGGTCGATACGCCGGTGCGGGTGGTGATCGGCGAGGCGATCGGGCGCGACAAACTTGACCCTTTGACCGGGGATGCCAAAGGAATGATGGATTTCCTGCGCAAAGCGACGTATGAGCTGTCTCCGACTCCTCTCGATCCGGGCTTGCGCGGGTTCGAGTTTGAAGAGAAACATCGCGCCTGAACGTGGCATCCGCGAAAGAAGAACATGGCAGTAGGCATTTTTGATTCTGGTCTGGGCGGTCTGACCGTGCTCGACGCTGTGCAGCGGCGTCTGCCGGAGGTTGACCTTATCTATTACGGCGACAGTGCTCACGCCCCCTATGGCGTGCGCGATGCCGAGGATGTCTATCAGCTGACCAAGGCCGCTGTGGAAGACATGTGGGACAAGGGCTGCGATCTGGTGATCCTGGCCTGTAACACTGCCTCGGCGGCGGCGCTGCGGCGCATGCAGGAGGGCGGGCTGCCCAAGGGCAAGCGCGTGCTTGGCGTCTTTGTGCCGCTGATCGAAGCACTGACCGAGCGCCAGTGGGGCGATAATTCGCCGCCGCGCGAGGTTGCGGTGAAGCATGTGGCGCTGTTCGCAACGCCTGCAACAGTATCCAGTCGGGCGTTCCAGCGGGAACTGGCCTTTCGCGCCATCGGTGTCGATGTGGAAGCGCAGGCCTGTGGCGGTGTTGTCGACGCCATCGAAGAAGGCGACATGATCCTGGCTGAGGCGCTGGTGCGCAGCCATGTGGATGCGCTCTTGCGCAAGATGCCGCATCCCGAGGCGGCCATTCTGGGCTGCACCCATTATCCCCTGATGGAAAAGACCTTTCAGGAGGCGCTTGGCCCCAATGTAAAGGTGTTCAGCCAGGGCGATCTGGTCGCCGACAGTCTGGCCGACTACCTTGAGCGGCACCCGGATATGTACGGTACCGGCAAGGCGGGGTTCTACACCACTGGCGATCCGGCGCGGGTCAGCACCCATGCGACCCAGTTCTTGCGACGACAAATCACCTTTGAAGCGGCCTGATCCGGCGCTTCCACGGGGACGGCTTTCTGTCGTCCCCCGGGCGGATCGCCTGTCGGCTGCGGCAGTTTTCCCTATTCCCACCGCCTGTTGCTGCGGTACAAATCACGTAAATTCAAAAGACGAGGTCTGACATGGCCCACAAAGTGGCTATCCTTGGCGCCAGCGGTTACACCGGCGCGGAACTGGTGCGGCTGATTTCCCAGCACCCGAGCATTGAAATCGCGGCGCTCGCAGCAGAGCGCAAGGCGGGGCTGTCCATGGCCGAGGTGTTTCCGCACCTGCGGCATCTGGACCTGCCGACCCTGTGCAAGATCAGCGAGATCGACTTTTCCAAGATCGACCTGTGTTTCTGCGCCCTGCCGCATAAAACCAGCCAGGAAGTGATCGCAGCCCTGCCGAAGGATCTGAAGATCGTCGATCTGTCGGCGGATTTCCGGCTGCGCGATCCGGCGGAATACGAGAAATGGTACGGCAACCCCCATGCTGCGCTGGAGCAGCAGAAAGAGGCTGTTTACGGCCTTACCGAATTCTACCGGGATGAGATCCGGGGCGCGCGGCTGGTGGCGGGTACCGGCTGCAACGCGGCCACCGGGCAGTTCGCGCTGCGGCCGCTGATCACCTCGGGCCTGATTGATCTAGATGAAATCATCCTCGATCTGAAATGCGCCGTCTCTGGTGCGGGTCGGGCCCTGAAGGAAAACCTGCTGCATGCGGAGCTGAGCGAGGGTTACAATGCCTATGCCATCGGTGGCACGCACCGGCATTTGGGTGAATTCGATCAGGAATTCTCGAAACTGGCCGGGCGTCCGGTCAAGGTACAGTTCACCCCGCATCTGGTTCCCGCCAACCGGGGTATTCTGGCGACGACCTATGTCAAAGGCGACGCCGAGGCGATCCACGCGGCATTCGTTTCTGCCTATGCCGATGAACCCTTTATCGAGGTTCTGCCCTTTGGCACCGCGCCAAGCACCCACCACGTGCGCGGCTCCAACTTCTGTCATATCGGCGTGACCGCTGACCGGATCGAAGGGCGGGCCATTGTCATTGCGGCGCTGGATAACCTGACAAAAGGTAGCAGCGGACAGGCCTTGCAGAACGCCAATCTGATGTTAGGTGAAGACGAAACTGCGGGTCTGATGATGGCGCCGCTGTTCCCCTAGGGCGCCAGACCCTGACGAGCACAGGACGGTAACGATATGAAAAACCTCAAAAAGCAGCGCCGCATTCAGGTGATCGCATTGGCGACCGTTGCCTTGATCGTGTCGACGGCTTTGATCGGTTACGCGATGCGGGACGGGATCAACTACTTCCGTTCGCCTAGTCAGGTGATGGCCGAGCCGCCGGTGCCGACAGAGGTTTTCCGTATTGGTGGTCTGGTCGAAGATGGCAGTCTGGTGCGCGGTCAGGGCGAAACCGTGCGGTTCTCTGTGACCGATGGCGGCGCAACCGTGCCGGTGACTTACGCGGGTGTGCTGCCGGACCTGTTCGAGGAAAATCAAGGCATGGTCGGCACAGGCCGTTACGTCAACGGTGTGTTCGAAGCCTCTGAAATTCTGGCGAAACATGACGAGACCTACATGCCCAAGGAAGTCGTGGACGCGCTGAAAGAACAGGGCGTCTACCAGGAGCCGGACGCCTGAGGTTCGGAACATTCCAAAACAGTACCAAATGAAAACGGGGGCCCTTGGCCCCCGTTTTGTTTCAGCAGATCCTGCGCGGTGCAGGTCTTATGGGAAGAGTTTCTTCACATAGCCGGGCAGGGCGAAAGCCGCCTTGTGCACCTCGGGCGTGTAGTAATCGGTTTCAATCCCGGCAGCGGCAAAGCGTTTTTCCAGATCGGCCAGCGACACGGTACGCGCGGATTTGGAGTGGCTGCCCCAGCCAAAGGCCATCGGACCACCCGCATAGGTCGGGATTGTCGCCAGATAGCAGCTGTGATCGGCAAACAGCGTCTTGAAGGCGCGCATGGTGCCGGTCAGCTCGTCCCCTTGCATGAAGGGCACGCCGTTCTGGGTGACGATGATACCGTCATCGGTCAGCGCGCGGGCGGCGTGGCCGTAGAAGGTATTGGTGAACAGCACCTCGCCCGGGCCGATCGGATCGGTGGAATCGACCACGATCACGTCGAATTTCTGATCTGTTTCACGCATGAAGGCCGCGCCATCGTTGATCACCAGATTGAGCCGCGGATCGTCAAAGGCGCCCTGGCTCAGCATCGGCAGGTATTCCTTTGAGAAATCCACCACACCGGCGTCGATCTCGACCATGGTGACATGTTCGACCGAGGCGTGGCGCAGCGCCTCGCGGGCCATGCCGCCGTCGCCGCCGCCGATGATCAGCACACGTTTTGCGGCCCCATGCGCCAGGATCGGCACATGGGTCAGCATCTCGTGGTAGATGAAATTGTCGCCTTCGGTGGTCTGCACCACGTCATCCAGCGTCAGGATGCGGCCGAACGTACCGTTCTGAAAGACCTTCAGGCGCTGATGCTCGGTCTTGCTGTCATAAAGCATCTCATCCACGCGCAGGCTCTGCGCGTAGTGATCGTGCAGGCGTTCGGTGATCCAGGTCTCGCTCATGCCGCGACCTCCTTGGCGATCAGCTCCTCCCCGCGCAGAAGTTCCCGGACCTCCACGTGATCGGTGGAAAAGGCCTCTTTCAGCACGCCGACAGCGCGCCAGGGTTCGGCATCGCCGCACATGAAGACGTCAAAGGCGCCATAGCCGATTTCCGGCCAGGTGTGCACCGAGATGTGGCTTTCGGCCAGCACGGCCACGCCCGACACGCCCTGGGGCGAGAATTTATGGGTGTGGATGTGCAGCAGCGTGGCGCCGCAGACCTCGACACATTTGCGGAATGCGTTCTGAATGCGGGTCTCGCAATCCAGACCGGTGCCGTTCATGACTTCGATGATCAGGTGGGTGCCGGCGAACACTTTTCCATCCCGGCGGATGAAGTGATCTTCGCGGTCGCTGTCCACAACGGTTTCAATCATCGCAGCGGGTACACTGCGGGTGGTATCTTCCTCTTGGGCGCCTGTCTCCAGACCGATCCCCAGTTGGAAGAGGTTGGCGTCTTTCATGACACTCCCCTTCGTTCCAGTAGATGACAATCCAGCCGGCCCTTAGCGCCCCCCCGGATAAGGGTCCGGGGTTGGGATCGGTGCCGAAAGTGAGGCGCGTCTAGGCCCCATGGCAGATTCGATCAAGGAAAAATTTACCAGGGGCTTTGAAATGATTGAAAAGAAAAAAGGCCGGGGAACTGGCCCCGGCCGTCAGGTGGTTCCGGTACCCGGGGATCAGGGGCGCCAGAACGGAAGAGTGGCTTCATAATGGGCGTCCTCGCGGGAGAGCCCGATGTCTTGCAATTGTTCCGGGGTCAGGTGGCGGAGCTGTTTACGGCTGCGCTGTCGGACGGACCATTTCGTCATCAGAACCGCGAACGTCACCGCGACCTGAGCCAGCACCGGCAGGGTGGGCTGATTGGTCAGAAAGGTGATGCTGGAATGTGCAGGGGTCGCGTGCTGTGTCATGGTCAGATCCTTTATTGTATTGATACAATCCTGTGTTGTTGGTACGGTTATTTGATACAAAGTTCCGACTCAGCTGTCTAAGGAAGCATTGTAATGGGTACAATTTGGGCGCCGAGCCTTGGTGATAAGCCTGGACCGAAGTATCAACGGGTGGCCGATACAATCCGCGCGGCGGTGGAAAACGATACATTGCGTGTTGGTACAAAGTTGCCGCCGGTGCGCGATCTGGCCTATCAACTGGGCATCACCCCCGGCACGGTGGCGCGGGCCTATTCCACCCTCACGGACGAAGGACTTCTGCAGGCGGAGGTCGGGCGCGGCACATTTGTCGCTGAGCGGCAGACCATGGTCATGGATGATGTCTGGTCCCGCGAATTGCACCTTCGGGAGGAAAGCGATCCCAACCATGTCAGCCTGTTCAGCCCGCGTCTTGCCGATGTGGGGCAGGTGGCTGCGATCCGGGAGGCGATGAAGAAGGTCGCGGGCGCCGATCCGCTGATGTTCCTGAACTACCCGACCCGTGACGCCTACCGCCCGGTGCGCGAAGCGGTGGTGGAGTGGCTGTCAGATCAGCCGCTGGGGCCGCTGGATGAAAGCCAGGTGGTCCTGACCCATGGCGGTCAGAACGGCATCCTCACGGTGCTGCAGGCCGTCCTGAAGGACGCGCAGCCCACGCTGTTGGTCGAGGATCTTTCTTATGCCGGCTTTCGTCGTGCGTCTGAACTGCTCCGGGCCAAGGTTGTCGGGGTGGGGATGGACGAACACGGGATTCGTCCGGATTCGCTGGAGCTTGCCATCCGCAAGACGGGCGCGACGGTTCTCTGTACCAGCCCCGAGGTGCACAATCCGACCGGTCTGTTTACGCCGCAAAAACGGCGCGAGGAGATCATCAAGGTCGCGCGGCGGCATGAGCTGCAGATCGTCGAGGATGATTGCTATCGCATGGGAGAGGCCGGTGCGCCCAGCTATCGCGCTCTGGCGCCCGATATCACCTGGCACGTCTGTTCGATCTCCAAGGTTTTGACGCCGGCGCTGCGCGTCGGTTTTGCCCTCGCGCCCAAAGGCCACGAACAGGATCTGCGCCGGTCGGCGGAATACAGCTTTTTTGGCCTGTCGCAGCCGCTGGCCGAGCTGATCCGCGTCTTGCTTTCGGACCCGCGCAGCAAGGAGCTGGCCAAAGAGGTGCGCAAGGAAATGGCCAAATATGTGCGTGTGGCGGTGAATGCCCTTGGTGCGTTTGAGTTGACATGGAAAGACGAGGTCCCGTTCCTCTGGCTGAAACTGCCTGCAGGCTGGCGCTCCGCTGCCTTTACTCGCGCGGCAGAAGCTGCAGGTGTGCAGATCAGGTCAGCCGATGAATTCGCCCTGAGGGATGGCCGCGCGCCCAATGCCGTGCGCATCACCATCAACGGGCAGG
Organism: Pseudophaeobacter sp. A-200-2; assembly: GCF_041008815.1. Classification (NCBI taxonomy): domain Bacteria; kingdom Pseudomonadati; phylum Pseudomonadota; class Alphaproteobacteria; order Rhodobacterales; family Roseobacteraceae; genus Pseudophaeobacter; species Pseudophaeobacter sp. A-200-2. Next base: position 258,372 of record NZ_JAXGFU010000001.1, on the reverse strand, counting down.
TTTCTTTGGCTAAGTTCGAAGACGCGATGCTGCGTTTGCGCAGCCTTTTGGACAACCCGCCCGAGCAAATCAGCGTCTAGGGGTGGGGTATTTTGATACCTATTTTTTAACACGCTGATTTTGCGTAATAAATTGTTGTTTTGCTGTGTTGACGCAGTGCGGAGATCCCCGTAAACCCCGTCCATCGAATTCAGGTGAGTTGTATTCCGGCTCATCTTCACGACAAACAGGATAGACCTGCCATGAAAACCTTCTCTGCTACTCCGGCAGATATCGAGAAGAACTGGATCCTGATCGACGCCGAAGGCGTTGTTCTGGGCCGTCTTGCCTCGATCGTTGCCATGCGCCTGCGCGGTAAGCACAAAGCGTCGTTCACGCCGAACATGGACATGGGCGACAACGTCATCATCATCAACGCCGACAAGGTACAGATGACCGGCAAGAAGCGCGACGAGCACTTCTACTGGCACACTGGCCACCCGGGCGGCATCAAGTCCCGCACCAAGCAACAGATCCTGGAAGGCGCGCACCCCGAGCGTGTTGTCTATCAGGCTGTGAAGCGCATGCTGCCGGGCAACCGTCTGGCGCGCCAGCAGATGAGCAACCTGCGTATCTATGCTGGTGCCGCGCACCCGCATGAGGCCCAGGCCCCCGAGGTTCTGGATGTCAAATCCATGAACAAGAAAAACACGCGGAGCTGAGACCGATGGCTGATCAGATCAACACTCTCGAAGAGCTGGGCGCCGTTGCAGGCGTTGAAGCTGTCGCTGAAGAAACCATTTCCCGTGAGCCCGTCCGTGACGAGCTGGGTCGTGCCTATGCAACCGGTAAGCGGAAAGACGCAGTCGCACGCGTCTGGATCAAGCCGGGTTCCGGCAAGGTCGAAGTGAACGGCAAAGAGCTGAACAAATACTTCGCCCGTCCGGTGCTGCAGATGATCCTGCGCCAGCCGTTCACCGTTGCCGGTGTCGAAGACCAGTTTGACGTCTACGCAACCGTTAAAGGCGGTGGCCTTTCCGGTCAGGCCGGTGCGGTCAAGCACGGCATCTCCAAAGCTCTGCAGCTTTATGATCCCGCCCTGCGCGGCGCTCTGAAAGCTGCTGGCTTCCTGACCCGTGACAGCCGTGTTGTTGAACGTAAGAAATTCGGCCGCCGCAAAGCGCGTCGTTCGTTCCAGTTCTCCAAGCGTTAATCGCTGGACAGCAGAACAGAGAAAGGCCGCAGAGAAATCTGCGGCCTTTTTTCGTAGTTTGTCTGTGTGGCTGAAACGGGGGATTGGACCGCCCTGGAACCTGCGTACAAAGGCGCAGCCGCGGTGCCTATTTGTCGGGTTCAATCAGGCCCAGACCGCGCAGATAGATCATGATCCCGCTTTCGAGCAGATCCTCGGGCGAGAAGGGCGAGGTGGCACCGGGCGTGTTGCGGGCATAAAGCTCGACGACCCCGTGGCTCAGCGCCATGATATGGGCGGAAAACATCGCTGCGGGCGGGCGTTTTTCGGCCGGGATGTGCTGGCTCAGATCCGCAGCAGCCTTTTCCAGGATGCCCCGTGCGCGGGCAGCGGCATCTGCCAGTTCGGGCGTACGGTTGACGGAAATACCGCTTTCGAACATCGCGATGTAATGGCCGGGATGTTTGCGGGCAAAGGCGAGATAGGCCCGTCCCGTTGCCTCAAATGCCGCTAGGGCCGAGGGCTGATATTTTTCAAAGGCGTGCTGCATCAGATCGGCGAACATCGCAAAACCCTGTTTTGCGGCCTCTGCGATCAGATCCTCGCGGCCTTCGAAATGGCGATAGACTGCCGCCGGGGTGACGCCCGCCTGTTTTGCCGCCTCGGACAGGGTAAAGCCGGTCGGGCCTTTTGCCTCGATCAGACCCAGCGCAGATTCCACAAGGGCCTGACGCAGGTTGCCGTGATGATAGCCGCGTTTACGCATTCCAGATGTCCGGTCCGCCACAGATGAGGGGATCTACGTCCCCGAGTGCCTCGGCGTTTTTGTTGTCATAATCCAGTCCATGTAGGACCGAACGGATGGCAGCCAGCCGCGCGCGACGCTTGTCGTCCGAGCGGACGACGGTCCAGGGGGCCACCTTGGTGTGGCTGCGGCGGAAGGTTTCGCCGATGGCATCGGTATAGGCGTCCCAGCGTTCCAGCCCTTTTACGTCGATGGTGCTGAGCTTCCAATGCTTCAGCGGATCAGATTCGCGCGCTAGAAACCGATCGAGCTGCTCGGCGCGGCCAACATTCAGCCAGATCTTGAACAGGTGAATGCCGTCCTCGACCAGAGCCTCCTCGAACCCTGTAACCTGATGGAAGAAGCGCTCGCGCTGCGTGTCGGTGCAAAAGCCAAAGACCTTTTCGACGACGCCGCGATTGTACCAGCTGCGGTCGAAAAATACGATTTCACCGCCCGAGGGCAAATGGTCGATATAGCGCTGGAAATACCATTGGGTCTGCTCAGCCTCGGTTGGTTTCTGCAGTGCCACAACCCGCGCGCCGCGGGGGTTAAGGTTTTCGCGGAAGCGTTTGATTGTGCCACCTTTTCCTGCGGTATCTCGACCTTCGAACACCACGGCGACACGGGCGCCAGAGGCTTTGACCCAGGATTGCAGTTTCACCAACTCGATCTGCAACGCGTCCATGGATTGCTCATAGGACTTTTTCTTCATCCGCGTGGCATGCGGATAGTCCGAATCCAATATCGCTTTCTTTCCCCCATCGGCGATAGCCTTGCGGATGTCAGAAGGCGCGCCGGTCTCGAAATAGCGGCTGATGGCGCCGTCAAATGGCAATGTCATGGGCAAAACCTTCCTGTCCTCAACTCTTTATAGGGCATTGCGCAGTGCAATGTGACTCCGATTTACCTAAAGCCCGGCGCGGGCGGCGGCGCGGTCCACGGCGTCTGTCACATTCCCGGTGGCCACATGGTGTGGCATGTGGCCAATCCCGTCGAGTAGTGTCAGCCGGGCCTGCGGCACGTCCTTGACCAGTCTTGCGGCGTGCAGATGAACCCCAACGGTGGTGTCGGCGTCGCCATGCACAAGCTCGACCGGTACCTTGATGCGGTCATACTGCGGTGCCTGCGCTTTGATATCGCGCAGAAGGTTGGCCCGGTGCAGGGCATTGGCCCGGAGCGATCTGCGCCTGAGGGTCAGTCCGGGACCAAAATGCTCGGCGTATCCTTCTGGCACTGGTTGGGGGGCAAAGACATCCTCCAGCGCGCGGGTCACGGTCCGTTCCGGCACATAGGAGGTGATCAGCGGCACCACCAGACGGCTACCCAGCGGCGAGGCTGTCACTTTGTAGAATGGATCGAGCGAGCCATCCCAAGGGTGCGATACGCCAGAGACCGAGACCAGCGCCGAGAGATCATCCGGATGGTAGACAGCCCAGGCGAGCGCCACGGCCCCGCCATAGCTTTGCCCCAGCACGATGGGACGTTCGGCGCCAAGGCTGGCCGCGGCCTGTTGCAGCAGGGCCGCCTGATCCCGCAGCGTTGCATTGCCAGCCTTTGGGGCTGCGGTATAGCCGAGACCGGGGCGATCGAACATCAGTACGCGGAAACGGTCGGCCAACGCAGGGGCGAGGCGAAAGCTCATATCGCGGGTGCTGCCGTTGGAGCCGTGGATCAGCACCAGATCTGGCGCCGAGCCCTGCGGCTGGCCCATCTCGACCGCGTGCACACGGGCATCACCCACCTCAATGAACCGGCCTTCAGGCGGGTGGCTGGCCCTGGCGCGGGCCTCCCTTCGGGATCCTTGCAGGGCGGTGATGCCGACGCCTGCAGCCATGGCAAAGGCAAGCGATAACAATGCGCTATTGACCGATGTTGTTCAGATCGAAGGGCGTGCTTTGGTAGATTTGGTTGATCCAGTTGCCATAAAGCAGATGCGCATGGCTGCGCCAGCGGTTCTGCGGCGTGCGGCTGGGGTCATCATCCGGGTAGTAGTTGATCGGCACGTTGATCTCGGTGCCATTGGCAACGTCGCGGTCGTATTCTTGCTTCAGCGTATCACTGTCATATTCGAAGTGATTGAAGATATAGAGCGCGCGATGGTTCGGATCCTCGACCAGACAGGGGCCAACCTCATCACTTCCCAGAAGGGTGATGAGCTCTGGGTGGCTGTCGATTTCATCCTGTTTCATCTCGGTCCAGCGCGAGACGGGAATGACGCAATCGTCTGAAAACCCGCGTAGGTAGGGCGAGGCAGGCGCGAGGTTCTTATGTCGGAAGCAGCCGAAGGCCTTGTGATCCAGCATGTGTTTCTTGACGCCGTGGAAATAGTTGATCATCGCCATGCCGCCCCAACAGACGCCAAAGGTGGAGTGCACATTGGTCTGCGTCCATTCAAACACCTCGCGCAGCTCATCCCAATAGGTGACGTTGTCGAAATTCAGATGTTCGATTGGGGCGCCGGTGATGATCAACCCGTCAAAGCGCTCGTCCTTCACCTCCTGAAAGGGGCGATAGAATTCGGCCATATGCTCGGCCGCGGTGTTGCGGGTCTGGTGCTCGGTCATCCGGATCAGAGACAGTTCGATCTGGAGCGGCGTCGCGCCGATCAGCCTGGCGAACTGGTTCTCCGTCTGGATCTTCTTCGGCATCAGATTGAGCAGACCGATGCGCAGCGGGCGAATATCCTGACGCGCCGCCTGATCCGGCGACATGACCATCACGCCTTCGTTCGTCAGAACGTCATAGGCGGGCAGGTCAGAAGGGATCTTGATAGGCATGTCAGGTCCTTGCGGTTCATGTGTTAGGCTGAGGGCAAGAGATAAGCTGCCTAGGCGGCACTCTCAAGTGCGCTGGCGATCAAGTCCTCGAAACCAGCCTCGTCGCGCACGGCGCTGATCTGGTCAGCGGTGACGGTCACACCCCAGTTCTGCGCCATCGCCTCATAGCGCGGCTGACGGTGCGCCAGCGCCTGCGCATAGGTCCAGCGAATGAAGGCATCGGGGTCAACATCCGCCTCTGATACATTGTTTTTGCTAAGATAGTCTTCCCAGACCCTGCTCAGGAACTCCGGCTGATAGGACATCGGTTTGGGCGCGCGATCAAAGCGGCGAATCAACTCTTCGGTATGGGCCTCGTCACCTTTGATCCAGACCATCAGCGTGTGTTTGGACAGTTCGGTCAGGACCGGATCGTTCGGATCCTCGGCATCCACCCATTCACAGATCGATCCACCAGTGTCGCAGATGAAATGCGGATAGCCATAAAGCCGCTCGGCCCGGTCGATGAAATATTCGGTATCCAGCAGGGCGTGGATTTCGGCCAGGCGGAACTGTTCCTGACGGCGACGGTATTCGCACATCGGGAGGCCGCCCTTGGCCGTGCTGCCCGGTTTGCCGAGGTAGGAGGAGACCGGTGTCAGGTTGTCGAAGGTAATATTCGATCCGATGTAGATCGAATCTGACAGCAGCAGATCACGCAGGAAGGGGACCTTCATCGCCTCGGCCTTGGCGTTGTCGGCGATGTATTCGCCCATGTAGCGAGTGCCGATGCGGTAATCGATCGAGTAGTGGAACCAGCCCCCCGCGCCGCGCAGGATGTTGCTGATGTAGGTCTTGCCGAGTCCCGACATGCCAAAGAACAGCACGCGTTTGCTGGGGGCGTCGCGCCACGCCTGAGCGGAAGAATAAAGCATTGGCATTCCAGATCCTTGATCACCTAGCGCCTTGCTAGCCAGTGTCTGCGGTCGGGTCAATTCCGCCGAAGGCGTCGGGGCAGGGGAATGCGGCCCTGAATGATCAGCAGGCCAAGCGCCAGAAGCGCAAATCCGGGGTAGGCATGGGGCGGCAGGGCCTCGCCCAGCACCACGGCGCCCAGAAGGATGGCAACGGGCGGGATCATCAGCGTCACCAGCATCAGGTTGCCGCTGCCGGCCATCGCCAGCACCCGGTAATACAGAAGATATGCCCCCGCCGTAGCAAAGACCGCATAGTAGAAAATCGCGAGCCAGGTGACTGGCATCAGATCAATGTGCGGCACCCCATCCACAACCAGCGTGAGGGGCAGCAGGATCAGGGCGGAGCCTGTCAACATTCCCGCAGCGGCCACCTGCGGCTTCAGGCCCGCGAGGTTCTGTTTTGCCCAGACCGCTGCAAACGCGTAGGAGAGCGTGCCGGTCAAAACTGCCAGCTGCGCCGCGCTGCGCGGATCGAAATCTGCAAAACTGCTGAGGCCAATGGCCGTCGATACCCCCAGAAACCCCAAGGCGACTCCGACGGCCCGCCGCGCCGTGATCCTTTCATCGGCAAAGAACAGCGCCGCCACCAGAACTCCGAATATTGCCGTTGTGGCATTCAGGATCGAGGTCAGCCCGGTTTCGATATGGAGCTGTCCCCAGGCCATCAGCACGAAGGGGATCACGTTGTTGAGCAGCCCCATCACCAGAAAACTCCCCCAAACCCGGGGCGCGCGCGGCAGCGGCAGACGCAGGAGGAGTACCGCGGCCCAAAGGACCACGGCGCCGCCCGCGCAACGGTAGAATACCGAGGTCAGTACCGGCACTTCGTTGAGTGTGATGCGGATCGACAGAAAGGAAGCGCCCCAGAGGCAGGCCAATAGGCTCAGCTCGACCCAAGCGCGGGGGGATATGGAATGCTGTGTTGTCATGCCGCTTTTCTGCGCCGAAAGGGATGCTGCCGCGACCCGTTTCCTGCGGCTTCATCTGCCGTTTGGGCAGAAAGCCCTAGCCGATGCGCGCACCGCGCGGGCGCAGCCTGCCGGACGCATCCAGAATGTTGATGTAGTTCGCAGCGAAAATCACCACAGCGCCGAGCAGGGTCCAGATCACCACCTCTTCGCCGTAAAGGATCATCGCCAGAATCGCGATGGCGGGCAGACGGGTGAAATCGATCGGCATCACCACGGTGGCCGGGGCCAGCGACAGGGCGTTGGTCAGGCAAAAATGCGCGGTAAGGCCAGCAAGGCCAATCAGTACCAGCCAGGGCAGGGTGGCAGCATCCGGCACCGCTACATCGCCATCCCAGCCTGCCATGGCAAAGCCGAACACAAGTTGCATGGAGGTGAGCCAGAACAGGATAGAGGCGATGCTTTCGTGGCGGGTCAGGCGCTTGGTGAAAATCGCCGTCAGGGCAAAGAAAATCGCGCAGCCAGCCGCCGCCAGAACACCGGCGTTTATCGTTTCCGGCGTGGGGCGCGCGACGATCAGAATGCCGATGAAGCCCAGCATTGCCGCGCCCGCCCGGACCCGCGTCATGCGCTCGCCCAGCATCAGGGGTGACAGGATGATCACCCAGATGGGGGAGGTGAATTCAAGAGAGAAGACCTGAGCCAGCGGAATGACCGTTACGGCGAAGAACCATAGGTTCTGGCCGGTAAAATGCGCCAGATTGCGCACCAGGTGCAGCCCCATGCGCTCGCGGCTGACCTGATGCCATTTGCCGGTCAGTGTCAGGATCGCCACCACCACGATCACGCCCACCACGCTGCGGTAGGCCATGATCTCAAAGGTATCGAGCGTCAGCCCCGCCTCGCGCCCGGCGATGGCCATGGAGGAGAACGAGACGATCGAGCCGGTCATCCACAGTGCCGCCTTCGCGATCTGTATTGGCTGCTCTTGCATTGTGTCGTCCCCCGCATGGCTTGGGCAGCAACAAGGCCCAATTGCATGGAAGGGTCAAGAGGAGGCAGCGACCTGTGGCTGTTTCTTGTGTGACTGATCCAGGCTAAACCCCGCATCCAGGTACTGGGCCACCAGCGCTTGGGCGTCGAAACCGGTTTTCGACAGAAAAGTGTCGATCTCATCGATCAGCCCAACGTCATGAGGCGCCACATTCGCATTGGCCTTTGGAGGAAGCGTTGCGGCCTGGTCTCGGCCAAGATCCGCAAGCAGCTTGCGGGCGCCCTCAGGCGTGATGACGTCTTCCAGCTGAGCATGCACAAATCTGACGCGGTCGCCGTAAACTTGTTCATAATACTGCTGACGGCATTCCATTTCGAGCGTGTACCAAAGCGCGGTCCCGACGACGCCCATTTTCAGGAAGGACTCGGGTTTCAGGATGACATTGCGATAATTGGGGGCCAGGTACCATTGCCACAATAGCGTCATGTTCCCGCAATCATTGCGCTGGATGTAGCTGGCGCATTGTTTGGCTAGGTTCCGACGCAGGATGATGACTGTCGTATCGTCGCAGCGCGGATGATCGATCAGAGTTTCGATCAGACCACATTTGCCGAGCGTGTGGTTGGTTTCCGCATAGGGCTTGTCTTTTGGCAGGCTTGCCATCTTTCGGCCCCAGAACCCGCGGGCCACGTCATCCATCCCGCGCATATTGAAGGAGCGCATGGTGCGAATATCCGGCATGGTATTGCCAAAATCGTCAATGCCGAACGGTTCGTGCACGGTTGGAAAGCCTAGGTTCGCTTCCAAAAACTTGGCAAGCCAGGCGCTGCCAGACCGGCCTGCTGCGAGGGAGAATATGAGCTCAGACATGGATTTTGTCCTTTGTTTGTGCTGCTTGGGGGGGCGAATGTGACAATGGATTCTGATAGCCAAAAAAGGCGATTTCTTCCTTGCACTCTTCTGCGATGATCTCTGCCGCGGCAGGGAACATGGAATATGTCTCCGCGACAGATGTGCCCCATTTGGGGCGGATATTGCTCTTGGCGTTCAACGCCTGGAACAGCTCTTTCAGGCCGGGCACCTGAAGCGACTCCATGTCATCCGCAAGGCATTCATACCGCAGATAGCTGTCGAGAGCGGCTTCTCCTGTAAGCGGTGCGATCCGGGCATTGTCGTGCAGAAAGCTCCGGTGACGGTCGATAAACTCGTCAAAATGCATCCCGGTTGCGGTGCCGCCCACCCAGAAATAGCGCGAAATGGCCACATCGAAGGGATCACGCCAGATGGTAATCTTGCGATATCCGTCCCAGACGTCGGGTGGAATAAGGGCCTTAGCCCTTGGGGCCGGGATGTGGTTGACGAAATCTCCTGAACTTCTCCAGTATTCTTCGCCATCAGCGTTGCGCCAGATCGGAGCGATATAATTCTGCGGGCCGGGAATCCCCAGCCTGCGGCGCAAAGCCTCGTCATCCAGAGCAATGGGGGTGATGACGCTGTCGCCATCGCACAGACTCGACAGGGCGATCTCGAACGACGTTCCCCCGACCTTCATCGTCTTGATGAAAATGAGCCTGAGAGGGTGGCAAATGATCACGGGTCAGCCTTTGCGTACTGGAGCAACGCCGAGCAAACTAGGAAGGATGTGTTAAAAATATGTATTCTTAAGTTGAAAAAAAGGGAGGTTCGAACCCGGTCGGAAATCTTCGTAAGTGTCAGACCAAAAATTATCCGGTCGTTAAAGTACTCAAGGCGGACGGGATAGCTATCGAAAATCGGCAACGCCGTATTGCTAGATTGTATTGCCTCAGCGCATCACTGTTGCGTACAGGAGTGAATTTAAAATGTATCCCGTCGCCGTTTGTTAAATGAATAATGCGGTGTGGAGCGGATGTTTAAGGAGCCGTTTGAATTATTTTCATAGCAACCATCAATACTCCGTTTTTAACCATATTTTGATCCAAAAAGGTCTCAGGTCGAATAATCTTTTGAGTGCATCAAAGAACCTCGTTCAACCCCGGAAGCGCTGCGTCTTTTTCGCTGATAATAGGGCTTTGTGCCGGCCATTGAAATCCAAATGAATCAAAATGAATTCCGGTGTCAGAAGCCGCGTCAAAATGATTTGTCTGATGATAAACAACTACGGCCTCTTCGCTAAGAACCAGAAAGCCGTGCGCGTATCCATCCGGAATAAATAGGCTTTTCCGGTTTCTGTCGGATAGGTTAACGGAGAAAAATTTGCCTTTGTTTCGTTCGTTTGACGCTCCGCCGACTCCAACAATAACGTCAATGATCTCGCCTTTGACAACGCTTACAATTTTTGCGCAGCCATACGGGGCGGTCTGGTAATGCATTCCGCGTATAACGTTCTTTTTCGAAATACTGCATAGAGATTCTCGGATTTCAATGGATTCCCCTAGGTTTAACTCATCGAACATCTTGGAGTTATATGTTTTGGTAAATATCCCGCGTTCGTCGGCGTGTGTGAAACGTTTTAGGACAAAGACATCATCCAGCGTAGTGGGGATTTTTTCGAACTGATTAGCCATTGTTTTTGTCTCGTTTCGAATTTTCATAATGCCATAGGTTTTGTAGTCGGGGGGTGGGGCGTAGTCAAGATTTGGTGCGGTGTTTGCGCGGAACTCTCTCTTTTCTGGGAAAGAAACGAGTGCCGGTGTGTGCAGGAAATGTACGAGGTTTTAGTCACCGAAATTGGTGACGTTTTTCCCGTGCAGAAGAGACAGTCCGTAGGTGCGCCTGCTGGGGCAGTGCCTATTTGTTTCTACGGGAGAGCGCAAACCACAGCATGGTTTGGCGCGGTCAGGGCTTCGTTGCCGAGATGGTGAGGGGGGCGTTGATTGGCCAGTTGTTACGGCAGAGTTGCACGCCATCCGTACCAGCCGAGGCACGCGTTTCAAAAAGACGTCGCAAGACAATGGGATGCGGGACGTCATCACTCGAAATCCGCGCCGCACTCGCCACTCTCTGGGGCGAAGGTATGAACCTCGGAAAAACAATGTTTGGTCTAAGCGCCGAGAGAATAAGCGCCCAGAGAAAATGTGTAAGTCGCCAATCTATAGTATCAACGACTTACACGCGAGGGATCACTCCCACTCGATCGTGCCCGGAGGCTTCGAGGTGATGTCATAGGTACAGCGGTTGATGCCCTTGACCTCGTTGATAATTCGGGTCGCCGTCTCGCCGAGGAACTCGTGGGTGAAGGGGTAGTAATCCGCAGTCATACCATCGACCGAAGTCACAGCGCGCAGGGCGCAGGCATAGTCATAGGTGCGGCCATCTCCCATTACGCCGACGGTACGCACCGGCAGAATCGCGACAAATGCCTGCCAGATCTCGTCGTAAAGGCCATGCTTGCGGATCTGGTCGATATAGACCGCGTCGGCCTCGCGCAGGATGTCCAGCTTTTCGCGGGTAATTTCGCCGGGGCAACGGATGGCAAGACCCGGTCCGGGGAAGGGGTGACGACCGATAAAGCTCTGCGGCAGGCCCAGCTCGCGGCCCAGCGCTCGGACCTCGTCCTTGAACAACTCGCGCAGGGGTTCGACCAGTTTCAGACCCATCTTCTCAGGCAGGCCGCCCACGTTGTGGTGGGATTTGATCGTGACCGAAGGTCCGCCCGAGAAGGACACGGACTCAATTACATCAGGGTAGAGCGTACCCTGAGCGAGGAATTCGGCGCCTTCGATGGTGTCGGCGTGTTTCTGGAACACGTCGATGAACAGCTTGCCGATGATCTTGCGCTTGGTTTCCGGGTCGGACTGGCCTTCCAGTTCCCCCAGAAACAGGTCCTGCTCGTCCGCGTGGATCAGGCGCATGTTGTAATTGTCGCGGAACATGGTGACGACCTCTTCGGCCTCACCTTTGCGCAGTAGACCGTGGTCAACAAAGACGCAGGTCAGCTGATCGCCGATCGCCTCGTGGATCAGCACGGCCGCAACCGAGCTGTCGACGCCGCCGGACAGACCGCAGATCACCTGCTTGTCGCCGACCTGATCGCGGATCGCCTGGATTGCCTGTTCGCGGTATGCGCCCATGGTCCAGTCGCCGCTGAACCCGGCCAGCTTGACGAAGTTCTCATAGAGTTTGGCGCCGTTCGGCGTGTGATGCACTTCGGGGTGGAATTGCACCGCGTAGAAATTGCGCGAGACATCTGCGGTGATTGCAAAGGGGGCGTTGGGCGATGTTCCGTAGACCTTGAATCCCGGTGCGATTTCACTGACGTGGTCGCCGTGAGACATCCAGACCTGCTCGCGGTCGCTGTCGTCCTGGAACCACCCGTTTAGTAGAGGCAGGGAGTCGACGGTCGGGGTCACATAGGCGCGGCCGAATTCGGCGGTGCCGTGGCCCGACAGCACCTTGCCGCCTAGCTGGTGCATCATCACCTGCTGGCCGTAGCAGATGCCAAGGATCGGCACGCCATAGTCAAAAATCTCTTGCGGCACGCGGGGGGATCCCTCGCGGGTCACACTGTCCGGCCCCCCGGAGAAGATCACGGCCCTGGGCGCCATTTCGCGCACAAAGTCCATCGTGACATTCTGATAGGGGTGGATTTCGCAATAGACGTTCAGCTCGCGCAGGCGACGCGCAATAAGCTGCGTGACCTGGCTGCCAAAGTCGATAATCAGGAGGCGGTCATGGGATGTCTGGCTCATGTCTGGCTCATAGGGGCAGACAGGGCGGCTGGCAAGAGGGCAGATGGCCTGAAACCTGTCTCTGCAAGGATTTGCGCCTCTAAGGTGCGGCTTTGATGGCTAATCAGAGATGCAAGGCCCAGCTGAACGACATCGTCATCGCAGACGGCGCAATACTGTACAGAAGTGCCCAGAAATTTTGCCGCGAATATGTCGGTTTTCAACCTGATTGGCCGTTATCCTTCGGCGCCGCGCCGGGGCAAGGGCGTAGACACGAGGTCAATGACACGGCTTTGGTGAGGAAAAACAATGACTGAAGCAGCACCGCGTCGGCGCAGCCGGGGGGGCGGAGGCGCCGCCCGTCGCGCCGAACGTTCGAGCATCAAGATCGAAACCGCCAAGTACATTGAGCGGAACATTCCGAACTTTGAAGTTCTGACTGAGGAAGCCATAGAGATTATCGAGACCAACGCCGAGACCATCCTCGAAGAGGTCGGCGTCAACTTCGTCGATAATCCTGCAGCACTGGAGCGCTGGAAGGCCGCTGGTGCGGATGTTCAGGGCGAACGGGTCCGTATTCCCCGTGGTCTGGCCCGCAAACTATGCGAAACCGCGCCCAGCACCTTCACCCAGCACGCGCGCAACCCGGAGAAAAGCGTCGAAATCGGCGGCAAGAATCTGGTGCTGGCGCCGATCTACGGCCCGCCCTTCGTGCGCGATGCCAAAGGTGGCCGTCGTTATGCGACGCTGGAGGATTTCCAGAAGTTCGTGAAGTTGGGCTATATGTCCAAATGGTTGCACCATTCCGGTGGCACCGTGTGTGAACCGACCGATGTGCCGGTCAACAAGCGTCACCTCGACATGCTGCTGGCGCATATGACGCTGAGCGACAAACCCTTCATGGGATCGGTCACTGAACCGAGCCGCGCGCAGGATTCGGTTGATATGTGCGGCGTCTTGTTCGGCAAGGAGTTCGTGCAGGACAACACCGTGATGACCTCGCTCATCAACATCAACTCGCCGATGACATTCGATGATGTGATGATGGGTGCGCTGGAAGTCTATGCCAAGAACAACCAGGCCTGCATTATTTCGCCCTTTATCGTTGGCGGTGCCATGGCGCCGGTGTCGGTGGCGGGCACCTTGACGCAGGTTCTGGCCGAGGTTCTGGCTGGTGTGGCGTATAGTCAGTTGATCCGTCCGGGCGCTCCGGTCATTTTCGGCGCCTTCGTGTCTTCCATCGATATGAACTCCGGCGCACCGACCTTTGGCACGCCCGAAGCCTCGCTGGTGACCTATGGTGCGGGCCAACTGGCGCGCCGTCTGGGGCTGCCGTTCCGTTCGGCCGGGTCGTTCTGCGGCTCGAAACTGCCCGATGCGCAAGCCGCCTATGAAACGGCAAACTCGCTCAATATGGGGCTGATGTCTGGCGTCAACTTCATGCTGCACTCCTGTGGCTGGCTCGAAGGTGGTCTGGTGGCCGATTTCGAAAAATTCGTGATGGATGCAGATCAGCTGGGCGTGCTGCATGGGTTGGCCAAGGGCGTCACCGTCAGCGAAGACGATCAGGCGATGGATGCCATCCGCGAAGTAGGTCCCGGCGGCCATTATCTGGGCTGCGCCCATACGCAGGCGAACTTTAAAACGGCGTTCTGGAAATCCGATCTACTGGATTACAAGCCCTTTGAAACCTGGGAAGAGGAAGGCGCACGCGACACCTATGCGCTTGCCTCTGCGCGGGTTGATCACCTGCTGGCGACCTATCAGCCGCCTGCGCTGGACCCGGCGATCAAGGATGCATTGGAAGCCTACGTGGCCGAGAAAAAAGCATCGATGCCGGATTCCTTCCTGTAAGCCTCGAAAAACTGTGGGCTGTCCGGCATGGGCGGCCCTGTAAGGCGGTGGCCATGCGGCTGCCGCCTTTTTCTGTTCTGTCGAATGAGTAACGCCCCAAGAGGATCATGTTTCCTTACTGCTCCGCAGGAGATTTGCCTCTCCCATCAGCGCGATCAGCACTTCGATATGGCGGCGCAGGTCATACCCCGCATCGCGCAGCACGCGGCATGCGTTGAGCTCATACTCCATGTCCAACAGTCTCAGGATCGCTGCCGACGGGCTGGGCCGGGCGCCATATCCCAGCAATCGGTTCAGGCTCTTCTCCCGCAGGTAGCTGCTGGCGCCAATTCTGGCGGTGCGGACAAGAAGGCGGGGTCGGTGCAACGCCGCTAGGCGGCTAAGAGCATCTTGCATCGCGCGGGTCCTTTCTGTGACGACGGGCGGCGATGTCATAGCACAACCAAAACGGGTGTTGCGGCGCGGGGAATACTAGCGCGCGCTGTATTGTCGGTTGATTGATGTAAATTTGAAATGAATGATGGTCGGACGCGAAGTTTTGTTTAAAAACAGGTGAGTAGGACGCGATCCCCTTGTGGGTAACCATGGGGGTGCCCCGTGGATTATTCCCTGAACAACAGTCGGGGATCTGATATCATGGGTACACTATCTGTTTCGAAGCTGCCGGACTGGCTTCCCGAGGATGCGCAAAGGTATCTGCAGCATACGGAAACAGGGCAATCGATCCGGCAACTGGCCCGTCAGGCGGGCTGTCACCCGTCTACGGTGCTGCGGCAGGTGCGCCGGATTGAGACCCGGCGCGACGACCCGTTAATCGATAGCATTCTGACTGCGCTGGCGTGTTGCCATTCTGGGGCTGAGGAAAGCGGGGCGCTGCCGCCTTCGCAAACTGCCCTGCTTGAAGCCCGTTCTGTTGAAATCCTCACGCGTCTTGCGCAACCCGGCGCTGTTCTGGCGGTGGCCGAGGGTATGGAAACCGCTGTGGTGGTCCGGCAGGGCGATCCGGTCGAGGCGAAGCTGTCGGTGAGCCGCGGGCTGGCCGGGGCGATGGCGCTTTTGACCTGGATTGATTGCACCCGGTCCGGACGGCTCAGCCGCTACCAGATCACCAGTAACGGTCGTAACCTTCTGACCCGGCTGGTCGCCGAGCGTGAGAACAAGGCACGCAACCGTGCCGAAAACGGAATCGCGGCCCTTGCCGGGGGCCCCAGCAGCCACAAAGGACAATCGCCACGCCCCAGGCGCACGCGTTATGGCGGCGGGGAGACACCGATGGACATGTTGGCGCGGCTTATCGACAAGAACGGTGAGCCCTTCCTGCCGCCCGACCTGGTTCAGGTCGGCAAACGTCTGCGCGAGGATTTCGAAGTGGCCCAGATCGGCAATCACCTGATGCAGGAGGCGGCTTATTTCGGCGGTGAGTCCTGTGCCAGACCTGAACCAACCCCGATGCCAAGCGCAACAGCCCGGGCGGCCCGGAACCGGGCGCGGCGGGCGCTGGCGGCCCTTGGCGCCGGGCTCAGCGATATCGCCCTGCGCTGTTGTTGCTACCTTGAAGGGCTTGAGGCGGCAGAGCGGCAGCTTGGCTGGTCGGCGCGATCTGGAAAGATCGTGCTGCGCATCGCCCTGCAGCAGCTGCAATCCCACTACGAATCCTGCGGACAGGAGGGAGAGAAGGAAAGACTGATCAGCTGATAACTATGGCTTGTGGTTTTGATTGGCCGGGATAAATAGAGGCTATGAACTTTACACTGCGACAACTGACCTATTTTCAGGCGCTATGCGCCCACAGGAACTTTGGCCGTGCGGCCGAGGCCTGCCATGTCTCCCAACCGGCGCTGTCGGTTCAGATCCGCGCGCTTGAGGACGTGATGGGTGGCCCGCTGGTGGAACGCCGTGCGCGCGATGTGGTTCTGACCCCGCTGGGGCGGCAGGTCCTGGCGCAGGCCGACGCGGTGCTTCAGGCGGCCGAGACCCTGGCGCGCACGGCCCGGGATCAAAGCAGTGGACGACGTAGTCTTGTCCTTGGGGTGATTCCCACCGTTGCGCCCTATCTACTACCCGGAACGCTGGCGCAGCTGCGCGCGGTTGATTTGCAGTTGGCGATTCAAGTGCGCGAGGCCACGACAGAGCGGCTGCTGGCACTGTTACAGGCCGGGGAGCTGGATGCAGCGGTGCTGGCCTTGCCCAGTGGCGGTAATGGTCTGGTCGAGGTTGAATTGTTTCGCGACCGGTTCCTGCTGGCGGGCTCCTGCAACCGTCTGGAGCAGATCAATGCCCATGGTCCCGGCATTCGCCCGCAGGATCTGCGATCGGAGCAGCTGATGCTGCTAGAGGATGGCCATTGCCTGACCGATCAGGCGCTCGATATCTGCGGGATGCAACGTACCGCGCCGGAAATCAATATGGGGGCGGGATCGCTGGCCACCCTGTCACGACTGGTTGCGGCAGGATTCGGCCTGACCCTGATGCCGGAAATTGCCGCGCAGGCAGAATGCGGCGGTGCAGAAGGATTGCGTGTTCAGAGGTTCCCCGAGCCACAGCCATATAGGCGTATCGGGCTGGTGCGGCGCGATTCAACCGACGGCGAAGGCTGGTTCGAACAACTGGCCGAGGTCGTCAGATCGGTGGGGGAAGGGATTGTCAGCCAGTGCAGGCAGGACAGCGGGCACGCGCCGGGCGCGCCCGCTGAAGATCATGAGACCTGAAGATCAGGCTGCAACTTCCGCCTTGGCGGTTTTCAGGTAGTTCAGCACGGTTTCGGGCGAGGAGACGCCATAGGGATCTTCGGCGTGGTTGTCCGACAGGCCGGGCTCTTCGAACCAGGCTTCGACGACACCGTCCTTGACGATGGCGGCATAACGCCAGCTGCGCGCGCCAAAGCCGAGGTTGTCCTTGGCCACCAGCATGCCCATCTTGCGGGTGAACTCGCCGGAACCGTCCGGGATAACCTGAACGTTTTCAAGGTTCTGCGATTCCGCCCATTTGTTCATCACAAAGCTGTCGTTGACCGACATGCAGTAGATCGCATCGATACCTTCGGCTTTGAAATCGGCAAAGCCGTTTTCGAAACCGGGCAGCTGGTAGGTGGAGCATGTCGGGGTGAAGGCGCCCGGCAGCGAGAACAGCACAACGCGCTTGCCCGCGAAATAGTCGGCGGTGGTTTTGTCTTCCCAGCGGAACGGGTTCGGGCCTTCGATCGCTTCGTCGCGAATGCGGGTGTGGAAGGTTACCTCGGGCAGTTTGACGCCAGCTTTCATGTCGGTCTCCATATGGTGAAAATCGGTTCTGGGCGCTGGCTTAATAAACTTGCGCAAACGCTGCAATGGGGAATGCTGCACAAGCAATGTTCAGCGCCGCATTGCAGAGATGGATGATCACAAGACTGGCACGATGCCGCTGAAGGCGCGGTTCGGCGGCGGTTGCGAAAGGGTGAAACCAGGGTTGCAGAAATGGCCGTGTCATTGCTCTGCGGCTGTGATACATCAGCGGATGAACAGTTGCCGCAAGGGAAAAACCCGTGAGAGACCTGAAAATCCCCGCGCAGCGCCACCCGGAAAAGGCGCACCGCCCCGATAACGAACAGCCGAAGAAACCCAGCTGGATTCGCGTGAAGGCGCCCGGTGGAAAAGGCTATGCCGACACCCACAAGATCATGCGGGAAAACAATCTTGTGACCGTCTGTGAAGAGGCCGGCTGCCCCAATGTGGGCGAATGCTGGAGCCAGGGCCACGCCACCATGATGATCATGGGCGAGGTCTGCACCCGGGCCTGCACCTTCTGCAACATTGCCACCGGCAAGCCGCCCGAGGAACTGGACGCCTTTGAGCCGGGCCGGGTCGCCCATGCGGTGGAAAAACTGGGTCTCAACCACGTTGTGATCACATCCGTTGACCGCGACGACATTGAGGACGGCGGCGCCGAGCATTTTGCCCAGACGATCCGGGCCGTCCGCCACCGCAGCCCGAAGACCACGATCGAAATCCTGACCCCGGATTTCATCAAATGCGCGCCGGAAGTGCTGGAAACCGTGGTCGAGGCTCGTCCGGATGTGTTCAACCACAATCTGGAAACGGTGCCGGGTCTGTACCCCGAGGTACGTCCGGGCGCGCGGTATTTCCATTCGCTGCGCCTTTTGCAGCGGGTGAAGGAGCTGGATCCGTCGATGTTTACCAAATCGGGTATCATGGTTGGCCTCGGCGAGGACGCGCAGGCGGTGAAGCAGGTGATGGACGATATGCGCGCTGCGGATATCGATTTCCTGACCATCGGCCAGTATCTGCAGCCGACCCCGAAACACCACGCAGTGGATCGTTTTGTGACACCCGAGGAATTCGCCTCTTACGAAAAGGCGGCCTACGGCAAGGGCTTCCTGATGGTCTCGGCCACGCCGCTGACCCGGTCGTCCTATCACGCAGGAGATGACTTTGCCCGGCTGCGCGAGGCCCGGAATGCAAGGCTGGGGCGGGCATGACGCCTGAGCGTCTGGCGCAGCTGACCGCGCTGCGCCACAGGCTTCACAAAATCCCGGAAGTCTCTGGCAATGAAGAAAAAACTGCCGATGTGGTTGCGGGGTATCTACGCCAACACGCGCCGGATGAATTGTTGACCGGGCTGGGCGGACACGGCGTTGCGGCCGTCTATCGTGGCGCTGCCGAGGGGCCGACGGTGCTGATCCGCTGTGAGCTGGATGGGCTGCCGATCGAGGAAGTGTCGGGGGCCGACTATCGCTCGACCCATGCGGGGCGCGGGCATCTTTGCGGTCATGACGGCCATATGGTGATGGTTGCCGCCCTAGCGGAGGATCTGGCGCGCACCCGTCCGCAAACGGGCCGGGTGGTGCTGCTGTTCCAACCCGCCGAGGAAACCGGTAAGGGCGCTGCGGCTGTTATTGCAGATCCGCAATTTGAACGCATCCAACCGGACTATGCCTTTGCACTTCACAACTATCCGGGTCTCGCCGCCGGTGCGGTGGCCCTGTGTCAAGGACCCGCAAATTGCGCGTCGCGCGGCATGCGGATCCGGCTCATGGGCAAGACCTCCCATGCAGCGGCGCCGCAGGACGGGGTATCCCCAGCCGGGGCATTGACCAAGCTGATGCCGGGACTGGTGGCACTGGGGCCGGGCGGAGAGATGTCCGCCGATTTCGCCCGCGTAACCCTGACCCACGCCTGGCTGGGGGAGCCGACATTCGGCATCGCGCCGGGAGAGGCGGAAATCTGGGTCACCCTGCGGACCGTGACCGATTCCCGGATGGAGCAGTTGACGGAGGAGGCCAACGCGGTTCTTGCAGAGGTCTGCGCGGCAGAGGGGCTGGAATACACCGTTTCCTATGACGATGTCTTTGATGCGTGCGCCAACCACCCTGAGGCAACCGAGATCTTGTCTTTTGTCGCAGAAACAGCGGGTTACCCAGCGCAGTTGTGGCAGGTGCCACAGCCGTGGTCAGAGGATTTTGGTCAATTCTCCAAGGTGGCCAAATCCGCTATGTTCTGGCTCGGCGCAGGCGAGACCATGCCGCAGCTTCACAATCCGGATTATGATTTCCCGGATGAGCTTATTCCCATTGGGTCCGCGATCTTTGCCGCTGCAATCGACGCTGTTCTGAACCGGGCGCCAGGTGGCAACCACTGAACGAGGTTACCGCCGACGCCAGACTATGGCGGGGGATCAGGCGCCGTCGTCAGTAAAGCGGACTTTGCCGATATGGGGCAGGTTGCGGTTGCGCTGCGCAAAATCGATGCCGTAGCCGACGACGAATTCATCGGGGATTTCAAAGCCGATCCAGTCGGCGCGGAAATCCACCTCTCGCCGGGAGGGTTTGTCGAGCAGCGCGATGGATTTGAGCCGGGCGGGCTTGCGGCTGTTCAAAAGGCCGATCACGTGGTTCAGCGTGTGACCGGTGTCGACGATATCCTCCACGACCAGCACGTCGCGACCTTCAATGGCGCCGCGCAAGTCCTTGAGAATGCGCACTTCCCGGCTGCTCTCCATACCGTCACCGTAGGAGGACGCCTCAAGGAAATCGACCTCGATAGGCAGGTCCAGCTCGCGGACAAGATCGGCGATAAAGACGAAACTGCCGCGCAACAGGCCGACGACGACCAGCTTGTCGGTGTCCCCGAACTCGGCGTGGATGTCGCCGCAAAGCTCTTCGATCCGTGCGGCGATGGCCTTGGCTGAAATCATCACATCGATGACATATGGACGCTGTGACATGGCTGACCCCTTGAAATTCCCGCGCGTTCATAGGACATGACGCGGCACGATCATAGCAGGAAATTCGACGAAACCATGCCCACCCATTCGGAAACCCGCCAGCTGCCTTATTCAGCACAGCAGATGTACGATCTGGTGGCGGATGTGGCGCAATATCCCAAATTCCTGCCGTGGTGCGCCGCAGCCCGGATCCGCAGCGTGACGCCACAGGGCGATGCTGAGGTTATGGAGGCCGATCTGGTGATCTCCTTCAAAGTGTTCCGCGAGCGCTTTGGCAGCCGGGTGACCCTGTTTCCTGTGGCGCGCAAGATCGATACCGAATACCTCGACGGTCCGTTCCGCTACATGAAATCCAACTGGTCTTTTGAAGATCGTCCCGATGGCGGCTGCAATGTCGATTTCTTTGTCGATTTCGAGTTCAAGAACGCGGTGCTTCAGGGCATCATCGGTGTGGTATTCAACGAGGCAATGCAGCGCATCGTGCGCGCATTCGAACGGCGGGCGGCGGAACTTTACGGCTAGTCTCCTGCCTTGGTGGCCGGGGCAACCTTGCCACTCGCGGCGCAGTGACACCGGCTGACACAAAACAGGCCCCTTCAAAAAAGGGGCCTGTCTCAGGAATTTCAATTCTCTAAGTTGTTGTCTTAACTGGACAGATCGTAGGCCCGTTCACCATGGGCCGAGATATCCAGACCGTTGGTTTCGGCTTCTGCATCGACGCGCAGGTCGGTGACAGCAGCCACCACTTTGACCAGAACCACAGTGACAACCGTTGTGAAGATCCCGACGACCGCCAGACCACCCAGTTGCGCAGCCCAGCTGCCTGCACCAAAGACGGCAATCATGATGGTACCGAAGATGCCGCCAACGCCGTGCACGGCAAAGACATCCAGCGTGTCGTCGATCTTCAGCACATTGCGCACCAGATTGACCGCTTCCTGGCACAGGATACCCGCGATGGCGCCGATGATCAGGGCCTCAACCGGGCCGACAAACCCGCTGGCCGGCGTGATCGAGGCAAGGCCTGCGATGGTGCCGGTGACGATGCCGACAACCGAGGCTTTGCCGTATTTGATCTTTTCCCACAGCGCCCAGGTCAGCGATGCGGTGGCGGCGGAAATATGCGTTACGGTCAGCGCCATGGCTGCGCCGCCGTCTGCTGCCAGTTGCGAGCCGCCGTTGAAGCCGAACCAACCAACCCAGAGCATGGCTGCACCGATGACCACGAAGCCGGGATTGTGCGGCGGGGTGGTGCTGTTTTTGCGCGGCCCAAGGAAGACGGCAATGATGATCGCGGCAAGGCCTGCGGTTTCATGCACCACGATACCGCCGGCAAAATCACGCACGCCAATGTCGCCAAAGATACCGCCATCGGACAGCATGCCGCCGCCCCAGATCCAATGCACCACAGGCGCATAGCAGAGGAGCATCCACAGCCCGGAGAAGGTCAGCACAAAGCCAAACCCAACCCGCTCCACGTAGGCGCCGACGATCAGCGCTGGTGTGATGATGGCAAATGTCATCTGGAAGGCAAAGAACAGCACTTCGGGCAGGGTGCCTGCCAGGCTGTCTGCATCAACGCCGCTCAGGAACAGCTTGTCCAGCCCGCCCCAGTAACCGCTGGTGCCGCCGCCGAATGCGATGGAGTATCCCGCGACCAGCCACAGAACGCTCATCAAGCAGGCAATTGCGTAGCAATGCATGAAGACGCTGAGCACATTTCGGGCACGTACCAGCCCGCCGTAAAACAACGCGAGACCGGGGAGCGTCATAAAGAGCACCAAAGCCGTCGCCACAATGATCCAGGCTGTATCAGCTCCGTTCATTTTGGGTTCCTTCCATCAAGATTGAGTGGTTGGAGGCCGACAAAACGCAAGAGCGATGCTAAAAGAAGCACCATACGGCGCCTGGGTGCTGTTTTTTGCAGCTTTTAGCGAAGCGATTAAATATTGGGCAAGAAATGCGCTCGTTTGCCCGCTTTGTGGACTTAATGTGAAGTGGCCCGTTCCAGCAGGGAAAGGGCATGATCCCGGCTGGCGGCGCGAACCTGCGGGCGGCCTAGGGCGCCAAATTCGATGGTCTCCACATGAGTTTCCCGCCCTTCGGCAGAGAGGCCAAAGCAGACCCGGCCTTCGGGCTTGAACTCGGACCCGCCCGGTCCGGCAATCCCGGTGATCGACACGGCCAGGGTGGTTCCGGCGCGGGCGCGGGCACCTTCGGCCATTTCCCGCGCGACTTCCTCGCTCACCGCGCCGAATGCGTCCAACGTTTCCGGGCGCACGCCGATCATCTGGGTTTTGGCGGTGTTGGAATAGGTCACATAGCCACGATCCAGCACCGCCGATGAGCCCGGAATATCGGTCAGGGCCGCTGCGACCATACCGCCGGTGCAGCTTTCGGCGGTGGCGATGGTCACGCCTGCCTTGGCTGCGCGGGCGATCAGATCCGCGACATCAACACTCACAGCCCCAGCACCCCATGCGACAGGCCAGCCAGCAGAGCAACGCCGATGGCGGCAAAGATCCCGGCGATCACATCGTCCATCATCACTCCGAGCGCGCCTTTCTTGCGGTCGGCCCAGCCGACGGGGCCGGGTTTCAGGATATCGAACAGGCGGAACAGCACAAAGGCCGTGACCCAGCCCGGCCATAGGGCGGTGATGTCGATGCCATGCGCCCAGGATGGATAGGAAATCGCCCAGAGCGCCAGGAACTGACCGGCCAGTTCATCCATAACGAATTCTGACGGGTCGAGGTCTTCCTTGCCGCGCGTCATCTCGGCTGCAGCCCAGAGACCCGCGGCGGTGCAGAGGAGGGTCATCGCAGCAAGCAGGGGAAAGCCGCCAACCAGATGCAAGCCATAGGCCAGCGGTAGCGCCACCAAGGATCCCCAGGTGCCGGGGGCCGGGCGCAGATAACCGACGCCCAGAACGGTTCCGATTGCTGTTGCGATATTCATGATTTCACCAATGCCGCGGTGGCCAGCGCCGCGATCCCTTCGCTGCGCCCGGTAAAGCCGAGCCGTTCGGATGTTGTCGCCTTGACCGAGACCCGATCTGCATCAATGCCAAGGATCGATGCCATTTGTGCCTGCATCTTTGCGGAATGCGGGGTGATCTTGGGGTATTCACAAACCAGCGTGCAGTCGACGTTGGAGATTTGGAAGCCTTTGTTGCGCGTCAGCTCGACGGCGTGACGCAGGAAGATGTCGCTCGCCGCGCCTTTCCACTGCGGATCAGACGGCGGGAAGTGGCGGCCGATATCGCCCTCGGCCAGCGCGCCATAAATCGCATCAGTGACCGCATGCATGCCGACATCTGCATCAGAATGACCCTGCAACCCCTTGTCATGCGGGATTTTCACGCCGCACAGAACGACATGGTCGCCCGCGCCAAATCTGTGAACGTCGTAGCCATTGCCCAGTCTGATATCCATCCTGTCCTCTTTTGACCTGTCGCTGTCTGCTCTGCCCAAAATTAACTCGGCCCGGGCAAAATCCGCAGGGCCGGTTATTTTGATATTGTCTGGATTTCCCGGAACGATGGCAACGTCAAGCCCGGCCGCGCGGGCCACGGCGACATCGTCTGCTGCCTCGCCCGGATGGGCGCGATGCGCGGCAAGGATCTCGGCATAGCGAAAGCCCTGCGGTGTCTGCGCCGCAAATAGCCCGTCGCGGTCGCGGGTGCCGGTGACCTTGTCGTCCTGCCCGGTCCACAGCGCATCGGTGACTGCCAGCGCCGGGGCCGCCGCTACGCTTGTGCTCAACGCCTCCTCAACCGCATGAATCAAATCGGGCGAAATGCAGGGGCGGGCCGCGTCGTGGATCAGCACTTGGGCGATGTCCTGCGCCTCGATCGCCTCCAGCCCGTTCAGCACCGAGCGGGAGCGTGTATCGCCCCCAGGGGCCAGAACAATCCCCGGCTGCCCCTGAAATTCGGCCCATGCTTTGCTGTCGTCGGGCGAAAGGACCAGGGCGATCTTCTCGATCCCCGCCTGCCGAAAGGCGGCAAGGGTCCAGTCGATGACGCGGCGCCCTTTCAGGGGGCGCCATTGCTTGGGAAGACCGCCGCCTGCGCGGGTTCCGCGACCGGCGGCAACGATAAGTGCGGCAGTGGTCAAAAGGCAGCCTCCGGCTTTTGCTTGGCTGTTTAGGACCTGCCGGTTACAGAGGCAATCACCCATGGGTTCGCGCTTAAAAAATAGGCAGTCGATCTGGAATATTGGATCATTCGGGGCCATTTCATTGTCTCTCCCCGGCGCTCCCGGTTAGAAAAGTCTCAGTTGCACAAGGATTAGGCAGTTGCCCTTCAGCCTCGGAACCACCTCTATGACACCGCCGATCGCACTCGCGCCGATGGCCGGAATCACGGACCGCCCGTTTCGGGATCTGGTCCGCTCCTTTGGCGTTGGGCTGACGGTCAGCGAAATGGTGGCCAGCCAGGAAATGGTGCAGGCCAAGCCCGGTGTGCGTGAGCGGGCTGAGCTGAGCGCGGATGTGGAGAATACGGCGGTTCAGCTGGCCGGACGCGAAGCCCATTGGATGGCAGAGGCCGCCCGGCAGGTTGCGGACCGGGGCGCGCGGGTTATCGATATCAACATGGGCTGCCCGGCCAAGAAGGTGACCAATGGCTATTCCGGCTCGGCGCTGTTGAAGACGCCCGATCACGCCCTGTCGCTGATCGAGGCCGTCGTGGCGGCGGTCGATATCCCGGTGACGCTGAAAACGCGCCTTGGTTGGGATGAGGGGAGTCTCAACGCCGCCTCGGTGGCGCGGCGGGCCGAAGATGCGGGCATTAAGATGGTGACCATCCATGGTCGCACCCGCTGCCAGTTCTACAAGGGGTCCGCCGATTGGGCAGCGATCCGAGCCATCAAAGACGCGGTGGATATACCGGTTCTGGCCAATGGCGACATTACTGGCACGGGCGCGGCCCATCAGGCGCTGGACCAATCCGGCGCTGATGGGGTGATGATCGGCCGCGGCGCCCAGGGCAGGCCCTGGCTATTGGCCGAAGTGGCGCATGATTTGTGGCAGACGCCCAAGCCGGATGTCCCCGAAGGGAAACAGCTTTTTGACATGGTTTCAGAACATTATCAGGCAATGCTCTCTTTCTACGGCATCGATCTGGGCACCCGCGTCGCACGCAAACATCTGGGCTGGTACATGGATGCCGCAGGTAGTGGCCCCGTTCTGCGCCGCGCAGTTCTGACTGAGCGCGATCCGGATCAGGTTCTGGTTCTTCTTGAGGCAGCTTTGAGTGAGCAAACAGACGAGGTAGCAGCGTGATTGACGATGGTGCGCTATGGGCTTCGCTTCCGGTCCCGGCTTTTCTGATTGATGCGGAAGACTTGATCGCGGATGCAAATTCTGCGGCGGAGGGTTTCCTCAACACCTCGCGCAAGGCGTTGATGGGGAAACCGGTCTGGAGCCAGATCTATATCGATGCGCCGATCACGGATGCCTTTGCGCGCAGCCGCAGTTCGGGCACGCCCCTGTTCGTGAATGACATTGACGTCGGCGCCAGCAGCCGTGCGCCACTGCAATGCGGGGTGCAGATTTCCCCGGTGAGCGGCCACGAGGGGATGATGCTGCTGATGCTGTCCCCGCGTGAACTCGCCGGGCGGATGACGCAGAACCATTCTGCTAAATCGGCGGCGCAATCTGCCATCGGGATGGCGGAAATGCTGGCCCATGAAATCAAGAACCCGCTGGCCGGGATCACCGGCGCGGCGCAGCTGCTGAGCATGAACCTGTCGGCCGAAGATCTGGAGCTGACCGATCTGATCGTCAGCGAAAGCCGCCGGATCGTGAAACTGCTGGAGCAGGTGGAGCAATTCGGCAACCTCTCGGAGCCGGATTTCAAACCGGTGAACCTGCACGATGTTCTGGACCGGGCCCGGCGCTCTGCGCTGTTGGGGTTCGGCGCCAATATGACGATCACAGAAGAATACGATCCGTCCTTGCCCTCGGCCTGGGGCGATGCAGATCAGCTGCTCCAGGTGATCCTGAACCTGTTGAAGAACGCCTCCGAAGCTGCTGGCAAAAAAGGCGGAAAAATTCGGATCCGTACCTTTTACGAGCATTCCTTCCGGCTGCGCCGCAGCGATGGAACCGGGAAACTGTTACCGCTTCAGATCGAGATCATCGACGATGGACCGGGGCTGCCGGACACCATCAGGGAGGACATTTTTGATCCCTTTGTCTCGGGGCGCGAAAACGGCACCGGGTTGGGGCTCGCATTGGTCAGCAAGATCATTGCTGACCATGACGGCTGGATTTCTGTCAGCTCCGAACCGGGGCACACAGTTTTCAGGCTTTCTTTGTCGCGCGTTCCGCGCGACGTCCAATCGCAGGAGAGTTGATCGATGGATGGCACCGTTCTGGTCGCAGACGACGACCGCACCATTCGCACGGTTCTGACACAGGCGCTGACGCGGGCCGGATGCAAGGTTCATGCGACCTCATCCCTGACCACGCTGATGCGTTGGGTGGCCGAGGGTAAGGGTGATGTGGTGATTTCCGACGTGATGATGCCGGACGGAAACGGGTTGGAAATGCTGCCCAAGATTGCCGAGGACCGTCCCGGACTGCCGGTGATCGTCATTTCGGCCCAAAACACCATCATGACCGCGATCAAGGCGGCCGAGGCGGATGCCTATGACTACCTGCCGAAACCCTTTGACTTGCCGGAGCTGATGAAGCGCACGGCCAAGGCGTTGTCGGAGAAACGGACCACCGCGACCACGGCCCGTTCGGAAGAAGAAGGCGACCGCCCCGAGGAACTGCCTCTCGTTGGTCGTACCGAGGTGATGCAGGGCCTGTACCGCCTGATCGCGCGGGTGATGAATACCGATATGCCGCTTTTGGTTACGGGTGAAAGTGGTACGGGCAAGTCATTGATTGCGCGTGCTATTCACGATTTCTCCGACCGGCGTACCTTGCCCTATGTTACCGCCACTGCCGCCGAGCTGATCGAGCTCGAAGGTCCTGCACGGCTTTTGTCGCAGGTCAAGGGCGGCACGCTGCTGATTGATGAGCTTCTGGATCTGCCGGATGAGGCGCAGGCCCGGCTGGTGCGCATGATGGATGCGACCAGTGATCATTCTCCGCGTTTCATGGCGACGAGCCAGAAAGACCTGGCTCCGGCGATGGAGGCCGGGGAGCTGCGCGCCGATCTGTATTACCGGCTCTGCGGGACGGAACTGCACGTGCCCGCGCTACGCGAACGGGTCGAGGATATAGCGCTCTTGGCGGAGCACTTCCTGATCCGGGCGGAGAACGAAGGCGCGCCGCACCGCACGCTAAGCGAGGAAGGACGCGAGCTGTTGCGCCATTTCGCCTGGCCCGGGAACGTGCGCCAGCTGGAAAACGTGGTTCGCCGACTGGCGCTGACCGCGCGGAGCGAGGAAATCGGTAAATCCGATGTTGCGGCGGCGCTGGGGCCGCAGACCGGGGCCGAACCCATGGTCAGTGGCGCAGTCAACGAAAAGCTATCCGAATCCGTGGCGCGCCACCTGCAACGCTATTTTGATCTGCATGGCGACATGTTGCCGCCGCCGGGGCTTTACGGACGGCTGCTGCGCGAAGTAGAGACGCCCCTGATCGAGATTGCGCTGGCTGCAACCGGCGGAAATCAGGCGAAATGCGCCGAATTGCTGGGCATCAACCGCAATACCCTGAGAAAGAAAATTACGGACCTTGATATTGAGGTGACACGGCGGCGCAAACTGATGTAATATCGCCACAGAAACGTGGCCGACCGGCACAGCCGTCGGTGAGGTCACGACATGTGGCGGTTGGCCTAGAAGGCCATACATCAGAATGAGGGCAGCCAGTGGCGCAGAAGTCACATCTTCGCGGGGGATTCAGAACGCTCGCGGCGTTTGACCGGTGGCGGAAAACCCGGAAGGCGCGCAATATCGGCACCCTTGGCCTTGTCCTGCTGGGGCCGATTCTGGCTCTGGTGACGTTTCTGATCTTTGGTCCTTTGGGGCACGGCGCATCCTCTATGTCGTTGCGCCTGATTCTGCTGGCGGACATGGTCTACATCATGGCGATTGCCGCCTTGGTGCTGACCCAGATTGTGCGTCTGTTCGCGGCGCGCCGTTCCAAATCGGCTGGCTCCAGACTGCACCTGCGGCTAATCGGAGCCTTTGGGTTTTTGGCGCTGGTGCCCACGGTTATCGTCGCGATCTTTGCAGTATTGACGGTGAATGTTGGGCTTGAGGGCTGGTTTTCCCAGCGTGTCCGTCAGGTCATCGGCTCGTCGCTTGCGGCTGCCGAGGCCTATCAGGTGGAACAACGGCGCGACCTTTCCGAAGATGGCGAGGCGCTTGCGCGTTACCTAGATACCAGCCGCTCGCGTAGTTTTTTCATGAACGATGCAGAGCTGCGGCAGGTTCTGTCGCAGGGACAGCTGCAGATCCAGCGTGGCCTGCGCGAGGCCTATGTCATCGATGGCGTTGGCGATATCCGGGCGCGGGGTGAACGTTCCTACGAATTTGATTTCGAACATCCCGATCCCGAACAGATCACCGAGGCGGCTGAGCAGGGGATGAGCATCATCCAGGACTGGGACAATAACGAGTTCAGGGCCATTGTGCGCCTGAACGCCTTTGTCGACCGGTTCCTGTACATCAGCCGCGATGTGGATGGTGAATTGCTGAACCTTCTGGATGAAACCCAGCAGACCGCGAACCTCTATCAACAGCTTGAGAAAGAGCGCGGTCGGGTGCTGTTCGAATTCGGCCTTTTGTACATCGGGTTTGCATTGATCCTGATCCTGGCGGCCATGTGGTTGGGCATGTGGTTTGCGGAACGTTTGTCCGGTCCTGTCGGTCGCCTGACCGTGGCCGCGCGCCGGGTCGGTGGCGGTGACCTTGACGTGCAGGTGCCCGAAGAGAACGGCGGTGACGAGATTTCCCAACTTGGCCAGTATTTCAACAGGATGACGCGGGAACTGAAACAACAGCGCAAGACCTTGCTGGAAAACACCGACCAGATTGAGCGCCGTCGCAGGCTGTTCGATTCGGTTCTCTCCTCGGTTACCTCGGGTGTCGTGGGGCTGGATGCCGAAGGCCGGGTCGCCTTTGTGAATCGGTCCGGGGAACGTCTGCTGGATTGGCACGGGGACCGGCAATCGCTGGCGCTCGCCGTTGCGGTGCCGGAATTCGGCCCGCTGTTCGAAACCCTGACCAAGGATGGCGCGGAAACCGCGCAGGATGAGATCAAGGTGACGCGGCATGGCCGGTTGGAAAACCTGCTGGTGCGGATGTCGCAGCGCCGGTCCGATGATGGCAACCTCGAAGGCTATGTGGTGGCTTTTGACGATGTGACTGACCTTGTCAGCGCCCAGCGGATGGCCGCCTGGGGCGATGTCGCCCGCCGGATCGCTCATGAGATCAAGAACCCGCTGACCCCGATCCAGCTGAGCGCGGAGCGGATCAAGCGTAAGTTCGCGCCCAAGCTAGGCGAGGAAAACAGCGATCAACTGCAAGCCATGACCGATGTGATCGTGCGCCAGACCAACGATCTGCGCCGGATTGTCGATGAGTTTTCAAAATTCGCGCGCATGCCGGAACCGGAACGCCATGAAGAAGATCTGGCCAAGCTGGTGCAGGACGCGGTGGTGCTGCAACGCACCGGCCAGCCGGATGTGACGATTACGGCGGATTTGCCCAATACCGTGTGCTGTGCAGATCTGGATGCGACGATGATCGGACAGGCGCTGACCAACCTGATCAAAAATGCCGGTGAAGCGATTGAAAGCCTGAAGAAAAAAGGTGCGCCCGAGGATCTGGATCCGCAAATTCGCGTGGCGCTGCGCCGGGCCGATAAAGGGGGGTATGAGGTAACGATTGCCGATAATGGCATCGGCTTGCCAGAGGACCGCGCGCGGTTGTTTGAACCCTATGTAACCACCCGGAACGAAGGCACCGGGCTGGGATTGCCAATTGTGAAGAAGATTATCGAAGAACACGGCGGCACCCTGACGCTTGAGGATGCGCCGGTGTTCGAAGGACAGAACCATTTTGGAGCCATGGCGGTGATCCGCCTGCCAGACGCCGTACGTACGGCTGAGGCTAACAGAAATACAGTGAAGGTAGGTCTGACATGAGTGACATTCTGATCGTTGACGATGAGCGCGACATTCGCGAATTGATTTCCGATATCCTGGAAGATGAGGGGTTTGCCACGCGCAAGGCGGCGAACTCCGAGGAATGCATGGCCGAGATCGGGCAGGAGCCTCCGGCGCTGCTGATCCTCGATATCTGGCTCAAGGACAGCCAGATGGACGGCATCGACATCCTGAAAACCGTGAAGCGGGACAATCCCGAAGTACCGGTGGTGATCATCTCAGGCCACGGGAATATCGAGATTGCGGTCGCGGCGATCAAACAGGGCGCCTATGACTTCATCGAAAAGCCCTTCAATATCGATCAGCTGATGGTGGTGATCCGGCGTGCGATGGAGACTTCACGCTTGCGCCGTGAGAACACCGATCTGCGCCGCAAGGAAACCGGAGCTGCCGAGATGATCGGCAATTCCGCAGCCTTCCGGGCGCTGGTGGCACAGCTCGACAAGGTCACCAAATCCAATGGCCGGGTGATGCTGACGGGACCTGCCGGCGTGGGCAAGGATATCGCCGCGCGCTATATCCATTCCAATTCCGCCCGTGCCTCGGCTCCCTTCGTGACGGTGAACTGCGCCAGCATCGAGCCGGAACGGATGGAAGAGGTGCTGTTTGGCCGTGAAACCACGGACCGCGGGGTTGAGCCGGGATTGCTGGAACAGGCACATGGCGGCGTGGTGTTCTTTGACGAGGTCGCGGACATGCCGCTCGGCACCCAGTCAAAGATCCTGCGGGTGCTGGTTGATCAGCAGTTCCAGCGGGTTGGTGGATCCGAGAACGTGCGGGTCGATCTGCGGGTGATTTCTTCCACAAACAAGGCCTTGGAGGCAGAAATTGAAGCGGATCGTTTCCGGCAGGAGCTCTATCATCGGCTGAACGTGGTGCCGATTGCGGTGCCGACGCTCGCAGATCGGCGCGAGGATATTCCTGTTCTGGCCGAACACTTCATCCGTAGCTTTAATGAGGCGCAGGGCCTGCCACTGCGTGAACTGACGGATGAGGCGGTTGCACTGATGCAGACCATGATGTGGCCCGGCAACGTCCGCCAGCTGAAAAACCTAGTGGAGCGGATCCTGATCCTTGGCGATGGCAATGGCCCGATCGAGGCGCGCGACCTGCCGCGTGAAGAGGAAAAGGTCGAAGACGAGGGTCGCGTCGTCCTGTCCGGGGCCTTGGCGACGCTGCCGCTCCGCGAGGCCCGCGAGGCCTTTGAACGCGAATATCTGCTGACCCAGATCAACCGGTTCGGTGGCAATATCAGCCGCACGGCTTCGTTTGTGGGCATGGAACGCTCGGCCTTGCACCGCAAACTGAAATCGCTTGGCGTTGTCACCTCGAACAAGGCTGGCGCGCGCGTCGCCCATGTGGAGCAGGAAGAAGATATGGTCTGACCGCTGCGGGCGGATGACGGGGCGCGTAGGCACGGTCTGCGCGCCTGCTGCCATTGTGTTTGCGAAACCTGAAGAAACCCGGTGTTCTGGGCGGCAGTGTAGCCGACTACGGCGTCAGGACATGCAGGGTGTTGTCAGGGCCTTTCCAGACGCAGGCATCGCCAGTCAGCGGCGGCAGGCGGCTCGATTGTCCGGCCAGACGCTGCCCGACTTCGGCGGTGGTGCAGCGCCTCAGGGGTACCTCTTGATACCCTTTCTTGGCCATACAGCTTTGCTCTAACCGCCTGCGCAAACCTTGGTTCACATCAACCGTATAGATGCCACCATCAACCCAGTATCCGGGGCGGCTCCAGCAGTTGCCGTCCCTGCAATATTGCCCGCCGGGATAATAGACGGGCGGGCGCTGACGAATTTCATTGGCCACGGGCGCCTTTTCCAGCGCGCTGACCTGACAGGAAAGCGTATCTGCCTGAAGCCTCTGCACATCAGCGCCTTCGCGGTAATAGACCGGCACTGGGCCACATCCGGCAAGGACGGCGCCCAAAACGGGCACGGCGAACAGGGATCGGAAGCGGCGGTGAGCACGGGTCATGCTGCCAGAATGCCCCGCGATGACGGTCAGTACAATTGATTTGACCCCTCTGGCGGCTTCTGTCATTCAAAACTGGCAAGATCGCGCCCAAGGGAAAAGATCATGAAGGTTATCATCTGTGGCGCCGGCCAGGTTGGCTGGCAGATCGCGCGGCACCTGTCCGGCGAGCACAACGATGTGACAGTTGTCGACAACAACCCGGATCTGGTGCGCCGCGCGACAGATACGCTGGATGTTCAGGGGATTGCTGGCTTTGCCTCATACCCGGATGTTCTGGAGCGGGCAGGGGCGCGGGATGCGGATATGATCATCGCCGCAACCCACTCGGATGAGGTCAACATGGTGACCTGTCAGGTTGCCCATTCGGTATTCTCGATCCAGCGCAAGATTGCCCGGCTGCGGGCGCGCAGCTACCTGAATGCGATCTATTCCGACCTGTACCGGCGTGACCATCTGCCCATCGATGTGGTGATCAGCCCCGAACGCGAGGTCGCCGCCGCCGCCATTCAGCGGCTTCTGGCACCGGCCGCGTTTGACACGGAAACCTTCATGGGTGGCAAGGCGCAGCTCCTCGGCATTCAGATCGACGAGGATTGCCCGGTGGTCAACACGCCGCTGCGGCAGCTGACGGATCTGTTTTCCACCCTGCGGGCTATCGTTGTGGGTGTGCGGCGTGATGGCAGCCTGTTTGCACCGGAACCGGGCGATCAGCTGTTCGTCGGCGACAGCGCCTATGTGTTTTGCCACACGGACGACGTGAGCAGAACCATCGAAGTCTTTGGCAAGAAAGAAAAACGCCAGGATCGGGTGGTGATCGTGGGCGGCGGTAATGTGGGCCTTGAAGTGGCAAAGGCGCTTGAGAACCGCACCGGACGGATCCGCGCTAAGATCATTGAGAAAAGCCGCAAATGCGCCGAGCGGGCGGCTGAAACACTCGAGAGGACCATCGTTCTGAACGGTGACGGGCTGGACCGGTCTCTGATGATTGAAGGCGGTATTGATCGCGCCGATGCCATGCTTGCTGTCACCGACGATGACAAGACCAACATGCTGGCGGCCGTGCGCGCCAAATCCGAAGGCTGCCCTTTCGTGGTGGCCCTGATCAATGATCCGACCTTGCTGCCGCTGATGGCGCCTCTCGGGATCGACGCCTTTATCAACCCGCGCTCCACCACGGTGAGTTCGATCCTGCAGCACATCCGCTATGGCCGCGTTCGACAGGTCTATTCCATTGGCGATGCCGAAGCCGAGGTGATCGAGGCTGAGGTTCTGGGAACCTCTCCGATGGCGGGACAAGCGGTTCGCGATATTCCCTTCCCCGAAGGCGTACTGATCGGCGCCGTGCGCAAGGGAGGCGAGGTCCTGCGACCCAGCGGCGAAATGCGCATCGAAGAGGGTGATGTCATCGCGATCTTTGCGATGGCCGCCGATGTTCCAGAGGTCGAGCGCCTGATGCAGGTTTCGATCGACTACTTCTAGGATGGCGGCACGCAATCATACCGCGGGCGGGCTGTTGCGTCTGCCCTTGTTCCTGCTGATCTGGGGTGTGGCTTGCCTGGCCATGTGGGTGCCGGCTACCCATGCGGTGATCCTGAACGACCACCCGACATCGCAAAGTTTCTTTTTCTCCGGCCTCTTGGGGCTTTTTGTGATCGCTGTGATTGCCTTGTCGCTAGGCAATAAGGTGCCCCGCTATGGCATGCCGGGGCAGTTGCTGTCGCTGCTGGCAACCTTTGCAGTATTGCCGCTGTTTCTCGCGCTTCCCGTGCAGGATGCGTTGAAAAACACAAGCTTCCTCAACGCATATTTCGACATGGTCAGCGCCGTCACCACAACGGGCGCCGATATCTTTGCCGATCCGGGGCGGCTGCCGCCCAGCGTGCATCTGTGGCGGGCGATTGTTGGCTGGCTTGGCGGCCTTTTGATGTGGATCGCCGCCTCGGCGGTTCTGGCGCCGATGTTCCTGGGCGGCTTCGAAGTCACCGCCAAGGGGGAGCCGGGCGGCGGTGGCGCGACACCTGTTCTGATGCAAAAGGCGGATCCTCGGCGCCAATTGATCACGGTCGCACGCACCCTGACGCCGGTCTATTTCGCGCTGACGCTGGTTCTCTGGACGCTTTTGATGATGACTGGCAGCAAATCGTTGGCCGGGCTGACCCATGCGATGTCGGTGATGGCGACCTCGGGGATTTCATCGGTCGGGGGCACCGAGGCGGCAAACAGCGGTATGGCTGGGGAAATGGTCATGTTCCTGTTCATGTTCTTTGCCCTGTCGCGGCTGACATTTTCCTCCGATACGGTTAGCACCGGTGATGGGCGGCTGGATCGTGACCCGGAGTTCCGTTCCGGCCTGCTGATTGTGCTGGGAGTTCCGACGCTCTTGTTCCTGCGCCACTGGCTGGCAACGTTTGAGGTCAACAGCGCCGAGGATGGCATGCAGGCGCTGCGCGCCTTCTGGGGGGCGCTGTTCACGGTTATGTCCTTCCTGTCCACCACCGGATTTGAAAGCGCCGACTGGGAGGCCGCCGGGCAATGGTCGGGGTTGGAAACCCCGGGTATGATTCTTCTGGGCCTGTCGCTGATTGGCGGCGGGGTGGCCACCACAGCGGGCGGCGTCAAATTGCTGCGGGTCTATGCGCTTTATCTAAACGGGCTTGGCGAAATGGAACGGCTGGTGCATCCGTCATCGGTCAGCGGTGAGGGGGCTGGCAACCGGCGGCTGCAAAAGAACGGTGCCTTTGTGGCCTGGATCTTTTTCATGCTCTTTGCCTTGTCTCTGGCGTTGATCAGCACGGTGCTTGCCGCACTTGGTACGGATTTTGAAACCTCGCTGATCCTGGCGGTATCGGCCCTGTCGACAACTGGCCCGTTGACCGAAGTCGCGGCGAGCGAGCCGATCATGCTGTGGCAGCTTGTGCCCTCGGCCAAACTGGTGCTGTGCTTTGCGATGGTGCTCGGGCGGCTGGAAACTCTGGCGATCATCGCGCTTTTGTCGCCTAATCTCTGGCGCAGTTAAGAAAACCTCGTTACGCTGCTCTGGCATTTGATGTTTTTCGGGTGGAAACCCAATCGGTCTCCGTCCATAGTTGGTTGTAACGAGGCGCGTTGGTCCGCAGCGCGTAGCAAGAAAAAAGGCGAGATAATAATAATGGCTTCGGACAGACAGAATCTTCAGGATGCCTTCCTGAATCACGTTCGCAAAACCAAGGTTCCCGTTACAATTTTTCTGATCAACGGGGTCAAATTGCAGGGGGTTATTACCTGGTTTGATAATTTCTGTGTCCTGCTGCGCCGCGACGGACAGTCGCAGCTGGTCTACAAACACGCAATTTCCACGATCATGCCCGCACAGCCGATCAGCCTTTATGAAGGTGAAGACGCCTCTTGATGGAGCATGACCGGAAGCGCACCCGGGCCTGGGTGCTGCATCCCGAGATCAAGTCGGATCAACACCGGCGCGATCCCGAACCCGCCCTTGCAGAGGCTGTGGCGCTGGCGCAGGCGCTGCCCGATCTCGACGTTGTCGGATCGGATGTGGTACGTTTGCCGAAGGCTCATGCGGGGATGTTGTTCGGCTCGGGTAAGATCGAAGAACTGGCGCAGAAGCTGAAATCCGAAGAGGTGGAACTGGTCCTTATTGACGGTCCGGTCTCTCCGGTGCAGCAGCGAAATCTGGAAAAGGCCTGGAAGGTCAAGATCCTCGACCGCACCGGGCTGATCCTCGAGATCTTCTCGGATCGGGCGCGCACCCGAGAAGGTGTGCTGCAGGTGGAGATGGCCGCGCTCAGCTATCAGCGGACCCGGCTGGTGCGGGCCTGGACCCACCTGGAACGGCAGCGGGGCGGATTGGGTTTCGTTGGTGGTCCCGGTGAAACCCAGATCGAGGCGGACCGTCGTGCAATTGACGATCAGCTGGTGCGCCTACGCCGCCAGCTCGACAAGGTGGTGAAAACCCGCACGCTGCATCGCGCCGCGCGGGCCAAGGTGCCTTATCCGATTGTCGCGCTTGTCGGCTATACCAACGCCGGTAAATCGACCCTGTTCAATCGCCTGACCGGGGCTGAGGTGATGGCCGAGGATATGCTGTTCGCCACTCTGGACCCAACCATGCGCCGGGTGCTGTTGCCTGATGGTCCGGAGGTGATCCTGTCGGACACGGTGGGCTTTATCTCGGATCTGCCGACCGAGTTGGTCGCGGCCTTCCGCGCGACGCTGGAAGAGGTGCTGGCCGCCGATGTGATCCTGCACGTGCGTGACATCAGCCACGATGAAACCGAGCATCAGGCCCGCGATGTGGCCGCGATCCTGACGTCGCTTGGGGTGGATGAAAACCGCACCCAGATCGAGGTCTGGAACAAGCTCGACAATCTCAGCGAGGAAGAAGCCGACGCCCGCCGCCAGCGCGCCGCCCGCGAGGAAGGAATCCACGCGATTTCAGCCCTGACCGGCGAAGGCATCGACGGGCTCTTGGCGGATATCGCGGAAAAACTGCAAGGCACAAAGCATCAAGAGATGCTCAGCCTTGATTTTTCGCAAGGCAAGCAACGTGCCTGGCTGTTCGCGCAGGATGTTGTCGTCTCCGAAGAGCAGACCGAGAGCGGTTTTGATATCACCGTGCTTTGGACTGCGAAACAACGGGCGCAGTACGACGGGCTATGATCCGTCGTGCTGTACGTCCTTGAAACTCCGAAGTACCTGCTAGTGAGAATCCGGCGGCGTTGCACCGCTACGCGGTCGTGATTGCAGTGTGAGCGTGGCTGTAGCGACGATTGGTCCGATCAGCTCAAACCCCACCGTGGTTCCAATTGCCAGCGCCATGATCGACGGGGCGAATTCGGGGAACCGCTCGGCTGCGACCAGCGCCATGCCGATTGCCACCCCGGCTTGCGGCAGCATCGCGGCGCCGTAATAGGGCCGTTCGGTCGCCGGGGCGTGGGCCAGCATACCGCCGATCCACCCCCCAAAGATGCGCCCCAACACCCGGAGAACTGAGTAGCCAAGGCCCGCCATACCCAGCGTCGCCAGCGCCTCGGGGTCCAACGTTGCGCCGGCGAGTACGAAAAAGATGATCATGAAGGGCCATTCGAAATTGTGGATCTCGTGAAAGGCCCGAGTGTGGTGGCGGGCCAGATTTACGATCACTGCGCCGGCGGTCATGCCTGCAATCAGATAGGACAGCTCCAGCATCAGCGACAGTCCGGCGGTCAGGAAGATCAGGCCAAGCGCCTCGATCCGCAGCGGCTCCCCATCTGACAGCCGTCCGGTCAGCAGCGCACCAGGAATGCCGATGGCGATCCCCAGTCCTATCGA
Organism: Pseudophaeobacter sp. A-200-2; assembly: GCF_041008815.1. Taxonomy (NCBI): domain Bacteria; kingdom Pseudomonadati; phylum Pseudomonadota; class Alphaproteobacteria; order Rhodobacterales; family Roseobacteraceae; genus Pseudophaeobacter; species Pseudophaeobacter sp. A-200-2. The sequence continues at coordinate 220,632 of NZ_JAXGFU010000001.1, read as the reverse complement.
TCCGACAACCTCCTGCGTGGCGATGATCAGCGTATCAACACCGTCACCAATACCGCTGATGAGATCAATCATCAGCAATGCGAGGCTGAAGGCGAACAGCCCCCAAGCATCATCAATGGCGACCAAGCCTTTGAGAGTTTGGGTAAATCCGGTATTCAGCCCGGATTGATCGATCACGTCATAGGTGGCTGCGGGATCGGTCGCCGTGGCCAGCGCGCCCAGCAGGATGGCCAGCGTCAGCGGCAGGCCCATGGCCCAAAGCCCGGTTGTGACGGCGACCTGACTGACGATAACGATGGACAGTGACACGACGACAACCACGCGGCCATGCTGGCGCAGGTTGGACATGGACAAGGCGCTGCCCAAGAGAACCGCAACCGCGCTGAGCGCCACCACAGCAATCACTGGGTACAGTTCCGTGATGCTGTCCGGCAGCAAACCAAACCCGGAGTGACCGATCAGCAAGCCGCAGCCCAGAAGCAGGGTTACACGGGGCAGGCGCAACCGTCGCCCGATCCGGTCGGCCGCCAACCCGGCAAAGAACAGAAGACCAAAGATGATCAGAGTGACGGCTTGATCTTCCATCCAGGGGCTCTCTGTCTAGTTCCGGGGCAGGATACGGGTCACCCCGACTGCCGCCGCGCGGGCAAGATCCTCGTCCAGAGACATCGGGATATATTCACCCCGGCGCCACAACTGGGCCATGTCGTCATAGTGGCGCGAGAGGAAATGTCCCGACTGGCCGGTGGAGGTAACAAAGACCGAACTGTCCGGATCGGCGAAATCATAGACGCCGCGGAACCCGGCGGCATGGACATTCTGAAACGGCATCGGGCCTTCGCCAGAGGTGCGCCCGCGCTGCAGGGTGTTGTCGCCGCCGCTGGTGGACTGGCGGATGTTCACAAAGAACCGCAGCACTGGCACCTCGCCCAGAACCTCGTGGTCGTGGGTGGCTTGGTGGGCATCGCCCCAACGCAGCGATTCCAGCGCGGTGCCATAGCGTTCCTCGATCCAGATCAGCGCATCGTCCAGCGCCAGCCGTGCCATGTCGGTACAGGTTTCCTGCGGCGCGCTTTGCCGGACATCGCACCAGGCGGCAGCACCATCGATGTCGCGGTAGACCCGTTCGATGAACAGCGGATCCACGTGTTTGTACTCTTCGGTCAGCGGTCCCAGATCATCGGTGATCAGCCGCGCTTGCAGCGCCCGGAGCCAGGCCGCATAGATCAGCGGCTCCGGCAGGTGCTCATTCATTTCGCCGTTCCATTCAGACAGCAGGGTCAGCGCGGTGTGACGCTGGCGTTCGCGGCTACCTTCGGGGGCGGCCTCGCCGGTGAACCACAGGTCTGCCCCGATCAGCGGCAGCAGGGCCCGGGCAGAGTAGGATACCGTATCAAGCTGCGCCTCAATGAAGCTGTCGCGCGTATGCACTTCGCGGTTCTGCATCAAGCGGCGCCAGCGGTTGATCCGCTGGGTGTCGCCCCAGTCGAAGGAGACATGGTTTGGAAAGGGGCGGTCCAGCAGCTTGTTATTGGTATTGCCCAGGATCCCGCCACGGGGACTGATGAATTCCGGGTTGGCAGCATAGGGCGCGCGGCCTTTCCAAATGTTTTCCCGGCGCCAGCCCTGGCTTGGCAGGCGGCCCTTGCTTTGATGGCGTGCATCGCGCTGGGGAATGGCGCCGATGGTCTTGAGGGCAATCGTTTCCTTATCCGCCAGCGTCAGGTTCTGCGAAGGTGCAATATAATCTTCGGCGACGCGGATCGCTTCCCGGGCCGAGGCGCTTCGCATCAAAGCGATGGCGGCGCTGACCGAGGTATCTTCGCCCGATAGAGCTGTCCAGCCAAGGCTGACCACGTGACCCGGCGGGGTGATGGTGGCCAGAGAGAACATGGACCCCGGAAGAACCGGCCCGTTCTCGGTCCAGCGCAGGGTCAAGGTGACTGGCGGCGCGTCCTTGATGTTGATGATGGACCGGCGGGTAACGAAAGGCGTGTAACCCGTTGGACTTAAATATTCTTCGGGATTTTCGGCATTGATCTTTTCGATGAAGAGATCCTGATCATCCATGTAGGAAGAGGTGATCCCCCAGCCCAAGTCGTTTGAGCGTCCGGTGAGCACGGCAGGCAGCCCTGGTATGGTTCCGCCAATCACGCCGCCGGTCGCCAACTCCATCCGCGCCAGATACCAGATCCCGGGCGCGCTGAGGCCCAGATGTGGATCATTGGCCAGTAGGGTGCCGCCCGTGGCGGATCGACTGGGATCGGCAGCCCAGGCATTGGACGCCCCGCCAAGGCCGCGCGGCGCGAGCGGAAACAGGCGACTTTCCGGTTCGGGCGAAGAGGCGGCGATGCGCGGTGCATCTGGGAACAGGCTCGCATATTCCGGCAGCGCGGCCGTGCCGGATCCCGGCGCATCGGGCAGGATATCAAACAGGCGTTCCGGATCGGCGAGCGCCAGAGAGGTGCGTGCCCGCAGGATTTCCTCGCGCATATGGCCGGACAGTTTCAGCGCCATCAGTTTCATGATCGCGATACTGTCGGCAGGCTGCCATGGGGCCAGCGGCATATTAAACAGGAACATCTCCGGCGCGCCGCGCCCCAGCGCCTCTTCGTTGATCTCCTGCAGGCGGGCATTCACACCAGCGGAATAGGCGGTCAACGCGGCCATGGCTTCGGGTGTCTGAACCGCGACCGATTGTTGTGCCAGCCGGTAAAGATCAAGCCGCCGCACGAAAGTATCGACCTCAATGGTGCGGGTACCAAAGATCTCAGACAGACGTCCCTGCGCGGTGCGCCGCATTACAGCCATCTGCCACAAGCGGTCCTGCGCATGGGCATAGCCGAGGCCAAAAAACACGTCCTCGTCACTGGCGCCGATGCTGCTGAAGATATGCGGCACATTGGCGTTGTCGCGGACAATCTCGACCGGGGCCGTGGGGCCGGGCAGGGCAATCGTCTTGTCATAGTCGGGCAGAGACTGTGAGGCGAAATAGTAGGCCAGGACAACCGCAGCGAGCGACAGCAGAATCAAGGTGGCGGTCAGTCGCATCAGCCAGCGGAACAGGAGTGCCATATAAAGGTTTTTCCCTTTGTTTTCTGTGTTCAGCGGCCTGGCACGATTGCACCCCGCGCCGCCAGTGCTAGGGTAGCGTCAACATATGCCAAGAAAGCACAGGGGAAAAGCACATGGCAAAAGCTGCATTTCTGGGGTTGGGAGTTATGGGCTATCCGATGGCCGGGCACCTGCAATCGGCGGGTCACGAGGTGACGGTCTACAACCGCACCGCCGCCAAGGCCGAGGCCTGGGTCAAGGAGCACGGCGGTGCCAGCGCGCCAACTCCGCGCGAGGCGGCTGCGGGCGCGGAATTCGTGATGTCCTGTGTGGGCAACGATGATGACCTGCGCTCGGTCTGCCTGGGGCCGGATGGCGCCTTTGCCGGGATGGCCAAGGGCGGCGTTTTTGTCGATCACACCACGGTTTCTGCCAGCGTCACGCGGGAGTTGTTCGAGGCGGCTGCCGAGCTGGGCATTTCCTTCGTCGATGCGCCGATTTCTGGCGGTCAGGCGGGCGCCGAGAATGGGGTTCTATCGGTGATGTGCGGCGGTGAAGCGGAGGCCTATGCCCGCGCGGAGCCAATCATTGACGCTTATGCTCGCATCTGCCGCCGGATTGGCGACAGCGGCGCCGGTCAGATGACCAAGATGTGCAACCAGATCGCAATCGCCGGTTTGGTGCAGGGCTTGGCGGAATCGCTGCATTTTGCAGAAAAGGCGGGGCTGGATGGCCGCGCCGTGGTCGAGGTGATCAGCCAGGGAGCGGCAGGCAGCTGGCAGATGGCGAACCGTTATGAGACCATGCTGGACGATCATTTCGAACATGGCTTTGCGGTGGACTGGATGCGCAAGGATCTGGGGATCTGTCTGGATGCCGCAGACGAAACCGGAGCCAGCCTGCCGGTGACCGCGTTGGTCGATCAGTTCTACAAGGATGTGCAGAAGATGGGCGGCGGGCGCTGGGATACCTCGTCGCTGTTCAAACGCCTGAAGTCAGCAGGTTAAACAGAGCCCGCAACCATCTGAAATAAAAGGCGCGCCCGGAATGTGGCGCGCCTTTTTTCGTCTGCTGCTTCAGCGGAAAATTCTGCTGAGCCGTGTCCGATCAGGGAATGATGCGGGTGTATTTGGTGCCTTCCAGGGTGGCGCCAACACGCAGACCGGCCTGCGCGAAAACGGCCGCCAGGATCGGAGAGGTCAGGGTATTGGTATCGGCCGCGACAGAGTTGCCATCGTCTTTGATCACATATTCAAGATCAGCGCCGGCTGCCCAACCCGAAGAGCGTCGGAACCCGGCCAGGGCATCGTCGGTCATGAAGAACAGCACATGGGCGTATTGCTGGGCGCCGATTTGCAACCCGGCGTTGCCCTTGACCGTGGAATAGTAATCGACCGTTACGCCATTGATGCGCAGTGCGCCGCGCCCATAAGCGCCGCCAATCAGGAAACCAGCTTCGGTGACCAGCGGCATCACCAGCATGCCAGTCGATTTCTCGGCCAGCGTGATGGTGTTGGGGTATCGGCTGTACATCTGGTTGAGGGTGGCATCGACTCGGGCGTCGATGGTGGCGGCATTGTTGTTGCCAACGCCATTGCCACAGGCCGCAACCGCTCCGGTCCCGGCAAGAATGCCAAGAGTGAAGCCGCGGCGCGTCAAGCGGGGGGAAATATGTCTGCTCATGTGAAGTATTGCCTGTCACGTTATGGATAAAGGCCGGTTGTTCGGCTCTGAGCAGGATCATAGGCGGAAAAAAGCCCGCTGTCATCTACGACAACAGCGCCGCAGCCCGCCTGAGCGGCTTCCCGCAGGGCGTTGCTGTGGGGCTGGTAGTGTCCGTCGCCGGAATTGATCCCGGACAGCGGTGGGTCAGCCGTTCAGGATCCGTGCGGTTTCAGGCGCGAAATAGGTCAGAATACCGTCACAGCCTGCGCGTTTGAACGCAAGAAGGCTTTCCAGCATGACCTGCTCGCCATTGATCCAGCCATTCTGGGCGGCAGCCTGGATCATCGCGTATTCGCCTGAAACCTGATAGGCGAAGGTGGGCGTGCCAAAGGTGGTTTTCACACGGTGGCAGATGTCCAGATAGGCAATGCCGGGTTTGACCATGACCATATCTGCGCCTTCCTGCAGGTCACGTTCGACCAGCCGCAGCGCCTCGTCCGAGTTGCCGGGGTCCATCTGATAGGTCTTCTTATCGCCTTTGAGCGCGCCAGAGGCACCGACCGCATCGCGGAACGGGCCGTAAAAGCCAGAGGCGTATTTGGCCGAATAGGACAGGATCGATACGTTGCGATGGCCGCCCTGTTCCAGGCCGCTGCGCATGGCGGCGATCCGACCGTCCATCATGTCCGATGGACCGATGATGTCCGCACCGGCCTCGGCTTGCGCGAGGGTCATCTTCACCAGCGCCTCGACAGTTTCATCGTTGAGGATCTCACCATCGACGACAAAACCATCGTGACCGTTGATATTATAGGGATCGAGCGCCACATCTGTCATTACCGCGATGTCCGGCGCGACGGCCTTGATCGCGCGGATGGCGCGGTTGCACAGGTTGTCGGGGTTCCAGGCCTCGGCGCAGTCTTCGGTCTTGAGCGCCGGATCGGTATAGGGAAAGAGGCAAATCGCCGGAATGCCAAGGGCCTGTGCCTCGACCGCCGCCTCGGCGATCTTGTCGACCGACCGGCGCACCACCCCGGGCATGGAGACGACAGGCTCCACGATCCCTTCACCATCGCGCACGAAAACCGGCCAGATCAGATCATCCGTGGTCAGCGTGTTCTCGCGGACCAACCCGCGAATGGCGGGGCTGACACGGGTGCGGCGCAGACGGGCAGCGGGAAAGGGGGCGACGGTCGGCTTCATCGTGGTCTCTCATCTCTCTGTGGCACGCCTGTGGGTCGCATGGAACCGCGCTGTCATGCAAGTGGCACAATCGCCGCGCTTGTGCGCCCTTTGTCTGCGGGGCTTGTGCCGGGGGCTTTGGCGGTGGATATAAGGCGGCGAATGCGAACAGACGGAAGAGGGCACGGGATTGGATCTGTTTCAGACACTGACCGAAATGATCGACCTGCGGTCCTTTTCCAACCTGTGGTACTGGATCGCGCTGGCAGTGATGTGGTCCACGGCCAGCCACTGGATCCTTGGGGTGCCCTTTGACATGGTGCACCGGGCGCGCAAGAACGGCGGCCAGAGCGCCGAGGATCTGGAGGATCTGGTGCGGATCAACGTAAACCGCATGCTCTATGTGGTTCAAATGGCGGGACTTTGGATCCTTGCGATCGCTTGCTTCGTGCTGTCGTCCTTGGCGACCTTGGGCTTTGGCCTTGACGTGGAATTCGCACAGGCGGTGTTCCTGCTGCTGTTCCCGATGGCTACGGTGAGTTTGGTCAATCTGGCGACGGCGCGGTCGATCCGGATGAATGAGCCGCAGGGCGATGCGCTCTACCGCAGACTTGCCACCTGCCGCTTTGCGATCCAGATCATCGGCATGATCTCCATTTTTGTCACGGCGATGTGGGGCATGTACCAGAATCTGCGGTTGGGCGTCTTTGGCTGAGCATCACCAGGAACCCAGAGCTGAAGAAACACAATGAAGAGGGAGACGCGCAGCATGGCGCAGCCTGCGATAACCATGGGCGGCGCGCCGGAAGGGTTCGATGCCCGGCTGGTGCTGAAAGAGGTCGAAACGTCCGGCGGTCCGGTTCTTCATGTGGCCCGCGATGACAAGCGGATGGAGGCTATGCGCGCCGCGCTGGCCTTCTTTGCGCCGGACATGCCGGTCATTGTCTTCCCCGGCTGGGACTGTCTGCCCTATGACCGCGTTTCGCCCAACGCCGATATCTCCGCCGCGCGGATGGCGACGCTGGCGGCGCTGGTCCACCAGATGCCATCGCAGTTCGTCCTGCTGACCACGCTCAACGCCGCCAGTCAGCGGGTGCCTGCGCGCGAGGTCCTGCGCGAGGCGGCCTTTAGCGCTCGGGTCGATCACCGGATCGACGAAACGGCGCTGCGTCAGTTCCTGGTCCGCATGGGGTTCACGCAAAGCCCAACGGTCATGGAGCCGGGCGACTACGCAATCCGGGGCGGGATCATCGATATCTTCCCGCCGGGCGACACCGGGCCGGTGCGGCTCGATCTGTTCGGTGACGTGCTGGATGGCGCGCGCCGGTTTGACCCGGTGACCCAGCGGACCACCGAAAAACTGGACCTGATTGAGCTGGCGCCGGTGTCCGAGGTGATCCTGGACGAGGCTGCCGTCACCCGGTTCCGGCAGAACTACCGGATTGAATTCGGCGCGGCGGGCACTGACGATCCGCTGTACGAGGCGGTCAGCGCGGGCCGCAAGCATCAAGGGATCGAACACTGGCTACCGTTCTTTCACGAGAAGCTGGAAACCCTGTTTGACTACCTGCCGCAGGCCTCGGTCACGCTGGACGATCAGGTCACCGCATCCCGGCTGGCGCGCTGGGACAGTATCGTGGACCAGTATGAAACCCGCAAACTGGCGATGGCGCAAAAGGGACGGCTGGACACGGTTTACAAACCCACGCCGCCAGGGCTGCTCTATCTCGACGACAGCGCCTGGGAGGACGCAACCAGTGCACATCGTACCATCCAGCTGCATCCGCTGGCGCAGGCCTCTGGCCCCGGTGTGGTGGATGCAGGCGGGCGGATCGGGCGGGATTTCGCGCCCGAGCGTCAGTTGGAAAACGTCAGTCTTTTTGGTGCCTTGGCCGCCCATATTCAGGAGCGGATGCAAAAAGGTCCGGTCGTGGTTGCCTCATACTCCGAAGGTGCGCGGGAACGTCTGACCGGGCTGATCGAAGACGAAGGTCTGGCCGAGGCAATCCCGGTCATGGATGGCACACGGATTGGAAAATCCGGGCTGCATCTCGCGGTCTGGGCGCTGGAACACGGGTTCGAAGCGCCGGACATGACGGTAATCTCGGAGCAGGACGTTCTGGGCGACAGGCTGATCCGCTCACCCAAGAAACGCCGCAAGGCTGAGAATTTCCTGACCGAGGCGCAATCGCTGTCGCCGGGGGATCTGGTGGTGCATGTGGACCACGGCATTGGCCGCTATCAGGGCATGGAGGTCATTACTGCTGCCGGTGCGGCCCACGAATGCCTGCTGCTGGAATATGCCGAAGAGGCCAAGCTGTACCTGCCTGTCGAGAATATCGAACTGCTGAGCAAATATGGCCATGATGAGGGGCTTCTGGACCGGCTGGGCGGCGGTGCTTGGCAGGCGAAGAAGGCCAAGCTGAAAGAGCGCATTCGGGAGATGGCCGACCGGCTGATCCGGATTGCGGCCGAACGGGCGCTGCGCAAGGCACCGATCATGGATCCGCCGCCGCACGCCTGGGAGGAATTCTCGGCACGTTTTCCCTATCAGGAAACCGACGATCAGCTGCGCGCCATCGAGGACGTGATGGCGGATATGACCTCGGGCCAGCCGATGGACCGGTTGATTTGCGGCGATGTCGGCTTTGGCAAGACGGAGGTCGCGATGCGCGCGGCCTTTGTCGCGGCAATGTCCGGCGTGCAGGTGGCTGTCATCGCGCCGACAACCCTGCTGGCGCGACAGCACGCGGCCTCGTTCGCAGAACGGTTCCGGGGTTTCCCCTTGGAAGTCAGGCAGTTGTCGCGTTTTGTTACAGCAAAGGACGCTGCCAAAACGCGCGAAGGTATGGCCAAGGGAACGGTCGATATCGTGATCGGCACCCATGCGCTTTTGGCCAAGGGGATCAAGTTCCAGAACCTTGGCCTGCTGATCATCGACGAAGAGCAGCATTTCGGCGTCGGCCACAAGGAACGCCTGAAGCAGCTCCGCAGTGACATTCACGTGCTGACCCTGACCGCAACGCCGATCCCGCGGACCCTGCAGCTGAGCCTGACGGGCGTGCGGGATCTGTCGATTATCGGCACCCCGCCGGTGGACCGGCTTGCGATCCGCACCTATGTCAGCGAATTCGACGCTGTCACCATCCGCGAAGGGTTGCTGCGGGAACATTATCGCGGCGGGCAAAGCTTTTACGTGGTGCCGCGGATTTCAGACCTCGCCGAGGTCGAGGAATTCCTCAAGGAGCAACTGCCCGAGCTGACCTATGTGGTTGCGCATGGTCAGATGGCGGCCGGTGAGCTTGATGACCGGATGAATGCCTTCTACGACGGCAAATTCGACATCCTTCTGGCGACAACCATCGTGGAATCCGGGCTCGATATTCCGACGGCAAACACCATGGTGGTGCACCGGGCCGATATGTTCGGTCTGGCGCAGCTCTACCAGATCCGGGGCCGGGTGGGCCGCTCGAAAACCCGTGCCTATGCTTACCTTACCACCAAGCCGCGCGTGCGCCTGACCGCGACGGCTGAAAAACGGCTCAAGGTGCTCGGTTCGCTCGACACTCTGGGCGCCGGATTTACCCTTGCCAGTCAGGATCTTGATATCCGCGGCGCTGGGAACCTGCTGGGCGAGGAACAATCGGGCCAGATGCGCGATGTGGGCTATGAGCTGTACCAATCCATGCTGGAAGAGGCGATTGCCAAGATCAAGGCCGGGGAGTTGGAGGGCCTTTCCGAGGGCGACGATCAATGGGCGCCGCAGATCAATCTGGGCGTGCCGGTGCTGATCCCGGAGGATTACGTGCCCGATCTGGATGTGCGCCTTGGCCTCTATCGCCGCCTCTCGGGCCTCACGACCAAGGTAGAGCTGGAAGGGTTCGCGGCAGAACTGATCGACCGGTTTGGTAAACTGCCGAAAGAGGTCAATACGCTGATGCTGGTGGTGCGGATCAAGGCGATGTGCAAACGCGCAGGCATCGCCAAGCTGGACGCCGGTCCCAAGGGCGCAACCCTGCAGTTCCACAATGACAAATTCGCCTCCCCTCAGGGGCTGGTCGAATTCATCGAGGATCAGAAGGGCCTGGCCAAGGTCAAGGACAACAAGATCGTCGTGCGGCGCGACTGGAAGAAGGACAGCGACAAGATCAAGGGCGCCTTTGCCATCGCCCGCGACCTGGCCGAAAAGGTGGTCGCGGAGAAGAAAAAAGCCAAGGCAAAGCAGGGCTAGGCCTTCAGCGCGCAGGGATGGTGCGGGTCAGGCGCAACAGTCCTGCGGCGCCATCGCCACCTGCGCGCAGCCGCAGGAGGCCATGATCCCGTCCGAACGCGCCTGCGCCAGATCCAGCTTCTGGCGAATGTGGTGGATTTCCACGGTTTCCTCACGCGCCGCGAGGCAATCGTGCAGCCCTTTGAGGCTCCAGACGTTGTCGGGATGGATCGACGCCCGCGACAGGGTGCCATCCAGCCCCAGATCGGCGCGATAGACGGCCTCGGCCTCGGTCACATGGCCTTGCTCCAGCAGCAGTGCCCCCAGCGCGTGGCGGGTCGGCTGCATCCAACCCCAGGGTTCGTCGTAAGGCAGGTTATCATCAAGATCGACCGAGCGGCGTAGATGGCCATAGGCGATATCAAAGTTGCCCTTGCGATACTCAATCTCGCCGCGCAGCATTTCCCGCGCGATTTCAAGAAGATCCACAACGCGGTTGTTGTGCATCAGACGGGTCTCCGGCACCCGGTCCTTGGCCGCAATGAACAGCGCTTCCTCGGCCTCTGCCTCAGCCACGCGGCCCGTCGCAGCATAGCCAAGGGCGCGGGCATAATGGGTAGTGGCTGTCAGAGTGCGGAACAACTCCTGGTCCTCTGGCAGTTCCAGCGCAATCGCCTCGTCCCAGCGGCCAAACCGGATCAGGATATGGGGATGCATGGCCATGTAGCTTTCGAAGTAATCTGCCATCGGCGGGCTTTCGATCCGTAGCATTTCAATAGGTGTGGTGTCCCACAGCCCCTGATTGGCGCGTAGGGCTGGCTCGATTTGTCCAAGGAAAAGAGCACCATAGATCACGAAGTGATAGTCGTGCTGCCGATAGCCGGTGTAGATATTATAGGCGCCTTCGCGCTCGTAGTATTTCAGGTCTGCTTCGATCGCCTTCTGGTTCCAATAGACCACATCCTGATAATTGCCACAGAGGACGTCGATATGGGTGGGCATATGCACCAGATGCCCGGCATCCGGCACCAGATCGCGCAGCACATCACCCGCCTTCAGCGCCTTTTCCGGGGTCGGCGACATTTCCATCAGGTGCACATAAAGATGCAGCAGGCCGGGATGGGTCATGGCGCCGGGCAGGCTGTCAAAGGCGTCTTCCAGAACCTGTTGCGCTTCTGTCGTCGCCGCGCCTTCTGCCGGAAGGCCGGTTTTCAGATCCCACATGTTCCAGGGTGTGAGGTTCAAGAGGCTTTCGACATAGACGCAGCGCAGGTCCAGATTGTCGGGCACCTTGGCAAAGGCCGCACGCATGCTGTCGGCAAAATCATGGTCCCAGGCGTGCATGTCGTCGGCGGGCGTGCGCTGCGGATAGCGGGCGGTCAGCGCTGCGATCAGGGCGCGCTCGGCCGGGGTGCAGCCCTCTGCATGGGCCAGAGCGGACTGCGTCGCATCATAGGCTGTCGCCAGCACCTCGGCCCGGGTCGCGGGGTCGTGCAATTCCCACGGCATGTTATAGTTGGGGCCGGATGCATAGGCGAGACCCCAATGCGCCATGGCGCAACCCGGATCCTCGGACAGCGCGCGGCGAAAACAGGTGGCTGCCTCCTGATGGTTATAGCCATAGGTCCAGATCAAACCGCGATCAAACCACAGCTGCGCCTTGGCGCTGCCGGTGGTCACGGGACAGGAATAGGTCCCGAGATCATAATAGAAATCCATGAAAACACCCCTTCAAGCTTATGAAGAGGTTAGGGTTTTCAGGCTTGCCGGGCAAGCGGCGTGTCCCCGGCGCGACGCGGCAGCAGTGCAGTTGCGCAATCTGATGGCAGGCGGCGGTGCGGGGTTAAACCGCAGGCAGGCGTGCTTCTACTCGCGCCATATGCAGCATGACGAGAAACCCGAGGAAAGCCATGATCAGAATGCCTGCGGTCAGCGGCAGCAGCGATCCGTCGAACAACAGCCCGACCGGTGCGGCGATGGCTGCGGCAACTACTGTGGAGATTGCCCCCATGACCGAGGCAGCCATACCCGCGATATGGCCCATCGGCTCCATCCCCATGGCGTTGAGATTACCAAGAGTAACGCCGGCCATGAAGAACACGCTGGTCTGCCAGGTCACAAACAGGCCAAAGGCAACGGAGTTGTCCAGCGGCATGCTTTCCAGAACCAGCATGGCCGATGCCAGACCGATCTGGGAGGCCAGCGCCCAGGTCACCATGCGGCGCATCCCCAGACGCACCACCAGTACGGCATTCAGGAGGCTGCCCGTCCCGGCAACCAGCGCAACGCCGAAGAACCAGTAAGGGAAGCTTTCGGCGCGGTCAAAGACCACATCATAGGCCGGTTGAACCAGGGTGATCATGGTGAACAGCATGCCAAGGCACAGGCATTGGGCGATGATCGACAGGCGGACGGTGGGGTGGGTCACCATCTCCTTCAGTGCTGCAGCCATCAGCGCCGGGCGCACCGGGCGGCGGTCTTGCCGCTCCAGCGTCTCGGGCAGGCGCACGCCCATCCAAAGTGCGATGATGAGAGCAAAGGCCGCAAAGGCAGCAAAGATGCCGCGCCAGCTGGAAAAGGCGATGATGACCGAGCCCAGCATCGGCGCAACGGCCGGAACAAGCGTGAAGATCATCATGGCGATGGAGACCACCCGCGCCATTTCACGGCCCGAGTAGAGATCCCGGACGACAGCCATGGCGACAACGCGCGGCCCGGCAGCGCCAAGCCCCATGGTGACCCGCGCCAAAAGGGCGAGTTCCAGCGATTGCGCGGCCCAGGCCGCAGCGGCCGAGATGATATAAAGGATAACGCCGCCAAAGATCACCGGCTTGCGGCCAAAGGCATCCGAGATCGGACCGGTAAAGAAGGTGCCGATGCCCATGCCCAGAACAAACGAGGTGATAATCAGCTGCGCCCGGTTCACGTTGTCGGGGCTCAGCGTTTCACCAATTTCCGGCAGGGCCGGCAGCATGGCGTCGATGGAAAAGGCGATGGTGGCAAACATCATCGCGATCAAGGCGATAAATTCACCTTTCGACATCGGGTTTGAAACGGATTTTGACATAGATAACCTCATGCGGTGCTTCAGAAGGAACCGGAAATCGGATCCAATCCGGGCGCCGCTGCAAGGCCGCTACCATGATTTTAAAAAAGGCACCAGTAGATCGCCTGCACAGGACTCTGTGCATCAATGCGATGGTCTGAATTGCGGTAGGGTCGTCACTGGCGCGCAGGTGACTTGGGCGGGTCGGGACACTCATCCTCGTTGGCCGCAGTGGTCGGATCTTCGCGATGGTGGCGGCCGAAATGGGCAATTAGCCACTCGCTGTGTTCTTCGCGTTTTTGGATCTGGTAGAGCGCGAATTCCCGGATCGCCAGGGCAAAGACCCCAAGGCCGCTGAAGATCAGGATGATCGTGCCGATCTTCCCGGCCGCCGTCACGGGAACAAAGTTCCCGTAACCCACGGTGGAAATGGTCACGACCGTAAAGAACAGGCTGTCCAGCCAGTTCCACCCCTCGGCGTAATGAAAAAACACTGTACTGAAAACGACGATACCGATGAGGGTGGCAAAGATACTGGACCGCTTAATCTGCATTATTCATCCTTTGGTCCGGCTTCCAACTGGGACATGATGTCGGCGATCACCTGCTTCCACAGTTCGGGCGGCTGGGCACCGGGTACGGCGTGCTGGTTGGCTACCACGAAGGTCGGGACCGAGTTCACGCCCATCTTGCGCGAATGCGCATCGCGGGACTGGATCGCCTCGATGTCGTTCTCGGTCTCCAGCAGTTTCAGCATGACATCGCGTTCCATGCCAATCTCTTGGGCAATGTCAGCGAGGATTTCGGGATCACCAATATCGAGGCCTTTGACGAAATAGGCCTCGAACAGGGCATCCACGGCCGCGGTCTGTTTACCTTCGGTGCCGGCCCAATGGATCAGCCGATGCGCGTTGAGCGTATTGGGCGTGCGTTTCATGCCTTCGAAATCGATCGACAGTCCGGCCTGTTCAGCATGTTCCACGATGGGGGCATAGGCCCGCACCGCGCCTTCCTTGCCGCCAAACTTCGCCTCAAGATAGGCGCGCCGGTCCATACCTTCGCGGGGCATGTCGGGGTTCAGCTGGAAGGGGTGCCATTCGATCACAAAAGGATGGTCGGGAATCTCGGCCAAGGCTTTGTCCAGATGCGTCTTACCGATATAGCACCAGGGGCAGATCGGGTCCGAAAGAATGTCGAGCTTGACCGAAGGAAGGCTGGTCATGGGTTATCCTTTGAAATAGGCCGGCAGGGCGCGCCTCAGTAGTTTTCCGTTTGCGCCAGTCGGCAGGGCCTCAAGATACACATAGGCGCGCGGTTGTTTGTAACGCGCCAGGCGGTCCGTGGCAAAATCCCGAAGGTCGGCTTCGGGGATCTCTTGCGGGCCGGTGTAGAAGGCCACGATAATATGTGTGTCTTCCTTGACTTCAACCGATGTCACCCCGACTTGCACAATCCCGTGATGAGCGGCAAGCGTGGTCTCGACCTCGATGGGCGAGACGCGGAAACCACCAGCGTTCATCATGTCATCGGCGCGCCCCAGATAGGTGATCTGGCCGTCGGCCGCCATGGCGCCCTGATCGCCGGTCAGGAACCAGTCTCCCTGTATGCGCGCCTCGGTTTCATCGGGGGCGTTCAGATAGCCCAGCATCAGACCGGGGTCCGACCGGTGCACGGCGATGGTACCTTCGGCGCCGCGCGGTACTGGCCCGTCTGGACCAAGGATCGCAACCCGGCGTCCTTCCTGCGGCTGGCCAAGCGCATCGCCGCGCGCCGGGTGTGCCGGGCTGGAAGAAATGAAGGTCGAACATTCGGACATGCCGTAGGCCTCAAAAAGGGCCCGGCCGGTTCGATCGCTCCAAAGCTCGGAGAGGTGGCGCGAGAGCTTTTCACCGGCACAAAGGCCGTGGCGCAGATCCGGCAGGTCAAGAGTGCGATTTGAGTTGAGGATTTTTCGATAAACACCTGGTGCAGCAGCAAAAATGCTGGCGTGATGGTCGCGCAGCAGTGCCGGGATTGCCTCGGGCGGTGTGTCGGGATCAGGGATCAGCGCGGTTGCGCCAATGCTCCACGGATCCATCAATCCGGTGCCCAAGGTGAAGGTCCAGTTGAAGGCGCCGGCGTGCAGCAGGCGGTCGTGTTCTGAAAGGTCGTACCAGTCCCGCACCATCATTTGCCGCGCCCATATCGCGCGGTGGGCATGAGCGACGGCGCGGGGTGATCCGCTGGTGCCGGAGGTATAGACCACATAGGCCAGACGGTCGGGATCCCCCATGTCATACTCGCAGGGAGGAAGGTCGCGCATCGCGGTCAGTTCAGGCAGGATGATTTCGCGCGGGTGATCGGCGCAGGCGACCGACGGATCGCGCAGAACTGCGGCCACGTCGAGTTCCGCAATCATCTTGGCGGTTTCCGGTGCGGTCAGCTGCGAGGAGGTCGGGACGGGTACCAGACCAGCCGCAATCGCGCCAAGATAGGCAAGCGGGAAATCGACCGTATTGCCAAGCCGCATCATCACAATGTCGCCAGGGCGCAGACCCGCCGCCAACAGCCCCGTGCCGGTCCCGCGCACCGCGGCCTCCAGCTGGGCATAGGTCCATTTCTGGCTTTGATCGCGGCCAAGGACCTCCAGCGCAGGTTTTTCAGGGCGGTCGGGTGCGAAACGCAGAACATGGGCGGCCATGTTGAACGGCGCCGGGCAGGGGGCAAAGGGCCCATTGTCGAAAACTGATATCATGGATCTTCGCTAGCGTGACACGTGCCGCGTTGCAAGCTGCCGTGCTGCGGCCTATAGAAACAGCATGACTGGCCGCGACCCCAAAACCCTTATCACCATTGCCCGCTCTGGCGGCGAAGACACGCAGGCAGAACCGCTGGACCTTGGCGCCCGCGTGCGGGAATTGCGCAAGGCGCGGGACTGGACGCTGGAACACGCGGCCAATCAAGCGGGGCTGGCCCGTTCGACCCTTTCGAAGATCGAAAACGGCCAGATGTCCCCGACATATGACGCCCTGAAAAAGCTGGCCGTCGGGCTGGAAATTTCAGTACCGCAGCTGTTCACCCCGCCGCAGCGCGATCAGGTGAACGGGCGGATGACGGTGACAAAATCCGGTGAAGGATCGCATCAGGCGACGGCCACCTATGAGCACGAACTGCTCGCCGATGGTTTGACCCGCAAGCAGATGCTGCCGTACCGGGCCCGGGTCCGGGCGCGCTCGATGGATGAGTTTGACGGCTGGGTACGGCACGACGGCGAGGAATTCCTCTATGTGCTGACCGGGGTGATCATGCTTTATACCGAGTTTTACGAGCCGGTTGAAATGCGCCGGGGCGACAGCGCCTATTACGATGGTGCCATGGGGCACAACGTGATCTCGCTCAGCCCGGATGATGCGACCATTCTGTGGGTCACGTCCCTGGTCTGAAGGCCGCAGTGAAGTACTGCTGACAACTCCCTGAATTTTTATGATTTTGTTTTTTGAGGGATGGCGCCCAGGAATTCTCGCGCATCACCGTATGACCCGCGCTACGGGCATTTCAGCCCACAGCGGTCACAGCGGCTGTAGTCCGCACCCCAATGCGATGACCAAAGGAACACGGCGCTCAGATCGCATCGCGTTCCAGCTCTTCATGCAGCCTTTCCCAAAACAGGAAGTCGTCGGCCTCTTCCTGCGCCTCGGTGAGCGTCAGGTGGTGCGACTGGGCCAGGTAAGCAACGAACCCGTCCTTGTCGCCGATCGGACAGGGAGCATACCGGCGTTGAAGATACGGAAACCGCTGTTTGGCGCGGGGAAAGCGGACCGCCCAGCTGGCCGAAGCAGAGAAACATGACATTTCGAGTACCCCGTGAAAACAACAACAATACGGTATGATGGTAGCAAATATGTCAAAAAAGAAAACAATTGGATCATGAAGATCTTCACGATCACGCGAAACCGCTGTGATCAACGCCTAGTGGTTGCGGCGCCGTGCCCAGTTACTCTGGTTGATGCCACCAAACGTCGGGGAAGAAGCCGGTGCGATCACCATATATTGGAAGGCTCTCGGGATGGGCCAGTTGCCGCTTATGGGCAATGCGCCCTTTGTCGTATTGCCAGATCGGGATCACATAGCGCCCCGCCGTCAGCACACGGTCCAGTGCCCGTACCGCAGCGGTGAAGTCATCCGTGCTCTTTGAGGTCAGGAGCTGGTCAATCATCGCTTCGGCGGCGGGGCTGTCGATGCCCATCAGGTTGCGGCTGCCGGGTTGGTTGACCCCGGCGCGCCCCCAATAGAGTTTCTGTTCGTTGCCGGGACTGAGCGACAGATCGCGGCGGAACCGGGTCAGGTCGAAATCGAACTCGGACTGGCGCGCCACATATTGCGCATTATCAACAAGCTCTGGCGTGATAGTGATGCCCAGACGATCCAGTGCGCGGGCGTAGATTTCGACGATGGTTTTCATCTCTGCATCGCCCTGGCGTAAGAGAACCGACAGCGTCAGCACCTGTCCGTCAGGATTCTTCAGCACGCCGTCCTGCACGGTCCATCCTGCCTCGGCCAGCAGGGCGACTGCACGGCGCAGATTCCTGCGGTTGCGTTTGGTGCCATCGCTGGTGGGCAGGGCATAGCCTTCCAACGTGCCGGGCAGCAGGCTGTCGGCATAGGGCTGGAGCAGTGCGCGCACCTCATCAGGCGCGGGACCGTCCCGCATGCCAAGGGTGGAGTTGGAGAAATAAGAGGTGATCCGCGGCTGGATACCGCCGGTGACGGTGCCGTTGATATATTCGAAATTGAAGGCAAGGATCAGCGCCTCTCGCACGCGCCAGTCACCCAGCGGTGCGCGGCGTGTGTTCATCGCCAGTCCGGTCATGCCGGATGGGCGCTGATGCGGGATCTCGCTTTTGACCACGTCGCCGTCGGTCACAGCCGGGAAGTCATAGGCGCTTTTCCATTTGTCGGCGTTGAATTCGCGATAGGCGCTCAGCTCTCCGGCCTTGAAGGCCTCGAACAGCACCGTCTGATCGCCAAAGAAATCTATGCGGAGCTCGTCAAAGTTATGCATGCCCCGGCGCAGCGGTAGATCCGCGCCCCAGTAGTCGGGATTGCGGCTGAGGGTTACAAACCGGCCCGGCTCGAAATCGGACACCACATAGGCGCCGGTGCCGATGGGCGCCTCGCTGAGGCCAGAGGCCGCGAAATCCTTGCCTTCCCATTGCGCCTTTTTAAGGATCGGGCGCATACCGGCGATCAGCGCCAGCTCCCGGTCTTCGGTATTGAAGGTAATCTTCAGGCTGCGTGGACCGGTCTGTTCAATCCCGGCGACCTTGGACCAGAACCCGCGATAGCGCAGGTGACCTTCGGTGCCGAGCGTTTCATAGGACCAAAGCACATCCTCGACCGTGACAGAGCTGCCATCGGAAAACCGCGCCTCGGGGCGCAACGTGAACTCGACCCAGGAGCGGTCCTCGGGCACGTTGATCGATTCGGCCAGCAAGCCATAAAGGGTAAAGGGTTCATCCCAGGAGCGGCCCATCAGGCTTTCGTATCCCCAGAAGCGGAGCTGCCAGGGCGGGGTGCCTTTCTGGGCAAATGGGTTCAGCGTATCAAAGCCGCCGGTGTTGCCGACAACCAGCCTGCCGCCCTTTGGCGCCTCGGGGTTGGCATAGGGAAGCGCGGTGAAGCCAGGGTCGAGCGCCGGTTCGCCATACATTGCAATACCATGGGCTGATTCTGCGGCTGCAAAACTGGCGTTGAGACAAAGCCCGATTCCCATCACAAGCGATCTGGCGGCGGAGAAATATTCTGACCTCACTTTGGCAACAATCCCATTCTGCCCTTATTTACTTGAGCCTTCACGGTAGAGGCGCGTCTTTGTCTTTTCAAACTTTTAGCTTGGATGAAAGCACGAAATTGCGTATAAAGGGGTCACTGCTCGATAGGTTTCTTGCCTGTATGAAACCTGCCTCAATAACTTAACGCCCGCTTCGTGCGGGCGTTTTTTTTGGTGAAATCGTGTGGTTTTCGATGGCAAATAGCTTGGGAGAGTACGGCGGAAGCGCTGTGTATTTCGGCTATCCTGGATGAACAAGTCAGTAGTCCTACGCGTTTTCTTTGCCCCGGTCACGTGGCAGAATGCCGCGCAACTCAACTCAGCTCAAAGGACACCTGAGATATGACACTGAAGGGCAAAACGGCGGTGATTACCGGATCGAATTCGGGCATCGGCCTTGGCGTTGCGCGCGAGATGGCGCGCGCCGGTGCGGATGTGGTTCTGAACTCGCTCACCGACAGGGACGAAGACCACGCGCTGGCCGAAGAAATCGCCAAGGAGTTCTCGGTCAATGCCCGCTACATTCAAGCGGATATGTCCAAAGGTGAAGACTGCCGCGGCCTGATCGACAAGGCGGGTAGCTGCGATATTCTGATCAACAATGCCGGGATCCAGCACGTCGCCCCGATTGATGAGTTCCCGCTGGACAAATGGGATGCGATCATCGCGATCAATCTCAACTCGGCTTTTCACACCACCGCAGCGGCGCTGCCCAAAATGCGCGCAGCGGGCTGGGGCCGGGTGGTCAATATCGCCTCTGCCCATGGTCTGACCGCATCGCCCTATAAATCGGCTTATGTGGCGGCCAAGCACGGCGTGGTCGGTATGACCAAGACCGTGGCGCTGGAAACCGCTGAAGAGCCGATCACCGCCAATGCGATCTGCCCGGGGTACGTGCTGACACCGCTGGTCGAGGCGCAGATCCCGGACACCATGGAGAAATACAACATGGGCCGCGAGGAGGTGATCAAGAAGGTCATGCTGGAGCGTCAGCCCTCGCGCGAATTCGCCACGGTTGAGCAACTTGGCGGTACGGCTGTCTTCCTTTGCTCGGATGCGGCTGCGCAGATCACCGGGACCACGATCAGCGTCGATGGTGGCTGGACCGCTCTGTAAGCGGTATGGGAAAAGGAATGGAGTGGCAGCGAGATAGCTGCCGCTCTTAATGCCGACATTGCAGGCTAAAGGACGAAAAAGCCTAAGTCGTCAGCCTTTGGCCCCGTCGGCGGGCGGCTGCGTCGGATCCTTGGGGTTCGGGTAGACCAGTCCGGCGGAAATCACCAGTTTCGCTGCATCCTCGACCGACATGTCGAGAACGGTCACATCCTCTTCTGGCACAAACAACAGGAACCCGGAGGTCGGGTTGGGTGTTGTCGGGATGAAGACGCTCATCAACCCGCCGGATGTTTCGGCCCGCTGGGCAATTTCACCCTTTGCCTTGGTCGAGACAAAAGCGATCGCCCAAACGCCCTTGCGCGGATACTGGATCAGGCAGGCGGTATCAAAGCTGCTTTCCGACTGAGCGAATACGGTTTCCGAGATCTGCTTGATTCCGGAATAAACCGAGCGGATCACAGGCATCCGGTCCACCAGGTTCTCTGCGAACCCGATCAGCGAACGGCCGATGATGCCTTTTGCAATCCAGCCGACGATGATGGTGAACAACAGGAAGATGATCAGCCCGACGCCGCGCAGGTTGATGCCGATATATTGCTCGGGCCGCATGGTATGCGGCACCAGGGGCAGAACCACACCGTCAATCCAACCCATCACGGTCCAGAGCAGCCAGAGTGTCAGCCCCACCGGCGCGATCACGACGATCCCGGTTAGAAAGGAAGAGCGCAGCCGCGCGAACAGGCCGGGACGGCGGTGGGGTTCTTGATCAAATGGAGTGGTCATGGGCGCATTCACGATGACAGATGCGGGGAACCTAGGCACTGTTCAGCAGAACGGCAATGGCCGCGCTGCCGAATTACCATATCAGCCCGCGATTGCGTTCAATTCCTGAGCAATAGCCGCGGCAAGACGGGCGTTGTTGCGCACAAGCGCGATATTGGCCACCAGCGAGCGTCCTTCGGTCAGATCAAAGATGCGCTGCAGCAGGAAGGGTGTCACTCCTTTGCCGGAGATACCCTGTGCATCGGCCTCGGATTGGGCCAGTGCGATGATCGGAGCCAGTTCCTCGGCCGGGATCTGTGCCTCGGTCGGGATCGGGTTCGCGACCAACTGCCCGCCGGTGAGCCCCATGGCCTGGCGCATGGCATGGGCGCTGGCGATCTCCTTGGCCGTGTCCATACGGAGCGGGGCATTGAGATCGGATTGCCCCGACCAGAAGGCGGGGAAGCTGTCCTGACCATAAGAAATCACCGGAACCCCTTGGGTTTCCAGAACTTCCAGCGTTTTCGGAATGTCCAGAATCGCCTTGGCGCCAGCCGCAACGACAGTCACCGGGGTTTGCGCCAGCTCCATCAGGTCGGCGGAGATGTCAAAACTGGTTTCGGCGCCCTTGTGCACACCACCGATGCCGCCGGTGGCAAAGACGGAAATCCCCGCCAGCCGGGCAGCGATCATGGTGGCGGCCACGGTGGTCGCTCCGGTGCCGCCACTGGCGATGCAGGCAGCGATATCCGCGCGCGACACCTTGGCGACGTTCTTGGCCTGACCGAGTGCCTGCAGCTCATCCGCTTCTAGGCCTACGTACAGCTTGCCGTTCATCACCGCCATGGTGGCCGGAACCGCGCCCGCATCGCGAATGTCCTGTTCGACCTGCGCGGCGGTTTCCACGTTTTGCGGATAAGGCATGCCGTGGGTGATGATGGTGCTTTCAAGCGCGACAATGGCGCGACCGGCAGCGCGGGCCTCGGCCACTTCTTGGGAATATTTGATGGGGATCACAGCGGAGGCTCTCCTGAAACATATGTGGCTGCGGCGGCCAAGGCCGATGTCAGCGCCTTTTTGGGCGGCTCGCCGCGGGTCTCGGCGGCGATATGCGCCGCCATGAAAGTGTCGCCAGCGCCGGTGACGCGGGCCACGGTGACCTGCGGCGGCTCCAGCGTAAAGGTATTGTGCGCGTCCGCCTTGGTGGCCGACCGGCTGCCGTCGGTGACAAGAACCCGTGCGGCGCCGCGCTCCAGCAGGGCGGTTGCGGCGGTTTCGCTATCGGCAAAGGTGTCCTGGCAAAGCAAACCGGCCTCTTCGAGGTTGACGTAAAGCGTGCCACGGCTGCGCATCAGGAAAGGCCGCAACCGTTCTGCCTTGCCCGGAGAGGCAGGCGCCACCCGCAGGTCGGCATTGGCAAAGGCGGGGCTGGCGGCGATGTCGTCCAGCAGGGACAGGGTCAGGTTGCCATCAAGCGCAATCGGCCCGGCATAGGGCGCGGTTTCCGAGCCAAGGGTGCCATCCAGCAACGGGCGCAGGATTTTCGCCCCTGCGGCCTCAAGCGAATGAGCATCGGCAATCGCTGCGATCAGCCCGTTGGCGCCTTCGACCGCCATATACTGGTCAGTCGGTAGATCTTCGGAGCGGTAGACGTGCGCTGTATCAAGCCCGAGGTGACCACAGGCGGCGATCAGCTCATCCCCTTCGGCATCCTGACCAATCGCGCTCAGCAGCGCGGGTTTCAGGCCAAAGCGGGCGAGGGTCATGGCGATGTTCATGGCAACGCCGCCGGGCAGGCGGGTGATCCGCCCCGGCATGTCAGATCCGCGCTGCATGTCAGAGGAGCAGCGGCCAATCACGTCCCACAGCACCGATCCGATGCAGAGAATCTGGGCGGGAGCAGGTTGGGCCATGGGAGTATCGGAACGGGGCGATGTCATGGCTCTCTCTTGCCGCCTTTCACGCGCCCCCGCAAGCGGCTTTGCAACCTATGGCACCGCAAAGGTCAGCGCAGCCCAAAGCGTTTCCCATACCGCGCCGGTTTCCGGATCGGACGGGCGCAGCACAACAGCGTCCAGAAGATAGGTATGGCCGGGCTTCACCGGGATCTCGGCGCGTCCCTCTGTATCTGTCTGGGTCAGGGTGATGGTCACGCTGTCATCGGGCGCGCGTTCGAAGATTTCGACCTGTGCCGCCGAGCGCGGTTTTTGCCGGTAGAACAGCTGAACCGGTAGCGTGTCACCCTTGAACGTATAGGGGTTTTCCAGTGCAACAAACTCTGTCTCCATGCCGCTTTCCCGGTCCGACCCGGCGCCGCTGCCGACGGAAATCAGGGATTTCGCGTGCCTGCTGTAGCGTTCGGTGAATCCATCCACGGGCAGGCCGCGCCCCTCGTGCCGGGCACGGATATCGGCAAATCCCTTATGCTCGGCGAAGGCGTCAAATTTTTCCCAAGTCTCATAGATCAGCGTTTCCGGCATGGTTTCATGGACCAGAGTCAGTAACCCGTCCTGTTCGGCGGTCACGGTCAGGGCCGGCAGATCGCCCATGCGCCCCGCGTAAGCTGTGCTGGTGTCGCCGCTGATCACTTCGAACCGTTTGGTGCGGGTTTCAAAGTATGGCAGCCGAAACCCCTTGAACTCTTGCCCATTCAGCAGTTGCGCAGAGAGGTCTTCTCCGGATTCAACTTGATAATTCTGCGGTTCGATCCAAAACTCATGAGACAGGGCCGGGTCCGCCAGCCTGAAAGAGAATGCAAAAACGAGTAGACAGGCCAGGTGATTTTTCATGACGAATTCTTTGTTGCTGCGTGGGATGAAGGTGGCATGCCTCTGCCTGCTGTCAAGTCTGGGCTTTTGGGGCGCCGAGCGCGCCCTAGCCCATGAGGTGACACCAGCCATTGGCGATTTCACGATTGAGGACAACACGTTACATCTATCTCTTCGCCTGAATGCAGAAGCATTTGTCGCCGGTATTGATCTGGACACACATCAGGACACCGAAACGGCGGACCAGGCGGGCGACTACGATCTGTTGCGCGCCATGCCACCTGGGGAACTGGGGCCGATGCTGCGGCTGTTTGCAGAGGACTGGCTGAAAACCCTTGAAGTCGAGGCAGGTCGCCCGGTACCGCTGCTGGTGGATGAGGTACGCGTTGCACCGGCTGGTGACGTCGAACTGCCCCGCGAGAGTGTTCTGTCCCTTTCGGGGGAGTTGCCGCCGCTGGCCACGGCGCTGACGATCCGTTGGCCGGAAGGGGCAGGCGCCGTGGTGCTGCGCCAGAACGGGGTCGAGGAGCCGTTTACCGGATATATTCAGGGCGGTGAGAGCACCGGACCCATCGCGATCGGGGGCGGATCGGCCTTGTCCCCGGCAAAGGCTTTTACCAGCTATATCCCGGTAGGTTTTGACCACATCCTGCCAAAAGGTTTGGATCACATCCTGTTTGTCCTGGGGCTTTTCTTCCTCAGCACTCGTATAAAGCCGCTTTTGTGGCAGGTCAGCGCCTTTACTGTCGCCCACACCATCACGCTGGCCTGTGGTGCGCTGGGGCTGGTGACTGTGAACCCGGCGGTGGTGGAGCCGCTGATTGCGGCCTCGATTGTCTTTGTCGCGGTTGAGAACATCTTTGCCCGGCGGCTGCACAGCTGGCGGACGGTGGTGATCTTTGGTTTTGGCCTGTTGCACGGGCTGGGCTTTGCCAGCGTATTGGGGGAATTTGGCCTGCCGCAGGCGCAATTCATTCCGGCGCTGATTGGGTTCAATGTCGGGGTTGAACTGGGGCAGCTGACGGTGATCGCACTGGCCTATCTGCTGGTCGGCTACTGGTTTGGCGGCCATCCGAAATACCGCGGCCGCGTCGCCATTCCAGCCTCCGTCACGATTGCGCTGATCGGCAGCTACTGGTTCGTGGAACGCGTCTGGCTCTGATCGTGTTTCCATCGCCCCGCAGCTATAACACCGGGGCGATGGCGTACCTTCTGGGAGAGCTGAGGCTCAGCCCATCGCCTTGATAAATGTCTGAAGCGCCGCAACGGGATCTTCGCTGCGCCAGATTTCCTCGCCAATGCCAAAGAAATCCGTGTAAGGAGAAAGGCTTCTGACCAATTCCTCAGTCAGCCCGCCTTCGGCCACAACCGGCACTTCGACCACTTCGGACCACCACTGGAACAGCTCCTGCTCGGCCACGGCTCCGTCACCCAGACCGGAAGTGCCGACGGGGCCAAAGCTGATGTAATCGGCGCCGGCTTCGCCTGCGGTCAGCCCGTCGTGGCGCGAAGCACCGCAAAAGCTGCCGACAATGGCATCGGCGCTAAGCGCCTTGCGGGCGCTGCGCACGGATTTGGAGGCATCCGTCAGGTGCACACCATCAAGGCCCAGCCGCTCGGCCAGGATCTGATGATCGGAAATCACGATGGCCACATCGCGGGCGAGGCAGACCTCGCGCAGAGCGTCACCGGCCCGGCTCAGCGTGTCTTCATCGCGGCTTGCCAGATCCAGGCGCACGCAGGCAATCTCGGTGCTGTCGAGCACCTTGGCCAGTTGATCGGGAAACCGGCCCAGTTCGAAACTGGGCGGCGAAATCAGATAGATCTGGGGCTTTTCCACTGTATCCGCGGCGGTATCCATCAAGGGCGCTCCTGTTGCTTGCTGGCAGGTGTTTAACGCATCTGCCACAGGACGCAAGGATCCTGCGCCGCCCTGCGACGCCGGGACCAGCAGTGGATGCCCTTGCCGTTCGCAGCCCCTGCGATTACAGCAGGGGAAAATGCCCTTTGGGCGCTATGGAGACAGACATGCCCAGCGATATGCCACAGCCCGCCTTTGTTCTGGTGCGCCCCCAGATGGGCGAAAACATTGGCGCTGCCGCCCGTGCGATGTGGAACTTCGGGCTGGACCGGATGCGCATCGTCGCGCCGCGCGACGGCTGGCCGAACCCAAAATCGGTTGCCATGGCCTCGGGCGCGGGGCGGCTGCTGGACGAGGCACTCCTGGCACCCGATGTGCCTGGTGCGCTGGAGGACTGTTCCTTTGTCTTTGCCACCACTGCGCGTCCGCGTGAGCTGACCAAACCGGTCTACAGCCCCGAAGCTGCAATGAAGCTGGCGATTGAGAAAATCCGTGGCGGCGAGAAGGTCGCGGTGATGTTCGGCCCGGAACGCGCTGGCCTTGAGAATGACGATATCGCCCGTGCCAATGCCATCATCACGGTGCCGGTCAATCCGGAGTTTGCTTCACTCAACCTTGGTCAATGCGTGCTGCTGGCTGCCTATGAATGGCGCCGTCAGGCGGCGGAGGTCGAGCATGAGGTTTTCGAAATCGGCAAATCCGACTGGGCAACCGGCGTTGAGGTGGAGGCGCTGGTGACCCATTACGAGGACCGGCTTGAGGAAGCCGGCTATTTCTTCCCGCCGGAAAAGGCGCCGGGGATGAAAGTAGTCTTCCGCAACCTGTTCAGCCGCATGCGCCTGACGCGGGCCGATGTGCAGATGCTGCATGGGGTGATGCGGCAGATGGTCCGCTGGAAGAAAATGTCGGACGATAGCTGAGCGTTAGCACTGGACGATCCGGACCGCCAACCCTAGCTTCACCGCGAAACCGAAGAGGGACGAGCATGAGCAGCAAGCGCAGTATCTTCCAAGAGGTCAGTGAACCCGAGGCCAAGCCGCAGACCGCCGCAACCGGCATGATCGACCGGGGCCGGGGCGGCGCCCGCAAGGCGATCCGGGCCTGGCTCTTTGTGCTGTTTGCGCTGGTGGTGGCGATGATCGTGGTCGGCGGGTTGACCCGTCTGACCGATTCCGGCCTGTCGATCACCGAATGGCGCCCCGTCACCGGGGCCATTCCGCCGATGAACGAGGCAGAATGGCAGCAGGAGTTCGACAAATACAAGCAGATCGACCAGTGGCAGATCCATAACCAGTGGATGGAGCTTGCTGATTTCAAATCGATCTACTGGTGGGAATGGGGCCATCGCCAACTGGGCCGTGTCATCGGGCTGGTCTGGGCGGTTGGCTTTTTTGGCTTTCTGCTGGCCCGCAAGATCCCGACCGGCTGGACCGGGCGGCTGATCCTGCCGGGGGCTTTGGGCGGGGCTCAGGGTGCAATCGGCTGGTGGATGGTCTCCTCGGGCGTAACCCAGGGCGAGGGCATGACCTCGGTTGCCTCCTATCGGCTGGCGACGCACCTTGGCCTGGCCTTTGTCATCCTCGGGCTGATCGCCTGGTATGGCTTCCTTCTGGGGCGGCAGGAACGGGACCTGATGCAGGCGCGCCGGGCCAAGGAAGCAAAGATCTTCGGCCTCTCGACCGGGCTCTTGCACTTTGCGTTCCTGCAAATCCTGCTGGGCGCACTGGTGGCAGGCATTGACGCTGGGCGGTCCTATACCGATTGGCCGCTGATGGGCGGACAGGTGATCCCGCCCAATCCGTTGATGATCGAGCCGATGTGGAAGAACTTCTTTGAAAACCCAGGCTTGGTGCAGTTTGTTCACCGGATCTGTGGCTATCTTCTGTTTGCCTTTGGGGTGGTTGTCTGGCTGCGCGGCCGCGCCAGTGCCCATGGCGCGACCCGGTTCGCCTTCAACGCCGTCTTTGCAGGTTTGATCGTACAGATTGCCCTTGGTGTGATCACCGTTCTTTACGCTGCGCCCTGGCAGGCAGCGATCCTGCACCAGCTGATGGCTGTGGTTCTGTGGGTCCTGATCCTGCGCGCCCGCTTCCTGGCAGGCTATCCGATTGCAACTTCCATCAAGGACCATTGAGAATATGACCGCATTTGAACAGCTGATGGCCTATGAGCGTGACACGCAGGCTTTGGGGCAGATCGCTGGCCGTCTGGGCTGGGATCAGGAAACCATGATGCCGCGCGGGGCCACCGGGCAGCGCGGCGCGGAGATGGCCGCGATCGAATCCGTGCTGCACGCCCGCCGCAGCGCGCCGCAGGTGGCGGAATGGCTGGAGCAGGCCGAAGCCCCGGATGAGGTGGGCGCTGCGCATCTGCGCGAAATCCGCCGCAGCTACGACCGTACCATCAAGGTGCCCGCGGATCTGGCCAAGAAACTGGCACAGGTCACCTCAGAAGCGCAGGGAAAATGGGCCGAGGCCCGCGCCAATGAAGACGTGGCGGCCTTCCTGCCTGTGCTGGAGGAAGTGGTCGCACTGAAGCGTGAGGAAGGTCAGGCACTGGCGGCGGGTGGTGATCTGTATGATGCGCTGGTCGCGGATTACGAACACGGCACAACCTCTTCTGAAATCGCAAAAATCTTTGATGCGATGCGTCCCGGTCTGGTGGACCTGCGCGCCCGGGTTCTGGATAAGCCAGCGCCGCAGGGCCTGTCGGGGCGGTTTGATGAAAAAGCCCAGATGCAGCTGGCGCGCACGTTGGCGCGCACCTTTGGATATGACATGGCGCATGGCCGGGTCGATAAGGCGGTGCACCCGTTCAGCTCTGGCTCAGGGCTGGATGTGCGGATTACCACCCGGACCAGCGAAACAGATCCGTTCAACTGCTTCTATTCGACCATTCACGAGGTTGGCCACGGCGCCTATGAGCAGAACATCAGCCGCGATTACCTGCTGACGCCGCTGGGGCGCGGTGTGTCGATGGGCGTGCACGAAAGCCAGAGCCGGATTTATGAAAACCAGATCGGCCGCAGCCGCGCCTTTACTGGATGGTTGTTCGAACAGATGCGGGACAGCTTTGACGACATTGGCGTGTCCGATGCCGATGCCTTCTACGCGGCGGTCAACAAGGTTCATAACGGTTATATCCGGACCGAAGCAGATGAGCTGCAATATAACCTGCACATCATGCTCCGTTTCGATCTCGAACGGGCATTGATGCAAGGCGATCTGGAGGTTGCGGACCTAGAGGCGGCCTGGAATGACCGGTTTGAGGCCGATTTTGGCTATGCCGTCGACAAGCCTTCAAACGGTTGTCTGCAGGACGTGCATTGGTCGGTTGGTCTCTTTGGTTATTTCCCGACTTATTCGCTGGGCAATGTCTACGCCGGCTGCCTGCACGAGGCGCTGCGCCGGGATGTGCCGCAGCTGGATACGGATCTGGCGCAAGGCGATACTTCGGCCGCAACCGGCTGGCTGGGCGAGAAGTTGCAGCAGCACGGTGGCTTGCGCAGCCCGCGGGATACCATCGCCCATGCGGCGGGAATGGAGCCGGACCACGCGCCGCTCATGAACTATCTCGAACAGAAATTCGGCGCGCTCTACGATCTGTAAGCCGCCTGGCGGGAACAACAGAAAAGGCCGGGCGCTGTGCCCGGCCTTTTTGTATAAACTACAGCGGAATCAGACCAGAGCCATGCGCTCCGCCCGTTCCGGATCCGGAAATGGCCGGTAGAGCCCAAAGTCGGAATTTGCGATCAACGCAGAGACATTCGCGTAGAGTTTTTCAATCTCTTCGTCTTTTTCACCCAACACCCGAAAGGCCTGGTCCAGCTGGGTCATGTTCTCGAATTCGATCTCAAGCAGGAAATCACGGCAGGAATCGCTGGCAAGGTTCAGCTTGCGACGCAGCAGGCGCCAGCCGTTGATCACCTTGCGTTCTTGCAGGTAGGACATCCATTGATCGACGGCGCTGGAAAACGCGAGCGCTTTGGCTTCGTGATGAAGGTCGATGTAGCAGTGGTACATGTTCATCGGGTGGCTCCTCCCACGCAAATGTTTCCCATCAGCATGGCAGAAATTGTTTACCCATCGGTAAAAACGAAACGCCGCCCCGGGCCGGGACGGCGTCTTTTGTTGCTTTGGTTTGGGGAGTGGGCGTCAGGCTTCGCCGCCCTCAACCTCAGCCTCATCATCGTCACCGCTGTCGGCAATCCAGGCGACCGAAACCACCTCTTCACCCTTGCCAGTGTTGAAGACACGGACGCCGCCGGCCGAGCGGGACCGGAAGGAAATTCCATCCACCGGCACCCGGATCGATTGACCCTTAGAGGTCGCCAGCATGATCTGGTCTTCAACCTCAACCGGGAAAGACGCCACAAGTTCGCCGCCGCGCATCGCCTTGTCCATGGCGGTAACGCCCATACCGCCACGGCCCCGAACCGGGTAATCGTGGCTGGAGCTCAGCTTACCCTGACCGCCCTTGGTAATGGTGAGGATCAGGTTTTCGGCCGCTGACATTTCTGCATAAAGCTCGGTCGAGAAGTTGGGATCTGCCACGCTATCCTCATCCGAGGGTTCCGCGTCATCTGCGATCCCGGCCATGGCCCGGCGCATCTTAAGATACGCCGTCCGCTGTTCGGGCGTGTATTTCGAATGGCGGATCACCGACATCGATACGACCTCGTCGCCTTCATTCAGCTTGATCCCGCGTACACCAACGGAATTGCGGCTGTTGAACACCCGGACCTCGGTCGAGGGGAAGCGGATCGCGCGGCCGGTGTTGGTGACCAGCATGATGTCGTCATCTTCGGAGCAGATCCGAGCATTGATCAGTTTGGTGTCCGCGTGATCGTCCTCGAACTTCATCGCAATCTTACCGTTGCGCATGACATTTGTGAAATCTGACAAACGGTTACGCCGCACAGTTCCAGCAGATGTCGCGAACATGATCTGCAGATCGTCCCATTCGTCCTCGGCCCGGTCGACCGGCATGATGGCCGCGATGGAGACGCCTGTCGGGATCGGCAGGATGTTGACGATCGCCTTGCCTTTCGAGGTGCGTCCGCCCTGCGGCAAGCGCCAGGTCTTCAGCTTGTAGACCATGCCATCCGTGGTGAAGAACAACAGCTGTGTATGGGTATTCGCAACAAAGAGGGTGGTGACAACATCCTCTTCCTTGGTCTGCATCCCCGACAACCCCTTGCCGCCGCGTTTCTGAGCGCGGAAATCGACCAGCGGGGTGCGTTTGATGTAGCCGCCAGAGGTCACGGTGACCACCATGTCCTCGCGCTCGATCAGGTCCTCATCGTCCATATCACCGGACCAATCAACGATTTCGGTGCGGCGCGGCACGGCGAAATTCTCGCGAACCTCGCGCAGCTCGTCAGCGATGATGCCCATGATCCGGTCACGCGAGCCCAGAATCTCAAGGTATTCCTTGATCTTGGAGGCCAGTTCTTCCAACTCGTCGGTGACTTCCTTGACCCCGATCTGGGTCAGGCGCTGCAGGCGCAGTTCCAGAATGGCGCGGGCCTGGGTTTCTGACAGGTTGTAGGTCCCGTCTTCGTTCGCGGTATGGGTCGGATCATCGATCAGCGCGATATATTCCAGGATCGGCTGCGCCGGCCAGCGGCGGGTCATCAGCTTTTCACGCGCTTCGGCCGCATCCGCGGATTGGCGGATCGTCGTGACGATCTCGTCGATATTGGTAACGGCAACCGCCAGACCACAAAGGATATGGCTGCGTTCCCGCGCCTTGCGCAGCAGATAAGCGGTCCGACGTGCGACCACATCTTCGCGGAAATCGATAAAGGAGGTCAGGAACCGGCGCAGGGTCAGCTGCTCGGGTCTGCCACCGTTAAGCGCCAGCATGTTGCAGCCGAAATGCGTCTGCATCGGCGTGAACCGATAAAGCTGGTTGAGCACCACCTCGGCAGTGGCGTCACGCTTCAGCTCAACCACCACGCGCACACCGTTGCGGTCGGATTCATCCTGAACGTGGGAAACGCCTTCGATCTTTTTGTCGCGCACCTGTTCGGCGATCTTTTCGATCATCGAGGCCTTGTTCACCTGATAGGGAATTTCATCCACGATAATGGCGTAGCGATCCTTGCGGATCTCCTCGACCCGGGTCTTGGCGCGGATGATGACGCTTCCGCGTCCCTCAAGATAGGCCTTGCGCGCGCCGGAGCGGCCCAGCAACACGCCGCCAGTCGGGAAGTCGGGGCCGGGCACATAATCGATCAGCTGCTCGCTGGTCAGATCCGGCTCGTCGATCAGGGCCAGGGTCGCATCAACAACTTCGCCCAGATTGTGCGGCGGGATATTGGTGGCCATGCCGACCGCGATACCGCCAGCGCCGTTGACCAGCATGTTGGGGAAACGCGCGGGCAGAACCGTCGGTTCCTGGTCCTTGCCATCGTAGTTGTCCTGGAAATCGACGGTATCCTTGTCGATATCCGCCAGCATAAAGGCCGAAGGCTTGTCCATGCGCACTTCGGTGTAACGCATGGCGGCGGGGTTATCGCCGTCCATCGAGCCAAAGTTGCCCTGACCATCCAAAAGCGGCAGCGACATCGAGAAGTCCTGCGCCATGCGCACCAAGGCGTCATAGATCGCGCTGTCGCCGTGCGGGTGGTATTTACCCATCACGTCGCCGACCGGACGGGCCGATTTGCGATAGGATTTGTCGTGGGTATTACCGGTCTCATGCATCGCATAAAGAATCCGGCGGTGAACGGGTTTCAGCCCGTCGCGCAGGTCGGGAATGGCCCGGCTGACGATGACCGACATGGCATAGTCCAGATAGGACGTGCGCATCTCGGATTCAATTGAGACCGTCGGCCCCTCGTATACCGGCCCTTGGGGCGGTGTTTCGTCCATGTTTTCAGGAGTATCCGGCGTATCGCTCACGTTTGCTGCCCGTTCTGTATTATGGGTCTCTATTGTGTCAGGACACCCTATCAGACACCCCATATGGGGCGCAAGCTGGCTGATGGGCAGACCGGCACGCCGCCCGACCGCGCGCGGAGCAGGCAGCGTGGTTTCAAAACTGTTAACCAATCCGTGGCTAGGATTTCACGGGGGGCTTCGTTGCAGGAGACCACAAATGGAGATCAGCGAAACGGAACTGATGCTCAAGGGCTATGGGCTGACCACGGCCGAATTCATTTATCACATGCCGGACCATCCTCATGTTCTGAATACATTTCTGTGGCAGGAGTACGATCTGGCTCCAGACCATGATCGGATGTTTCAGTTCATCGAATTCTGGCAGCGCGAGATCGAGGGACCGCTGCATTCGGTCCGCTTTACCCACCGCAAGATGATTGGCGCCGGGGAATGGCGGCACGTGAAGGGCGAATTCAAGATCCACTAAACAGCAGGTGCCGGGCCATGAATGGAGGTCAGGCCGAACAGCTGGCCCCGCCCAAGACGCAGAACTTGGCGCAATGGGGGTGGTTCAGGGATACCGGCTTCTCTGCCTCGGCCAAGGTGGTGCCAAGCTCGAATTCCGGTGCATAGGGCAGCAGGGTACAGGCCAGAACTGCCGGTTTTTCGGCACCCTTGCGTTTGACCACCATACGAGAAGAGGCGCACATCACATCCTCTGGCGCCTTGTTTAAGATGCCCCAGCAAGCGGTTGTAATTTCGGGTACTTCCACCGCCTCGTCCATCTCAGGGAACAGCACCGTCTGACCGGGGTTGGCGGAATCGATATCAAACCCCTGCGCGGCAAACAGATCGGCAAAACCTTGGCGCGCTTCCGACTCGCTTTCGGCAAAGGTGATGCGGCCGGCAACCGCCATCTGGAACCCGTTGTCCCGCAGCCAGGCCATACCTTCCAGCGTTTTGGCATAGCTGCCTTCGCCGCGCTCGGTGTCGTGAATATCTGCGGAGTGGTGGTCCAGCGAGATGCGCAGCGTCATCTTGCCCGGGTGTTTTTCATTCAGCACCAGCAGATCCTGCCGCACGGTCTTGCGCATCATTGGCCGCATGGCGTTGGTGAGGATCAGCACTTCATACCCCCGCTCCAGCGCGGCGCCTGCCATGGCGCACATCTCGGGGTTCATGAAGGGCTCGCCGCCGGTAAAGGCGATTTCACGTACCCGCCAGTTCCGCTCTTCGAGTTGATCCAGATAAACCTCGACCTCGGCTGCGGTGAGGTAGACAAGGGCATCATTGCGGGGCGAGCTGAGGATATAGCAGTTCGCGCATTCAATATTGCAAAGCGTTCCGGTGTTGAACCATAGGGTTTCCGGGTTCGACAAGGCCACGGACGCCCGGGTGCTGCCGTCGGCTGTCACCAGGCTGTCTTGAAATTTACCTAGGTTTGCGTTGGGGTTAGGCAGATCTTTCACGGGGATGTCCTCATGGGCCGTTCCTTTCCGACAAGGCTACCCTATACTGCCCCCAAAGTGAAAGCCGCCGGAGGCCGCCTGACAGGGATGTGAAGTTGTTTCGCCTCTGCCTTGGGCATCCGGTCACAGCGAAATGGAATGAACAATGGCTCCACGCGTGATTCCGGTCGATCCCTTCGACCTGGTGATCTTTGGCGGTACTGGCGATCTGGCGCAGCGCAAAATCCTGCCGGCGCTTTACCGGCGGTTTTGTGGTGGCCATTTTCCCGAGGAAGTCCGCATCATCGGTGCCGCCCGGGCCGATATCAGCACCGAAGACTACCGGCGGCTGGTGGCGGAGGGGATTAAGGCAACGCTGAATGAACACGGGCCAGGCACTGCGGGAATCCCGGAGTTTCTGCGCCGTGTCACTTATGTGTCGCTGGATGCCCGCGAGGATCGCGGTTGGGAGCCGCTGGCCGCGCAACTGGCCGAAGTTGAGCCACGGCCGATCCGAGTCTTCTACTTCTCGGTGGGGCCGGGCCTGTTCGGACCGTTGGCCGAACGTCTGCACCGGCACGGATTGTCGGATGAAGACAGCCGGATCGTGGTGGAAAAACCCTTTGGACACGATCTGCAGTCTGCCAAAGCGCTGAACGCGACACTGGCCGCGCATTTCACCGAGAACCAGATTTACCGGATCGATCATTATCTGGGCAAGGAAACGGTGCAGAACCTGATGGCGATCCGGTTCGGCAATATGCTGTTCGAACCCCTATGGAACAGCCAATACGTCGATCATATCCAGATCACCGTGGCGGAAACCGTCGGGGTTGCCGGGCGCGAGGAGTATTACGACCGCGCCGGCGCAATGCGCGACATGATGCAGAACCACCTGATGCAGCTTCTGTGCCTGATCGCGATGGAACCACCTGCAAAATTTGACCCCGACGCGGTGCGCGATGAAAAAGTGAAGGTGATCCGGGCGCTGGATCCGGTGGAGCCTTACCACATCGTCCGGGGGCAGTATAACGCGGCTGCCGGGGGTGAAGGACCCGACCTAACCTACCGGGAAACCGTCGGAAATCCGCGCTCCAGCACCGAAAGCTATATCGCGCTCAAGACCCATATCAGCAATTGGCGATGGGCGGGCACACCGTTTTACCTGCGCACCGGGAAACGGCTGGTGGCACGGTCTTCGGTGATCAACGTGCTGTTCAAGGACGCGCCGCACTCGATATTCGGCGAGGAGGCCGGCCGTCACGCCAACCATCTGAAGATCCGCCTGCAACCCAACGAAGGCATCACACTGAGCGTGACCATCAAGGAGCCGGGTCCGGGCGGCATGCGGCTGGTTGACGTTCCGCTGGATATGAGCTTTGCCACGGCCCTCGGGGCGGATGGCAAAAATCCCCCGGACGCTTACGAGCGTCTGATCACCGATATGATCCGGGGTAACCAGACGTTGTTCATGCGCGGGGACGAGGTGACCGCCGCCTGGGCTTGGACCGACCCGATCATCGCGGGCTGGCAGGCGCGCGGGGATGTGCCAAAACCCTATGACATGGGCAGCACTGGGCCCGGCGATGCGGACTTGCTGATGCGCCGTGATGGACGTGAATGGAGAGGAATAAATCCATGAAATTCAATGAATATCCAGATCAGGAAATGCTGGCGATAGAGGTTGCGCAGCGCATTGCCGGGGATCTGGAAACACATCTGCTACATCACGACACCGCCTCGCTTGCGGTGGCAGGCGGCAGCACGCCCGCGCCTATCTTTGATGATCTCTGCGCAGCGTCAATCGACTGGGAGCGGGTCCGGGTGATGGCGACGGATGAACGCTGGGTGCCCTCCGACAGTGACCGCTCCAATGCGCGAATGATCCGCGAGCGGCTGATGACAGGCCCCGCTGCCGCCGCGCGTTTTTTGCCATTCTACGTTCCCGACCGCGCCCCCGAAGATGTGTTGGCCGAGGTCGAATCCCTAGTTTCCCCGGAATTACCGATTTCAGTGGCGCTTCTGGGGATGGGCGAAGACATGCACACGGCCTCCTTGTTTCCGGGGGTGAAGGGGCTTGAGGCGGCGCTGGCCGGCTCGGCGCCGACTTTGGCAGTGATGCGCCCGGACAGCCAACCTGAAGGCCGCATCAGTCTGACAGCGCCGGTGTTAAACGGAGCGATGGCGAAACATCTGGTGATCTTTGGTGAGGCCAAACGCAAGGCGCTGGATCGGGCGATATCGCTGCCGCCCGAAGAAGCCCCGGTTCAGGCCATTTTGTCAGGCACTCAAGTGCATTGGGCACCTTAAGCCTCAGCCTTATTGGCTGAGGTCGGTGGCGCCATCGAGATCCAGAAATTGCTGTTTCAAACTGTCCGGAATCGGCTGTCCCGCGCTGCCATCGGCGGTACGCAGAACCATCACGGCTTCAAGCCGGGTGCGCAGGTCGCCAGACCAGATCTGCTGCTCCATCACATATGACGTGTTGCGGAAGGACAGCACCCGTGCGGTGGAGATGTAGCTTTCGCCAAGCAGCATTTCCTTGAGGTAGTGCACGTTGGAATTGCGCATCACCGTGCGCGGCATCGGCCCGCCGGAGAAATGTCTGGCGCAATGTGTATCGAAATAGGTGACGCGGGTGGCTTCGAACCAGCCCAGGTAGGCCTTGTTGTTCACATGGTTCAAAAGGTCGAGTTCGGAAAAGCGAACCTTATCGGCAATGGCAACGGGGCAGGGGCGGTCGATCCCCTGAGCCAACTGAGTCTCTGCATCGAGCGGGGTAAGGTAAAGGAGTGTCATCCCGTTGGACTAAGGCGCGGTATTTGAAGTTTCAACAAAAACCCTCCGGCACATCGTCTTGACCGCGACAGCCGCGAAAACATCAGTCCAAGCGTCGCGAGGTTGTGTCATTCAAAATGGGAAGGGAGATTTGGAGCGGGTGAAGGGAATCGAACCCTCGTCACTTGCTTGGGAAGCAAATGCTCTACCATTGAGCTACACCCGCAGTGGGATTTGGGTAGCACCGCGCCGTGGGCGCTTCAAGTTGATTTCGCTGTGGATGGCGGATTTTGCAAATCCAGCGCCGAGCGGGACCGCAGTACTCCCGGCACAGGGCTGGCGGTCCGCAAACAAAAGAATCCAGAGGCAATTTTGCCATTGCAGCGTCATGGAACGGAAGGTATACGGCTCCACATCAGGCACCTGTAGCTCAGCTGGATAGAGCGCTGCCCTCCGAAGGCAGAGGCCATAGGTTCGAATCCTATCAGGTGCGCCACTTCTCCCCGAACTAATCTCTCGAACCAGTGTCCGGACCAATTCGGATTTGGGCTGTATTGTTATTTCGACGCCAATTCCAGCTGCAGCAGAAGCAAATTCCAGCTGCAGCAGAAGCAAAAATCCGGCGCACCCATCGGGGCACACCGGACATTAGTGGTTCGTATTGGTGTAATGCAGAACGCCTGAATGACGACATGCGGACCGGGCTTCTATAGAACGCCTGGTCGGGTTTCCGTATCAGCCGCGCCAGTCACGGACGACGCCGCAGTCCATGTGAACAAAGTTGGAGCGATAATAGGTGCCAACACCGCCGGCACGGCAAGCCTTGGCCGCTTTCGCCATCTGCGTAACCGAGCGAGACGCAAGGCGCAGGTCTGCGGCCTGTCCGCGCATGTGAAGAGAGTTCTTGGCAACGCCACGCGAACGGCTGCGCAGCATGGCGTTGGTCTTCGGGCTGCGATATCCCGAAAGCATCATATACGGTTCGTTTACTTCCAGCAGGTTATGAGAGGCGGCCATGATATCGATTGTGCGCAGGTCGATCTCTTTTACGTCGTCGGTGCGCCAGTCGCGCATGAAGTGATTGATCTCGCGCACTGCGTCTTTGATGTACTTGCCTTCGATCCAGTAGACCATGTCCAGCCGTTCACCGGTGCGGCCCGA
Organism: Pseudophaeobacter sp. A-200-2; assembly: GCF_041008815.1. Classification (NCBI taxonomy): domain Bacteria; kingdom Pseudomonadati; phylum Pseudomonadota; class Alphaproteobacteria; order Rhodobacterales; family Roseobacteraceae; genus Pseudophaeobacter; species Pseudophaeobacter sp. A-200-2. The sequence continues at coordinate 182,885 of NZ_JAXGFU010000001.1, read as the reverse complement.
GTACATGCGGATGCGGCGGATATCGCCGCCACCACGCAAAAAGCCTGCTGCATTGGAGAATGTTGGGGCTGCGGTTACTGCTGTTGCCGCAAATGCACCCAGAAGGGCCCGACGGGTGAGCCCCGAGTTCGATGTTTCTGCCATGTTTACCGCACCATCCCGAACGATTTGTGTGTCCTGCCGATGCCCGATGTTACGGGCCTGCCGTATTTCCCGGCACGTGACTTCTATGACACAGGGAGAATCACGATCCAAGTTTCGATTGGTCTCATCCCTGTTTTCTTCGGATTTTCGGCAATTTTTTGCGCAAAAGGGGACGTTCCGTTAAGATTTCCCCATCAAAAAGCACCAAAATCACTGGTCACAAGTTCGAGAACCGCCGAAAATAGGCTCTCAACTATTGGTTTACGATGTGTAAATGGGGGCTGCGTCTTGCTTCTTTTTACTAAAGATTCATGTAGTAGAGGGAAGATTTAATGGCATCGTCATCAGGGGGTCGCGCGTCAATGAAAACAGCACTTTATAGCAGCGTTCTGCCGCAGGTCCGGTCCGGCGTTTTCGCTCTGGCCCTACTCGGTGCCACAGTCGCCTTTGCGCCTAGTGGTGCCTCGGCGCAGGTCACGGCCTTCAAGCAATCGGTTGCTGAGTTCGCAGCGGGCGAAGCCGCAGTTGCCAAATTCTACCGCGAATCCGCTTACACTCCGATCTGGACGGCGCCGGGCGAAGAATCGATGCAGCGCCGGGCCGCGCTACTGCGTGCGCTGGAAGAGGCCTCGGCCCACGGGTTGCCGGACCAGTCTGCCCTGGCGGCGTCGCTGAAGGAGCAGATGCGCAATGCACGGTCGGCCCGCGATCTGGGGCAGATCGAAGCGGCGCTGAGCACGGCTTACGTGAATTATGCCACTGACCTGCAGACCGGCCTTCTCGATCCCGGCTCGATCGACGACGGGATCGTTCGCAAGAAACATACCACCGATCCGGTGACCTATCTGGAAGGCATCCGGGACAATCAGCCGATGGCCTATATGCGCTCGCTGGTGCCCGCTTCGCCGCAATACCGCGCCTTGCTGCGGGAGAAATTCCGTCTTGAGCAGCTGGTCGCCAAAGGCGGCTGGGGCACCACGGTTCCGAAGGGCAAGCTTGAGCCGGGTGACACCGGACCTGCTGTGATCGCGCTGCGCGACCGGCTGGTAGCCATGGGATATCTGCCCCGCAGCGCCACCGCCGCGTTTGATATGGATGTGGAACAGGCGGTACAGAAGTTCCAGTCGGACCATGGGCTAGAGGTCGACGGCGTTGCCGGGGACGGCACCATTGCCGAGCTCAACAAACCGGTTACCGAACGGCTGAAATCCGTGGTGGTGGCGATGGAGCGGGAGCGCTGGCTGTCACCCGAACGCGGTGAGCGTCATATCCTGGTGAACCAGACCGATTTCACCGCCAAGATCGTCGACCGTGGCGACGTGACCTTTGAAACCCGGTCCGTGATCGGCAAGAACCAGCACGACCGCAGGTCGCCGGAATTCTCGGATGTCATGGAACACATGATCATCAACCCGAGCTGGCACGTGCCGCGCTCGATCATTACCAAGGAATACCTGCCGAAACTGCGCAACAACCCGAATGCAGTCCGTCACATTCTGATTACCGACCGTCAGGGCCGTGTCGTCGACCGCAACTCAGCGGACTTCTCTCAGTACACCAGAAGCAACTTTCCATACTCGATGCGCCAGCCGCCGAGCCGCAGCAATGCGCTGGGGCTGGTGAAGTTCATGTTCCCAAACAAATACAACATCTACCTGCACGACACGCCGCAAAAGAGCCTGTTCAGCCGCGAAGTCCGGGCCTTCTCTCACGGCTGTATCCGCCTGGCGCAGCCCTTTGAGTTTGCTTATGCGCTGCTGGCGCGGCAGACCGAAGATCCCAAGGCATTCTTTCAGCGGATCCTAAGCTCCGGAAAAGAAACCAAAGTGGAGCTGGAACAGAAGGTGCCTGTTCACATTATCTACCGGACGGCTTATGTCTCGGGCAAAGGACGGGCCGAGTTCCGGCGGGATGTCTATGGACGCGACGCCAAGGTATGGGACGCCTTGCAGCGGGCAGGGGTCGCCTTGCCGGGCGTGCAGGGCTGATCTCCGGGGCCCGTCTTCAACAGACGTGAGGAAGGGCCCCATATGTATACTGTCCGTCAGATTGCTGATGCATTAGGTGCTGCCTGCGAAGGCGATGTTTCTATCGAAGTGGCGCGTACGGCCGAACCGCAAGACGCAGGTCCCGGCGATCTGGCGCTTGCAACCTCCCCGAAATATGCCGAGGCGCTGGCCGAGGGCGCAGCCCAGGTTGCCATGCTCTGGGAAGGCGCCGACTGGCAGTCCATGGGCTTGAAGGCGGCTATTTTCGCAGCCCGGCCGCGTATGGCCATGGCCGGTCTCACCAGTATGATGGATCCGGGCCAGGGCTTTGGCTCCGGCATTCACCCCTCAGCCGTCATTGATCCCAGCGCGGAGCTGGGAGAGGGTGTCAGCGTCGGCCCCTTCTGTGTGATTGGTGCGAGGGCTAAAATCGGAGACAATTCCATCATCGGTCCGCAGTGCCATATCGGCGTAGATGTCACGATGGGGAACGGAGCACAGCTGCGCGAGATGGTCTCCATCGGCGCCCGCGTCACAATTGGGGAGCGGTTCCGGGCCCAGCCCGGCGCGCGCATCGGTGGCGATGGGTTTTCCTATGTAACGCCCGAGGTGTCAGGCGCGGAAACCGTGCGCAAGACGCTGGGTGATCAGGGCGATGCCAAACCCCAAAGCTGGCTGCGCATTCACTCCCTTGGCTCGGTCACCATCGGCGACGATGTAGAAGTGGGCGCCAATTGCACCGTCGACAACGGCACCATCCGCGACACGGTGATCGGCGACGGCACAAAGCTCGACAACCTTGTACACGTTGGCCACAACACCCGGGTTGGGCGCGATTGCCTCCTGTGCGGACAGACCGGCACCTCCGGCTCGGTTGATATCGGCAACAACGTGGTTCTTGGTGGGCAATGCGGCGTGGTCGATAATATCTTTATCGGCGACGGAGTGATTGCCGGCGGCGGGACAAAGATCCTTTCGAACGTGCCCGCAGGCCGTGTGATGATGGGCTATCCCGCTGTCAAAATGGAGACACATACCGAGGTCTATAAGGCACAACGCAGGCTGCCCCGACTGATGCGCGATATCGAAGTGCTGAAAAAGGCAGTTTTAAAATAACGGCACAGAGATTACATCTGCGCCAGCCTTAAGGATCAAGGACCCGGTATGAGCATCAAGGACAAGGTAATCGAAATCATCGCAGAGCAGGCAGTCCTGGAACCGTCTGATGTGACACTCGACAGCACGCTTGAGGATCTGGGCATTGATAGTCTCGGCCTCGTTGAAAGCATCTTTGCTATCGAGGAAGAGTTCGACATCACCATTCCGTTCAATGCCAATGCGCCGGAAGAGAGTGATTTCGATATCACCAATGTTGCGGCCATCATCGCGGGTATCGAAAAGCTGACGGCTGCAAAGCAGTGAGGCCTGCCTCGGGATCAAGGATGATCTGAATGAGACGCGTAGTAATCACCGGCGCCGGCACCATCAACGCTCTTGGCCATTCTGTATCCGCCACCATGGAGGCGATGCGCGAGGGGCGTTGTGGCATCGGCGCGCTGGAGTTTCGCGATGTGGAGCGTCTGTCGATTCAGATCGGTGGCCAAGTCAGGGGCTTTGAGGCCGAAGGCCGCTTTAACCGGCAACAGATGAGCCTTTATGACCGGTTCACCCAGTTCACTCTGACCGCCGCCAAAGAGGCGATTGCCCAGTCCGGAATCGAATTCCACGGCGATCTCTCCGCGAAATCCGGTGTGGTTCTGGGCACCGCCGGCGGCGGCGTATCAACGTGGGATGACAATTACCGCTCGGTCTATGAGGACGGTAAGAACCGCGTCCATCCCTTCGTGGTGCCGAAGCTGATGAACAACGCAGCCGCCAGCCATGTGTCGATGGAATTCAACCTCAAAGGGCCGAGTTTCACCGTTTCCACCGCCTGCGCCTCCTCCAATCATGCGATGGCCCAGGCGTTTCAGATGGTGCGCAGCGGCATGGCGCCTGCGATGGTCACAGGCGGATCGGAATCGATGCTGTGCTTTGGCGGGGTCAAGGCCTGGGAAGGGTTGCGGGTCATGTCCCGGGATGCCTGCCGCCCATTCAGCGCCAACCGCAACGGCATGGTGCAGGGTGAAGGCGCCGGCGTGTTTGTCTTTGAAGACTACGAACACGCCCGCGCTCGCGGTGCGGAGATCCTCTGCGAGGTGGTGGGCTACGCCATGTCCTCGGACGCGGCGGATATCGTCATGCCGAGCAAACAGGGCGCGGCCCGCGCAATCGCTGGCGCCCTGCAGGATGCCGGAGTGGTGCCTGAAAGCGTTGGCTATATCAATGCCCATGGGACCGGCACTGCAGCGAATGACAAAACCGAATGCGCCGCGGTGGCGGATGTCTTTGGTCCGCACGCGGACCGGCTGATGATCTCCTCGACAAAATCCATGCATGGTCACCTGATCGGCGGCACCGGTGCGGTCGAACTTCTGGCCTGTATCATGGCCGTGCGCGATGGGGTGATTGCCCCCACCATCGGCTATGAGGAACCAGACCCGGAATGCGCTCTGGATGTGGTGCCCAATGAGGCGCGCGAGGCAAAGGTGGATGTGGCGCTGAGCAACGCCTTTGCCTTTGGTGGATTGAACGCGGTTCTGGCGCTGAAAAAGATCTGAACGGAGCGCTGCTCGAAAAGAAAAGCCACCGTCAGCAGTCGCTGCGGTGGCTTTTATCGTTGTCTGATCACGCCCACCGGATGGCGGGAGCGTGAAATTTCAGCTTATTGGGAGACCACGTCGACGACATTATAGCCGGCGGTGAACCCTTTCAGCGACATTTTCAGTTCGATCAGCTGGTCCGGCGCCGGGGCAGGGCGCAGGGACAGGGTGGCCTCGGTACCCTTTTTGAAGGCGTCGATATCGCCTTGGGTAAAGCCGATCTGCGCCACGCAGCCCAGTGGGTTGCAGAACGAATAGTTGTAGCGCTTGCTCGGGGCGCCATCGACCGAAATGGTCAGGGCCGCAGGCAGCAGCGTTTCCAGCGGTACGATTACGGTTGCCCCAGCAACAGCCTGTCCGCCGGTCTGATCGATGCGGAACAGCGAAACCTCGGCCATCGGGTTGCCATCAGGCGCAGTCAGGATCTGTAGCAGCGAACAGGGGTCGGTTTCTGTTTCGGTCTTGATGCAAGCCAGATCCCAGTCGCCGTGGGTTTCTTTTGCATAGCGATCCCCAATCGCCGGAGTGCCGTCATCGACGGGCTGCCCCAGGTCCAGCATTTGATCCGCAGAGGGCGCAGCCGTCTCGCCGCCGGAGTTCTGCGTTTCCTGCGCATGCAAAGGCGCAGTTGTTGCGATCATCGCAGCCAGGGCGATCGGTGTCAGGGACTTGATCATGAGTGCCTCTTTTATGTCAGGACGTCCGATACGGGATCTAGCACGATGCACATGTGGTGTCAGGTCATTATCGGCCTATCGGCGGGGAAATGCACGGCAGGATGATCAGAGCGAAGATTTTGGAAACAAAGAAAAAAGGGAACCTAACGGGTTCCCTTTTGTTTTTTTCTCCCCGTCGGACTGGCCGACTTAGTTATTGGTAGGGACGTTACGAAAGCCCCGGCCTGTGGTCAACATGGAATGACAAAAAAATTACAGCAAGGCACCCCTGAAAGGGGTTTGACCGATTTGCGAACTTTTAACCATGATTTTGAGGGTATCCATCACCTGTCGGTGCACAAAAAAAGGCCGTGCTCGGTGGCACGGCCAGTCTGACAGGGAGGAAATGACCGCCCTCACATCCGTATTTGCGTGGGCGGGCAGTTCTAAGTATTCAGTATAAAGGTTAATTAACTGTGTGGGCGTTCGGATGACGATCAGCGGGGCCGGAACATCGGGGTTCGCAGCCACCGCATCCTCGAACGCAGGCGAGTAGGAAACAGGCATGAGCGACAAGATCTTCCTGGGCGGCGGCGGCGAGGGTTATGGCATCCCGCAGGAGATGGCCCTGAAATACGCCAACCGACATGGGCTGATCGCGGGCGCCACTGGCACTGGCAAGACCGTGACGCTGCAGATCCTGGCCGAGAGTTTTTCCAACGCAGGCGTTCCCGTCATCCTTGCCGATGTCAAAGGCGACCTTTCGGGCCTCGCCAAAAGCGGAACGGTGAGCCACAAGCTGCACGAGGCCTTTACCAGCCGGGCGCAGACCATCGGATTTGACACCTATCACTATCACGCCTGCCCGGTGACCTTCTGGGACCTTTACGGCCAGCAGGGCCACCCGGTGCGAACCACCGTGGCCGAAATGGGGCCGTTGCTACTGTCGAGGCTTTTGGAGCTCAGCGAAGCACAGGAAGGCATACTGAACATCGCCTTCCGCCTTGCGGATGAAGAAGGTCTGCCGCTGCTGGATCTGAAGGACCTTCAGGCGCTGTTGGTCTGGACGGGGGAGAACCGGGCCGATCTGTCCTTGCGCTATGGCAATGTCTCGACCGCCTCGATCGGGGCCATTCAGCGGCGATTGCTGGTGCTGGAAAATCAGGGCGGCGGGCAGTTCTTTGGCGAACCGGCGCTGGAACTGTCGGACCTGATGCGCTGCGATGCAGAGGGGCGCGGCGTGATCAACATTCTGGCCGCGGACAAGCTGATGGCCGCACCAGGGCTTTATGCCACTTTCCTGTTGTGGCTGCTGAGCGAATTGTTTGAAGAGCTGCCCGAGGTGGGCGATCCCGACAAACCCCGGCTGGTGTTCTTCTTTGATGAGGCGCATCTACTGTTCGACGACGCCCCCAAGGCGCTGATCGACAAGGTAGAGCAGGTGGCGCGCCTTATCCGGTCCAAGGGCGTGGGGATCTATTTCATTACCCAGAACCCCGCCGATGTGCCTGAGGATATCCTTGGTCAGCTCGGCAACCGGATCCAGCACGCCCTGCGCGCCTTTACCGCGCGGGATCGCAAAAACCTGAAACTGGCGGCTGAAACCTACCGGGAAAACCCGCGCTTTTCGACCGAGGACGCAATTCGCGAGGTTGGCGTCGGGGAGGCGGTGACATCCATGCTACAAAAGAAGGGCGTGCCCGGCGTGGTGGAACGCACCCTGATCCGGCCGCCCTCGTCCCAACTGGGACCAATAACGGATGAGGAGCGCAAGGCCGCCCTGCAAGCGTCGGGAATGGCCGGGAAATACGACCAGACGCTGGATCGTCATTCAGCCTATGAAATCCTGGCACAGCGGGCAGCAGAGGCCGCCACCGAAGCCGAGGTGGCCGAGGAGCAGGCCGAAGCGGCGCCAGAGCCGATGGCGCGAGAGTTCAACGCCGCGCGGCGCTATTCGGGCAGCCGCGTCAGCCGATCGACCTCGCGTAGCTATGGCAGGCCCAAGGAAACCTTTGGTTCGGCCCTCTCCGAAGCAGTGATCAAAGAGTTGAAAGGCACCACCGGCCGCCGCATCGTGCGCGGGATCCTGGGCGGGTTGTTCAAAGGGCGCTGACCCGGCTAGCTCCTTTACCAATAGAAAACGCCGCCCCGGATCTTCGGGGCGGCGCTTTTTGTCTTCAGGCTTATTTCTCAGGTATCAATCCGCGTGGACTGAACCTCAGCACCAGCAGCAGAATCAGGCCCATGGTGAAGAGCCGCATGTGCGATGCGCTTTCCATCAGGTGATCCTTCAGCCAGTTGCCATCGGCCATCCCGGCGGTGATCAGCTTGATCAGCTCGATACCCATCGGCTCCACCTTGATCCAGAAGAACCAGATCAGCATGCCGCCCAGAACCGCGCCAAAGTTGTTGCCGGAGCCACCAACGATCACCATCACCCAGATCAGGAAGGTAAAGCGCAGCGGGTTATAGGTGCCCGGCGTCAACTGACTGTCGAGCGTGGTCATCATCGCGCCGGCAATGCCGCAGATGGCCGAGCCCAGTACGAAGATCTGCAAGTGACGGCGGGTGACGTCCTTACCCATGGCTTCGGCTGCGACCTCATTGTCGCGGATCGCGCGCATCATCCGGCCCCAGGGGCTTTTGAGCGCCATCTGAGCCATCCACAAAAGCGCCAGCAGCACCACGGTGAAGAGCACGGAATAGCCCAGCTTCACAAAGATGGTGGAGCCTTCGACCGCATCCAGACCCCAGCTCGCCGCGCGCTCCACAAAGGCGGGATCGTTCTGCAAATCCACCTCGTAAGGCACCGGGCGGGGCAGGCCGACGACGTTCTTGACGCCGCGGGACAGCCAGTCTTCGTTCTTCAGGACCGCGATGATGATTTCCGCAATGCCAAGCGTGGCAATCGCCAGATAGTCAGAACGCAGACCCAGGGCCGTCTTACCAATCAGCCAGGCCGCCCCGGCGGCCAGCAGGCCACCGGCAGGCCAGGCCAGCAGCACCGGCAGGCCAAGACCACCGATATTGCCTTCCAGCGCGGGGTTGATCGCCTCGACCGCCTCGACCGAGGGGTCAAACAGCGCGCGGTAGACGAAGAAGCCGACGATCAGCACTGCCAGCAGGGTCAGGGTGCGGGCGATGCCCGGCGCCATGAACCGGTAGACGGCAACCGCGCCGACGACTGTCAGCGCGCCCATCACCAGCGCCATCAGGATACCCATACCACCAGCGGTGAAGGCCCCCGGTGTGGGCGCGGTAGAGACCAGCACCACAGCCAGACCGCCAAGCGCGGTAAAACCCATGATGCCGACGTTGAACAGACCGGCAAAACCCCATTGCAGGTTCACCCCCAGCGCCATGATGGCCGAGATCAGCCCCATGTTGAGGATCACAAGGGCCGAGTTCCACGAGCCGGAGAAGACGTTGAGGAAGGTGGTAGAGCCTTCCAGCAGGATCAGAACGCCGACAAAGACGAACAGCAGCGTGTGTTTCACTGTATCGCTCATACCGATTTTCCTTTGAAGATGCCCGTGGGTTTGAACAACAGGACGATGATCAGGATCGCGAAGGAAACCGCGAATTTGTAATCCGTGCTGAGAAGCTGCATCAGCCCGTCAGGCGCCATGCTTTCCGGCAGCACGTAGGTTGCGACCTTTTTCCAGGCATAGGTGATCGTCACCTCGGAGAAGGCGATGATGAAGCCACCCGCGATGGCACCGATCGGGCTGCCAAGACCACCGACGATGGCAGAGGCAAAGATCGGCAGCAGCAGCTGGAAATAAGTGAAGGGTTTGAATGACTTATCAAGGCCATAAAGAACCCCTGCAATGGTCGCGAGCGTGGCCACGATGAGCCAAGTGTACATCACCACCCGCTCCGGGTTGATGCCGGACAGAAGCGCCAGATCCTCGTTATCGGAATAGGCGCGCATGCTTTTGCCGGTGCGCGTCTTGTTGAGGAACCAGAACAGCAGCGCCACGACGATCACGGCGGTGATCACGGTGATGCCTTGGCTGGTCTTGATGGCGAGGCCCTCGTCCAGACCGGTCATCTTCTTGAAGGCACGTGCCTTGATGATGAAACGCTCCCCATCGGCGAACCGCTGGTCGCCGGGGCCGATGATGAAGCGGACGATGCCGTTCATCATGAACATGACACCAAGCGAGACCATGACGAAGACAACCGGTTTCGCCTTCTGCTCGCGGTAGAAGCGGTAGACGGTGCGGTCGGTGACCAGCATCAGGCCCATGGTCAGCACGATACCAAAGGGCAGCGCGAGCAGGGCGGTGGGCAGCGGGCCAAAACTGATGCCCATCGACTGGAACCACCAGGTGAACAGGATCGTCACCATGGTCCCGAATGCCATGGTGTCGCCATGTGCAAAGTTCGAGAACCGCAGGACGGAGTAAACCAGCGTCACCCCCAGCGCGCCAATGGCGAGCTGACTGCCATAGGCGATGGCGGGTACGCCAACGAAGTTCGTGAATGCCACAAGGGCGTTGAGAAGTTCCATGCCTCAGCCCCCCAGGAAAGATTTGCGCACTTCGGGATCGGCCAGCAGTTCCTGACCGGTGCCCGTATATGCGTTGCGGCCCTGGACCAGGACATAACCTTTGTCCGCGATCTCAAGGGCTTGTTTGGCGTTCTGTTCCACCATCAGGATCGGCAACCCGGTGCGGGCAACCTCGATGATGCGGTCGAACAGCTCGTCCATGACGATGGGCGACACGCCAGCGGTGGGCTCGTCCAGCATGAGAACCTTGGGCTGAGTCATCAGCGCGCGGCCCACGGCCACCTGCTGACGCTGACCACCCGAGAGCTCGCCTGCCGGTTGGTTGCGCTTTTCCTTCAGGATCGGGAACAGGTGATAGACCTGCTCCATCGTGTCGCTGAAATCATCGGTACGGATGAAGGCGCCCATTTCCAGGTTTTCCTCCACCGTCATCGAGGTGAAGATATTGCTGGTCTGGGGCACAAAGCCCATCCCCTTGACCACGCGGTCCTGCGGCGAAAGCTGGGTGATATCCTCACCATCCAGACGCACCGCGCCGGAGCGCACGTTCAGCATGCCGAAAACCGCCTTCATCGCGGTGGATTTGCCGGCGCCATTGGGGCCAACGATCACGGCGATCTCGCCCGGGTTCACGGCGATGGTGCAGTCATGCAGGATGTCCGGTCCCTTGCCGTATCCGCCGGTCATGCTATCGCCGATCAGGAAGGGGCTGTCGCCCTCAACCTTGGTGGTGGGGCCGCTCTTGCGGTGGGCAGGCTGCATCGTGCCCGCGCCATGGGTGTTGGTGATCGTGGAATCCTTGTTGCCACGATCGTCCTGATACGGGTTGCCGCTCATGCGTCTGCCCCTATTTTGTCTTTGTTTTTCAGACCGGTGCCCAGGTAAGCTTCGATCACCTGTTCGTTGGCCTTGATCTCGTCCAACGTACCTTCGGCAAGCTTCTTGCCCTCGGCCATGCAGATCACCGGATCGCAGAGGCGGCCGATGAACTCCATGTCGTGTTCGATCACGACGAAGGTATACCCGCGTTCCTCATTAAGGCGCTTGATCGCATCGGCGATGGTGTAAAGCAGGGTCCGGTTCACGCCGGCGCCGACCTCGTCGAGGAAGACGATCTTGGCGTCCACCATCATGGTGCGGCCCAGTTCCAGCAGCTTCTTCTGCCCGCCGGAGACCTCGCCCGCCTTTAGATCGGCGATATGGCTGATCGTCAGGAACTCCAGCACCTCGTCCGCCTTTGCACGCAGGGCGCGTTCCTCGTTGGCGATGCGCTTGCGGCCAAACCAGGTGTTCCACAGGCTCTCACCCGACTGGCTGCCCGGAACCATCATCAGGTTCTCGCGGCAGGTCATCGAGGAAAACTCATGCGCGATCTGGAAGGTGCGCAGCAATCCCTTGTGGAACAGCTCATGTGGGGGCAGGCCGGTGATATCCTCACCATCCATGGTGACCCGCCCGGATGTGGGTTCAAGAACACCCGCAATCACGTTGAAAAGAGTGGTTTTTCCCGCGCCATTTGGCCCGATCAAACCGGTTATGGAGCCCTTTGCGATTTCAAGCGAAGCGCCATCAACCGCGTGGAACCCGCCGAAGTGCTTGTGCAAGTCCTCGACGACGATCATGTCATTTCATCCCCTAACTGCTTGTTTTTTGCAGTCTTTAAATTTGGAACAGCCCGGACGATGCCGGGCTGATCTCTCGTTTGCGTTATCCTGTTCAGGATTAACGGAATTTCACGGTGGTGTTTGCACCGTCCTTGACTTCGATCTCACGGTAGGAGCCTGCGCTCTCACCGGGGCCGATCAGCTCAACGCCGGTCGCACCCTGGAAGTCGACGTCGCCGCCAGCGGCCAGGATTTCCAGCGCCTTGCCAAGTTCACCGGGGTTGATCGGCTCACCCGGAGCGTTAGCAACTTCCATGATCTTGGGACCGTATTCCGCCGGATCGGTGGAGCCTGCAGCCTGCATGGCCAGCAGGAACAGCGCCGCTGCGTCATAGGATTCCGGTGCATAGGCCGATGTGCCGTCAAAGCCTTCCGCCTTGGCCATCTCGGCAAAGACTTCCGCGCCTTTGGAGTCGGAACCGGCGATCTGGCCAAAGGAGCCATCAAGGTCGGAACCCACGTTCTTGGGCAGGCTGTCACCGATCATGCCACCGGGCAGACCGAAGGTGTCATAGGCGCCGCTGTCCAGCGCGGACTGGATGATGCCCAGGCCGCCTTGGTCCAGATACCCGGCAACCACCAGGATGTCGCCGCCGGCAGAAGCCAGCGAGGCAACCTCGGCGGAATAGTCGCCTTTGCCGTCTTCGTGCGCTGCCACGATGGTGACTTCACCGCCGACCTTTTCAAAAGAGGTCTTGATCGCGTCCGCCAGACCCTTGCCGTAGTCGTTGTTGGTGTAGGTCAGGGCGATCGAGCTGATGTCACGCTCCTGCAGGATCTCGGCCATCACTTCGCCTTCACGGGCGTCGGAGGGCGAGGTGCGGAAGAACAGGTCGTTGTCTTCCATGGTGGTCAGGCCGGGCGAGGTCGCCGAAGGGGAGATCATCACCATGCCGTTCGGAATCGCAACGTTCTGCAGGATCGCGCCGGTCACGCCCGAGCAGTCACCGCCGATGATGCCGTTGACGCCTTCAGCGACCAGTTTTTCACCGTTGGCAACAGCCAGACCGTTGTCGATGCAGCCGGTATCTGCGCGTACAGAGGTCACCGAAGCGCCGTCCAGCAGTTTGCCGGATGCGGTGGCTTCTGCCATTGCCATTTCGGCGCCGGCACCCATGGCTGCGGTTAGCGATTCAATCGGGCCGGTAAAGCCAAGCAGAACGCCCAGTTTCACTTCCTTGGCGTGGCCACCAGCAAATGCGGTGCCCGCGGTCAGTGCAACGGCCGTTGTGGCCAGCAGTAGTTTTTTCATTTGAAAACTCCCTTGTTGGAACAAATCTGTTCACATTGGACCCTAGGCAAGGCGTTTGAAAAAAGAAAGTCCATTTGGACCTCGCTTCGCACTCGGCTTGCTTTGGGGCCGATTCCTCCATCATCAGGCATGGTTTTTATCTATAAACCCGACTGGGACGTGCCTTTACAGCGTTCCTCCGCAAAGGAAAAGAACACAATCACGCGACTGCGTTGCCAAAATTGGCCGCCAAATGCTCTCCGTGAGAGTAATCCGGGATCGGCCGATCAGGGCCGCGTGCAACGACGCACTCAGCGCGGGGCGGCCTGTGTCGATTTACTGCCGCGTTCACGATAAGGTGTGGTGTCATAATGCGCTCGGTAGCATTTCGAAAAATGCGAAGGTGAGGCAAAGCCACAGGCCAGCGCCACGTTGATGACACTCATGTCGGTCTGCATCAGCAGATTGCGCGCCTTCTGCAGACGGAGCTCCATATAATACCGCTTGGGGCTGCGGTTCAGGTAGCGGCGAAACAGTCGCTCCAGCTGGCGCGTCGACATGCCGACATCCTGGGCCAGGATCGATGGGCTGATCGGCTCTTCGATATTGCTTTCCATCATCTGGATGACCATCGACAGTTTCGGATGGCGCACGCCGATCCGGGTCGGGATCGAAAGGCGCTGGGTGTCCTGATCGGTCCGGATCGACGAATAGATCAGCTGATCGGCCACCGCATTGGCCAGCTCTTCACCGTGGTCATTGGCAATGAGTTTCAGCATCAAATCAATCGAAGAGGTCCCGCCAGCCGTAGACAGCCGGTTCCCATCGATGACGAACACCGACTTTGTCAGCTCAACCTCTTCAAACTCCTCGGAAAAACTATCCGCATTTTCCCAGTGAATGGTTGCGCGTTTTCCGTCCAGAAGCCCGGCCTTGGCCAGTGCGTAGGATGCTGTACACAGCCCGCCCACCTTCAATCCCTTGCGGGCCTCGCGCCGCAGCCAGGACAGCAGCTTCTTGCTTGTGGCACCCTGAACATCGATCCCAGCGCACAAAAGGATGGTGTCATCGCGCTGCAGTTCGCTGAGGTCACCATCAAGCTGAAAGGTGGTTCCGGCTGAGCAGGTAACCGTCTCTCCGCCTTCTGCGAGCAGCGACCATGAATAAAGCTCGCGCCCACTCATCCGATTGGCAATGCGCAAACATTCAACGGCTGAGGCAAAGGAAAGCATGGAGAACCGTTCGAGCAATACAAAAACGAACCGTTTGGTCGGACCGACGGATTCGGAAAGTTCAACTCGTTTACGTTGGTTCTGCATGGTGCGGGCCCCTGACTGTTGTGGATAATGCGCAGAGAGTCGGGCTCGTTCTGGCTGTCTTTGACCGTGCTCACAGGAATGCCGCCGGGTCAAGATGTTCAAATTCTGAACTGGCCAGTGGCCACGGGGTTTTGTATACGTGGGGCCCGAAAATACCCAAAGACCTCTTGAGCGGAGAAAAGCTATGAGTGAGTGGCAAAAATCGACCTGGCGCCAGAAACCGCGGGTTCAGATGCCCGACTATACCGACGCGGCGGCCCTTGCGGCCGTCGAGGCGCAGCTTTCCAAGTATCCGCCGCTGGTTTTTGCGGGCGAAGCACGGCGTCTGAAACAGCACCTGGCAGCCGCCGGGCGCGGCGAGGCCTTCCTGCTTCAGGGGGGCGATTGCGCCGAAAGCTTTGAACAGTTCAGCGCCGATGCAATCCGCGACACCTTCAAGGTGATGCTGCAAATGGCGATGGTTCTGACCTACGGCGCCAAAGTGCCGGTGGTGAAGGTGGGCCGGATGGCCGGGCAATTCGCCAAACCGCGCAGTGCCCCGACCGAAGTGGTGGATGGTGTTGAGCTGCCCAGCTACCGCGGCGATATCATCAACGATCTGGCCTTCAACGAGGCCTCGCGGGTGCCGGATCCGAACCGGATGCTGCAGGCCTATACTCAGGCGGCTGCAACGCTGAACCTGCTGCGCGCGTTTTCGACCGGCGGTTACGCGGATGTGAATCAGGTGCACGCCTGGACGCTCGGTTTCACCGAAAGCGAGAAGGCAGAGACCTATCGCGAGATGGCGAACCGGATCACCGACACGCTGGATTTCATGAAAGCAGCCGGGGTCAACAACGACACCGCGCATACGCTGCAGACGGTTGAGTTCTACACTAGCCACGAAGGTCTGCTGCTGGAATATGAAGAGGCGCTGACCCGTCTTGATTCGACCTCCGGCAAATGGCTGGCCGGTTCCGGCCACATGATCTGGATCGGTGACCGCACCCGCCAGCCCGACGGCGCGCATGTGGAGTTCTGCCGCGGTGTTCTGAACCCGATCGGATTGAAGTGCGGCCCGACCACCACCGCCGAGGACCTCAAGGAGTTGATGGCCAAGCTGAATCCCGAGAACGAAGAGGGCCGTCTGACGCTGATCGCCCGCTTCGGCGCCGGGAAGGCCGCGGATCATCTGCCGCGCCTTATCAAGGCGGTGAAGGAAGAGGGCGCCAATGTCACCTGGGTCTGCGACCCGATGCATGGCAATACCATCAAGTCCACCAGCGGTTACAAGACCCGGCCCTTTGACAGCGTTCTGCGCGAGGTGCGCGATTTCTTCGCAGTTCACACCAGCGAGGGCACCATTCCCGGCGGCGTGCATTTCGAGATGACCGGTCAGGATGTCACCGAATGCACCGGCGGCGTACGGGCTGTCACCGATGAGAACCTCAGAGACCGCTACCATACGGCCTGTGATCCGCGCCTTAACGCCAGCCAATCTCTGGAACTGGCGTTCCTGGTAGCGGAAGAGCTGTCCACCCTGCGCGGTCAACGCGGTGGCGCCGCTGCGACAGCCGAGGCTGGCTGAAGCGAGGGGTGTTTGCCTTAGGGGCTGCTCCTAGGGGGCTGATAACAAAAGAAAAGCCGCTCCATTCGGGGCGGCTTTTTGCTGTGAGCGGCATAGCGGACTTGAAAACGGTGAAGCCTGGCAGAAAAGGGAACGCCCCGGGAGTTCTTCCGCGGGGCGTATTTTCCGGTGCTATGACCTTGGACCGGAATCTCGGCCGGATTGTTCCGGCTATGTCTGTGTTTAGTCGCGACTGACCACCAGGCGCAGATGTGATCCACGTTTGGGCGCCTTCTGGCTGGCACCGCCGTCTGCGGTTTCACCCGGTTTTTCTGCATCCGGCGTGGCCTTCAGGGTGCCGCGATCGGCAAGGGCGCGCGCCTCGTCCAGAATGGACTTTTCGGTCGTGAACCGCTCCTGTGTTTCTGCAAAGCCGGGGTTCGGCGTATTAACATCTTGCTTTTCGTCGCGCGGCTTGGCCTTGAATTCGCCATCGGTGCTGCCCTGCGAGATGGTCCGCATCTCGATCGAGGACACCGTGAAGCGCTGCGATGTTCCCGTCGGGTTGCCTTCCGAGACGAAAACGCCCAGCGCCCGGCTGACATCGCCAAGATCACTGCGCAGCGGCAGCAACAACATCCGTGCCTCACGTCGGCCCCGCAGGCGCGAGGGTTCGGTTTGCAGCTCCAGCTCAACGATAGCGGGGGCTTCGAACATATGCTCCAATGCGGCGCTCAGCTGTTTGCGGGCATCGGGGGTGAAGAACGCCGTGATCGGCATTCCACGCACTTCCATGCCTGCCATCTCGTTGACCTTCTGGCCCGCAAGGCGGAACCGGGCGATGCCAGGGGCCACGCGTTCGAGAATGAAGGTCTGGGACAGGATGTTCTCCAGGCCACGCGGGTCAATCTGCGAGCGGCTGGGAATATCGTCGCCCCGACGCAGGGCTGTCCAGTAGGCTTCTGCCTGGCGCATCGCCGACACGGGGGTGTGGCTGCGGAAGTTGTCCATCGGAACCACCTTGTCGTGACCCTTGTTCTGTCCAGAGCTTTTGCGACCGCCGAAAAACATGTCCGTGTCCTTTTGCTTGCCGGGAGAATCCCGACTGTCTGCGGCGGCAGGTTAAGCTTTCTTAAGACTGCTTAACAATATCCGCCCAAATCCTTACTGCTTCATTAATATGGCACAATATGATTCAAATTATGACTATTTCTTCAAGCAATGGTTAACGGGATCCGGATAGGCCTTCTATACCAAAGAATAAGGCCTGCATCCGTTGTGCTTATCGGCGCCTTTGTGGCAATGTCGCGCGCAGAAAACGACAAAGGGCTGAGTGTATGACTGTGAACAGCATGACAGGATTCGCATCCGCGCAAGGGGGCCTTGATGCGCATAGCTGGGGTTGGGAAATCCGGTCGGTCAACGCCAAGGGGCTGGACCTGCGCCTGCGCATTCCCGATTGGCTGGAAGGTCTGGAACCCTTTGTCAGATCAACACTTTCCAAATCTCTATCGCGCGGGAATATCTCGCTGACCCTGCGTTTGACGCGCCGGGAAGAGGGGGGCGGGCCACTGCAACTGAACCCGGCGGCACTCACGTCGGTGTTGGAGGCACTGGCGCAGACCGAAGCAGCCGCGCAGGCGGCGGGAGTGGACCTGAAACCATCGTCGGCATCGGACATTCTAGCCCTGCGCGGGGTGATGGAACACGCGGTGACAGAGGACGACCCGGCGCCGCTGGTGGCCGCGCTGAAGGACGAATTCTTAACCCTTTTGGCGGGCCTCACCGAAATGCGGCGGACCGAAGGCGCCCAATTGCTTAATGTATTGAAGCGTCAACTGGACCAAGTGGAGGCCCTCAGCGCTTCAGCGGCGGCTCTGGCAGAAGAGCGCAAGCCCAGAATCGCGGAAACTCTTAAGACCAATCTTGAACGGGTTCTGGCGAATTCCGATGGCATGGACCCCGACCGTCTGGCGCAGGAACTGGCCCTGATCGCGGTCAAGGCAGACGTGACCGAGGAAATCGACCGTCTTGCCGCCCATGTGCGTGCGGCGCGTGAGCTGTTAGAGGCCGGTGGCCCGATCGGTCGCAAGCTGGATTTCCTGATGCAGGAGTTCAACCGCGAGGCCAATACCCTGTGCTCCAAGGCGCAAAGCAGCGATCTGACCGCTGTCGGGCTTGAGCTGAAGGCGATAATAGATCAGATGCGCGAGCAAGTGCAGAACATCGAATGACCCAGACCATAGAATTTGAGGAGAGCAGCTGATGGCTGATCGGCGAGGCCTATTGATCATCCTGTCGTCGCCGTCCGGCGCAGGCAAATCCACACTGGCGAAACGGCTGCGGAGCTGGGACGACAGCATCCGGTTCTCGGTCTCTGCCACCACCCGTGCCCCGCGCGAGGGTGAGGTCGACGGTCAGGATTACCACTTCAGCACGGTGGATGAATTCAAAGCTGCCGTCACCGAAGGCGAGATGCTGGAACACGCGCATGTCTTCGGCAACTTCTACGGCTCTCCCAAGGGGCCGGTGCGGGCGGCGATCAACGCGGGTCAGGATGTGCTGTTTGACATCGACTGGCAGGGTGCGCAGCAGATCCGCAATTCGGACCTTGGCCAGCACACACTGTCGATCTTCCTCTTGCCGCCCTCGATCCACGAGCTGCGCCGCCGACTGGAAAGCCGCGGTCAGGACGATGCCGACACCATCAAGAGGCGGATGGAGAAAAGCTGGGACGAAATCAGCCACTGGGGCAGCTATGACCATGTGCTGATCAACGACGATCTGGACACCACCGAGGAAGCCCTGCGCACCATCATCACCGCGACCCGCCTGCGCCGGATTCAGCAACCGCACCTGGTGGATCACGTGCGCGGTCTGCAAGCAGAGTTTGAGGAAATGTCATGACCCTTTACGCCCTTGGAACAGACAAGCCCGAGATCCACGAAGATACCTGGGTTGCCCCCGATGCCAACCTGGTCGGCAAGGTGGTGATGGAGGCCGGATCTTCGGTCTGGTTCGGCTGCACCATCCGCGCCGACCACGAAGAGATCCGCATCGGCGAAGGATCAAATGTGCAGGAGAACGTCGTCATGCATATTGACGCTGGGTTCCCATTGAGCATCGGCAAGAATTGCACCATCGGTCACAAGGTAATGCTGCATGGCTGCACCATCGGCGAAAACTCCCTGATCGGGATGGGCGCGACCGTGTTGAACGGCGCCAAGATCGGCAAGAACTGCCTGATCGGGGCAGGCGCGCTGATCACCGAGAACAAGGAAATTCCCGATGGCTCCCTGGTCATGGGCGCTCCGGGCAAGGTTGTGCGTCAGGTAGATGAAGCAACAATCGAAAAGCTGAAGTGGAGCGCGCTCCATTACCAGGACAACATGCGCCGCTTTCGTGAAGAACTGCAAAAGGTCGACTAAATGAGAAATTCCAAAGGCTCGCTGATGCGGCCCGATCCGCTTCCCCATAGTGCAAGCCACCCGGTCGTGACGCCGCTCAGCCCCTCGGTGGTTTACGCCAGCGAAACCCCTGATGCGCTGGATGACCAATATGAAGGCCGCGTGCACGGCTATACCTACTCCCGCGAGGGACATCCGAACGCGGATGTGGTGGCCAAACGTCTGGATGCGATGGAAGGCATGTCGGGCGGGGTTGTCACCGGTTCGGGCATGGCAGCGGTTTCTGCGGTTCTGCTGGGGCTGACAAAGACCGGCGATCACGTGATCGGCGGCAACCAGCTTTATGGCCGCTCGCTGCGCCTGATGAAGGAAGACCTGCCGCGTCTGGGGATCGAAACCAGCCTTGCCGATCCGGCGGATATTGCGGCCGTGCGGGCTGCGATCCGTCCCGAGACCAAGATGATCCTGGTCGAAACCGTGTCGAACCCGACACTGGCGGTGGCGGATATCGACGGGTTGTCGGCGCTGTGCAAGGAGACCGGCATTCTGCTGGTGGTGGACAATACCTTTACCACTCCGCGCGGGTTTCAGCCGTTCGACCACGGCGCCGATATCGTCATCCATTCGATCACCAAACTGCTGGCCGGCCACTCCGATGTGATGCTGGGTTATGTGGTGGCACGCGATCCGGCGCTGAATGAGCGGCTGAGCGTGTTTTCCGTCACCACCGGCATGACGCCCAGCCCGTTTGATTGCTGGCTGGCCGAGCGCGGCATGCTGTCCTTTGAGCTGCGGTTCGAGCGCAGCCAGGCCACGGCAGCGGCGCTGGCCGATCATCTGGCCGGGATGCCGGGTGTCAAGCGCGTGATCTACCCGACGCGCAAAGATCACCCGGATCATGACCGCGCCATGGATCTGCTCAAGGGGCAGGGCTGCAATATGGTCAGCTTTGAACTCGAAGGCGGCCGGGCCGCGGCCAACGCATTTACCCGCGCGGCGGACGGGCTGAACTTTGCCCCGACGCTGGGTGATGTGGGCACCACCCTGTCGCATCCGGCCTCCTCGTCGCACCGGGCGCTGACGCCAGAAGAACGCGCGGGCCTCGGCCTCAGCGAAGGGTTCTTCCGGGTGTCGGTTGGTCTGGAGGACCCGGCGGCGCTACTGGCGGTGTTCTCCGACGCGGTCGCGGCGGCCGCAGCGTCATAATAAAACCGTTACATTGGAAAGGTACACGGGCCGAACCGCCATCCAAAGGGGCCAAAGTGCCATGACGCAAGAGCTGATCGAAGGGTTTCTCGAAGCCATCCCGCTGCCTGCGGTGCTGGTGGATCAGACCGAACGCTTCATCGGTGCCAATGCGGCCGGCACCACCCTTTTGGGGCAGCAACTGAAGGGGCGGCACTTCGCCACCATTCTGCGCCAGCCCGGCGTCACCGCTGCAATCGAAGCCTGTCTGCAGGACAAATCTGCGCGCACCGCCCGACATCTGTCCAATGACGGCGCGCAGGACACCACATTCGAGGTGAGCCTGCGCTACGTCCCCGGCATCGGCGCCGTCAATGGCGGCGCCGTACTGTTGTGTTTCACCGACGTGACCGAGCGCGAACAGGCTGGCCAGATGCGCCGCGATTTCGTCGCCAACGTCAGCCATGAATTGCGCACGCCGTTGACCGCGCTGATGGGGTTTATCGAAACCCTGCGCGGCGCCGCCCGCGACGATCCGGCAGCCCGTGATCGCTTCCTGGCGATCATGGAAGGGGAAGCCAGCCGGATGAACCGTCTGGTCGGCGATCTTCTGTCCCTTAACCGCGTCGAGAGCGCGGAGCGGGTGCGGCCAAAAGAAAAACTGGACCTTACGGCGCATCTGACATCCACCCTAAAATCCATGCAGCCGCTGGCTGAGGCCGGCAATGTCGCCCTGTCGCTTGAGGCGCCCGACGAGCCGGTGCATGTCACCGGCGATTCCGATCAGCTGCAACAGGTCTTCACCAACCTGATCGAAAACGCCATCAAATACGGTGGCGATGAGGTGCGCGTGGTGCTGACGCCGATGGAGCGGGATCCGGCCCTGCGCGCTCCGGCGGCCCGCATCCAGGTGATCGACAATGGTCCGGGCATTGATCCGGTACATCTGCCACGCCTGACCGAGCGTTTCTACCGCGCCGACAGCCATCGCTCGCGCGAGCTGGGCGGTACCGGTCTGGGTCTGGCAATCGTCAAACACATCATCAACCGGCACCGGGGCCGACTGAGGGTTGAAAGCGATCTTGGGGCAGGGGCATCCTTCACCGTGATCCTGCCGCAGTAACCTTCCTGCGCCACCATCCGCTTCCGAAAAACGAAGGGTATGAACGCCTCCTTGCGGATTGCACAGGGGCGTATGGGCGCCGTGAACCAGTAGGATAAGGTTTTTGTCACAATTTCCGTCACAATCCGGCGATTGTCATATGCCTGTTACATACCTGTCACAAAAGCCACATGACCGCCCTTTAGCAGGAGGCCAAGATCATCGTGGGGGTGATCGTGAACCTTCTAACACCTCATGGAGACTGAAATGTCCTTTGTGAAACTTTCCGCATCCGCCCTGGCAATCGCTGCCGTTTCGGCCACCGCTGCCGCCGCACGTGATCAGGTGCAGGTTGCCGGCTCCTCGACCGTGCTGCCCTATGCCTCGATCGTTGCCGAAGCCTTTGGCGAAAACTTCGACTTCCCGACACCGGTTGTTGAATCCGGCGGTTCTTCGGCCGGTCTCAAGCGTTTCTGCGAAGGTGTTGGCGAAAACACCATCGACGTTGCGAACGCATCGCGCAAAATCAAAGACAAAGAAATCAAAGCCTGTGCCGAAGCTGGTGTCACCGACATCATCGAAGTCCGTATCGGTTATGACGGCATTGTCTTTGCCTCCGACATCAACGGCAACGGTTTCGAATTCACCCCGACCGACTGGTACCTGGCTCTGTCCGACGAAATCATGGTCGACGGCAAAATGGTCGCCAACCCGAACAAAACCTGGGCCGACGTGAACCCGGCCTTCCCGGCGCAGCCGATCCAGGCCTTCATCCCCGGCACCAAGCACGGCACCCGCGAAGTCTTCGAAGACAAGGTGATCCTGGCAGGCTGCGAAGCCACCGGCGCATTCGAGCACATCCTGGCCGGCGCCGAAGGTGACAGCGACAAAGCCAAGAAGAAAGCAGCCGAGAAAGCCTGTATCTCCCTGCGCACCGACGGCGTCTCCGTGGACATCGACGGTGACTACACCGAGACTCTGGCCCGCATCGAGAGCAACAAAGACGGCATCGGCGTCTTTGGTCTGGCCTTCTACGAGAACAACACCGACAAACTGCAGGTCGCAACCATGTCCGGTATCGTTCCCTCCACCGAAAGCATCGCAACCGGCGAATACCCGGTCTCGCGCCCGCTGTTCTTCTACGTGAAGAAAGCCCACATCGGCGTGATCCCCGGCCTGAAAGAATATGCTGAATTCTTCATCGCCGACGAAGTTGCAGGCCCCGATGGCCCGCTGGCCGAATACGGTCTGGTTGCAGACCCGGAACTGGCGAAAACCCAGGAAGCGGTTGCAAACGAAGACGTAATGGGTGGAAACTCCTAATCATTCCCCCGCTGATCTGATTTGGCCGGGGGACGTTCCCCCGGCCATTTCTCTGTCCAATCGGACACTCTGAATTTTAATCCGCCACCAAACGGAGCCTTTGATGCCGACGTTCTGGCTTGTTGTTCTACTCTGTGTCATCGCGGCCGCCGGATATGTTCTGGGCCGTCGCCGCGCGCTTGCTTCGGCCGGTGGTGACCCCCGCCTGCTGCATTCCCTGCCGAGCTACTACGGCTCTCATGTGGGGTTGAGCGCACTGATCCCGTCTTTGGCGGCTCTGGTGATCTGGCTATTGGCCCAGCCCATGCTGATCGAAAACCGGGTGTCCTCCATGATCCCCGCGGATCTGGTGCCGGAAAACGCCTCGCTCAGCCTCGTGATGAGCGATGTGCGCCGGGTGGCCGAAGGGCTGGATCTGGCGGTTGAGCAGGGCGCGCTGAGCGCCCGTGAAGTGCGCGAATTTGACAGCGAGACCGGCGACCTGCGGGGCATTCTGGGGGAGGTTGGCGTCGCGCTTGGCGCTGATGTGCGTCCCGAAGTTCTGGACGCCGCGCGCGCCTACCGGGGGCTGTCGCACACAGGCCGCACGGCAATGACCGTCGCGGTCCTCTTGCTGGCGCTTGGCGGCTTTGGGTTGGCATATCGCAAGTCGGACAAGGATTTCCGCGCCCGCAACGTGGTGGAGCGGGTTGTCATGGCGCTGCTGATCCTAGCGGCCTCTCTGGCGATCCTGACCACGATCGGCATCGTTCTGTCGATGCTGTTTGAAACCAAGAATTTCTTTGGGCTGCATTCCTGGACCGACTTCTTCTTTGGCACCACCTGGGCGCCGAATTTTCGCGGTGACAGCGAATTGTCGATCCTGCCGCTGCTCTGGGGCACGCTCTATATTTCCTTCATCGCGCTGCTGGTGGCAGTGCCCGTGGGGTTGTTCGCAGCGATCTACCTCTCCGAATACGCCGGCCCGGCGGTGCGCGCCTTCGCCAAGCCTCTGCTGGAGATCCTCGCAGGTATCCCGACCATCGTTTATGGTCTCTTTGCCCTGTTGACTGTCGGCCCCTTGCTGGTGCGCTTCTTCGGTCAGGGCGAAAACGGCGTTCTTGGCGTCGAATGGATGAGCGGCGCCACCTCGGTTCTGACGGCTGGGTTGGTCATGGGCATCATGCTGATCCCCTTTGTCTCGTCCCTGTCCGATGACATCATCAACGCGGTGCCGCAGTCGATGCGCGATGGCTCACTTGGCCTTGGCGCCACCAAATCCGAAACCGTGCGCCAGGTGGTTCTGCCGGCCGCGTTGCCGGGCATCGTCGGTGCCGTGCTGCTGGCGGCTTCGCGCGCCATCGGCGAAACCATGATCGTGGTCATGGGGGCAGGGGCGATTGCCAAATTCTCGCTCAACCCGCTTGAATCGATGACCACCATCACTACCCGCATCGTCAGCCAGCTGACCGGCGACACCGATTTCGCAAGCCCGGAAACGCTGGTCGCCTTCGCTCTGGGCCTGACCCTCTTTGTTCTGACGCTGGGGCTCAATGTTCTGGCCCTTTATATCGTGCGCAAATACCGGGAGCAGTACGACTAATGACCGATATCAGTCACACCTCCGGCGGCTCTGGCGGGCCACAGACGACCAAGGGCGGATCGCTCCTGTCGCAAAGCCCCCGCACCCGCAAACGCAACGCCGCTGAGACCCGGTTCAAGGCCTATGGCATTGCGGCCATCCTTGTGGGCCTGATGATGCTGGCCGTCCTGGTCACCACCATCGTGGGCCGCGGCGCGGGCGCCTTTCAGCAGACCTTTGTCACGCTGAACGTGGAACTGTTGGAAAGCAAACTCGACAAGAAAGGCAACCGCGACATCGAGGACATCAAGAAGGTCACCACCTTCGGCTATGCCCCGCTGGTCAAGGGCGCGATGCAGGACATGATCGACGCGCGCGGCATCGAAACCGGGCTCAAGTCCAAGGACATGGCCGGCCTTCTGTCCAAGAACGCCGTCGCCCAGCTGCGGGCCTTTGTCATCGAAAACCCCGATCAGATCGGACAGACGGTCGAGTTCCGCTTTCTCGCGCAAAGCCGCGTTGATGGTTACCTGAAAGGGCGCGTCAGCCGCGACAGCATCGAGAATGACAAGAACATCTCGGCCGCGCAGCTGGATCTGGTCGATGCGCTGGTCGCCGAAGGCGTGATCGAGAAGACTTTCAACATCGATTTCATCATCGGCGCGGATGCCTCTGACCAACGCCCCGAGGCCGCCGGCATCGGTGTGTCGATGATGGGTTCCCTGTTCATGATGCTGGTGGTGCTGGCGCTGGCGCTGCCCATTGGGGTTGCAGCGTCGATCTACCTTGAGGAATTCGCACCCAAGAACTGGCTCACCGACGTGATCGAGGTTAATATTTCGAACCTCGCCGCTGTGCCGTCCATCGTCTTTGGTATCCTGGGCCTTGCGGTGTTCATCAACTACATGCACCTGCCGATGTCGGCGCCGCTGGTGGGTGGTCTGGTACTGACGTTGATGACCCTGCCGACCATCATCATCTCGACCCGCGCGGCGTTGAAGGCGGTGCCGCCGTCGATCCGTGATGCGGCGCTGGGTGTCGGTGCTTCGAAAATGCAGGCGGTGTTCCACCACGTGCTGCCCCTGGCCGCGCCCGGCATCCTGACCGGCACCATCATCGGCCTGGCGCAGGCGCTTGGCGAAACCGCGCCGCTCTTGCTGATCGGCATGGTGGGTTTCATTGCCTCCAACGCACCGGAAACCCTGGCCGATGGTCTGCTGGCGCCGAACTCGGCAATGCCCGCGCAGATCTATGAATGGGCCAAACGCGCCGATCCGGCCTTTTACGAACGGGCCTGGGGCGGCATCATTATCCTTTTGGTTTTCCTCGTAACCATGAATACGGTGGCCGTGATCCTGCGCCGCCGCTTTGAACGCCGCTGGTAGGGGGCACCGATATGAACGACATGAGTAGACTGGATAAGACTGTGACCAACACGATCAAAATCTCGGCCAGCGACGTCAACGTCTATTACGGCGACACCCACGCGATCAAAGACGTCAATGTCGAGATCGAAGACAATACCGTGACCGCCTTCATCGGTCCTTCGGGCTGTGGCAAGTCGACCTTCCTGCGTTGTCTGAACCGGATGAATGACACCATCGACATCTGCCGCGTCACTGGCAAGATCCTGCTGGACGGCGAAGACATCTATGACAAGCGGGTCGATCCGGTGCAGCTGCGCGCCAAGGTTGGCATGGTGTTCCAGAAACCGAACCCCTTCCCGAAATCGATCTATGACAACGTGGCCTATGGCCCGCGCATTCACGGGCTGGCCCGGAGCAAGGCCGAACTGGATGAGATCGTCGAAAAATCCCTGCGCCGCGGCGCCATATGGGATGAGGTAAAGGACCGCCTGCACGCGCCGGGCACCGGCCTGTCCGGTGGTCAGCAGCAGCGTCTGTGCATCGCCCGTGCCGTGGCGACCGAACCCGAAGTCCTGCTGATGGACGAGCCCTGTTCTGCGCTGGACCCGATCGCCACCGCCCAGGTCGAAGAGCTGATCGACGAGCTGCGCGCGAGCTATTCGGTGGTGATCGTCACCCACTCGATGCAGCAAGCTGCCCGCGTCAGCCAGAAAACCGCCTTCTTCCACCTCGGCAACCTGGTTGAGTTCGGCAACACCGGTCAGATCTTCACCAACCCCGAAGATCCGCGGACCGAAAGCTACATTACCGGCCGTATCGGCTGATCCCTCATTGCAAGGACTGAGACATGGAAGAGCAACATATCGCATCCGCATTTGACCGGGATCTGGAGGCGATCCAGGCCCGGATCATGAAAATGGGCGGGCTCGTCGAAGCCGCCATCATGGAATCTGCGCGCGCGCTGGAAACCCGCGACGAGGAACTGGCCCAGAAGGTGCGCGCCGACGACAAGGCCATCGATGGGCTTGAAGAGCTGATCAACGAGGAAGCTGCTCGGGTGATCGCCATCCGCGCCCCGGCTGCGGTGGATCTGCGCGTGGTGCTGTCGGTGATGAAAATCGCCGGCAATCTGGAACGCATCGGTGATTACGCCAAGAATATCGCCAAACGCACCGGGGTCCTGATCCAGGGCCATGATGCGCTGGACAGCGCCGCCGCCCTGCGCCGGATGGCGCGTGAGGTTGAACTGATGCTGAAGGATGCGCTGGACGCCTATATCCAGCGCGATGTCGAACTGGCGGGCGATGTGATCACCCGCGACCGCGACGTCGACCAGATGTATAATGCGCTATTCCGCGAATTCCTGACCCATATGATGGAAGATCCGCGCAACATCACGCCCTGTATGCATCTGCATTTCATCGCCAAGAACATCGAACGCATGGGCGATCACGTGACATCGATCTGCGAAGAGCTGATCTACTTGGTTACCGGCAGCCGTCCCGAGGACGACCGGCCCAAGGCCGATACCACCTCAACCACTCCGCAGGAGGTCTAAGACATGGCTGCCGATCAGCCCACTGTTCTGGTCGTCGAGGACGAATTGGCCCAACGTGAAGTGCTGGCCTACAACCTCGAAGCAGACGGGTTCCGTGTGATCCGCGCCGAAAACGGCGAAGAGGCGCTGCTTTTGGTCGAGGAGGACACGCCGGACATCATCGTTCTGGACTGGATGATGCCGAACCTCAGCGGAATCGAAGTCTGCCGCCGCCTGAAGACGCGGCCCGAGACCCGCGGCATTCCGATCATCATGCTCTCGGCCCGCTCCGAAGAGGTGGACAAGGTGCGCGGTCTGGAAACCGGCGCTGACGATTACGTGGTGAAACCCTATTCGGTGATCGAGCTGATGGCGCGGGTGCGGACCCAGTTGCGCCGCGTGCGCCCGTCCACCGTTGGTGTGCGGCTGGAGTTTGACGACATCATTCTGGATGCGGAAACCCATAAGGTCAGCCGCTCGGATCAGCCGCTGAAGCTCGGTCCGACCGAATTCCGCCTGCTGTCGACCTTCATGGAAAAACCGGGCCGGGTCTGGAGTCGGGAACAGCTGCTGGACCGGGTCTGGGGCCGGGACATCTACGTCGACACCCGCACCGTGGATGTCCACATCGGGCGGCTGCGCAAGGCACTGACCCAGCATGGCGGCGACGATCCTGTGCGCACGGTGCGCGGCGCGGGCTACGCGCTCGGCTAAGTTTTTCCAGGATTGCGTGTTCCGCTTTGCCCCATGGATGGGGCCACAGCGGTGCACGCAGGGTGCACAACAGGTGCACAGGGGGTGTACGGATGGCACCCCCTTTGTTTTGTCTGGTGGTTAGGCGTGGTTCAGCGCGGCAACGGATCTTCGGGCTGCGCCTTGGTGGCCAGCCAGTCGCGGAATTTGCGCAGCGCAGGCGCGTTCGATTTGCTGGTCGGCCAGACCAGATAATAGGCGCCGCGCGTCTCTGTCGGGGCAGGGTGCAAGGCCACCAACCGCCCTGTCGCAAGGTCCTGCTCCACCAGGTAATCCGGCATCAGGGCTACCCCCAACCCGTGCATTGCCGCCTGGGTAATGGTTGCAAATTGATCATACATTGTGCCGCTGACGGTTTCGGGCGGCTCCACGCCTTGTGCGGCGAACCAATCCGACCAGGCCTCAGGCCGGGTCTGAATATGCAGGAGCGGCAGGTTTAGAATGTCCTTGGGCCCGCGCAAGGCCGTGCCCGCCACCAGATCCGGCGCGCAGACCGGCAAGAGCTGTTCATGTTTCAAGAGTAGTGAACTGGTACCCGGCCACTCAGCGCGGCCAAAATGGATTGCCGCATCAAAGGGTTCGCTGGCAAAGCTGAAAGGCTCCAGCCGCGTCGTCATATTGATGGTAACATCCGGATGCAGCCGGGCAAATTCCGGCAGGCGCGGCATCAGCCAGCGCATGCCAAAGGCCGGAAGGATCGCGAGATTCAGCGTTCCAGCCAAGGGCGCGGTCTGAAGGCGCAGCGTCGACTGGGCGATCTGGTTTAGCGCGGCACGGATTTCTCCGGCGTATTCCTGCGCTTCGGCCGACAGGGTTAGTTTTTTCTTATCCCGGTGTACCAGATCCAGCCCCAGTTGCCGTTCGAGCGCCTGCAGTTGGCGGCTCACCGCGCCTTGGGTCAGCGACAATTCGGCCGCCGCCGCCGATGCACTGCCCAAACGATCCAGTGCCTCGAGCGCGCGCAGGGCAGAAATGGACGGGAGAAAACGACGTGGTGCACTCATGTATGCTGTTTACTCATATATGCTTGCAAAAGTCTCGCTGTTTTTTTTCTTAACCCACCGTTAGGGTCGCGGCAGGTTTCAACATCAACGACAAAGGGGCAAGACATGACCGATGCACCTAAACTGCGGGCCAAGGATGCGCCCGATCTGAGCGGCTTCAACTGGGAAGATCCGCTGCGTCTGGACGATCAGCTGAACGAAGATGAGCGCATGATCGCTGCTTCGGCCCGTGCCTATGCGCAGGAAAAGCTGCAGCCGCGTGTTACCGAAGCATATGAAAACGAACACACCGATCCCGCCATCTTCCGCGAGATGGGCGAGATGGGTCTGCTGGGCACCACCATCCCCGAGGAATACGGCGGGCTGGGCGCAGGCTATGTGTCTTACGGCCTGGTTGCGCGCGAAGTTGAGCGCGTCGACAGCGGTTATCGCTCAATGATGTCGGTGCAAAGCTCGCTGGTGATGTACCCGATCTACGCCTATGGCAGCGAAGAGCAGCGCAAGAAGTACCTGCCGAAACTGGCATCTGGTGAATGGATCGGCTGCTTTGGCCTGACCGAGCCCGATGCCGGCTCTGATCCCGCAGGCATGAAAACCCGCGCCGAGAAGACCGCGACTGGCTACAAGCTGACCGGCTCCAAGATGTGGATTTCGAACGCGCCGATCGCCGATGTCTTTGTCGTATGGGCAAAATCCGAAGAGCACGGCGGCAAGATCCGTGGCTTCGTGCTGGAAAAAGGCATGAAGGGCCTCTCCGCGCCGAAAATCCAAAACAAGGCGTCGCTGCGTGCCTCCATCACCGGTGAAATCGTCATGGATGGCGTCGAAGTCGGTGAAAACGCGCTGCTGCCGCACGTGCAAGGACTCAAAGGTCCGTTCGGCTGTCTGAACCGCGCACGTTACGGCATCAGCTGGGGTGCGATGGGCGCCGCCGAAGCCTGCTGGCACGCCGCACGTCAGTATGGTCTGGACCGCACCCAGTTCGGACGTCCGCTGGCCAACACCCAGCTGTTCCAGCTGAAACTGGCCAATATGCAGACCGAAATCACCCTTGGCCTGCAGGCCTCGCTGCGTGTTGGTCGCCTGATGGACGCCGCCAATGCCGCGCCCGAGATGATCTCGATCGTCAAGCGGAACAACTGTGGCAAGGCGCTGGATATCGCCCGTATGGCCCGCGACATGCACGGCGGCAACGGTATCAGCCTGGAATTCCAGGTCATCCGCCACATGGTGAACCTGGAAACGGTCAACACCTATGAGGGCACACACGACGTTCACGCGCTGATCCTGGGCCGCGCTCAGACCGGTCTGCAGGCGTTCTTTTAACGAATAGCGCCAAAATCCGGGGCCAGATCATTAATTTCCGCGGTCTGGCCCCGATTGACTGACATCAGTCTCGAAACCGCAAGTGCCCACCGGCCTTGCGGTTTTGCATTTCAAGCCTGCAATAATGCAGACAGCCCTCGTCCTCACATCACCGCAAAGACAAAGGCACAGGATTTTCGCTCGTCTCCCTTCGAAATGGATCCAAAACGGTAAAGGCGGAGGTTAACGCAGCAGCAGCAGCAAGAGATGCTTCAAATTGCCCGTGCTTATTCTTAGCAACCTCCTGCGCGGTCAGCCGCCGTCCATCCACCATTTACCGAGGTTAACTGCCAGGGGACGCCATCAGCACCTGAGCATGGCGTTGAGGCCAATTTGTCAAGCAATGGCGTAAATACGCAAATGGCCCTGAAGTCCGAAGGTTCGATGTGAATCCATAGAAAATCGCAAAGGGTAGGGAGGGGCGCATTCCCCTTCTTGTGCGGCTAAGCGCCGGACCTGCGTTTCTGCAAGTCGCAACATGCAAAATTGCCCCGGTGTTTTTGCAATAACACCGGCAGAATTTGAAGGGCTGCTTTGCAGTATCCTTCGTACTTAATTCTTTTTTAACAGTGTTTTACGAGGGCGTACAGGGGCGTGCGGTAACAATTTTAACGAAAGGGCTTTCCTCCCTCTCATCGAATATATATATGCTTTTACGAATATGTATTGAGCGCGTTGACACCTGATCGGGTGCGCGGCGCGATCCATTCTCAGGAAAGCCTCCGCAATGTCTTCGCCACTGTCCCGCATCGACTTGAAATCCCTGTTTCCAATTTTGGACTGGGGACGACGGTATGACCGCCCTGATTTCACCGGGGATATGACAGCGGCAGTGATCGTCACGATCATGCTTATCCCGCAGTCACTGGCCTATGCCTTGCTCGCCGGGCTACCTGCCGAGGTCGGGCTTTACGCGTCGATCCTGCCTTTGGTGGCCTATGCGATCTTCGGCACCTCGCGTGCCCTGGCCGTGGGGCCGGTCGCCGTGGTGTCGTTGATGAGCGCATCTGCGCTGGCGCCGCTGGGTCTGGACACTGTTGCAGAGTTCACTGCCGCCGCCGCCGTGCTGGCACTGCTGTCCGGGTTGATGCTGGCAGCGATGGGGGCCTTGCGTCTGGGTGTGGTGGCCAACCTGCTGTCGCATCCCGTGATCGCTGGGTTCATTACGGCCTCGGGGTTGCTGATCGCAGTTAGCCAGATGAAGCATTTGTTGGGCATTCCGGCGCATGGTCACAATCTGCCGGAAATTCTGCTGTCGCTGGGGCAGGGGCTTGGTCAGGTCAACTTCTGGACCCTCGGGGTCGGCGCGCTGGCGCTTGGCTTTTTGGTCTGGGTCCGTCGACATATGGCAAATGTGCTGCACAGCAAGCTGGGCCTGTCGAAAAGCGCCGCTGGCACCGCGGCACGGGTTGGCCCGGTCTTTGCCGTCATCGGAACAATCGTGCTGTCCTGGGGGTTGAACCTGCCTGAAATGGGCGTGGCCGTTGTGGGCGAGGTGCCGACCGGACTGCCGCCGATTGGTCTGCCGATGATCGACTGGGCGTTGGTTCCGGCTCTGATTGGGCCGGCCGCGCTGATCACCGTTATCGGCTATGTTGAAAGTGTTTCGGTCGCGCAAACGCTGGCTGCCAAGCGCCGTCAGAAAATTGATCCAAACCAAGAACTTAAAGCCCTTGGCGCTGCGAACTTGGCCTCTGCCTTGTCGGGTGGCTATTCGGTGACAGGCGGTTTTGCACGATCGGTCGTCAACTTTGACGCCGGTGCGCGCACCCCGGCTGCGGGCGCCTTTACCGCCGTTGGGCTGACCTTTGCCGCCATGTTCCTGACGCCGCTGCTGTATTTCCTTCCCAAGGCAACGCTTGCAGCGACCATCATCATTGCGGTCCTTTCACTGGTTGATTTGAAGATTCTCAAAACTGCCTGGACCTATTCCAAAGCCGATTTCGCCGCGGTTCTGACCACGATCCTGCTGACGCTGTTGGTTGGTGTGGAAACCGGTGTCGCTGCTGGTGTGCTGGTCTCGCTTTTGTTGTTCGTGTGGAAGACCTCGCGCCCGCACGTGGCCGAGGTGGGGCAGGTGCCGGGAACCGAGCATTTCCGTAACATTCACCGCCATAACGTGGTGACCGATCCTTCGCTCGTCACGCTCCGGATCGACGAAAGCCTGTACTTCGCCAACGCGCGGCGTATGGAGGACCTGATCCTGGCGCGCGTGCACGAAGGCCGTGATGAGATCAAACACGTCGTGCTGATGTGCTCCGCAGTGAACGAAATCGATCTGAGTGCGCTTGAATCGCTTGAGGAAATGAACCAACGGCTGTCTGACATGGGGATCCAGCTGCATATGTCCGAGGTTAAAGGGCCAGTCATGGATCGTCTGAAACGCAGCCATTTCCTGGATGCGCTGAGCGGCCAGATCTTCCTGTCCCAGAATGAAGCCTTTGAAACGCTGAGCGCTGCACAGCCGCGTGACAAGATCAGCGCATAGGCGCGCAATACAGCAACCTGATTGAGTGTCGACAGGGCGCATCATAGTGGCGCCCTGTCGCTACCACCCAATAATCGCATAATTGGTATTATGTTATACAACTGGAGTTCCGTTCCGTCACACGGGATTGGCAGCTCCTCTTGCTCCGGCTAGCGTGAATTCGGGTCAAATATGGAGCGCAAGATCAATCATGCAAATCAAAAACAGCTGTGTTGTCGTCACCGGCGCTGCCCATGGGATCGGCAAAGGGCTAGCCGAGAAATTTGCGCAGATGGGCGCCGCGCATGTGATCTGCGCCGATATCGATCTTGCCGGAGCCGAGGCAACGGCGATCGAGATCGGCGGCACTGCCAAGCATGTGGACGTCGCATCCGAGGACAGCATCGCTGCGTTGGTCGATTGTGTGGAAACCGAGATCGCGCCGATCTCCCTGTTCTGCGCCAACGCTGGTATCCTAACCCGCGGCGGTTTTGAGGTCAGCAATGACGACTGGCAGAGGATCTGGGACATCAACGTAATGTCCCACGTCTGGACCGCGCGGCATCTGGTGCCACGCATGCTGGAACGCGGCGGCGGATACATCCTGAACACGGCCTCGGCCGCAGGTCTGCTCAACCAGATCGGCGCCGCGCCCTACGGCGTAACCAAACACGCGGCGGTTGGCTTTTCTGAATGGCTGGCAATCACTTATGGCGATCAGGGCATCGGAGTTTCGGTCCTGTGTCCGCAGGCCGTCCGGTCAGAAATGACCCGTGGATTAGAAAACAGCGTCGCCAGTGTCGACGGGCTTCTGGAGCCCGAAGATGTGGCCACCGCCTGCGCCGAAGCGATTGAGGCTGGCAAGTTCCTGGTGCTGCCACACCCCAAGGTCGAAAGCTACATGCAGGCAAAGACGGCCGATTATGACCGCTGGATCACCGGCATGCAGAAACTGCGCGATCGCTTTGATAACACGTGATTTTTGAAGACGCGCTCAGCTGCTAATCGGTCGCATCAGCCCTTCCTGTGCAACGCTGGCCACCAGTTGGCCATCCTGCGTGTAGATCGAGCCGCGGTTAAAGCCGCGGCCATTCCCGGCAAAGGGTGAATCCATCGTATAAAGGTGCCAGTTTTCAAACCGCACCGGCGCATGGAACCACATGGCATGGTCCAGGCTCGCGGTCATCGCTTCGGGCTTGTACCAGGTCAGCCCATGCGGACGCAGCGCTGACCCCAAGAGACCAAAGTCCGATGCATAGGCCATCAGCACATGCTGCAGCTCTGGCCCAGCGTCCTTGGCAGATTCCATTCTGATCCACATGTGATTGATATCGCTGCAAACCTGGGGGTCCAGCGGATCGCGCGGCTCAATATCGCGGATTTCAAACGGGCGCTGACGGGTGAATTCCTCGCGCATGTCCTTGGAAATCCGGTGGGCGTGCAGCTCGTGCAGCTCATCACGGCTCTGCAACCCATCCGGCGGTGGGACATCCGGCATTGTATGCTGATGGCTCCAGCCGGGTTCTTCCTTGTGGAACGATGCGGCAAGGTTGAGGATCTGCTTGCCGTTTTGAATGGCTATGACGCGCCGGGTGGTGAAACTCCCACCATCACGGGCCGGATCGACCTCATAGATGACCGGGCGTGCCGGGTCGCCCGGCCTAATGAAATAGGCATGCAAGGAGTGGCACAACCGCCCGGACACGGTGGCATAGGCCGCCGTCAGTGCCTGGGCGATAACCTGCCCGCCATAAATCCGCATGGGGGTTTCACCACCGGAGCCAATGCCACGATACAGGTTCGTATCCAGCCGCTCCAGATCCAGAAGATTGAGCAAAACCTTCCCAACATCATTCATTTGTGGCGCCTTCCTCAACCAGCCTCCCGCGTCTTTGCATAGGCGATGAACAAATCGAAACTGTCAGGGTTGGCCATCGAGTCACGGTTCACGACTTTTGCGGGGTCCCCTCCAAGTAGCAGCTTTTTCACGGGCACTTCCAGCTTCTTTCCCGAAAGCGTGCGCGGGACTTCGGGGACGCTGATTATTTCATCGGGCACGAACCGCGCCGACACGCCGCTGCGGATCGCACTTCGGATCTTGTCGCGCATGGCGTCATCCAGCTCTTGCCCCTCGGCCAGTACCACGAACAGCGGCATGAAACTGTCGCGCCCGAGGAATTCCAAATCAACGACAAGGCTGTCCAGCACGTCCTCAAGACCTTCCACGGCCTGATAGATTTCCGAAGAGCCAAGCCGCAGCCCGCGCCGGTTGATCGTCGCGTCCGAGCGGCCATAGATCACCGATCCGCCCTCGGGGGTGATTTCGATCCAGTCGCCATGGCGCCAGATGCCGGGATAGGTATCGAAATAGCTGTCATGCAGGCGCGATCCGTCCTCATCTCCCCAGAAAAACAAGGGCATAGAGGGTAAAGGTT
The DNA here is from genome assembly GCF_041008815.1 of Pseudophaeobacter sp. A-200-2. Taxonomy (NCBI): domain Bacteria; kingdom Pseudomonadati; phylum Pseudomonadota; class Alphaproteobacteria; order Rhodobacterales; family Roseobacteraceae; genus Pseudophaeobacter; species Pseudophaeobacter sp. A-200-2. Next base: position 147,613 of record NZ_JAXGFU010000001.1, on the reverse strand, counting down.
CGGTGCAGACCAGCTCTCCGACGCTGCCGATCACTTCCTGACCGGTCTCATCAAAGGCACGTACCGCATTGCCAAGCGCGCGGCACTGCATTTCGCCCGCGCTCACCGGCAGCATGACATTGCCGCAGACGAAGGCGCCGCACAGATCGGTACCGCCGGAGATCGGCGCCAGCCAGATGTCGGCCTTTACCTCGGAATACACCCAATCATAGCCATCCGAGGTCAGCGGCGATCCAGTGGTACCCAGCGAGACCAGCGCCGACAGATCGAGATCACGTCCGGGTCTGATGCCGGATTTCACGCAGGCGGTGATATAAGCGGCGCCGACGCCCAGGTAGGTGATCCGCTCATCCGCGCAACACCGCCACAGGTCCAGCATATCGGGGTGGTTCGGCGCCCGGTCATAAAGCAGTGTCGTTGCGCCCTGCCCCAAGGCCACGAATTGCGCGTTCCACATCACCCAGCCCGACGACGTCAGCCAGCAAAACCGGCTGTCGGAACTCAGATCCTGATGCAGCGATTGCTTGACGCCTTCGAACAGAATGCCACCGTGCCCGTGCACGATGGGTTTCGGATTTCCGGTGGTGCCAGAGGAATAGACCACCCACAGCGGATGATCGAAAGGAACCGGCGTAAACTCCAGCGGGGCGTCACCATCCCCGATCATATCATGCCAATGGGTTGCGCCATCGGGCAGATCACCGACCACCGGCAGTACCACGCGGTGGGTCACGCTTGGCAGGCCGTCGGCAATGGTGGTCAGCACTTCGCGCCGGTCCATGGTCTTGCCCGCATGCACATATCCGTCCTGATAGATAAGGACCTTGGGCTCGATCTGGCGGAACCGGTCCAGAATGGCGACATGGCCCATGTCCGGCGCGCAAAGCGACCAGATGCCGCCAAGGCTGGCGGTGGCCAGACAGGCGATAATCGCGGCCTCGGTATTGGGCAAAACGGCGGTGACCCTGTCGCCCTGCCCGACGCCCATGGCCCGCAGGTTTGCAGCTACGCTGGCCACCTGAGCTGCGAGTTCGGCCCAGGTCAGCTCGGAACGGCCAAAGGTTTCAGAATGAACGACAAGCGCCTGTTCCTGCGGGGTTTTGTCGACCTGCCGCAGAATGTGCCTGGCCCAGTTCAACTCTCCGCCCGGGCACCATTCTGCGCCAGGCATGCTGCGATTGCCCAAGATACAGCTTGGCGGCGTGGTGAATTCCAGATCAAAGAACTCGGCCAATGCGCCCCAGAACCCTTCAAGGTCGGAAACGCTCCACTCCCACAGGCCATTGTAATCGTCGAAGGTTTTTCCCTTCTCCGCAGCCAGCCAGCGCTCGAATGCCGCCATGCGGCTCGCCTTGGCGCGCTCCGCGCTTGGGGTCCACAGGATCTTACGGTCAGGAATATCGCTCATCAGATCACTGCCCCATGTACCAGCGCCTTCAGCTCAGCCCGCGAGGGATAGGAACTGCTGGGAGACAGCTGGGTAAAGAACACCACGGACAGGTCCAGCACCGGGTCCATCCAGAAGAAGGTCGAAGCCATGCCGCCCCAGCTAAAGTCACCTACGGACCCGGGGCAGCGCGCCCGACCGGGATCCATCACCACGGCGCCGCCTAGGCCAAAACCCATGCCTTCCATCGGCTGTTCGGCAAAACTTTGCGGCCCCATGGAGGCAATATCCCCGGGCAGATGGTTCCGCATCATGAAATCAGCGGTTTTCGGGCTGATCAGATAGCCATCCTTATGGGCGCCGCGGCGCCGCAGCATTTCGGAAAACTTCATGTAGTCATCGATGGTTCCGACCAACCCGCCGCCACCAGACATCATCTCAGTCGTTTCAAACGGAGAGCCCCCGTGCAGATCCGTCAGGCGCAGGGTTTCGCCGCCGGTTTGTGCCGAATTCAGCGCCATCGCATCCCCGGCGAGCGGAGTATAGAGCGAGGCAAAGCGATCACCGGTGCCCCGCGGAACCCGGAACGCTGTCTCGGTCATGCCGAGCGGAGAAAAGATTTCGGTTTCAAAAAAATCGCCAAGTGTCTTGCCCGAAACAACTTCGACGACGCGGCCCAGAACATCGATACTGACCGAGTATTCCCAGCGTGTGCCGGGTTGAAAGGCGAGCGGATAGGCAGCCAGTTCCGCCGCCATCTTTTCCAATTTACCCTGCCCCGGTTTGAACATCAGCTGCTGCTCTTCCATGGCTGCGGGCAAAACGCCGGGGTTGAAAGGATAGCTGAGACCGCTGGTATGGGTCAGCAGTTCATGCAGCGTCGGCGCCCGGCTGGGTTCAACCTGATCAATTGCCGTTGCCCCTGGGACCAGTGCCTGCATGTCGGTGAATTCGGGAATGAAATCCGACACCGGCGCATCCAGGTGAAACAGCCCCTTTTCCAGCAGCATCATGATGGCAAGGGAGGTCACCGGTTTGGTCATCGAATAGATCCGTACCAGCGTATCGCGGGTAAAAGGCAGGCCTTCCTCGATATTTCTCAGACCCGTTGCGTGAAAGAACGCTTCTTTCCCACATTCGTTGATCAAGACCGAACTGCCGGCATATTTCCTTTGATCCACATAGCGTTGCTGCCATGCCTTCACGCGGTCCAGCCGGTCGTGGTCCAGCATTGATTTCCTCCCTGTCTGTCTTGGTGCGGGCCGGTGTGCCTACTCGCCCCGGCCGCTGATCATCTTTTCCATCGCGGCCTTGGTTTCGGAATTGAACCAGCCACCCTCTGGTGCGTTACCACCTGCGGCGATCCCTGCCTTGATGCGGTCGATTACCTCGCCGCGCAGCTGCATCTTGACCGAGGCAAAGGTCTGCGGCGGCAATTCCGCCAGCTTCCGGGCCTCGCGCAGCGCGTAGATCTCAAGATCCTCCATATCCTCGGCGATGATATCAACGAGGCCATAATTGCGCGCTGCAATCGGACCGATAGATTGCCCGGTCAGCATCAGGCGCCGCTGCGTGTTGCTGTCGAGCGTAGCTTTGGCGATTTCCAGCGGCCCGATCGGGAAGTCCGCGCCGACGCGCACCTCGGCCAGTCCATAGGCGGATCTGGAGTGGCCGATCCGCACGTCGCTGGCCAGAACGAAAAACAACCCACCGGCAATTGCAGCGCCACCAACAGCAGCCACTACGGGTTTCGGGCAGCTGTAAAGCGCCAGGAAGCCTTCGTTCAGGCCGCGCACAATGGCGTGCTGCTGCTCAAGATCGAACTCCTGCGCTTCTTTCAGATCCAGCCCGGCGGAAAAGACTTTGAACGGGCTTTTCAACACGATGGCGCTGACCGCCGGATCCTGTCCCATCTCGTCAATCTTGGCTGCGAACTCCATCAGGAAATCCGCGCTCAGCGCGTTGACCGGCGCCCGGCCCAGTTGCAGTTCTACGATTCCGTCACCAAGGTCCCTGGTGTTCAGCCAGCCAGCCTCTGTCATTGACGTGTTCCTCCCAATTGGCCGCGGCGAACCACAAGCCATGTTTCAGTCCATAATGCGCAGCCTTTGGCTACGGGTCGAGTGTTAAGAGATACGTAAAACCACGCAAGTCGTTGGCCCGCCGCGTGTAAAAATCCGATATTCTTGAAAAACGGCCGACAAAGCTGACGACCGTTATAAGACCGCAAAGCGGCGAGCAGCCATGCGGCAGCGGCGAGTGACCCGCCCTGCCCGGCGTGTCGCCTTACTTGGTGCTTCTCAGTGCGTTGAGTCCACTTTGCGCGAAGATGGGAACAAAATCTCCCAACTTGCGGGCGCGTTCCGGATTCGATGCGTTGCCATCCAGCGCGCGTTTCAGGACCCCCTGAAGAATGCCGGCCATCCGGAAAAAGCTGAACGAGAGGTAGAAGCCGAAGTTGTCGATCTCCAGCAGGCCACGACGGCGGCAATAGGCTTCGATGAACTCCTGATCCGACGGCAGGCCAAGCGCCTTGCGATCCAGCCCGGCCAATCCGCGCCCTTCCTGACCCGGCGGCATCTGCCACTGCATGATCACACCCGCCAGATCGGCATAGGGATGTCCGATGGTCGAAAGCTCCCAATCCAGCACCGCAAGGCAGCGCGGCTCATCGGCGCTGAAGATCATATTGTCGATGCGGTAATCGCCATGGACCAGACCGCGCTGACCGTCATCGGCGGGCATCTGTTCCTCAAGGGACTTCATCAGTTCGTCCATCTCTGGGATGGTCCGGGTTTCCGAGGCTTTGTATTGCTTGGTCCAACGGCCCAGCTGACGTTCGAAATAGTTGCCGGGCGGCCCATAGTCCGAAAGCCCCACCGCGTCGACATCGACGTCATGCAGCGCCGCGAGCACCCGGTTCATATCGTCGATCACCGCGCCGCGGGTTGCGGGATCGGTATCGCCCATCACCGGATCGGTGAAATTGCGCCCCGCAACGTGGTCCATGATGTAAAAGGCCGAGCCAATCACGCTGTCGTCCTCGCACAGAAGATGCATCCGGGCCACCGGTACCTTGGTATCCGCGAGCGCCTTTTGCACCCGGAATTCACGGTCCACCGCATGAGCAGATTTCAGCAGCACCCCCGGCGGCTTGCGCCGCAGCACGTATTGCCCTGCTGGCGTTTTAATCAGGAAGGTCGGGTTCGACTGTCCGGTTGCGAATTTTTGCACCTCGACCGCGCCGTCAAAGCCGGGAAGACGTCCATCAAGAAAAGTCCGGATTGCATCAATGTCCAGGGTCTGGGTATCGCTGCTCATCTCTTGCTCCTTCAGCTATAGCTCATCAGCTTTGCGCGCTCTGCATCATGAAAGTGCGGTACTGAGTTGAATTCATGCAGGAAAAACTTTCCCCTTCCGGAAATGAACCGGGTCAGGGAGGTGTTCTTGACCTGTAGGTTCAGGGCAATCATCTGGCTGTCCGGAACCTGCAACGTGGCGGCGACAAGCCGGGCAATCACCCCGCCGGAACTCACCACCAAGACACGTTCGGCCTCTGTTTCTGCCGCATGTTGGCGCGCGGCCTCGATGCGGGCGATGAACTGTGCCCAGCTTTCCGACGCGCCGGTCACATCGCCCTGCTGCCATTCAGCCAGGGTTTCTCGCAGGGCGCGGAAATGCGTCTTGCGGTCTTTGATTACCTCGGATGGGGCCTGCCCGCCGAACCGGCTGTGCAGAAGGTCGTGGAAATCATATTCGTTCCAGCCTGCATGCTCTTCCGGGGCGACGTCAAATCCCATTTCCTGCAACGTCTGTTTCTGTCGTGCCAGAGAGCCGGTGATGGCGCGATCCGGGGTCCAGCCCATCGCCCGCAAGGTATCGCCCAAAAGGCGCCCCTGATCGCGGCCCTTTTCGCTCAACTCATCGTAGTTGTCCGCACCGAAAGAGGCCTGCCCGTGCCGGACCACAAGAATTTCTGCCATAGGTCAGCCTGTAAACTCTGCCGCCAGCCGCGCCCCTGCGGCGCGGTATTCGCGGTCGAAACGGTCCACCAGATCCGCAGTCGAGCAAACCTCGGTCACCGCGCCGATGCCCTGCCCGGACCCCCAGATCTCTTTCCATGCCTTTGGTTTGGACGACCCGCTGCCAAAGTTCATCGAGGAGGCATCCGCCGTCGGCAGGTTGTCCGGGTCCATACCTGCACGGGACACGGATTTCTTTAGATAGTTCCCCCAAACGCCTGTAAACAATGAGGAATAGACAATATCCTCGGCGCCGGATTCGACGATCATGTCCTTGTATTCGCTTTGGGCGTTTGCCTCATGCGTAGCGATAAAGGGCGAGCCGGCATAGCCGAAGTCGGCGCCCATGGCACGCGCGGCCAGCAGGGATTCGCCGGTTGCAATGGCGCCCGACAAGGCCAGCGGACCATCGAACCAGCTGCGGATCTCGCGGATCAGGGCGAAGGGCGATTGCTGCCCGGCGTGCCCGCCGGCACCGGCGGCCACGGCCACCAGACCGTCGGCGCCTTTTTCGATCGCCTTCTTGGCAAAGCGGTTGTTGATCACATCGTGCAGCACCACGCCGCCGCAGGAATGCGCTGCCTCGTTCACCTCGGGGCGCGCGCCAAGCGAAGTGATCCAGACCGGCACTTTCCAGCGGGTGCAGATCTCCAGATCCCGTTCCAACCGGGTGTTGGACCGGTGCACGATCTGATTGACGGCAAAGGGCGCTGCCGGGCGGTCCGGGTTCTCCTGATTATGCCGGTCCAGCTCTTCGGTGATCTGCTTCAGCCAGGCCTCCAGCAATGGCGGCTCACCCTCTGCTTCGCGCGCATTCAGCGCGGGAAAGGCCCCGATGATCCCCGCCTTGCACTGGGCAATGACCAGCTCCGGCACCGAAATGATAAACAGCGGCGATGCGATCAACGGGATTCGCAATCCACGCAGGGCAGCTGGCAGGTGATCCTCATTCCGGGACCAGGTGGCGTCAGTCATCTTCTAACCTCAAGTCTTTGTTTTCATGCGTTAATCGAGCGCACTTTGGAACAGGTTGTGCCCCGACATCACATTGATACCGCCGGATACGGGGATCACTGCGCCGGTGACGTAGGACCCACCGCGCCCGGCTAGAAACAGCACGCAGCCGGCGATGTCATCGTCCCGCCCGACGCGGCCCAGCGGCACATCATTGCCGACCTTTTCACGCTTCTCCTCATCGCCAGTGGCAAAGGCGGTCATCCGCGACACAAACGGCCCCGGTGCCAGCGCATTGACGGTGACGTGCTGATGGGCAAGCTCCTTGGCCAGGATTTTGGACATATGGATCACCGCGGCCTTTGACGCGGCATAGCTGTAGGCGCCATCACCCATCGGGATTTCCCCCATGACCGAACCGACGTTGATCACCCGTGCCGGATCATCCGCATCCGAGGAGGTAATCAGCAGCGGCAGCAGTTTTTGTGTCAGATCGAAGACCCCAGCGACGTTGACCGACATCACCTTTTCCCAGGCCTGATGGGGAAACTGCCCCAGCGGCGCGCCCCAGGTGACCCCGGAATTGTTCATCAGGATATGCAGAGCGGGGGTGCGGGTCTTGATTTCCTCGACCAGCGCATCGATCCCTTCGACCGTGCCGATATCGGCGGCAAAACCTTCAGCCGATCCCGGCGCATCCATCGCGTTCAACTCTTCTGCGACCGCGACGCAGGCGTCGCCTTTACGCGATGCGATCAGCACCCGCGCCCCGGCCCGCACCATCGCTTCGGCTGCCATCCGGCCAATACCTGTGGCGCCGCCGGTGATCAGGGCGGTTTTGCCCTCCAGTGAAAACAGATCCATCATATCCTGTCCTTTAAAATCCGCGCAGCCGCGCCACCTGCGCAGCGTGGTAGCCGTAATCACCCAGCCATTCTGCCGCGACGCGGGCGCGTTTCATATAGAATCCCATGTCGTAGGCATCGGTCATCCCGATCCCGCCATGCATCTGCACGCCTTCGCGCGCGGCGAGTAGCGCCGTATCCGTCGCCCGCGCCTTGGCCACTGAAACCGCCAACGTGGCGGTATCCGGATCAGCGTCCAGAATCCGGCCTGCCTGCAGCACGGCTGAGGTTGTCATCTCGATCTCGCACCACAGATGCGCGGCGCGGTGTTGCAAGGCCTGAAAACTGGCGATGGTGACACCAAACTGCTTCCGTTCCTTTAGATACTCGGTGGTCATGGCAAAGGCCGCTTGCGCCAGACCGGTGCTTTCGGCGGCAAGGGCAGCCTGCCCGGCCTCCAGCCCATAACGCAACAGCGCCCTGCAATCCCCGGCAGCGCCGAGCAATTCGTCGCCCGAGACGGCAACATCATCAAACTCGAGCCGCGCCGCGTCGCGGCTGTCGATCATCGCAGATACGTTGCGCCTCAGCCCCGCGCGGTCAGCAGGCAGATCAAACAGGCACGGGCCGTCCTCACTTTGCGCCAGAACCAGCACGTGATCGGCATTTCCTCCATCCACGACAAAGCGCTTTTCACCCTTCAGGACGTAGCCGTTGCCGCGCTTTTCTGCTGTGAGTTCAATGCGCTCCGGATTGAACTTGGAGCCTTCATCAACGGCAATGGCATAGGTCCGCGCGCCGCTGGCAATCTGCGCCAGTGCCGCCTGACATCGAGGATCATCAAGCCGCCGCAAAACCGTCGCAGCCATGACGGCTGTGCTCAGGAACGGGCTGACGGCAAGCGTCCGGCCCATTTCACCTGCCAGCACATGGGCGGCGGCGTGCCCCATGTCAGCGCCGCCTGCGCTTTCCGGGACCAGGATCCCGGCCCAGCCCGCATCGACCATTTCCTGCCATAGGGCATCGTCGCGGGTCTGGTTGGCGTCGCGCAACTCCCGCAGGCGCGAGACTGGAGCGGATCTGTCCAAAAGCCCCCGGGCGGCTTCCTGCAGCATGATTTCTTCTTCAGTTTGAATGAGTTTCAGCATCAGTCTTACCCCGGAAGCCCCAGAATGCGGCGGGAAATGATCGACAGCATCACCTCGGAGGTGCCGCCTTCGATCGAGTTCGCCTTGGTGCGCAGCCAGGAGGGCGCGCGCCCGTCATCCCAGTCCAGCGCATCGCTGCCGCCTGCGGCCATCACCAGTTCCAGTCGGCGTTTGTTGAGCTCGGTTCCGGCATATTTCAGCATCGCAGAGGCATCACCGACGCCCTGCCCACCTTCGGCCTGATCCTTGTAGCGTTCCAGCGTCATCTCCATCGCCAATGCGTCGACTTCCGTGCGCATCGCGTCGGCGCGCAGCACCGGATCGCTTTGGCCGGTTTCCGCATCGGCCAGAACCGCTCCCAGCGCCCGGCCCGCGCCCATGGTCTGCCCGCCGGCGCTGATCATCTCGCGTTCGTGGGTCAGCAGGTATTTGGCCACGTCCCAGCCCCGATTCACGTCCCCGACCACCTGAGATTTCGGCACCTCAACGTCATCAAAGAAGGTTTCGCAAAATGGCGAGGCGCCGGAAATCAGCCGGATTGGGCAGGTTGAAACCCCTTTTGAACTCATATCCATCAGGATAAAGGAAATTCCCTTATGCTTGGGCGCGTCGCGGTCGGTGCGCAGGAGCGCAAAGATCCAATCGGCCTTGTCCGCATAAGAGGTCCAGATCTTCTGCCCATTGACCAGCCAGTGATCGCCTCGATCCTCGGCCCGGGACTGAACCCCAGCCAGATCAGAACCCGCGCCCGGCTCAGAATAACCCTGACACCAACGGATTTCACCGCGGGCAATGGGCGGCAGGTAGGTTTGCTTCTGCTCTTCGCTGCCGAACTTCAAAAGGGCCGGACCAAGCATCCAGATACCAAAACTATCAAGGGGTGAGCGCGCACCTAGCTCGGCCATTTCCTCTTTCAGGATCTTGTCCTGCGCTCGGGACAGGCCTGCGCCGCCATAGGTACGCGGCCAGGTTGGAACCGTCAGTCCGGCAGCAGCGCAGCGATCCAGCCAGAGTTTCTGGGCGGGAGAAGAAAACTCCCAAGTCTTGCCGCCCCAGCAGATGGCACCTTCGCCACTGGCGCCATCGCGCATTTCGTCGGGGCAATTCTCCTCCAGCCATGCCCGGATTTGCTTGCGAAACTCAGGTGTATCCGCAAACTCCAGCTGTGTACTCGTGGTCATGATCTCCCCCCATGGTTCCACTCGGCTCGTGATGTTTCACATAGCAGAATTGCATTTCGCTATTCCATTGACAACGCTCCAGACAGCCCCAAGACTTTACGTAATTTTGGCATCTGACACTGGTGGGAAGAGGAAAAAACATGAAAGCAATGCTCAGCATCGAGCCCGGCGGACCCGAGAGTCTGACATGGACAGAGCTACCGGACCCGGCGCCCGCCAAGGGAGAATTGTTGGTAGAAATCCGTGCCGCCGGTGTCAATTTTCCCGACACGCTGATCATTCAGGACCTCTATCAGATGAAGCCCCCGCGCCCCTTTGCGCCCGGCGGTGAAATCGCCGGAGTGGTCGCCGCCATTGGTGAGAGTGTCGAAGGCTACGCCATTGGGGATAGGGTTCTGGCACTGACAGGCCATGGTGGATTTGCGACCCATCGCTGCATCGACGCAGCGCAGGCGATCCGTATTCCCGACGCGATGCCGTTTGAGGACGCCGCCTGTTTCGTTTTTACCTATGGCACATCCTATCACGCGCTGAAGGACCGAGCGCATATGAAACCGGGCGAAAGCCTTTTGATCCTGGGGGCTGCCGGCGGTGTCGGCGTGGCTGCCATCGAACTGGGCAAAGCGATGGGCGCCAAGGTGATCGCGGCGGTGTCTTCGGACGACAAGGCTGCCTTCTCCCGCGAGGTTGGAGCGGATGAAACGCTGGTCTATGGCCGCAGCCTCGACAAGGGCCAGCAGAAAGAGCTTTCGTCTCAGATCAAAGCCTTGTCGGGAAAAGATGGTGTTGATGTAGTCTATGACTCCGTGGGCGGCGCCTATTCTGAACCAGCCCTGCGGGCGATGGCCTGGGAAGGCCGGTTTCTGGTCGTGGGCTTCCCGGCCGGCATCGCGCAAATCCCGATGAATCTGCCGCTTCTCAAAGGTTGTGATATCGTAGGCGTGTTCTGGGGGGCCTCTGTCTATCGTGACCCCAAGGGCCATGCAGAAAACATGGCTGAATTGTTCGCCCTTTACGAGCAGGGCAAGATCAAACCACGTATCAGCGAAACCCTGAAGATGCAGGATGCTGCCACTGCGCTGAACCTTGTTCAGGACCGCAAGGCGCTGGGCAAAATCGTCCTGACCAACGATTAACATTTGGGGTGCAGCACCACAGGAGGCCGGATGATGGCGCTGCACCTTCCCCCAAGTAAACTCTCTGTAACAAAGTAGGAACACGTTCAAAAAGGCGCATATACGCCGTCGCTTTTAATAAAGTTCTCCTGTAGTTTCCGGGACATGAACTGCACAAGGATGATGCGATGCGCAGTATTCTGATCCTCAATGGTCCGAATCTTAATCTTCTGGGGACGCGCCAGCCGGAAGTCTACGGACGGGAAACTCTGGAAATGGCCGAAGCAGCCTGCGTTGCCCATGCCAGATCGCAGGGCCTTGAGGCTGTCTGCCTGCAATCCAATCACGAAGGTGTGTTGCTGGATGCCATTCATGCGGCGCGCGGCACCCATTCCGGGATCATCCTGAACGCTGGCGCGTACACGCATACGTCAATTGCGCTAATGGATGCTCTCTTTTCGGTTGAAATTCCGGCCGTGGAGGTCCACCTATCCAATATCCACGCCCGCGAAGAGTTTCGCCACAGATCATTTATCTCGCGTGCCGTCATCGGCCAGATTTGCGGTTTTGGAACACAGGGATATTTGTTTGCCATCGATGCCCTGGCCAAGCATTTTGAACGAGAGGCGGAGCCTGAATGAACCTTTCTGACTATCTGCATTTCGTGTGCGGGGCCAAGACGCTCGAAGAGCTGTGGCATGGGCACGTGGATCAGATGGCAAAGTTCGAATTTGACAGGCTGATTTACGGATACACTCGCTACAAGACAGAAACCTCTCTGGGGGATCCGGAAGATTTTGTCGTGCTGTCCAACCATTCGCCGGAGTATCTGAACGGGTTCCTGCACCGGGGCCTTTATTCCAGCGCGCCGATGCTGCGCTGGGCACTGGAAAACGAAGGCGCCGGCAGCTGGCATCTGATTCAGAAAATGATCGAGAATGGTGAGCTTGGCCCGGATGGCGAACGGGTGCTGGAGTTCAACAGAAAGATGAAGATGAACGCGGGCTATACGGTCAGCTTTCATTCCAATTCGGCGCGTTTCAAAGGTGCGATCTCGCTGGCTGCGCGCAGTGAGCTGTCGCAGGACGAGGTCGATGCGATCTGGGTTGAACACGGCAGCGATATCATCCTTATGAACAACGTGGCGCATCTGAAAATCCTCACCCTGCCCTATAGCCCTCCGAACCGGGCCCTCACCAAACGGCAACGGGAAGCGCTGCAATGGGTCGGAGATGGCAAGACGACGCAGGACATCGCGATCCTCATGGGCCTGACCCCGGCCACGGTCGAAAAGCACCTGCGCCTGGCCCGGGACGCGCTGGCGGTGGAAACAACGGCCCAGGCCGTCCTCAAGGCAGCCTTGCACAACCAGATGTATGTGATGGAATCCTGACGGCATCCCCTTACCCGGCCTGCCTATTGTGAGTTTCCGCTAGGGAGGTTTAAGCCTGCCAGACGCTAAAGAGCGTCAAATAGGTAAGGAATACACTACTACCGATTTCGTACAAAAAAACGCAGTCTGTAAATGTTCCGTGAGTGGTGGCTTTAGCCTAGGAACTTTGGGAAACGACCCTTGTAATACCAAGGCTCTCCGACCTGTGTGGTTGCCGACGCTTATACTCAGCGTCGGTGATCATGTTTTTGGGGTCCCATCCATCCCTATCAGTGGGGCCCCATATTCCTCCGATCATATCCCCTATTCGCCCTGCCTGTTCGCCCTGGGCTGGCTCAGACGTTCCTCGAACCGAGACACGATCCTCTACCATCAAAGTGCTCCAGAAACGCAAAAAAGGCCGGTAGGCTTCCCCACCGGCCCCTTAATAGTCTGTCTAGGCAGATTAGCCCTGAGCCGCTTTTGCGACTTCAGCTGCGAAATCTTCTTTTTCGACTTCGATGCCTTCACCAACCTCAACACGGATAAAACCGGTCACGGTGGCGCCAGCTTCCTTGGCAGCGGCTTCGACGGTCAGGTCGGGGTTCACGACGAACTGCTGGTTCAGCAGTGTCGATTCCGCAACGAATTTCTTCATGCGGCCAACGATCATCTTCTCGATAACCTGCTCCGGCTTGCCGGATTCACGGGCGATGTCCATCTGAACCTGCTTCTCTTTCTCGACAACCGCCGGGTCCATATCTGCTTCGCTCAGGGCGGCGGGGTTAACCGCGGCGATGTGCATTGCAACCTGCTTGCCAAAGGCTTCGTCGCCACCGGTCATTGCAACCAGAACACCGATTTTGCCCATGCCGTCAGCGGCAGCGTTGTGCACGTAGGACACAACAGTTTCGCCTTCGATCTTGGCCATCCGGCGCAGGGTCATGTTTTCGCCGATGGTGGCGATCTTGTCGGTCAGGGTGTCAGCAACGGATTTACCACCCAGATCGGCAGCGTTCAGACCGTCGACGTCATCAACGCTCAGAGCTGCCTTGGCGATGCCGGCAACCATTTCCTGGAATTCGCCGTTCTTCGCAACGAAGTCGGTTTCCGAGTTCACTTCAACGGCGACGCCCTTGCCACCTTCGACGACGACAGCGACCAGGCCTTCGGCTGCGGTACGGCCGGATTTCTTGGCGGCTTTGGCGAGACCTTTGGTGCGCAGCCAGTCGACGGCTGCTTCCATGTCGCCATTGGTTTCAGTCAGCGCTTTTTTGGCGTCCATCATGCCGGCGCCGGTCGAGTCGCGCAGTTCTTTCACGAGTGCTGCTGTGATTGCCATGTTAGGCTCTCCTCAAATCGAAACGGAATTGGGGCAGGAAATACCCTGCCCCTGATGTCAAATCTGTGACAGGCAGGATCAGGCCTGAGCTTCCTCGGAAACAGCTTCCTCTTCGGGAGCTTCTTCCAGGGCGCCAAGGTCAACACCAGCTGCACCCAGCTGTGCGGACATGCCGTCCAGCGCAGCGCGGGCAACCAGATCGCAGTACAGAGCGATGGCGCGGGACGCATCGTCGTTGCCGGGGATGATGTAGTCAACGCCATCGGGCGAGCAGTTGGTGTCGACGATTGCCACAACCGGGATACCCAGTTTCTTGGCTTCGGCGATGGCCAGCGCTTCTTTTTTCACGTCGATGACGAACAGCAGGTCCGGCACGCCGCCCATTTCGCGGATCCCGCCGAGCGAGGCCTGCAGTTTGGTCTGGTCACGTTCCATGCCCAGGCGCTCTTTCTTGGTGAGGCCTTCAGCACCGGTTTCCATCTTCTCGTCGATTTCCTTCAGACGGTTGATCGACTGGGAAACGGTTTTCCAGTTGGTGAGCGTGCCGCCCAGCCAACGGTGGTTCATGTAGTACTGAGCCGACTTCTCTGCCGCGTCTGCAATCGGCTGAGCCGCCTGACGCTTGGTGCCGACGAACAGGATACGGCCGCCTTTTGCAACGGTGTCACGAACAACCTGCAGAGCCTGGTCCAGCATCGGAACGGTCTGGGTGAGGTCCATGATGTGGATGCCGTTGCGCGCGCCATAGATGAAGGGCGACATGCGCGGGTTCCAGCGCTGAGTCTGGTGGCCGAAGTGAACGCCAGCTTCGAGCAGCTGACGCATGGTGAACTCGGGAAGAGCCATGCTATCTTTTCCTTTTCCGGTTTAATCCTCGGCGGGGGTCTCAGAGCGTATGCTCCAACCGGCGGGCCGTTGGGGATGTCTCCCCCAAAACGGCCCAAACCCCGCCTGCGGGTTCGATGGCGCGCGTATAAGTCACCTTTGACAGGGGCGCAAGGCTTATTTCGCTGCCTTTGCCCGCAACTGCTCATGGCCTGCGCGCACTTGGGCCTCGCAGGCCGCCGCCAGATCTTTGCGATTTGAAAAATCAGCAACGCGTAGCGGCGGGTGGTACATCAGCTCAACTCGGCCTTGTCGGATTGCGGCGAGGGTCTTCAGCAGATGCGGCCCAAACTCCATATCACCCCACCAGCCATAGAACCGGTCCGGCGCACCTCTGGGGGCGAAGAACACCACCGATACCGGCTGGACATGCATGAAATCGCGCAGGTGGTCACTAAAGAACGCGGCGAAGAGTGTTGTTTTGAATGGCAAAACCCTGAGGCCATCGGTCGAGGTGCCTTCAGGAAAGAACAACAGCTTGTGCCCGGCCTTCAGGCGCTCTTCGAACAGCAGGGTTTGCTCTTTGGCTTTCTTGGGGTTCCGGTCGATGAACACGGTTCCGGTCGCCCGCGCCAGCCAACCGATGCCGGGCCACCCTGCGACCTCGGCCTTGGAGACGAAATAAATCCGCTTGCGCGCGTTGAGGGCGAAAATATCCAGCCAGGACGTATGGTTGGCCACGACGGCCCCGCGCTGCTGCATAAGGGCGCCGGTGGTGGAAAACCCCATACCCAGCACCCGGAAGGCATTGCGGCAGACGAATTGGGTAATGAAAGGCGTCACGGGTCGGTGCAGCCCACACAGCGGATATTCGATTAGCCGTACCAGAAGCAGAACAAGCAGCCCGCCGAATACCAGAGTCCCAAGCACCAAGACCCTGGCGCAGACAAGCATCCACCCGAGCGGACCGATCCGCACCGGATCAGGCGCCTCATCACTGTGCCAGACCGGGCTCATCGCAGGCTCACGCGCCCCCGCCGCCGGTATAGATCCGTTTCTGACGCGCGTTCATCCGCTCGGTATCCAGAACCAGACAGACGTCCGTGGTGTTGAATGTGTGGTCAACAAATGCGCCGTCGCCGACAAAACCGCCCAGACGCAGGTATGCCTTGATCAGCGCTGGCATATCCACCATCGCCTTGCGCCGGTCCAGTTGCTGCGGATCAATTAGATCCATTGGCTGGTAAACGCGCGAACGCACCCGCAGATCCGGCGGCGCAAGATGGTTGTGATGCAGCATCGTCAAAGGCGCAGCCAGGTCCTGCGCGTCGGTACCGGGGAAGCTGGCGACGCCAAACAGAACCTCTATCTCATGCTCGGCAACGTATTGCGCCAGACCGTTCCACAGGTGGAACATCCCCGCGCCGCCGCGATACTCCGGGTGCAGGCAGGACCGGCCCAGTTCCAGCAACCTGCGGCCCGAGGATTTGAGCGGTGTCAGATCATACTCATCCTCGGAATAGAACTGCCCAACCTCAGCTGCGCGATCACTGGTCAGCAGGCGGTAAACGCCCACCACCTGACCACTGTTGGTATCAGTTAGCAGCATATGATCGAAAAACGGATCGAACCGGTCGCGTTCAAGCCCGGCCGCGTGATCGACAAGCTCCCCATCTCCGCCCAGTTCGGTCACAAAAACCTGATACCTCAGTGCCTGCGCCGCGCGCAGATCTTCTTCGGTCCGGGCCAGGCGCACAGAGAAGTCGGAAGGGGTGTCAGGCATCGGAATTCTCGGTGGTCGAAGCTGCTCTGCAGATAGCGTATCTGCTTTGAAACAGGCAAGAGTTTAACAAAACCGAAATGGGTTTATTAACTGGCCGTAAACCATTATGGCTCAAACACTGGAACAAGGGCCACTTGGCGTCCATCGAACACGAGCTTGCCCTGGTCCCGAAAATTGACGGTGATTTTGCCTGCGGCATTGGACTGTACCTGCCCGAGCCCCCATTCCGGGTGTTCCGGGTGTTTCACGTACATGCCCGGCGAAAGGATTGCATTGAGGTCAGTCATTTGAATTGGCCCAATTCGGAGGATATTACATGGCTGTAGATAATGAAGATCTGCCTGCATTGATAGGGTCGCGGATCTGCCACGATCTTATCAGCCCTATCGGCGCCATCAACAACGGCCTTGAACTGCTTGGAATGTCTGGCGAAGTTTCCGGTCCCGAGATGGAGCTGATTTCCGACAGCGTGACCAATGCCAATGCCCGCATCCGGTTTTTCCGCATTGCCTTTGGCGCCGCAGGTGATCAGCAGATGGGCCGCGCCGAGGTTGTTTCGGTTCTGGATGACGTCAGCAAGGGCGGGCGGCTCAGCTACCAATGGGCTCCTCTCGAAGGATCCAGCCGCAGTGAGGTCCGCATGGCCTTCCTTGCCGCGCTCTGCCTGGAAAGCGCCCTGCCCTATGGCGGTACCATCACCGTGCTTTGCGCGGATGGGCACTGGACCGTCATCGGCGAAGGTCCGAAACTGAATGTGGATGATGCGCTCTGGGCGCGCCTCAGCGATGACAACGCAGAGGTGAAGATCTCCCCCGCGCAGGTCCAGTTCGCGATGCTGCCCTACGCCGCAAAGCAGGCAGAGCGGGACTTGAAGGTCGAGCAGGCGCTGGAAAAGATCTCGATCTTCTTCTGATTTAAACGATTTTTAGAATAGAAAACGCCACCCCAGCGGGTGGCGTTTTGCGTTTCATTTGGACCTCAGGCGCGCGTGGTTCCGTCGCCGCGCACCAGATATTTGAAACTGGTCAGCTGCGCCGCGCCCACCGGGCCACGGGCGTGCATCTTGCCGGTTGCGATACCGATTTCCGCGCCCATGCCGAACTCACCACCATCGGCAAACTGGGTCGAGGCATTGTGCATCAGGATGGCACTGTCGAGTTCGGCAAAGAACTGATCCACAGCCGCCTCATCCTCGGTCAGGATGCAATCGGTATGCTGGGAATGATGCGTCCGGATATAGGCGATTGCCTCGTCGATATCGGCGACCTGACGGGCCGAGATGATGGCGTCAAGATGCTCTTTACCCCAATCCTCGGCTGTGGCGACAACCATGTTCCCGGGGCCAGGCAGACCTTCCTCAGCGTGGATTTCGACGCCAGCTGTAGCCAAGGCAGTCAGGACATCCTTGCCGATGGTTTCGGCGATGTCCTGATGGATCAGCAGACATTCGGCGGCGCCGCAGATCCCGGTGCGCCGGGTTTTCGCGTTCAGCACCACGTCCAGCGCCTTTTGCGGGTCGGCGGATTTGTCGAGATAGATATGCACGATGCCTTCGAGATGGGCAAAGACCGGCACCCGCGCTTCGCGCTGCACCAGCCCAACCAGCCCTTTGCCGCCGCGGGGCACGATCACGTCGACATAATCGGTCATGGTCAGCAATTCCTGCACCGCAGCACGGTCACGGGTCGGTACCAACTGCACCGCGGTTTCCGGCAGATCCGCCGCCTTCAGCCCTTCGGCAAGGCAGGCATGGATGGCACGCGCCGAATGGAAGCTTTCGGAGCCGCCGCGCAGGATCACCGCGTTGCCGGATTTCAGGCACAGCGCGCCGGCATCCGCGGTCACATTGGGACGGCTTTCATAGATCACTCCGATCACGCCCAGAGGCGTCCGGACCCGCTGAATCCGAAGGCCCGAGGGCTGCGTCCATTCCTCCAGCACCTCACCCACCGGATCACTCTGACCTGCCACGGCGCGCAGACCGTCGACGATGCCCTGAATACGCGCCTCATCCAGCATCAGCCGGTCCATCATGGCCGGCGAAAGCCCTTTGGAGCGCCCGAACTCCATATCCTTTTCATTGGCGGCAATGATCTGGTCACGCTGCTGCCAGACCGCATCTGCTGCGGCCAGAAGCGCCTTTTCCTTGCGTTCGGCACTGGCTGTGGCCAGTTTTTCTGCAGCTTTCCTTGCATTTTTGCCAAGCTCAGCCATCAGAGCCTGAATATCATCGGTGTCTTTCATCGGTATCATGCCTTTGACGTCCTCGGGTCACAGACTACTGCGAACCGCGAGGGAAATTCCATATAGAAGAAGATCAGAAGGCGATGTCGTCCCGGTGGATCAATGCGGCCCGGCCCGGATAGCCAAGCGTCGCTTCGATCTCGGCCGACTGGCGCCCCTGAATGGCGCGGGCCTCGTCACCGGTATAGCGCGACAAGCCCTGCCCCAGTTTGCGCCCGTCTGGGCCGAGGATGGCCAGCGGTTCCCCGCGGCCAAAGTCCCCCTCTACATAGCGCACCCCGGCAGGCAGCAGGCTGTTGCCGTTCATCAGGGCGTTGGCGGCCCCTTCGTCGATCGTGATCACGCCGCGCGTCTTCATCGCTGCGATCCAGCGTTTGCGCGCGGCTTGCGGATCGCCCTGCGCCACGAACCAGGTGCAGGGAACACCGTCTTCCAGCGCTTTCAGGGGGTTAAGGGCTGAACCTTCAGTGATCACCATGGCGCAACCGGCCGCCGTGGCCATCTTGGCCGCCATCAATTTGGTTATCATGCCACCTTTGGACAGGCCCGACACCCCGTCGCCGGCCATGGCTTCGATCTCAGGTGTGATCTCTTCGATCCGGGCGAACCGGCGAGCCTCGGGATCGATCGCGGGGTTGGCGCTGTAGAAACCATCGACATCCGACAACAGGACCAGCGTATCTGCCCCGACGGTTACAGCGACCTGCGCCGCCAGCCTGTCGTTGTCGCCATAACGGATCTCGTCGGTGGCGATGGTGTCATTCTCGTTGACGATGGGCACCGCGCCCAGACCAATCAGGGTTTCCAGCGTCGCCCGGGAATTCAGGTACCTGCGCCGGTCCGAACTGTCCTCCAGCGTGACCAGCACCTGCGCGGTGGTGATCCCATGCGGTGCCAACGCTTCCTCATAGGCACGAGCAAGGCGGATCTGGCCCACCGCAGCAGCGGCCTGAGATTGCTCCAGCGGCAATTCGCGGCGCGGCAGATCGAGCACCCCGCGCCCCAGCGCGATCGAGCCGGAGGAGACGATCACCACATCCTTGCCCAGCGATTTCAGCCAGGCCACGTCATTGGCAAGGGAATGCAGCCAGCCAGAGCGCAGCTGACCGCTGGCTCGGTCTACCAACAGCGCCGAGCCGATCTTGATGACGATGCGCCGGGCGTCGCTCAGGGCTGCCACGTCTCTTCCTCTTCCTCGGGTTTCAGACGCAGGCGATCCTCTTTGATCTGGCTGCGAAGGGTGCGCAGCACGTCGGTCAACCCGTGGCGGCTGACGCCAGACATCAGATGCACCGGCCCGCCGACGGCCGCCTCGAGGGCGGCATGCGCCTCGGCGCGCTCCTCGTCATCCAGCGCGTCCACCTTGTTCAGCGCAGTAATCCGGGGCTTTTCCGCCAACTCGCCGCCATAGGCTTCGAGCTCTCCAACGATGGTATGGTAATCCTCAACCAGCGTTTCCGAGGTGCCATCCACCAGATGCAGCAGCACCGCGCAGCGTTCCACATGGCCCAGGAACCGGTCACCGATCCCGCGTCCCTCATGGGCGCCTTCGATCAGGCCCGGAATATCGGCAACCACGAATTCAGCGTTATCAACGCCAACCACGCCAAGGTTCGGATGCAGGGTGGTAAAGGGATAATCGGCAATCTTGGGCCGTGCGTTGGAAGTCGCCGACAGGAAGGTCGATTTTCCCGCATTCGGCAAACCCAGCAGGCCGGCATCCGCGATCAGTTTCAGTCGCAGCCAGATGGTGCGCTCGACGCCTTCCTGACCGGGATTTGCACGGCGCGGCGCCTGGTTCACCGAGGTTTTGAAATGCAGGTTGCCAAAGCCGCCATTACCGCCCTTGGCCAGCAGCACACGTTGACCGAGTTCGGTCATATCCGCCAGTACGGTCTCTTCATCCTCATCCAGAATTTCGGTGCCGACCGGCACCCGCAGGATGATATCATCGCCATCCTTGCCGGTGCGCTGACGCCCCATACCGGACTGGCCGTTCTTGGCAAAGAAGTGTTGCTGATAGCGAAAATCGATCAGGGTGTTGAGCCCGTCCACGGCCTCAACCCAGACCGAACCGCCCTTGCCACCGTCGCCGCCATCGGGACCACCGTGTTCGATGTATTTCTCACGCCGGAAGCTGATACACCCGTTCCCGCCTGCGCCGGAGCGAATATAGACCTTTGCCAGATCGAGGAATTTCATGTCAGCTCCTTCGTGCAGATCGCCAGGCGGCGGCTCCGCAGCTTTCGATTGTGGACAGGGGCATTGAGCACCCCATGCCATGGTTTTGCGATTGGCTTATCCCATTGGGGAAGAGCCGCCAATCACTGTTTTCGGCTGTAGGTCCAGGTCGGCACGGTCGAGTCCCGGGCCACGCAGAAAGTTTCTGCATCACCAAGATATTCGAACCCGCAATGGATCAGGACCCGGGCCGAGGCCGGATTGTCCTGAAACACCGAGGCAAACATCGCAGCATTGCCCAAGGGGTTGGCCTGCACGAGCGCCTCAAGGGCTTCGGAGGCCAAGCCGGTGTTCCAGAACGCCGGTGCGATCCAGAAGCCAACTTCGGACTGGTTGCGGTCCATCCGCTTCAGCCCGATCACGCCCTTCAGCTCATCTCCGCCCGACGGCGTGCCGTCGATGGCCCAGATGTCCTCCTCGCGGTCCGGCGCCATGGCGCGGGCCACATAGGCCTCAACCGCGCCGGGGGGCAACGGATGCGGGATCGAGGTGGTCATCCGCGCCACCCGTTCATCCCCCGCGTAATGCGCGATCAGACCCGCGTCCGATTTGCGCAGCGGACGCAGCAAAAACCGCTCTGTCTCGATGACCGGTTGCTGGTCTGTCTGATCCAAACTCATTGCCTTGCTCCTCCTCAAAAGACCAATCGTCGATCGGCGACCGGTACGGCCTTTCCGGGAAAGCACCAAGATAGGTGCTGATCTGCCTGACGCCAGCCCCGGGCTGCAAATTCGTCCGGTTGGGAGCGTTTCCTTCCGGGACCACCCCGGAACACCCTGCCCGTCGGACATCATTTGCGGATTACTGGTTAAAACGAAAAAGGGGACCGGCTCTATCACCGATCCCCTCAATATTTTTTGCCACTTCGGGTTCGGCTTACTCAGCGGCCTCCGCCACTGGGAGAACCGAAATAAAGGTACGGCCTTTAAGGCCCTTGTGGAAGGTCACAGCACCGTCGGTGGTTGCAAAGATGGTGTGATCTTTGCCCAGACCAACGCCTTCGCCCGGCCAAAACTTGGTGCCGCGCTGACGTACGATGATGTTACCTGCGATGGCCGCCTGGCCACCATACAGTTTCACGCCAAGGCGGCGACCGGCTGAGTCGCGGCCGTTACGGGAGGAACCGCCAGCTTTCTTATGTGCCATTGTCTATCTCCTTAGCCTTTAGCCAGATCTTTGGCTTGCTCAACCCATTCGGGCTTCACTTTGATGGCGTCGATAGCAGCAATATCGTCTGCCGACAAGGCCGCGATCTGTGCGAAGCTGGTCAGGCCAGCGTCGTTCAGCTTGGTTGCGGCGGCAGGGCCGACACCGGTCAGCTTGGTCAGATCGTCGGAACCGGCAGCAGCGGGTGCTGCGGCTTTCTTGGCGGCCGGAGCAGCAGCGGCAGGTGCGGTTGCGCCTTTGCCGGTTGCAGCTTTTACGCCGGATTTGTCCGCGCCCGACGCCAGGATGTCGGTGATCTTGACCAGAGTCAGCTTCTGACGGTGGCCTTTGGTGCGCTTGGACGAGTGCTTACGACGACGTTTGACGAAATGGATCAGCTTTTCGCCTTTGATCTGATCGATTACTTCGGCCTGAACCGCAGCACCGTCAACAAAGGGAGCGCCGACCACGGGGGCGTCGCCACCGAGCATCAGAACATCGTTGAACTGGATTTTTTCGCCAGCATCTGCAGCAAGTTTCTCAACGCGGAGCACGTCGCCCGCCTGAACCTTGTACTGCTTGCCGCCAGTCTTGAGGACCGCAAACATGTGCGTTTTTCCTTTTTCAACCGCGTCCTTCGGCCCCTGAACTTCAGGTGTTTCGGCATTTGGTGTTTAAACCTTTGCCGCCTCGAACAGCGCGACCCTTGTATGGGCCGTATTACAAATAGACCCGGCACAGAGATTCCGGGCCGGGATGGGCGCTTTTTATCCAGAAAGTGGCTCATGTCAACCACTGATTGCCGCCCCGATACATGTCGTGCGCCGGGCCGGAGGGAAAAGGGTGACAGGGCCGCCCGGAACTGGCGCGCCTAGATGTCTTCGCCCTGCCCCAACCCCTTCATCTGATAGGCCAGCGCCTCGAACCGGTTGGCGGTGATCTCATACTGTACTGCATTCAGCAACTCATAGACCTCTTGCATCAGCGGCGTCTCCAGCGCCCGTACATAAGAACGGACCTCTTCATCGGAAAAATCCTGATAGGCATAGGCGGATGAAGCCATGCTGGAGGCCCTAAGCGCCATCCGCATGCCCGGCGCCTGCTCCTGCTGCCAGGCCCGCAAACCGTCGGCATCCAATTGCAGATCAATCACCCCGGCGGCACTGGCCGCCATCAGGAACCGGAACTGTATCTGCTGGATTGCTTTGACACCGGTATCTGCGGCATCAACCGCCTTGGTCATGCGCTGAAGGAGCGCCAGCCTGTCAGCCCCGTCCTGAACCAGATCAGCTATGATACGCTGCCCGGCGATTTGCTTGGTCTCGTCATCCTCAACCATATGGGCGGCATTTTCGGCTGCGACCAACCGTTGCCCCAGATCGCTGGCGTAAAAGGCTGCCGCGTGATCCAGCGCCGCGTCGTCCAGCGTTTCAACAAGAATATCCAGCGCCAGCGCCCGCATCCGGTCTGTATCAAAGACACGGGCGGCCAGACGGGTCCACTCCTGCCCAAAATCCCCGGCCTCAAGCCCGAGCATCTCAGGCGCGCTTTCGGCGGAGAGTGCAATACTGTCCAGCGCCACGTCGAATCCAGTGACCTCAAGAAAAGCGGTCACTTCAGCACGGTCAGCGGCCCTGGCCGGAGACAGAAGCCCGGATGCAAAGACGCCAATGAACAGCGCAGAACAAAGCGACGCCAGCGGTTTTAGAAGAGAATGTGTCATACCCACGAATCTATGGGAAATTGTCTGACAGACAATGAAAAATCGACTTTCCCTCAAGAAGTTGAAAATCCCCCCTTGCGCCCATCAGAATTCAACATTAAACCGCCGCTCACCCCCCGCGGAGAGGTGCCGGAGTGGTCGAACGGGGCGGTCTCGAAAACCGTTGTTCCTTCACGGGAACCCAGGGTTCGAATCCCTGTCTCTCCGCCATTAATTCCCTGATTTGCGACTGTAACACGAAATAGTCAGGGATTGATGATGACCCAGGCAATATGTTTCCATTTCCAAAAGCTGTCATACGCTGACGGTATCCGCGCATACCAGACAGGCTATTGGCTGTTCTGCAACACTTCAGTGGCGAAGTAGTGCCACAGAACCCCGGGCCAGAGTATATCCATTTGGGGGCATCACCATTGTTGTGATGTAGCAACGTTCGCGCGGTCTTACTGGCTGCCCGGTTGACACATATCAATATTCGAATTCATTGTCCGTGCCAGTTGTTACACTGAAGTTTGCATACTTCAAAATTGAGAATCGACGGGGCATGCTCAAAATGAGATCCATCAATAATTTCTGGAAGCTGGGGACGGTTGCTCCTGCGGCGTTGCTGATACTGACTGCAGGTGCGGCGTCCGCCGATATACTGCCTGATGATCCTCTCATCGCAACCAGCGGCGACGGCCTGATCTTCGCGGATCCGGATGAGGGTATCGACCCTCCCGGGGTGAAGGCGGTGACCTTTACCCGCACGCGGGTGCCGGATGGATCTGGCGGGTTCACCTACGTGGACCCATTCGAGCAAATCATCACGGACTTCTCCAACTTGACCTCTCGGGGAGATGTGACCAACTGTCTGATGGCCAGCCAGGACGGCGTCTATTGCGACTCCGCAGGCGGTTCGGGCAAACGTGTCAAAACGCAGCTGACCGGTCCTTCGCCTTTCGACATGCGCATCCGGACCGTTGCCAGCGCAACGTACCCGACCGTCGATTACTTCACTTTCGGTAAGACCTCCAACTTCACCGGCGCCCGGATGACCGGCTTCTCTCTTCAGCTCTTGGATGCCAATGGCAATGCGATGGGCACCCTTGCCCCGTCGGACGCTGTTCTGTTCAATCTCAACGCGACGGATATCGGCATTGGCGCACGGCTGCCAGACGGGCTGTTCGGGGCCGGCGGGCAAGAAGGCGAAATCGGCTTTTTCTCAAGCAGCCGGGCATCACTGGCCTCGACCACTAGCGTTGACGCACTGACCTTCGGCGCCTTGAGCAACACAGAATATTTGGCCAATTTCGGCGACTCCTTCATCGACAACACGATGACGCCGGACGGGCTATTCTGGGACGATAACAATGATCCGACCGACGAGTCGGCTCTGGTGGCATGGAACGATCTCTCCAACGGCGGCTGGACGTATGGCACGCTGGATACCGCTGCCAACATCGACGCGCGCCTGACTGAACTGGCGACAGCACTGGGCGTCAGCGTGGCAGACCTCGGCTATGTTGACGGTGGTCTGGTGCCCGCGGACATCGTCGCCGCGGCGCAGGCCAATGGTCTGTTTGCGGTGGACGAGATCGAAGATCTGCGCAATGCAAACCTGAATTTCACGGTAACGGTGGGCAGCATCGATGACGGTGAGTTCACATTGCGCATTGCACCTCAATTCGCGCCGATCGTTGCCAATGCCACCTCGGCCTACGAGTTCAAGCTTGCCGGATATCTGGATGGGGCCGCCAATGTGCCCTACCTGGATCTGGGCAATGCTGCGACCTATCAGACGGCGATTGCCGACATGCTGGCCATGACCGCCGCTCAGCGCAGCATTGCACTGACCAGCACCGGCTACAGCTTTGCGCCGGCTTTCGCCAACCTTGGCTTTGAAGTATCCCGCGGGCAGGTCGATGCGATCTTTGCCATTCCGTCGCAAAGCGTGACCGGCACCGAGGGTAGCGTCACCCGCAACAGCAGCTTTGACACCTGGCACATGGGAGAAGGCTGGACCGGGTTGTTCTCGCTGAACGGCAGTCAGGCCACTTATGATCCCACAGCAACCTCGGTCGGCTATGATGTGGATATTGCATCGCTGTCGATCGGCCTTGAGAAACAGCTGAACGCAAACACCGCCTGGGGTGCCGTCCTGGGGGTCGCCGACGGCAGCGCAGACGCGCAGAACGGCCTGGGCGGGGTGGACTCCAGCAGTGTTTCGTTGACGGCCTATGGCCGCTTCGGGTTCGGCAATGGCGGCATGATCAAGGCCTTGGTCGGCTATCAGGACAGCTCATACGACTCGAGCCGCAATGTGCTTGGGCAGACAGCAACGGGCAGCACCGATGGCACGCAGGTCTTTGGCGCCTTGCAAGCCGAGTACATGCAGGAGGTTGGTGCGTTGCGTTGGGGGCCGCTGGCCTCGGTCGAATACTATGACATGTCCGTTGACGCCTTTAACGAAACCGGCGCCGGCGCCTGGAACCTGAACGTCGATGGCCTGTCCAGCGACATCGTTCTCGGGTCGGTCGGTTTCCGCGGTGAATACGATGTTGCCGGGTCCCAGGGGCTCACCACTCTTACCGGTGGCCTGGAATACACCTTTGCATCGGGCAGTGACTTCGCCGTACGCAGCGGGTTTATCGGTCTTCCGGGCGCCACACTGCCGGTCCAGGGGCTTGATGACGACTGGGTTGACGTCAAGCTGGGCTTTGAAACGCAGCTGGCGTCCAGCGCATCCAGCGGGTCTGTTTTCTATGGCGGATACACTGGATCGATTGGTAGTGACTACGAGAGCCACAGACTGCAAGTCGGCCTGAACTACGAATTCTAAACGTCGCCCTTTCGGCAAAGCGCGGGCCTGACGCCTTTCCGGTGTCAGGCCCGTTTTCATTGATGTTTCTGGCCTGAAGGCATGCTGTTGCACCCCGGGCGGCGTGGGCTGCAGTAGCTCCCCCAAATTAGGCAGTCAGGTCCGCTGTCACATCACCGCCAGTGACCACGCTACGACACCCCCTGGAGTGAAGCAGACAGACTGGCGCGGTCAGCCGCCATGTCGATCCCCAGTCGAATCCCCCGGGTTACTGCCCCCTTTTCTCCACCTCAGGAAAGGGTGAGCAGCCATTTCTGCGGCCACTGCCGCGGGACACACCTCCCTGTTTCCGGGCGTCGACCACGCACGAATGCTGCGCCTCAAAACCTTGCAACCTCAACTTAAGTATGGACAGCATACCTCTGTATTCATTTAATAATAAACTGCTCAATGTTTGAGCTCTCCCGCCTCAACCTAGCCGCGTTGGGCCCAAAACACGCAACAGGCTTGATCGGTGAAGCATTAGCCGCCAACATGATCCGAAATGCATTCCAAAAGGAGAATACCGCTACGTATGACAGTTTGAGCTCACCGCCGGGACAGGTCGGGAGTTCGGTAATGCAACAGGGAGATCAAAATGAAATTCACAAGACTATTTACCGTCTCGCTTCTGGCGATGACGGCGGCAAGCCCCGCGCTGGCCGAGAATGTCCTGCGTTGGACAAGCCAGGGCGACGCTCTGACCATGGACCCCCATTCGCAAAACGAAGGCCCCACAATCGCGATGAACGGGCAGATCTATGAATCGCTCGTTACCCGCGATGCAGACCTTACCCTGCAACCTGAACTCGCCGAAAGCTGGGAAGCCGGATCAGATGGCTGGACCTTCAAGCTGCGCGAGGGAGTGAAATTCCATGATGGCGCGGATTTCACCGCCGAAGACGTGGTGTTTTCCTTCGAACGCGCCAACCACGAAGCCTCCGACTACAAAGAGCAGGCCAAGAACGTGACCTCGGTTGAGGTCATTGACGATTACACCGTCAAGCTGATGACCGATGGCCCGAACCCGATCCTGCCGAACCAGTTGACCTCGATCTATATGATGGACAAGGGCTGGTCAGAGGCGAACAACGTCACCGCCCCGCAGGACTTCAAGGCCAAGGAAGAGACCTATGCGGTGCGCAATGCCAATGGCACCGGCCCGTTTTCGCTGGTCAGCCGCGCCCCGGATGAGTTGACGGTGCTGGAGCGCAACGCCGCCTGGTGGGGCAATGATATGTTCCCCGGCAATATCGACAAGATCGAATATCGGCCGATTTCCAATGCCGCGACTCGCGTTGCTGCGCTGCTGTCGGGTGAGGTCGACTTCGTGCTGGATCCGCCCTTGCAGGATCTCAAACGTATCGAGGCCGCCGATGGGCTCGGCGTCAAAACCGTGGCCCAGATCCGCTCGATCTTCTTCGGCATGGATCAGGGTGTCGACAAGCTGCGCAGCTCGGATGTGGATGGAAATCCGTTCAAGGACAAGCGGGTACGCGAAGCCTTTAATCTGGCCATCGACAAGGCCGCGATCCAGCGCGTCGTCATGGAAGGCCTGTCCTTCCCGACCGGTATGATCACCCCGCCGGGTGTTCTGGGCAATACGCCGGACAACGACGCTTCCTACGGCTTTGATCCGGAAAAAGCGAAATCCCTGCTAACCGAGGCTGGCTATCCCGATGGCTTCTCGATCCAGCTGGACTGCCCCAACAACCGCTACAACAACGATGAGAAGATCTGTCAGGCGGCCGTGGCGATGCTGGCCAAGATTGGCGTGAAGGTGAACCTCGACGCGATTCCGAAGGCGCAGCACTTCCCCAAGATCCAGAAGCGTGAATCGGATTTCTACATGCTGGGCTGGGGTGTTCCGACGCTCGACAGCCACTATGTCTTCTCCTACCTGCTGGATGGCGAAGGGTCCTGGAACGCGACCGGCTATGACAACGCTCGCGTGAACGAGATCACAGACGCAATCACCACCGAGATCGACATCGACAAGCGCACCGCGCTGATTGATGAGGCCTGGGATCTGGTGAAGGCCGACATTCCCTATGTGCCGATCCACCACCAGGTTCTGGCATGGGGCATCTCGGACAAGGTCGATATCGCGATCGCGGCGGATGATGCCTTCCGTCCCCGTTTCGCGGTCATGAAGTAAATTGAGTCACGGGGCGGGCCTGGCGTCCGCCCCTATGCTCCGGGGGCTCAATGACATTCTTTATCCTCAAACGGCTGGCGCAGTCCTTGCTTGTCATGGCTGTCGTCTCGGCCATCAGTTTTTCCCTGTTCAACTTCGTCGGCGATCCGGTCAACAATATGGTCGGACAGGATGCCACGCGCGAACAGCGGATCGAAATCCGTCAGCAGCTGGGGCTCGATGACCCCATCCTGACGCAGTACACCCGCTTCATGGGGAATATCCTCAGCGGCGATTTCGGCCTCAGCTACCGGATCAAGCGCCCCGTGGATGAGTTGATCCTGGAGCGGTTACCCGCGACGCTAGAGCTGGTTTTTATAAGTGCAATCATAGCCTTGGCGGCTGGAATTACACTGGGTGTCTATACCGGTATCCGGCGCAAATCCTGGGTCAGCCGGGTCATCCTGTCGACATCGCTGATCGGGGTCAGTCTGCCAACCTTCATCATTGGCATCGCGCTGATCTATGTCTTTGCCGTGCATCTGCGCTGGCTGCCGTCCTCGGGGCGCAGCGGTACAGTGGACCTTGGCTGGTGGAAGACATCACTGCTGACCAGCGATGGCTGGCGCGCCATCGTCCTGCCCGCGATTACCCTGTCGCTGTTTCAGCTGACGTTGATCCTGCGTCTGGTGCGGGCCGAGATGATGGAGGTCATGCGCACCGATTTCATCAAGTTCGCCCGCGCCCGTGGCCTGTCTGAACGGGCGGTGAACTTTCGTCACGCGCTGCGCAACACGCTGGTTCCGGTGATCACCATCATCGGCCTAAATATCGGCGGGCTGATCGCCTTTTCGGTGATCACCGAGACCGTGTTTCAATGGCCCGGCACCGGCCTGATGTTCATCCAGGCCGTCGATTTCGTCGATGTGCCGATCATGGCCGCTTACCTTGTCTTCGTGGCGCTGCTGTTCGTCCTGATTAATCTGATCGTCGACATTCTTTATTTCGTCGTCGATCCACGTATCCGTCTGGGGTCCTGATGAGCCTTCCAACCGATCGCCCGGCCACCCGCTGGGAGCGTTTCAAGGACAATGACATCGTCTGGTCCTTTTTCCATTCACCGGGGGCGGTGATTGCCGCCGTGATCACGGTTCTGATGATCCTGGCCTGCGTTTTTGCCCCTGTTCTCGCGCCATTTGATCCCTTTGATCCGGCGCAAATCTCGCTTTGGGATGGCAAGCTGCCCCCCGCCTGGGCCGAAGGCGGGCAACCGCAATACCTGCTGGGCACCGACAACCAAGGCCGCGACATGCTGTCGACGATCCTTTACGGTGGGCGCCTGTCGATCATCGTGGGGCTGGCTGCGGTCTGCCTTGGCATGGTGTTGGGCGTCACGCTGGGGGTGATTTCCGGCTATGTCGGCGGCGTCACCGATGCGGTAATCATGCGTATCGCCGATGTACAGCTGACCATTCCCGGCATTCTGCTGGCGATCCTGATCAACGGCATCGGCCGCGCCGTACTGCCACTGGAGCTGCGCGACGAATTCGCCATCTACGTTGTGATTATCGCCATTGGCCTGACCGACTGGCCGCAATTCGCCCGCGTCGCCCGCGGCGCCACATTGGTCGAGGCGAACAAGGAATACGTTCAGGCGGCGCGCATCATCGGCCTGCCCCGCTGGCTGATCATGATCCGTCACATCTTTCCCAACACCCTGCGCCCGGTTCTGGTGATCGCGACCATTGGCCTTGCCCTCGCGATCATTTCCGAGGCGACCCTGTCTTTCCTTGGACAGGGCATCCCGCCCACCACGCCGTCGCTTGGCACCCTGATCCGGGTTGGCAACGAATACCTCTTCTCCGGTCTGTGGTGGATCACCTTCTTTCCCGCAATCGCACTGGTCGTTCTGGTCTTTGCAGTGAACCTGCTTGGCGACTGGATGCGTGATGCCCTCAATCCGAAACTGAGATGACAGAACTTTTGAAAATCGAAGGGCTCGATGTCGAGTTCCCCACCCGCCGCGGCACGGTCAAGGCGGCGCGCAATGTGTCGCTGACCGTGAAGCCGGGCGAAGTCGTCGGTCTGGTCGGGGAATCCGGCGCCGGTAAATCCACCATTGGCAATGCCATCATCGACCTCTTGGAGGCGCCTGGGCGCGTTGCGGGCGGCTCGATCCTGTTTCAGGGCGAAGAGCTGCGTGGGCGCGACGAGGACGAGATGCGCCGGATCCGGGGCGACCGGATCGGGATGATCTTCCAGGATCCACAAACCTCGCTCAATCCCCTGATGACCATCGGCGCGCAGCTGGTTGAAACGATTGAAAAAACCACAGGGTTGAAGGATGCCAAGGCCGAAGCCCGTGCGGTGGAACTACTGGAACAGGTCGGCATTACCGAGGCCAAGGCACGGCTGCGCGCCTATCCGCACCAGTTTTCGGGCGGCATGCGTCAGCGGGTGGTCATTGCCCTTGCCCTTGCCGGCTATCCCGATCTGATCATCGCGGATGAGCCGACAACCGCGCTTGATGTCTCGATCCAGGCTCAGATCCTTGATCTGCTGAAACGGCTTTGCCGGGAGCGCAATCTGGGCGTCATCATCGTAACCCATGACATTGGTGTCATTGCCAATATCGCCGATCGGGTCGTGGTGATGTACCGCGGCGAAGTGGTGGAGACCGGTGATGTCGCGCAGATCCTTTGCGCCCCCAATCACGAATACACCCGATCCCTGATCGCCGCTGTTCCGCGCGCCGACCGCAAGCTGGAGCGGTTCACCTCGGTCGATTACATCGAAGGCGACAACAAACCCTTTAGCCGGATCGACATTCAGAACCATTGGCTGGGACAGGCCCGCAGTGACCGTCAGGAAAGCGCCGCCGTGGAGGTGCAAAACCTCAACCTGTCCTTCGTGCTGCAAAAATCGCTGTTCAAAGGGAACCGGCGCATGCTGAGGGCCGTGAATGAGGCGACATTCTCGGTCGCCGAAGGGGAAACCTTTGGCATCGTTGGGGAATCCGGCTCAGGAAAGTCCACCATTGCGCGGCTGATCGCGGGGCTTTATCGCCCGGATTCCGGTTCCATCCGGGTGCTGGGCCAAGATGTCAGCTCGCGCCCCAACAGCGCCCCGGCGCAGCAGGCCCGCCGGGCGCTGCAAATGATATTCCAAGACCCCTATTCCTCGCTCAATGCGCGGATGCGGGTGTTCGATATCGTGGCCGAGCCAATCCGTTATCACCGGATGACCGACAGCGACAGGGAAACCCGCAGGGTGGTTGGCGATCTTCTGGATCATGTCGGGTTGGGCGCCGCCGCCGGGCTGCGCTATCCGCATGAGTTTTCAGGCGGTCAGCGGCAGCGTATCTCAATCGCCCGGGCGCTGGCGTCGCGCCCGCGGATCCTGATCTGTGATGAGCCGACATCGGCGCTGGACGTCTCGGTTCAGGCGACAATCCTGAACCTTCTCAGGGACTTGCAAGAGGAGTTAGGGCTGACGATGATCTTCATCAGCCACGATCTGCCCGTTATCCGTCAGATGTGCGACAGGATTGCGGTAATGCGGAACGGCCAGATCTGCGAAATCGCGGAGGCAGAAACTCTTTTCGAGGCCCCCGCGCATGAGTATTCGCGACACCTGCTGGATCTGATGCCCCGCATGGATCTGCTGGGCGGCGCGACGGCATAAGTCGGCTCCGTTCCCGGTCCCGATCACCCGGGGCCGGGAACGCGATGTTTTATGAGAACAACTCGTGCGCCAGTTCCAGCGCATCGACCAGCGTGTCGACCTCTTCCCTTGTGTTATACATCCCAAAGGAGGCACGGCAGGTCGCCGCCACACCAAGGTGATCCATCAGCGGCGCCGCGCAATGCTGCCCGGCGCGGACTGCCACACCTTTCTTGTCGAGAATGGTCGAAATATCATGAGGATGCGCGGCATTGTTCATAGTCAAGCTGAAGATCGCCGCCTTGCCCGGTGCCTGCCCCTGAACACTGATCCAGTTGAGGCCGTTCAGCCGCTCTGACGCGTAATTGCACAGATCGCGTTCATGGGCGGCGATGTTCTCCATGCCGATACCCATCATGTATTCCAGCGCAACACCCAACCCGATGGTCTGCACGATACCCGGCGTGCCGGCTTCGAACTTCATCGGCGGATCGTTGTAGGTGACCGTATCGCGCGTGACTTCGCGGATCATGTCGCCCCCGCCGATGAAGGGACGCATTTCCGCCATCCGTTCGGGGCGGATATAGATCGCCCCAGACCCCGACGGACCATAAAGCTTGTGTCCGGTGATGGCATAGAAATCGCAGCCGATATCCTGCACATCGACTGGCATGTGCACGGCGCCTTGCGACCCGTCCACCAAAACCGGAACGCCTTTGGCGCGGGCGCCTTCGGTCACCGCCTTTACATCCACCACGGTCCCCAACACGTTCGAACATTGGGTGATGGCAACCAGTTTGGTTTTCGGACCGATGGCATCGATCACCGCCTGCGGATCAAGGCTGCCGTCGGGCGCGGTATCCACCCATTTCAGAACGGCGCCTTGCCGTTCGCGCAGGAAATGCCAAGGCACGATATTGGCGTGATGCTCCATCACCGACAGAACGATCTCATCTCCCGGTTCAAACCGCGGCATCGCCCAGCTGTATGCCACCAGATTGATCCCCTCGGTGGTGCCAGAGTTCAGCACGATTGTGTTCTCATCACCTGCGTTCAGGAACCGGGAAATGACACCCCGCACGGATTCATACTTCTCGGTCGCCAGGTTAGACAGGAAGTGCAAGCCTCTGTGAACATTGGCGTATTCTTCCGAGTACGCCCGTGTGATCGCATCAATCACCACCTGCGGCTTCTGCGCCGAGGCGCCGTTGTCCAGATAGGTCAACGGCTTGCCGTTCACCTGCCGGGACAGGATCGGGAAATCGGATCGGATCGTGTTGACGTCATACATAAGCGGGCAGTCCCAGTTTGGCTGGGCCAAGAAGACCCAAAACGAATGTCAGAGTAAAGAGGGCCAGAAGGCTCGCCATCACCAGCACGCCAAAGGCGCGCCACAGGGAATTGAACCTATGCGCCTCATTCACGAAATGCAGGAGCACGTAAATCAAAAACACGTTAACCAGCAGGCTCAGCAACGCGCCGATACCGGCCGAGAGCAGCGTCACCACGATCACCACGGCCTGAATGCCGATACGGACCAGTTGCAGCCAGACCATCACCGGAAGAACTTGGGCAAAGCCACCCTGCCCACCGATCAGCCGACCGCAAAAGGTCACCGCAACGGAAAAGACCACGAGAAGCCCGGCAGAAAGCCCCACCAAAGCTGTCGGTGACATGTTGAGAAACGCCAGTTCCTGCGCCACCGGAAACAACCACAGCATCAGCGCATGGGTCAGCGCATTCAGCACGGCCACCAGCAAGAGACCGGTCCAGACCGCCTCGCCCCGCCACTGCTGGGCAAGAACGATCTCGGCCGCTTTGGCGGGGCTGCGCAGGGTCAGCAGTGCAAGGTTCAAGAACGGGGTCATGTGCGGGTCCAATAGGCTTCGATCATGCCGGACAGCCAGAACCACAGCACAACCGCCAGCCAGAGCAATCCAACACTGTTGAGCGCCGGACCAGGTCCGATGAACCCGGCAACCAATCCGTTCAGCAGCAAAAGCGGGCTGGAGGCCAGAAGCGTCCAGAACAGGACCAGACGAGAGCGATAAGCCTCACCCTGCCCGCCCAGCACACGCGCCAGAAGATGCAGCACGAAAGACATGGCATAAAGCGCCAGTGGCGCCATGAAGACCAGTCCCAGAAGTGCGCCGCCCAGCAGCATGTTCAACTCTTGCCCCGTCAGATGCGCCTCACGCGCAAGGCGCGGCATCTGCGCCACAAATGCCATGGCGCAGCCGAACATCACAAAGGCTAGCAACCGGTCTTCGCGGTGGCCCATAGACAGGAGCCGCGCAATTACACGGCGCGGCCCCCGGTATGTGGCGACAATGTCAGTTGTCACAGCCATCAGCGGCGCCGCGACAACCAGCCTTCGAGACGCGCGACGATTGCCTCGGCAATCGTGTCGTCCTCGATTTCCTCGACAGCTTCGGCCAGGAATGCAAGCGTCAACAGGTCGGTCGCATCACCTTCCGGCACCCCACGCGAACGCAGATAGAACAGCGCATCCTCGTCAATCGCGCCAGACGTGGAACCGTGCGAGCAGGCCACGTCATCGGCGTAGATCTCCAGCTCGGGCTTGGCGAGGAACTGGCTGTCGTCATCCAGCAGCAGCGATTGGCTGATCTGGTAGCCATCGGTTTTCTGCGCACCTTCCTTGACCAGGATCTTGCCCTGGAAAACACCGGTTGCCCCGTTGCGCAGCACCTTCTTGAAGACCTGACGACTTTCGCAATTCACCGCGTCGTGGGTGATGAACACGGTGTCATCGTGATGGAAGTCGCCATCACCGGCGCAGGCGCCCGCGATATGCGCAATGGCATCGTCGCCGGTCAGCTCGATCACCGCCTCGTTACGGGTCAGCACGCCGTTGACGGTCAGGGTAAAGGCCTTGAGCTGCGATTCCGTGCCGAGCCGCGCAAACAGATGCGTGGCCGCGCGGCGTTCGTGATCACGGCCCTGCGAACGCACCAGATGCAGCTTGCCGGTGTCGGCAATGTCAATCTCCATGCATTTGTTGAACCGCGCCGCCGCCGGACCGTTTTCCAGGATCGTGGCTTCGGCGCCCGCGTCCACAAGAATGACGTGGTGCAGGATTGCATCCGAACCGGTCTCGGTGTGGCGATAGACCATGTTGATCGGCTTGGAAGGGGTGCCGGTCACGTGGATCGCCAGACCATCCTGGGCAAAGGCCGTATTCAGCGCCGCAAGCGGACGGGCAACCGGGGATTGGCCGTGTGCCTCAAGAACACCGTACAAGTCCTTGGCCCAATGGATATCTTTTCCACAGATATCGGCGATCCGGTCAATTTGTACGCCTTCGAGCGCCAGATCATCCGAGGCCTCGGCGTCAAAGACGCCATCGACAAAGACCACCTTCAGGCTGTCGAATTCATCGAACATCGGCGGCTCGCCCGCGTCAAAGACGGCGGCAGGCGTGACCTCGGCCGAGGTCAGCGTCTCAGGCCGGGTGTATTTCCAGTACTCATCGCGGCGACCGGGCAGACCCAGCGTTTGCACGCGGGACAGCGCAGCGCGGCGTGCCGGTTCCAGGCAGCCGCCCTCGGGCAGCGTCAGCGCGGCGAGCCGCGCGTCCGTAGCTGTTTGTTTTACCTCGGGAAGCGCCATTTACGCCACCTCTGCCAGGATGTCGGCATAACCGTTGTTTTCCACCTCAAGCGCCAGCTCGGGGCCGCCGGTTTTGATGATGCGGCCATTGGCCATGATGTGCACCACATCCGGTTTGATGTGATCCAGCAGGCGCTGGTAGTGGGTGATCACCAGGAAGCCACGGCCTTCGTCACGCAGCGCGTTGACGCCATCGGCTACCAGCTTCATCGCGTCGACGTCCAGACCGGAGTCGGTTTCATCGAGAATGCACATCTTGGGGCCCAGCATTGCCATCTGCAGAATCTCGTTGCGCTTCTTCTCACCGCCGGAGAAACCGACGTTGACCGGACGTTTCAGCATGTCGGCGTCGATCTTCAGATCCTTGGCCTTGGCGCGGACTTCTTTCAGGAAATCAGCAGCGGAGAGTTCGTCCTCGCCGCGCGCCTTGCGCTGCGCGTTCACTGCGGTGCGCAGGAAGGTCATGTTGCCGACGCCGGGGATTTCGACCGGATACTGAAACGCCAGGAACAGGCCAGCTGCCGCGCGCTCTTCCGGCTCCAGATCCAGCAGATCTTCACCTTCCAGCGTCGCCGTGCCGCCCGTTACCTCATAGCCGTCCTTACCGGACAGAACATAAGACAGGGTCGATTTACCCGACCCGTTCGGTCCCATGATCGCGTGTACCTTGCCAGCCTCGACCGTCAGGTCCACACCTTTGAGGATCTGCTTATCCTCTTCTTCAAGTTTGACTTGCAGGTTTTTGATTTCCAGCATGATTTCCTCGTTTCTTATCCTGAATGCACGGCGGTGGCCGCGCCTGTATTCGTTTTCTTTGTCGGATCCACCGCCAGAGCCTGCTGGCTCCGCAACGCGGCGGGAAATGTGTCATAAAGCGCGGCCTGAGCCGCAGCGATGCCATCGGCATGGGGCAGCGACCCGTCGTCGTGGTGCAGGCCCCGCGCAAGACCGGGAATATCTTCCCATGCCTCTGGCGCGATCATCGCCCGCCCGATCGAGGCAGCGTAGTCGTGGTATTTCAGATATCCCTGATCACCGGGCCAAACCCATGTGGAGGGCACGCCATAGGAGTCCGCCGTGATCAGCCCATGCAGCGACGACGCAAAAACATGGCGGCAGGCGCCGATCTGTTGGCACACAACCTGGGGCGCCCCGCGCGGATCGATCAGATCGAAAGCAGGATCGGAGGCCGCAACGGCCAGGACCATCGGATCGTCGATCTGGCTGTGATGCGGTACCAATCCGATACGGTCGCCCCGCGTCGGCTTGTCGCCAAGCGCATCCGCGATCAGAAGCCCCGGATCCCCGAACCGGTTTGCCTGCAATCCCAGCAAGGCCGCGGTTACCGGGCCGCGCAGCAGGGCCACCTGAACATTTTCAAGGAACCCATTGGGAATATGGTGCAAAACACCGCTCCCCCAGATCCACGGTGCGTTGTCTTTCGGTGTGGATTTATCCGAAAAATTCCGGCGTACGATCTGCAGGATCGACCCCACCGCAAACAGATCCGCCTGCGCCGGGCGGCTGTGCTCCACCGCACGTCCCGAGACATGCGCCGTCACGATGCGCGACAGGGCATCACCGAAGTTCGGCGTGCCTTTCCACCAGAACAGCCGCAACGGCCCGTTATGCAGGCTTACGGAAGTCATTTCAAACCATCCCGCGAAGCTTGCCGACGGCGGGACAGCCAGAAGCCAATACACCAGAATCCCACTGCGCCGACCGCACCGACTGCATAAACGCCAAACCCATCCGTGACCCAGCCGCCCACAACGGCGCCCGTGCAAAACCCGGCCAGCAGCACTGCCGCGCTGCCGGTTCCCTGACGATGGAGGCGGTGGTGATCCCACGCGCCCCGAGCCGGTCTGGAAAAGTTTTGATCAGGCGTCCGCCGCATCAGTATCAGCCCACCGAACCTTCAAGGCTGATCGCAACCAGCTGCTGCGCTTCCATGGCGAATTCCATCGGCAGGGCCTGCAGCACGTCCTTGCAGAAGCCATTCACCACCAGAGCGATCGCTTCTTCTTCGTCCATGCCACGCTGACGGCAGTAGAACAGCTGTTCATCGTCCACCTTGGATGTGGTCGCCTCATGCTCCACCCGCGAGGAGTTGTTCTTCACTTCAATGTAGGGAACCGTGTGGGCGCCGCATTTGTCGCCGATCAACAAGCTGTCACACTGGGTGTAGTTGCGGCTTTCCTTGGCTTTAGGGTGCATAGAGACCAGACCACGATAGGTGTTCTGCGCCTTGCCGGCCGAAATCCCCTTGGACACGATGCGTGATTTTGTGCGCTTGCCCAGGTGCACCATCTTGGTGCCGGTGTCGGCCTGCTGCATGTTGTTGGCGATGGCGATCGAGTAGAACTCACCTTGGCTGTCGTCGCCGCGCAGGATGCAGGACGGGTATTTCCAGGTCACGGCAGAGCCGGTTTCCACCTGGGTCCACATCACCTTGGCTCGGTCACCGCGGCAATCAGCGCGTTTGGTGACAAAGTTGTAGATGCCGCCCTTGCCGTTTTCGTCACCGGGGTACCAGTTCTGAACGGTGGAGTATTTCACCTCGGCGTCTTCTTCGATGATGATCTCGACCACGGCTGCGTGCAGCTGGGCCACGTCACGCTGCGGCGCGGTGCAGCCTTCGAGGTAAGAAACGTAAGAACCCTTGTCCGCGATGATCAGAGTCCGCTCGAACTGGCCGGTGTTTTCCGCGTTGATGCGGAAATAGGTGGAGAGCTCCATCGGGCAGCGCACGCCCGGCGGCACGTAAACAAAGGAGCCATCCGAGAACACGGCCGAGTTCAGCGTGGCGTAGAAGTTGTCGGACACCGGCACGACCGAGCCGAGGTATTTCTTCACCAACTCTGGGTGGTTCTTGATCGCTTCGGAGATCGAGCAGAAGATGACACCGGCTTCTTCAAGCTCCTTCTGGAAGGTGGTGCCGACGGAAACGGAATCGAACACCGCGTCCACAGCGACCTTGCGGCCTTCGGCAGGCGCATCCTCAGCACCTTCGACGCCTGCCAGAATCATCTGTTCTTTCAGGGGAATACCCAGCTTTTCGTAGGTAGCAAGAAGCTTGGGGTCGACCTCGTCCAGTGACTTTGGCTTCACTTCCATCGATTTCGGACGGGCGTAGTAATACTGATCCTGGAAATCGATTTCCGGGTAGCTGACCATCGCCCAGTCCGGCTCATCCATCTGCTTCCAGCGTTCAAAGGCGGACAGACGCCATTCGGTCATCCATTCCGGTTCTTCGTTCTTTTCAGAGATCAGGCGCACGATATCGGGGTTCACGCCCTTGGGGGCGTATTCCATCTCGATATCGGTCTCCCAGCCGTATTTATACGTGCTGACCTCGGCCACCGCATCCACGGTTTCCTGGTCTACACCTTCCTTGACTTGCGTCTGGTCCAAAGCGGCCATGATCATCTCCTGCACTCACGCCGCGCGGGCGCGATGTTTCTTTTGTTTCTTCAGCCACGCTTCGGCAAAGCGCAGCACATCTTCTTCTGTTGTCTCCAGCCCGAGCGAAACCCGAACGGCGCCCTGGGCGGTAATCTCATCGTATCCCATCGCAGTCAGAACCGCGCTTGCCCGGACCTTGCCGCTGGAGCAGGCACTGCCCGCGCTAATGGCGAAACCAGCGAGGTCCATTTGCATGACCTGCGTTTCGCCTTTCCAGCCCGGTGTCGCGAAACAAGTGGTGTTGGGCAGGCGGGGCGACTCTTTCCCGACAAAAATAGTTTCCGGGGCGTCGACCGCAAGGGCATTTTCTAGAATATTTCTAAGTTCGGCGACGCGATCCCAACACCCATCGGCCAGATCCCGGGCCGCCGCCGTGGCAGCAGCCGCAAAACCGGCGATCCCGATCACGTTCTCGGTGCCCGAGCGGCGGCCCATTTCCTGTCCGCCGCCCTTGATCTGCGCCGCCAGATCGGTGCCGCGCTTCAGCACCAGCGCGCCGCAGCCCTTGGGGCCGCCCAGCTTATGCGCCGAAATCAGCGCCATCTCGGTGCCGAGCCAGTTAAAGGCCACCGGCAGCTTGCCAAAGGCCTGAGTGGCATCCGTCACCGCAAGCCCCTGCGGCAGGTTCTGCACCACGCCGGTTTCCGAATTGGCCGACTGCAACGTCGAGCCAGCCGGGTCGGGCACCTCGACGATACCCTGCTGGGACACCGAAAGATCCTCGTTAGTCCAGGCCCTTACGGCATCGTGTTCAACCGGGGCGCCGTGCAGACCCCGCCCAGACAAAGCCAGCGCTGCGCTCTCGGTGGCGCTGGAGGTAAAGACAATATCGGCCCCGTCTGCGCCAAAGGCCTCCGCGATTTGCGCGCGGCTGCGTTCGATCAGGGATTTTGCGGCACGCCCTTCGGCATGCACTGACGAAGGGTTGCCGCACAGGTCCATCGCCGCAATCATCGCATCGCGCGCCTCTGCCCGCACGGGCGTGGTGGCATTGTGATCCAGATAAACGCGTTTCATAGACTCATGTTTTCCAATCTGAGGGCACTTGGACCGTCCCTGCCTCTAGCGGGAACCGGGGTCAATCGGCCTCGGCGTCGACCACCGCAAAAAGGTTCGGAACCGCCGGGCACGGCGCCAGCTCGTTTTCGATCACATCCGACAGGCGCGTCTGGTGCAGGAACACATAGACCTGCGCGCTAAGACTTTGCCACAGACGGTTGGTCAGCGACTGCGCCCGCGATCCGGAGGCCGCGCCGGAGGCACCTGCCCCCTTGTGCATCGCATCAACGGTTTCATCGACGGCCGACAGCACATCCACCACACGGATTTCCGACGCCGGTTTCGCCAGACGATAGCCGCCGCCCGGCCCACGTACCGAAGCCACCAGATCCGCCCGGCGGAGTTTCACAAACAGCTGCTCCAGATAGGGCAGCGAAATATCCTGACGTTTGGAGATATCGCCAAGCACGACAAGGGTGCCTTCCGGTTGCAGGGCAATATCAGCAAGGGCAACCATGGCATAGCGCCCCTTGGTGGATAGTTTCATCGTCCAGACACTCCAAACAGCCGCGTAAATGCCGAAAACATTGACCTTAACCGCATCAACGCATATCTGATCTTGACAGCGCAGGTCCAAGACCCCCGCAGCAATTAGAACAGTTCTAAGGTGCCTTACCGAATTCGTCAAGTTTTCCCGGTCCGGCATTCAAGGAAATACCAAGAGTAGGAACGTACTGCCCATGCCTGAGGTCATTTTCCCCGGACCCGAAGGCCGCCTGGAAGGCCGCTATCACCCTCAAAAAGAAAAAGACGCACCCATCGCGATCATCCTGCATCCGCACCCTCAGTTTGGCGGCACGATGAACAACAAGGTTGTCTATAACCTGCACTATGCCTTCTACAACATGGGCTTCACCGTGCTGCGCTTCAATTTCCGGGGTGTTGGCCGGTCGCAGGGTGAATACGACCAAGGCGTCGGTGAGTTGTCCGATGCGGCATCGGCGCTGGATTACCTGCAGTCGATGAACAACAACTCCAAGCATTGCTGGGTTGCCGGCTTCTCCTTCGGGGCCTGGATCGGCATGCAGTTGCTGATGCGCCGCCCGGAGATCACTGGCTTCATCTCGGTAGCTCCGCCTGCCAATATGTATGACTTCTCCTTCCTGGCGCCATGCCCGTCCTCGGGTCTGATCATCAACGGCACCGCCGACCGCGTGGCGCCGCCCGCAGACACGGTGAACCTCGTGAACAAGCTGCACGAGCAGAAAGGTATCACCATTACCCATACCGAGGTCGAAGGCGCGGATCACTTCTTCCAGGATCAGCACATGGACACGCTGATGACCAACGTGAACGACTACGTCAAACGCCGCCTGACAGAGAACACGCGCTGATGAGCACGATCGAGACGCTGGCCCAAAAGCTGGCCATCGATACGCTGAAGATACAGGACGCCATCGGCCAGGACCGGCTTT
Organism: Pseudophaeobacter sp. A-200-2; assembly: GCF_041008815.1. NCBI lineage: Bacteria > Pseudomonadati > Pseudomonadota > Alphaproteobacteria > Rhodobacterales > Roseobacteraceae > Pseudophaeobacter > Pseudophaeobacter sp. A-200-2. The sequence continues at coordinate 106,077 of NZ_JAXGFU010000001.1, read as the reverse complement.
ATGTCGAAGTCGGACAGGTTCTGGGCGCGGCGTCCCAATCTCTGGAAGAGGCATTTCTAACCGAGATCCGCGTGCGCCTTGCCGAGCGCAAAGCCCGCGATTTCCTGAACCAGAAAATCGCAGCCCTGCAGGCCGAAGCTGAAGCGCAACTGAACAAGACGGACGGCGCGTCGTGACGATGCGCCTCCAACGGCAGTTCGACTTTCTCCTCGAAGCAGAAAAACTGCGCCAGATCGAACGGCAAAACCTCATTCTTGACGGGTCGCGCGCGGAAAACTCGGCCGAACACAGCTGGCACCTGGCACTTTATGCGTTGGCGCTCGCCCCGTTGGCCGACCCGGATGTGAACATCGACCGGGTCATCCGGATGCTGTTGCTGCATGATCTGGTGGAAATCGACGCGGGCGATCATCCGATCACCGATGACGTCGACTGGGAGGCCGTGGCGGTTTCTGAACTGGCAGCAGCCCAGCGACTGTTTGGCTTGCTCCCAGAGGATCAGGGCGCAGAGCTGTTCGACCTTTGGCGCGAATTTGAGGCAGGCGAAAGTCTTGATGCACGGTTCGCCAAGCATCTGGACCATTGTCAGCCGATCTTTCAGACCCTGTACTGCGCGGATGCGCCGGAGTTCCATTTTGATGTGGTCCGGGAAAACCTGTCCACTGGACGCGCCGCAGCGCTGGAGACGCAATTCCCCAAGGCCTACCATCACGCGATGAACCTTTTGGGTCAGGGCAGCGTAGCGAGTTGCGCGACACTGACCCAGAGGCTGGAATTCCTCAACCAGGCCGACGCGCTGAAACTGGTTCTGCGCGCCTCCAAACTCGGAGATGGATCGCGCCGGGAAAACTCTGCCGAACACAGCTGGCACATCATGCTCTATGGCTGGATCCTGGCCGAGCACAGTGCCCACGACGTGGATGTGGGCCGCATCGTGCAGATGCTGTTGCTACATGATCTTGTGGAAATCGACGCCGGGGACACTCCAATACACGGCACCCAGGACCCTGCGGCGCTGGCCGCGCTTGAGGCCAAGGAAGCCGCCGCCGCAGAGCGCCTGTTCCACCTTCTGCCGCATCCGCAAGGCAGCGCCTTTCACGGGCTCTGGACCGAGTTTGAAGCCGCTGAGAGTCCGGATGCTATCTACGCCAAATCCATCGACCGGGTTCAGCCGATCTTTCTGAACCTATTGAACGGTGGCGGAAGCTGGGTGGAATACGATGTCAGCCTCAGCCAGCTGGAAGAACGCGTCGGGGTGAAAGTGGCCAGGGGGGCGCCAGAGGTCTGGACCCATGTGCGCGCTCAGTTATTGCCCTGGTTTGAAGCCGCCGGCCGGGTCTAAACACCTCCCCTCCGGACGGGTCCCACAGACATAATCAGACCAAACGGAAACGGGGGCAGTGATCACCACGGCCCCCGTTTCAATTCATTTACTAAATTCCGCCCAGCCAATGCGATGGACGGAATACCCAGATTGCTGGGCAGAGTTGCGTCAGCTCACCAGACGCAGCCCCCCTGCTCCACCCATACCTGACTGCTGATCATCAAGCTCAAAACGCGACAGCGTTCCGGCCAGCTCACGCGCCTTGCTGTCCATGCTCATGCTCATGGCGGTCATTTCCTCAACCATGGCAGCATTGGTTTGGGTCGCCCCGTCCAGCGTGCTAAGCGCCGAAGCCATTTCGGACAGGGCCGAAGCCTGATCGGTTGATGTGCCGGAGATTGCCTCGATCAGCTTATTGGTTTCGGAAACCCGCGCGACGATATCCTGAAGGGCGTCGCCAGCCTTGTTGACCAGTTCCGAACCTTCCTTGACCTGCTTGGCGCTGGTTCCAATCAGCGACTTCACCTCGTTTGCAGCGTCGGCGGTGCGCTGCGCTAGTGCCCGGACTTCGGCCGCCACAACAGCGAAGCCTCGGCCACTTTCTCCGGCGCGGGCGGCCTCGACGCCCGCATTCAACGCCAAAAGGTTGGTCTGGAAGGAAATATCCTCGATCACGTTGATGATCGTCGAAATCTCGTTGGAGGACTGTTCGATGTTTCCCATGGCATCCACGGCTGCCGACATCAGATCGCCGTTTTCCACCGCGCCGCGATAGGCCGTGCGCGCATTCTCGGCGGCCTTGCCGGAATCAGCCGCGCTTTTCTTCACTGACTCGCTGAGCTCCTGAAGGGCTGCCGTGGTTTCGGTCAGGGTTGCCGCCTGCGATTCCGTCCGGGCCGACAGGCTTTGCACCGCCTCAGAAACGGAATGCGCATCGTTGCGGAAATCGCCGGAGATCGTCATTGCGGTGCCAATGCCCGAGTTCAGGCTTTCCGCCAGTTCATTGAAGGCGTCGCGCATGGATTCGTACTCATGCGGGAAATCACCGGTGATACGACCGCTGAGGTTTCCCGCCGCCATAGTTTTCAGGCTCTCGTCGAAAATCATCACAACGTTTTCTGAATCCCGCTTGCTACGCAGGGCTTCCTCTTCTGCCTCCTCAGCCTTGGCTGCCTCTTCCTGCAGCGCCTGTTGCTGCTCTTCGAGCGCCCTACGGGCCGCCTGACGCTGATAGATGCTCATCAGCAGAATACCGGCCTCCAGCAGCAGGATCACGGCGTGCATCACCGTGCGTTCGATGCTGGCAAGGACGGAGCCGCCCGGGAACACCAAGGAGGGCAGCATCAGGCTGAAGGCAAGGTGATGAACCGCCACAAGCACGGTGGCAAAGATAACCGCGCCGGGACTGTAAAGGGTCGACACCACGGCGAGCGAGGCGAAGAACAGCATATGACTGTCGATCTGCCAAGCATGACCCGTAAAGGAGGTCGTGAACAGGATGCTGTGACCGATATAGCAGAAGGCGATGACATAATCGCGAAAACTATCGGAGAATCCTTTTGATAGCCAGGTCAACAGGCCCAACGCACCGCTCAAGCTGGCCATCAGCCACCACGGCACCGCGCCATCAACGAAATAGGCCACCAGGGCCGGAGCAGGCAGCAGGACCAGAGTGGCCACACGCTGAAACTGTTTGTCAGATGAGTTTGTGACGGTGGACATATCCAGCCCATCGCCTTGTGTAACCTTGCCCATACTCGAGCAGCCCCTTTACTCACTCTGCGCAGATCTGGGCGATCACCGTTCCATCGACCACAAACCAAGCGCCGTTCTCTTTTAACCGTCTGGCGTCCGCCAGATCCTCAAGCACTGTTAGCGCACCAAACGGCGCCCGTTCGGGGGAAATCTCCTGCAGACCGGATCCGGCGATCACGTCGGGTGCATCCGGCCCCCATGGCGCCGACACCACAAGGATTGGCGTGCCCGGGCTCAGGTCTTTGTTCGAAGCCAGAACCAGCAACGGCGACAATGCAACAACGATACAAGCCGCCATGCCGGCCAGAAAATGCTTCATCAGATTTCCTTCCGGACTTCTCTCTATCCAAAACTCGTTGCCATTTGGTTAGAAAATTGAAAGCTGTTTTAACGATCATCCACAATCGCACGCCCCATAGAAACGGGCTCTTCCCACAGCCCTTCAAATAAATTTTTAGCAAGGCCAGGATCCGAAATTTTCGCGCGGCACGGTTTTCGGGACTGTTCCAACGCAGCGGCTTGCGATACCCGGAAGACACCACATCTCTCCCGGAAACTTCGGAGGCCGCGATGCCCGTTCACTACATCTACCTGATCGTCGCAGTTGCCGCCGAAACCATTGGCACCACCGCCCTGCAGGCCAGCCAGCAGTTCAGCCGCCTGGTGCCCTCCCTGATCGTTCTGGTCGCCTACGGGTTTTCCTTCTACATGCTGGGCCTGACCCTAAAGGTGATGCCGGTGGGGATCGTCTATGCCATCTGGTCCGGGCTCGGCATCGTGTTGATCGCGGTGATCGGTCTTGTGGTCTTTGGCCAGAAACTGGACCTGCCGGCCGTGCTTGGCATGGCGATGATCTTGGCGGGAATCCTTGTCATTCATCTGTTTTCAGGGTCTTCTGGCCACTGACACAGGCGCCCCGGCGCCCAAATCGCTGCGTCGCAGCGGCCTTTGCGCCGTGTTTGCGGATTTTCTCTGGCCTTCGGGCCGGTATCGGGCTATGCGCGGCGCAACTTCCTTACAAAGGCTGACGTCATGGACCTGCGCAACATTGCGATCATTGCACACGTGGACCACGGGAAAACCACCCTGGTCGACGAGCTGCTGAAACAATCCGGCGCCTTTCGCGAAAACCAGGCTGTGGCGGAACGCGCCATGGACAGCAACGATCTGGAGCGCGAGCGGGGCATTACCATTTTTGCCAAACCGACTTCGGTCGAATGGAAAGGCACACGGATCAACATCGTGGACACCCCCGGTCACGCCGACTTTGGCGGTGAGGTAGAGCGGATCCTGTCCATGGTGGACGGTGTTGTGCTGCTGGTCGATGCCGCCGAAGGCCCGATGCCGCAGACCAAGTTTGTGACCTCCAAGGCGCTTGCGCTTGGCCTGCGTCCGATCGTTGTGCTGAACAAGGTGGACAAGCCCGACGCCGAGCCGGACCGCGCACTGGACGAATGTTTTGATCTCTTCGCCTCGCTTGACGCGAATGAGGACCAGCTCGACTTCCCGCATATGTACGCCTCGGGCCGCAATGGCTGGGCCGATGCAGAGCTGGACGGTCCCCGCAAGGACCTGCACGCGCTGTTCAACCTGATCGTCAACCACGTGCCCGAGCCTGCACAGATCAAGCGTCAGGATGAAGATTTCCGCATGCTGGCCACCACGCTGGGCAGCGACCCCTTTGTGGGCCGCCTTCTGACAGGCCGTGTCGAATCCGGCACTCTGAAAGTGGGGGCGACGGTTCAGGCGCTGACCCGCATGGGCCAGAAGATCGAACAGTTCCGCGTGACCCGTATCCAGGCGTTCCGTGGTCTGGCTCAACAGGACATCGAAGAAGCCCAGGCGGGCGACATCGTCTCCATCGCCGGCATGGCCAAGGCGACCGTGGCCGATACAATCTGCGCCCTGGCCGTGGACGAACCCCTGGATGCCCAGCCCATCGACCCGCCCACCATCACCGTGACCTTCGGCATCAACGACAGCCCGCTGGCGGGTCGTGATGGCAAGAAGGTCCAATCGCGCGTTATCCGTGACCGCCTGATGAAAGAGGCCGAATCCAACGTCGCGATCAAGATCGCTGACACCCCCGGCGGCGAGGCTTTCGAAGTTTCGGGCCGCGGAGAACTGCAGATGGGCGTTCTGATCGAAAACATGCGCCGTGAAGGGTTCGAACTGTCGATCTCCCGCCCGCAGGTGATCATGCGCGAAGAGAACGGCGTCAAGATGGAGCCCGTCGAAGAGGCTACCATCGACGTTGATGACGAATACTCCGGCGCGGTGATCGAAAAACTGACTGGCGCCCGCAAGGGTGAGCTCGTCGAGATGAAGCCCGCAGGCGCTGGCAAGACCCGGATTATCGCTCATGTACCTTCGCGTGGTCTGATCGGCTATCACGGTGAATTCCTGACCGACACCCGCGGCACCGGTGTTCTGAACCGCGTGTTCCACGGCTGGACCCCTCACAAAGGCCCCATTCCTGGCCGTCGTGCAGGTGTGCTGATCTCCATGGAGAACGGCCAGTCCGTTGCCTACGCCCTGTGGAACCTCGAAGAGCGCGGCAAGATGATGATCGGCGCCCAGGCCGACGTCTATACTGGCATGATCATCGGCGAACACTCCCGTGACAACGATCTGGAAGTGAACCCGCTGAAAGGCAAGAAACTGACCAACGTGCGCGCCTCTGGCACGGATGAGGCAGTGCGCCTTACCACCCCGATGACGCTGTCGCTGGAAGAGGCAATTGCCTATATCAATGACGACGAGCTGGTCGAAGTCACGCCAAACAACGTACGCCTGCGCAAGCGCTACCTGGATCCGCATGAACGCAAGCGGATGGCCAAGTCTAACGGCTGATCACATTTACGAGGCCGCCCCCCGGGGCGGCCTTTTTCTATGCCACATTCATGATAGGGTCCGCCAAAATTACAGGAGGACCCGAATGCAGAAAATTCAGGTACAGGGCGTCCATCACATCACGCTGACTGGCGCCGACAGGCAGACATCGATCGATTTCTGGGAAGGCCTCTTGGGCATGCCCTTCGTCTTTGATCAGCCCAATCTGGACAATCCGGACGAAGGCCACCTCTATTTCGATCCCGGTGACGGGCGGCTGATTACCGTCTTCACCAATGAAACCCGCACGCCCGACCGCCGCCGCACCCCAACGGAACCCGGCTGTGTGCATCACATCGCGTTCAACGTCAGCAGGGCCATGTTCTCGCAAGTTGAAAAACGGCTGAAGGACCGCGGCATTGGCCATTCCGGCGCGAAGGACCGCGGCTTCATGGATTCGATCTATTTCAAGGATCCGCTGGGGCTGATGATCGAGCTGGCTTGCTACAGGTTTGAACCGCCCACCGGCTGCACCCATGCGGATGTAATGATCGAAGCCCACAAGATCCGCGTCGCCCGCGGAGATTACAACATTCAGGAAGAGCACCTGGCCGATGCGATCGAGCTTCTGGTGACCTGCCATACCTCCAGCCTGACGGACGATAGACGACCCCGCGATCCCTATTGATCACTGGTGGCATTCCGGCAAAAGAAAAGGAGCGCAGGAAGGCCTGCGCTCCTTTTTTGTCTCACCCTGCCCTTTTTGGGCAGGTCGCGGAAAACCGCAGTTATTCAGAGGTTTCCACCACCATCAGTTCACGCTCAGAGGCGGCGCGCGCGTGGCTCAGCGCCTCCTGGTATTCGGGGCTGTTGTAGCAGTCGACGGCGGCCTCGACGCTTGGGAATTTCGCCACCACGTTCCGCGGGCGTTCCTTGCCTTCCAGCTGTACGAACTTACCGCCGCGGGCGATGAAGCTGCCGCCGTGTTTCGCAATCGCCGGGCCGACCAGCTCAGCGTATTTGCCATAGGCCTCCGCATCGGTGACCGTGACGTGAGCAATCCAGAGTGCGCCCATGATTATCCCTCCAAAAGTTGTTCTGCAGCCGCGATGGCCGCTTCGGCCCCGGCAAAATCCTTGCCGCCGCCCTGCGCCATATCGGGACGGCCACCGCCGCCCTTACCGCCAACAGCAGGCACAGCAGCCTTCAGCACATCTACCGCGGACACCTGACCAGTCAGATCATCGGTAACCCCGGCCGCGACTGCGACCTTACCGTCGTCGTTGGCGATCAGCAGGATCACACCAGAACCGAGTTTCTGTTTATGTGCATCAATGAGCCCGCGCAGATCCTTGCCGGAGACGCCTTCCAGCGCCTGACCGAGGAAGGTCTTACCCCCGATCTCTTTGGTCTCGACGCCACCGGACGCACCGCCACCCATAGCGACTTGCTGTTTCAGCTGCGATACCTCGTTCTGCAGCGCCTTGCGCTCGTCCATCAGCGCCTTGATGCGGTCGATGACATCGGAAGGCTGTGCCTTGAGCATCGCTGCCACATCCGCCATCCGGCCCGCCTCGGCCTCCAGATATTCAGAGGCTGCAGCGCCGGTCAGCGCCTCGATGCGCCGCACGCCAGCCGAGGATGCGCTGTCGCCAAGGATGACGAAGGAACCGATATCTCCGGTCTGCTTCACATGTGTCCCGCCGCAGAGTTCGATGGAATAGGTCTGTTTGTCGTGACCCTTGCCGGTTGCTGCGCGCCCCATGGAGACGACACGAACCTCGTCGCCGTATTTCTCACCGAACAGCGCCTGCGCACCCAGGGCACGGGCATCATCCGGCGTCATGATCCGGGTCTCCACCGGGGTGTTCTGGCGAATATAGGTGTTCACGTCTTTTGAAACCTGGGTCAGCTCCTCGGCGCTCAGCGCCTTCCCGTGGCTGAAGTCAAAGCGCAGACGATCCTCAGCGTTGAGCGAGCCGCGCTGTGCCACGTGATCGCCAAGCGCCTCCCGCAGGGCCTCGTGCAGCAGGTGCGTGGCGGAGTGATTGGCACGAATGGCGCTGCGGCGGGTGTAATCCACCACCAGCTGCGCGGGTGCATTGACCGTCACGATCCCATCGGTCACTTCGCAGAAGTGGATAAAGACATCGGCAGCTTTCTTGGTGTCCGTGACGCGCAGGGCGCCACCTTCGAGACGGATTTCACCGCTGTCTCCGACCTGACCACCGGATTCGGCATAGAACGGCGTCTGGTTCAGGATAAGCTGAACGCTATCGCCCTTACCCGCCTCACGCACGATCTCGCCATCCTTGACGATGGCCTGGATCTGGCCTTCGGCGCTTTCGGTTTCATAGCCGAGGAAATCGGTGGCGCCATGTTCATCGGCAATATCGAACCATAGCGTGCTGTCGGCACTTTCGCCCGAGCCGGACCATGCGGCACGCGCCTTGGCCTTTTGCGCCGCCATGGCGGTATCGAAGCCGTCGGTGTCGACTTCACGGCCCTTTTCGCGCAGGGCGTCCTGCGTCAGGTCCAGTGGGAAGCCATAGGTATCATAAAGCTTGAACGCAGCCTCACCCGGCAGGGGTGCGCCCTGGTCCAGTCCGGACAGTTCGTCGTCCAGCAGCTTCAGACCGCGGTCCAGCGTCTGTTTGAAACGGTTTTCCTCCAGGTGCAGCGTTTCCTGGATCAGCGCCTGCGCGCGGCCCAGTTCCGGATAGGCGGCGCCCATCTGCTGCACCAGGGCCGGGACCAGCTGGTGCATCACCGGATCCTTGGCGCCCAGCAGGTGCGCGTGGCGCATGGCGCGGCGCATGATGCGGCGCAGCACATAGCCGCGCCCATCGTTGGAAGGCATCACGCCATCAGCAATCAGGAAAGAGGTAGAGCGCAGATGGTCCGCGATCACCCGGTGGTGCACGTTCTGATCGCCATAAGGATCAACGTTGGTGACATCGGCCGAGGCTTCGATCAGCGCCTTGAACAGGTCGGTGTCATAGTTGTCGTGACTGCCCTGCAGCAGCGCACCGATACGCTCAAGCCCCATGCCGGTGTCGATGGACTGCATGTCCAGCGCCTTCATCGAGCCATCTTCGAACTGTTCGTTCTGCATGAAAACGACGTTCCAGATCTCGATGAAACGGTCGCCATCTTCATCAGCGCTGCCCGGAGGGCCGCCCCAGATGTGATCGCCGTGATCGTAGAAGATTTCAGTACACGGACCGCAGGGCCCGGTCGGCCCCATTTGCCAGAAGTTGTCCGAGGTATCGATGCGGATGATCCGGTCCTCGGGCACGCCGACCTTTTTCCAGATTTCAAAGGCTTCGTCGTCGGTATGATAGACGGTGGTCAGCAGACGGCTTTTGTCAATGCCGAATTCCTTGGTAATCAGCTCCCAGGCAAAGGGGATCGCCTCTTTCTTGAAGTAGTCCCCAAAGGAGAAGTTGCCCAGCATTTCAAAGAACGTGTGGTGGCGCGCGGTATAGCCGACGTTGTCGAGATCGTTGTGCTTGCCGCCCGCCCGCACACATTTCTGCGCGGTGGTGGCACGTTTGTAATCACGATGCTCGACCCCGGTAAAAAGGTTCTTGAACTGGACCATGCCCGAGTTGGTGAACATCAGGGTGGGATCGTTGCGGGGCACAAGCGGACCGGATTCCACGATTTCGTGGCCTTGCTTGGCAAAGTAGTTCAGGAAGGTGGAGCGGATGTCGTTCAGCGTCGCCATATGCGGGATCCCTTTTCGGGCTTTGTCAGGGTTTCAGGCAGGTTTAGCCCCAGAGCGCAGCCCTGTCCACTGCCCGCCGAAACGAAAAAGGGCGCAACCCGCGTTGCGCCCCATTTCATATTGGATCGGATCACATCCGGGCGGCCTCAGGCCTCCAGAATGTCATCGTCCCCGCCGCCGTCGGGGCGGTCAAAGTCGAGCCCATGCGCCGCGCGGATCTTGTCTTCGATATCATAGGCGATTTCCGCATGTTCCCGCAGGAACTGTTTCGCGTTTTCACGGCCCTGCCCGATCCGTTCGTCTCCGTAAGAGAACCATGCGCCGGATTTGTTGACCACACCGGCGGCCACACCCAGATCGAGCAATTCACCCATCTTGGAGATGCCTTCGCCATACATGATGTCGAATTCCACCTGTTTGAAAGGCGGCGCCACCTTGTTCTTGACGACCTTGACGCGGGTTGCGTTGCCGACAACCTCATCCCGATCCTTGATCGAGCCGATGCGGCGGATATCAAGGCGGACCGAAGAGTAGAATTTCAGCGCGTTACCGCCAGTTGTCGTTTCGGGCGACCCGAACATCACGCCAATCTTCATGCGGATCTGGTTGATGAAGATCACCATGCATTTGGAACGGCTGATGGACCCGGTCAGCTTGCGCATGGCCTGGCTCATCAGACGGGCCTGCACGCCAACACTGGAATCACCCATGTCGCCTTCAAGTTCGGATTTGGGTGTCAGTGCCGCCACCGAATCCACGATCACCATGTTGACTGCACCAGACCGCACCAGCGTATCAGTGATCTCCAGCGCCTGTTCGCCGGTATCGGGTTGCGAAATCAGCAGCTCGTCCAGATCGACGCCCAGCTTGGCCGCGTATTGCGGATCCAGCGCGTGTTCCGCATCGACAAAGGCGCAGACGCCGCCCTTTTTCTGCTGTTCGGCCACGCAATGCAGCGTCAGTGTCGTTTTACCGGAGCTTTCCGGGCCGTAAATCTCAACAATTCGGCCCATCGGCAGGCCGCCGATCCCCAGCGCGATATCCAGCCCCAGAGACCCGGTCGAACTGGCTTCGATCTCCTGGATCGCCTTGCCGTCGCCCAGCTTCATGATCGAGCCCTTGCCGAACTGCCGCTCAATCTGGGCAAGCGCGCTGTCCAGCGCCTTTTGCTTGTCTCCGCTCTCTTTGTTTTTCATGGTCAACAGATCCGCCATAATCCCTAATCCCCTTCTATGTGTCATACCCGTGGGGTTGCGGCAATCACTTGCTTTGTTCGCCTCTTGTTCCTTATGAGATCAAAACGGGAACATTGCAAGTAAAACTTCCGAGAAGGCGTAGAGGACCGGCACAGGAACCGCTGTGTCTAACGCTGAGGCTGTCCCTGGCCAGACGAAGTTGGCAAAGGGAAGCGCCCGCCACGCGCACCAGAACCGCCCCCCCCTCAGGCATGGACAAATGATCGAATGCAGTCTTTTAGACGATGCGGACAGACTGGAGGGAGCTTCTGAATAATTCTGACTTCAGGCAAGGGGGGCAAACTGAGACCCCTTCCCCTGGGATCAAAACCCAAACAAGTTCGCATTGGCTATGGCTTTCTCAACGAACACCGCACGGTCGGTTTCCGGTTTCCAGCCGAGTACCTGTTTTGGCTTTTCATTGCTGAATGGCGAATAATGTGCTCGGCTTTTCCAATCTGCGAGGCTGGGTCGGATTACGCCGGACCGGCGCAGGGCATATTTCTTGAGCGCATATTTGACCGCATCCGACGCGTAGAAAGCATACAGGTTGCCGGAGTTCACGCGGATTCTGGCGCCGAGTGCGGTCTCGATGGCGGCAAAATAGTCACGCGCGGAAAGCATCGGCTCACCGATGAGATTGAAACTTTGCCCTTCGACCGGGGCATCCATCATCCGGACAAGTCCATCTGCAATATCTTCGTTCAGGACGAAGGGCAGGATATTGCGCCCGTGCCCCCAAATGCGAACCGCCCCGGCACCGTGCCACCGACCGATCCCCCAGTGTTGCAGCGGTCCGCCGGGCCCGACGACGATTCCGGGACGGGCAATTGTAACAGGCAGCCCGCGCTCGCGGTGGAGCTTCATCAGCTGCTTTTCGCATTCTGCCTTGGACCGCGCATAGAGATTGCGGTCGGTCAGATCCTCTGCAAATCCCGTCTCTTCGGTGATGGTCAGTGCAGGGTTCGACATGTCATAGCTTGCGATGGTGCCAGTGTAGATCAACCGTTTTACACCTGCCATTTGGCAGGCTTCGGCGATGCGTGTCGCAACCCCCACGTCGTTGATCAGGCAATCCTCCCATGTGGTTTCGAGCGCCTTTGCTAAATTGAACACCACCTCGATCCCCTGCATTGCTGCAGTCAATGCCTCCAGATCTTGTAGCGAGGCACTCACGGTTTCCACCTGGTCGGGAAGATCAGGAAACGGGCCAGAGCGGCTGCGTGACAGGACCCGCACATCGCGGCCGTCGGCGACAAGGCGCCGTGTCAGTGCCCGGCCGATGAAACCGGTTCCGCCGATCACCATGACGCTTGGCTTTGGTTTTCTGGTTTGAACGGCAGGTGCGGCGGCACGCAAAACCTTTTCGGGCAATAGAGCGATAGCATCGTCGATCGCCTGCATGACCTCAACCGCGGTTTCGCCAGCATAAGGCTTTGCATGCGCCGCGCCGGGACCCGCTGCATAAAGGGCCGCATTCATGCCACGAAAGCTGCGCCCGTATGGGTTTTTGGTGTTGAGTGACGCAGTCTGAACCGCCGCGTTCCCTATCCCCTGCCACAGGTGCTGGCGGGACAGGTCCAGCTGTCTACGCAGCGGATTGGCCACCAAGTCTGATGTGTTTTCCCGCTCAACAACAAGCACGTCCTGCGCATAGTCCAGCCGCGCCCGCGCGCTGGATCCGCGTAGCGTCACGCTTCGGTTGTCGGTGGTTTCGACCATGGCAAGGGTAAAGGTGATCTGCACCGCGCCAGCCCGCGCAAGGATCCGGAATCCCTGCGGGCGCATATCCCCTCCAGGCAGTGCGACGGGCCATTCCGCCTGGGCATGGAGCACCTCGACAGGACCAAAAAGATCATGCGCAAAGGCAAAAATATGCGGCCCTAGTTCAAGCAGGAGGTTCTTTGGCTCGCGCAAAAGCCAAAGATTATAGGGGCCAGAGCGGAGCGGTGCGAGCGGCAACGCCCAGCTGATGTCACAGCCAGACACCCGTCCGTAGGCCCCAGCGCGCATGTCCTTTTTCATCTTTTGATAGGAGGGAAGACCCAGAAAGTTGTGCCCGGCGCAAAACCGCTTGCCTGCTTTGGTGGCTGCCTCCTCGATCTCGCGGGTCTCGGCCGCTGATTCAGCAACCGGTTTTTCAACCAACACATCGAGCCCGCCTTCAAGGCACTTGATGGCCAGCGCCCGGTGCAGATGCGGCGGGGTCAGGATATGCACGGCGTCGCAGCTACCAGAAGCGATCAGATCATCGACAGAGGTAAAGACCTGCGCACCATATCGTCCTGCGAACCCTTTGGCCGCGGTTTCATTGACATCGCAGACCGCCCCGATCCGCACATTCGGCGTCGCCTTGAGGGCGTCCGCATGCCAGGTGGCAATATATCCGGCGCCAATCAGGCCTATGCGGGTTTCGCTCGCCATGGAATGTTCCTTTACTTGTACTCGATGATGCGCATGTCGCGCCCGGTTAGGCGGCGCAGGTGAAATTGCACCATGCCGATCAGGTTCGGAAATTTTGATAGGGTCAGCAGAAAGCCAAGGTATCTTGCCTTGGTGAGCGGAATGCCATCCCGGCGCAATCCCGCCGTTGAGCGTGCCCAATTGAGCGCATAGACCCCCAGAATGGGCAGGCTGAACGGCCACCACGCCGCAGCCGCAGTGATTGCGAAGAGCGGTAGCGCAAGGGCGTAAACATAGGCGCGCCTGCATTCTGTGGTGAAATAGTCAGGATGAAGATGATGCACCTGCGCAAAGCCGTGGCCGGTGCGCACCGCTCGCGTCCACCACTGACCAAACCGCAGCATGTCCGCATCATGACGTGTCATGCCACTGGGTATGCGCCAGAGAGTATGGCCGGATTTGCGAAAACGGCAGCAGATCTCGTCGTCTTCGGCAGCGATCACCTGCGGGTTCATACCGCCCACGGCCTGCCATAGCGCAGCACGAACCATCATATCGCCGCCGCAGGCCATGATTTCGCCCGGCGGACGATGCCATTCCCAATCACAGAGAAGGTTATAGGGGCTGGCCTCCGGATGGATCTCGGAGCGCCAGCCGGTTACCATGCCGACCTCTGGATGATCGTTCAGATAATCGCGCGCGACCTCTACGAATCCGGATGCCAGAACACAGTCGCCATCGATGAACAGGACAAGCTCGGGATCCTCTAGCGCGTCAAACCCCGCGTTTCGCGCACGCGCCGCGGTGAACGGGATCGACATATCCAGCTCCACCACTTTGGCGTTGCGCTTGCGGGCCTCGTGAAGGCTGTCATCGTCTGAGCCGCTGTCCACATAGACAATGTGCCGAGCCTGCCCCTGGACCGAGTCGAGACATGCAATCAGACGCGCGCCCTCGTTGCGCCCAATGAGAACGATATCGACCGGCGTCATGGACGCTTCTCCAGAACGGGGCTGCCGCCTGCATAGCTGGCAAACAGGCGGGATAGGCGGGCGGCTTCGGTATGAATGTTGAAATCGTCGGACACCTTTGCACGGCCCGCCAGCCCCATGTCCTGCCGGGCCTTGCTGTCCGCCAACATATGGTCCAGGGCCGCGCGCAGTTCTTGCGGATCGCCGGGCGGTACCAGCAGCCCGCTGGTGGCGTGATCCACCAGTTCCGGTATTCCTGCAATCCTTGTTGCAACAACCGGCACCGCCGAGGCCATTGCCTCCATCAAAACCACGGGCACTCCTTCGGCAAAGCTGGGCAGGATAAAAACGTCGGTGTTCGAGAGCGCTTCTGCGACTTCGGATTGCGAGCGGTAGCCAAGAAAATCGACATTTAGCCCCTGTGCCTGCGCCTCAAGCGCGGCGCGATCCGGACCGTCTCCGATCACCGTCAGTTTCCAGTCGCCAGAGAGGTCCCGCAACGCATCAAGCAGAATTGGCAGTCCCTTGACCGCGGCGAGCCGCCCGACGAAGAGCAGGTTTGCCCCCTTGTGAGGCGCAGAAGTGTAGCGGCCCGGGTCAATGCCGCAATGGATGATATGAAAGCGCGCCCAATGGGATTGATCGGCAAAACACATCAGCTGTGATCGGCAGAATTCGCTGATGCAGGCAACAAACCGCGCCCGCGCCGCCTTTTCACCGATCCGCCAATGGTTCGGATTGAAAAAGATGTCCGGCCCGTGGATCGTGAAACTGTAGGGGATGCCCGATAGTTCCGAGGCCAGCATTGCCACAGTGCAAGCGGCAGTGGCGATGTGATTGTGCAGGTGATCAACCTCCTGTTGGCGCAGCTCATCCGCCAAGACGCCCGCCTCAATGAAGTAGATCAGGTTATAGAGGCGGCCCTTTACCCCTCGGGGCGCCGTTTTCCAGGCCAGTCGCAAGGCAGCGAGATAACGGCCGGGATTTCGCATCCAGCGCAGATGCGCGCGCAGCAGGCGCAGGGGCTTTTTACAGGCGCCAAGTACCTTGAAGGTCAAGGCATGCTCCTGGCGCTGCTCTGGACCCACTAGGTGCTCGGCCCCCGTGGTGCGGATCGAGCAGGTCAGGACATCATGACCCAGCGCCCGCAACGCCGCGACTTCACGCTGGATAAAGGTATCCGAAGCGCGCGGGTATTCTCCGGTCAGATAGGCAAGCTTCGGCAATGTCATGGCTCACCTGCGATGCTCTGTGCCATCATCTCTTCGAATGGGGCGTGATCCTTGCCACCCAATGTGGCCCGCAAGGCCGCGTTGGGATAGCGCAGCGGCATCAGCCGTGCGCGAATAATCGGTTCCTGAAACAACCCCGGCAGCCCCGCTGATATCGGCCGCAACAGGCGCGCCAGCTTCAGCCAAACGTCATAGGTGATGGGAAGGACGAACTTGGGCCAGCCAGTCAGAGTTTTGTGCACCGACACAAACCGCCTCCGGTCAGGTAGATCATCGTCCACCACATTGATCGACACCGTTCCCTTTGGTTCCTTTTGCGCTGCCCGGATCAGGGTGTCGCCAAGGTGATCAACATGAACCAAAGGCAAGGCGCCGTCCTTGCCGATCTGCACGAAAACCTTGGATGCCCAGAACCCCAGCAGAGCGTTCCACGTTCGTCCGGCCCCCCAAACCGCACCGGGCCGGATCAGCCAGGCATCGGGCATAGCCTCTTGGACCAGCGCTTCCTGTGTGTGCTTTGCCTTAGAATAGGCATCGCGGGATTTCTGGGCGGTTGCGAGAGCGCAGGTTTCGTCCAGAGCGTCACCGGGGGCAAGCGCCGCCGTATCGTAGACCGCAATGGAGGAGATG
Source organism: Pseudophaeobacter sp. A-200-2 (assembly GCF_041008815.1). Lineage (NCBI taxonomy): Bacteria > Pseudomonadati > Pseudomonadota > Alphaproteobacteria > Rhodobacterales > Roseobacteraceae > Pseudophaeobacter > Pseudophaeobacter sp. A-200-2. Next base: position 89,965 of record NZ_JAXGFU010000001.1, on the reverse strand, counting down.
AGCACGAACGTGCCGCGCCAGTTTTCCAACGCAGAAAGCAGCGCTTGCGTCCCCCCCAGGGTCACACGGTCGTGCGCCGCCGCATCATCACCCAGATGCGCTGCAGCATGGATGATTGCACCGACTTCGCTGACAAGTGGGCTCAGCCGTTCGGTGGCGTCTGCTGCGGTTAGATCCAGCTTTACTGCAGTGATGCCGAGATCATCCTCCCACGCGGCGTGCGGCAGGCCGCGGTATAGCGCGATCACCTCGATCCCCTGATCGCGGGCCGCGCGCAGGGCAGCGGAGCCGACAAAGCCGCTCGCGCCGGTGATCAGGATACGGTTCACTGCGCCCATGGCATCGGCTCCATCGCATCGCAGCGGGTTGTCATGGTCTGGGCTCCGCTGAACTCGCCTGCGTTCTGGATGGCCAGCGTGACTTCGGTCAGGTGCAAGGCAAAATCACCGGACAGCCGCCCCGGGCGTCCTTCGGCAAGCGCGGATAGCATTTCGTCGGGGCCAAGCATGAAATTCATCGCCGCAGCCCCCCATTTCCTAACCTTGGGATGGGTTGGCTGCTTGAGCCGGATCCGTTTCTTCAACGGCGATTCCATCAGGCGCCGCCTTAGTTTGATACGCCGTGCGAACCGGATTTTCGCATCATTGTCCCAGGCTTCATCGCAGCTCAGCACGCCTGCGTCGCCGACGATCTGGATCTGGTGGTTGTGCGGCGCAACAAAGGAACAGGTCAGTCGCGTGACAGGGCCGTTCTCGAAAAACAGGGTCGCCACCGACAGATCCGGCGCATGCGGTCCGTGCCCCTCCTTGCCCGGAACAGCCTCGGCGCTGGCGGCAACTACCGTGCGGACCGCTCCGAACCAGCTGATCAGCCAGGCCAGGTAATAACCTGCGTGTTCGAGCGTGCAGCCAACCCGGAATTCATCCTCATAGGGCCAAGGCGCGCCGCTCTCCGTCTGCCATTTGTGGTATTCGGCCTGGGTGATGAAACCGTCATCCAGCTCGGCATAGATAGCGCGCGGAGTGCCTGCGGTGTTGTTGCGGAGAGCCTGACCAAGAGTTTGCGCCGCTTCCCCCAGGACCGAGCAAGGGGCCGAAGCGATCTGCAAGCCGCGGTTAATGGCAAGATCAACCAGTTCTTTGGCCTCAGGAAAGGTCGTCGCCAGGGGCTTTTCGGAATATACCGGGTGGCCCGCACCCAGACAGGCGCGGCTGGTTTCAAAGTGGGATCCTGGATTTGTCAGGTTGAGAACGAGCGCGCCCGGCGCGCTTTGCAACAATGCTTCAAACGTTGGTGCAAGCGGCAGGTTCCAGTAGCTGCAGAAGTGTTTGAGCCGTTGTTTGTCGGTATCAAACACGCCCGCGATCTCGATCCCCGGCATAACCGCCAAAGACCGCATATAAAGGTCGGCCACAAAGCCGCAGCCAAGTACCAGAAGCCGCTGTTTCACGCCCCTGCCCCCGATAAGAAAAACCCGCAAGAACGGGACACACCTGCCAAACTTTCAAGGAGCACTAATAAGACCTGCCTTTTCCCACGACATCTGCCTATTTTACAAAAATGGCCAGAATTCGGCGAGATTTCGAATTCTGAATGATGGGCAAAAATGCCGCGTTTCCGCAACGTTCGATGTCGCTTTGCCGTATGTCAGGGTGGAGATTTTACCTTCTCGCCTGCTTTCCAGACCGAAAATCAGGTGCTTTGCAGCACTGCCTCAATAGCGAAGGCCTCCACGAGGTATTAAGCTGACCACGCGAAATGCACTGCACTCTACCGCATCAAAGCCCTCGCGGCGCTTTTGTTTTCCTTTGAATGGAAGAATTGTGACACGTGCAATCTGATAGTATGTCTTAGATTGATTTCCTTTCGGAGCCCCGTGCAATGCTTGTATTTTATGACGAACGGCTGGTTCTTCTTTCGGTTCCGAAAACCGGCACCACGGCCTATCAGGCTGCGCTGCGGGATCGTGCTGATTTCGTGGTCTCCGATCCGCCGCAGCTGAAACATGCCCCTGTGTTCCGCTATAACCGCTGGTTCCGGCCGATGTTCGAACGGGTCTGCGGTGTAGAGCTGGAGCTGGCCGCCGTGATGCGTGAGCCAATCAGCTGGCTGGGCAGCTGGTACCGGTTTCGTCAACGGCCGTTTCTGGATGGGTCCCCGAATTCGACCAAAGGGATCAGTTTCGACGATTTCGTACGAGCCTATTGCAAAGGCGATGTGCCGAAATTTGCCGATGTGGGAAGTCAGGCTAAGTTCCTGGAGACACAGCGTAATGGCTGCGCAGTGACGCATCTGTTCCGATATGAAGACCAACCCGCGCTCACAGCCTTTCTGGAGGAACGGCTTGATATGAAGATCGCAACCGACCGCCAGAACGTCAGCCCCGCCATGGAGCTGACACTGGATCCCAAGGTCGAAGCCATCCTGCGGCGTAAGCGTGCGGCGGATTTCGAACTCTACGACAGCATCGGCGACTAACGCCGACGCCTTTCGTCAGAAAAATACTGACCGCCGAAAGCAGGCAGCGCCTGCGCAGCGTCAGTGAAGTTGGGCGTGTACCGTTTCGGTCAGCTGGCTCAGCGAGAAGGGTTTGGGCAGGAACACCGAGTTCGGCACATCCGGGTCCGTTTCGCCAAAGGCGCCTTCTGCATAGCCGGAAACGAAGACAACACGGGTATCGGGGCGTTCTTTCAGTGCCTCCCGTACCCAGCTGGGGCCATCCATGCCCGGCATCACAACGTCCGTGACAAAGACATCGACGCTCAGTCCCGGATCCTCCAGCGTGCGCAGCGCGTCTTCGGCGGATTCTGCCTCCAGCACCGTATAGCCGCGCATCCGCAGCGCGCGCGATGCAAAGGCGCGCACCGGCGCCTCATCCTCGACCAGCAACACTACACCCTCGCCATGCTGCGGCGCGGCGGTTTCCTCGACGGGTGCCTCGACTGGGGCATGCTCTACGGCGTCTTGCTTGTGCACCGGGAAAAACAGGGTGAAGCGGGTGCCATGATCCTTGACCGAGTCGATGAAGATATAGCCACCGGTCTGTTTGATAATGCCATAGGCGGTCGACAGGCCCAGACCGGTGCCCTCACCCGTGCGTTTGGTGGTGTAGAAGGGCTCGAACACCTTCTGCATCTTGTCCGGATCGATCCCGACACCTTCGTCTGACACCCGAATGGTGACCCAATCGCCCGCAGGCACCTTGGCCCGGTCGCGTTCCAGCGGTGCCGTCAGGGTAACCGCTTCGGTCTCGACGCGGATTTCACCGCCATTGGGCATCGCATCGCGGGCGTTCACCACAAGGTTCATCAGCACCTGTTCCAGCTGGCGTTTGTCCGCCCGGATCGAGCGCATCACCGGATCATGGCTGAGCGTCAGAGTCACCTTTTCCCCGACCAGACGATTCAGCAGATGCGTCAGGTCCGACAGCGTGTCGCGCACGTCCAGGATTTCGGGCTGCAGGGTCTGCTTGCGCGAAAACGCCAGAAGCTGGCTGACAAGGGAGGCCGCCCGGTTGGCGTTTTCATGAATCTGGATCAGATCACCATAGTCCTGATCGCCCTGATCGTGGCGCAGCAGCAGCAGGTCACAATGGCCAGAAATGGCGGTCAGCAGGTTATTAAAGTCATGCGCAACGCCGCCGGCAAGCTGGCCGATGGCCTGCATTTTCTGACTTTGCACGAATTGCGCCTCAAGCGTCTTCAGTTCGGTCGCATCGTTCAGCACCGCGATCAACACCGGCGCGCCCTCTTCGAAGGTGCGCGTCAGGGTCACCTGTACGAAAACCTCGCGGTCACGGCGCGATAGGCGCAGGAATTCGGACTTGTTAGAGGCCAGCCCTGCGGCCGTATCGCGCAGCCAATCGGACATCGGGCGCCCCAGTCCCTCCATCAGCTGACCGAGTTTCAGATCGTCGCGCGGCTCCACCGCCAGCAGACGCTGGGCCATCTTGTTGAGAGACAGGATATCGCCGCTGGGCGCCACTTTCAGGAAGGGCACGGGCAGGCTTTCGAACCCAGAGCTGGAAGCGCTGAGCCCGGAGGTATCCACCTCCATCAGGTAAAGCTCGCTGCGGCCCTGGGTGCGGTTCAGCTCGGTCACCAAGACGTCCACCGGCCCGGATTGGGTCATGATGGTATTGAGCTGACCGGGATTGACCGGCAACGCCGTAAACAGGCGCTCGGTGGATTTGACCCGTTCGCCGATCAGTTTGCGGGCGGCCTCGTTCATGAACAAAACCGCGCCGGACCGGCCCACGGTGATCATCGGGATCGGCACCGCCTCGGCACCGCGCCCGCTGCCGCCGCTGCGTTCGGCAATATCCTCAACCCGCCACAAAAAGCTGCCGCCCTGCATCTGGTGCACCGCGAGACGGACATGACCGCGCCGGGTGACGATATCCTCACGCGCAGCACCGCTTTTTGCCGCCTGGCTTTGCAGGCGGAACAGTACTGCCGTCGGATTGGCCAGAACCGAGCGCAATGTGCCGGCAAGGGTTTCCTGTTTGCCTTCGGAAAACCGCTTCACGGCGGCCTCGTTGCAGGCGTGAATGCTGCCGTCCACATCGGTAACGAAGGTGGGCGTGGCGTCCTTTTCGATGAAACCGGTCAGAAGATCCGTCGCCATCGCCCGGGCATTCAGTCGCACCCTGGATTGCAGAACCATCAGAAGCGCCACCGCCACCAGAGTCAGCGAAACGGCGAGCATTCCGCGCGCGACCCGGTCAGGCCACTCAAGCGCCCAAGGCGCCACCAGCATTGCGCCTGCCAGCAGCAGAACGATCAAAAGGCGTTTATTCTCTGGGGTATTCACCCGCAATGAAGGAACGGAGGAAGTGGGGCGACCTGTCATTACGGCTCCGAAAAAAGACAAGATGCCGCCAATACGCCGCCATCAAGGTTAAGGCCACGTTAATGGTGCAGCGGCTTTTGTTGACAGATACTTATCAATCAGCCTTCGACCGCGTCAACATCGCTGCGAAGAAGCCATCAGTGCCATCCTGCACCCCCCAGGCTTTTTCGCCGATCAGTTGCCATTCCGGGCTGCGGGACAGGAAGGCACGGATCTGATCGTCGTTCTCCGTCTCCAGCATGGAGCAGGTGGCATACGCCAGCACACCGTCTGGCGCTGTAAGTTCGGCCGCCTCATCCAGAATTTTGGCCTGAATGGCCCGGATCTCGTCCAGCCGCTCCGGCGTCAGGCGCCATTTGCCTTCGGGTGCGCGCCGCCAGGAGCCGGAGCCGGAACAGGGCGCATCGCAAAGCACCAGATCAAAGGGCGCAGCAGAGCGGACCGCCTCGGTCGGCTGGCAGCTGATCTGAACCCCGGCGCGCGATGCCCGCTCCGGCAGATCCTTCATCCGGCGGGGATCGATGTCATGGGCTGTCAGGCGGATTTGGGCACGCGCCGCCATGGCGAGGCACTTGCCACCGCCTCCGGCGCAGTAGTCCAGCACGGACAGGCCATCACGCAGCGGCAGCATATCCACCACCGCTTGGCTCGCGGCATCCTGCAGCTCAACCAAACCATTGTTATAGGCCGCCCCGTTACGCAGTTTGCGGGCGCCTTCGGTGACCTCCAGCGCGGTGGGTGAAGCAGCATGGGGCTCGGTTGAGATCCCCTCCTCCTCCAGCGCGGCGCGGGCCTCCGCGACGCTGCCCTTGCGAAGATTCACCCGCAGATGCACCGGCGCGCGCTGGCGGAGCGCCTGCGCTGCGGCCTCGGCATTATCCCCAAGGCTGCTGGAAAAAGAGGACCAGAGCCAGTCCGGAATATCGAGTTCCTCTGCAGAGCTTGCGAACTCCGCTGCTGGTGCCTGTTCTTCTGCATTCAGCGGCGGGGGCGCGTAGCCTTCACCTGTGAACATATCGGCCGGATCGACGCCCGCCTCGCGCAGACCGCCAAGGATCAGGCCCCGGCCCGTCAGGCTGCCACCCAGAACCGCATGGGAGCGAAAGCGGCGCAGCGCCGTGAAGACGTGATCGCGCACTGCCGCGCGATCCTTGGAGCCCGCAAAGCGACTGCGCCGGGCCCAGCCGGTCAAAGCCTTCTCCGCCGCCTCGCCTGCGATCACCTGATCCAGGACCTCGATCGCCGCCTGCAGGCGGGCCGCCGGGGTCACGCCCCGGCCCCGATCTTCGCTGACGCTGTCACAGTACTGCGCATCAAGATCATCCGATCCGGTAGTTCGGGCTTTCGCGTGTGATCTGAACGTCGTGCACGTGGCTTTCCTTGAGGCCGGCGCCAGTGATCTTCACGAAATTGCAGTTACGGCGCATCTCTTCGACGGTCGCACAGCCGGTATAGCCCATGGCCGCGCGAAGACCGCCGACCAACTGGTGAATGACCGCGCCTGCGGAACCTTTGTAGGGCACCTGACCTTCGATCCCTTCGGGCACCAGCTTGTCGCTGGCCGCGTCCTTCTGGAAATACCGGTCGGCCGAGCCGCGCGCCATGGCGCCAAGGCTACCCATGCCGCGATAGCTCTTGAACGAGCGGCCCTGATACAGGATCACCTCGCCCGGGCTTTCATCGGTGCCGGCGATCATCGAGCCAACCATGGCGCAGGAGGCGCCGGCGGCAATCGCCTTGGCAAAATCGCCGGAGAACTTAATGCCGCCATCGGCGATCACCGGAGTGTCGCCTGCCGCGCTGGCACAATCCATCACAGCGGTCAGCTGCGGCACGCCAACACCGGCCACCATGCGGGTCGTGCAGATCGAGCCCGGGCCGATCCCGACCTTGATGGCATCCGCGCCCGCATCAATCAGCGCGCGGGTCGCTTCGGCGGTGGCGACGTTACCAGCAATCACCTGCACTTCGTTCGAAAGCGCCTTGATCCGTTTGACAGCTTCGATCACGCCTGCCGAATGGCCGTGGGCGGTATCAACCACAACAATGTCGACACCGGCATCGATCAGCGCCTCGGAGCGCTCAAAGCCAGAATCGCCAACCGAGCTGGCCGCTGCGACGCGCAGACGGCCCAAATCGTCCTTGCAAGCGGTGGGGTTCAGAACCGCCTGCTCGGTGTCTTTCAGGGTCAGAAGACCGGTCAGCTTGCCCGATTTGTCGGTGATCAGCAGCTTTTCGATCCGGCGCGCCTTCATCAGCGATTTCGCCTCTTCGCGGTCGGCAGGCTCTTGCAGGATCGCCAGTTTGTCCGATGTCATCATCACCGAAACCGGCGTGTTGTCATCGCTCGCAAAGCGCATGTCGCGATTGGTCACAATGCCGACCACACGGCCATCGCTGTCAACCACCGGAAAGCCGGTCACGCGATAGCGTTCCTGCAGCGCCTTGGCATCGGCAAGGGTCTGATCCGCCGTCAGGGTGATGGGATTATAGACGATACCGCTTTCGAAACGCTTGACCCGGCGTACCTGCCGGGCCTGCTCTTCGGTATCGAGGTTCTTGTGAATGACGCCCATGCCACCGGCCTGCGCCATGGCAATCGCCATGCGGGCCTCGGTCACCGTGTCCATGGCCGAGCTGAGCAGCGGAATGTTGAGCGAAATCGAGCGTGTCACGCGGGTGCGTGTGTCCGCCGTGCTGGGCAGCACTTCGGATGCCCCCGGAACCAGAAGAACATCATCAAATGTGAGAGCCTCACGAATCTGCATTTGTCATCCCCATGCAAAACCCCGTTTGGCGGTGACCCTATGGCACAGAAGCCCGGGAGGGAAAAGAGGCCACGACAAGAAATAGATCAAATCCCGTTGCAAGGGCCTCCGGGTCAGGCAAACGGGGCGTACGGCAGGCTCAAGACGCATCTCAGATGCTCATTTTTGAAAAATGCCGGAACCAGGCCCAAAAATGACGCGGGCCGCCTTTCCCTTGGGCAAAAAGAACTTATGCTCCGCCACAGAATTCTAGTGAAAAGGCACAGGCATGGCTGACGATCCTCTCGTTGTGTTTACCCCCTCCGGCAAACGCGGCCGGTTCCCCGCCGGAACCCCGGTTCTGACAGCTGCGCGGCAGCTTGGGGTCGATCTGGATTCCGTCTGCGGTGGCCGGGGCATCTGCTCGAAATGTCAGATCACCCCCTCCTATGGCGAATTCTCGAAACTCGGCGTCTCCGTGCAGGACGACGCGCTGAGCCCATGGAACAAGGTTGAACAGCGCTACAAGGACAAGCGTGGCCTGATCGATGGCCGTCGCCTTGGCTGCCAGGCCCTGATCGAAGGCGACGTGGTGATTGACGTTCCTCCCGAAAGCCAGGTCCACCGGCAGGTGGTCCGCAAACGGGCCGAGGCGCGCGACATCGTGATGAACCCGTCGACCCGCCTGTTCTACGTCGAGGTCGAAGAGCCCGACATGCATAAACCCTCGGGCGATCTGGAGCGGCTGGCCGAGGCCCTGCGGGTCCAGTGGGAGATCGAGAACGTCCAGTGCGATCTGCAAATCCTGCAAACCATGCAGCCCGTCCTGCGCAAGGGCGGCTGGAAGGTCACCGTCGCGGTGCATCTGGGCGACAGCAACACACCGCCGCGCATCATGCATATCTGGCCTGGCCTCTACGAAGGCTCGCTTTATGGGCTGGCGGTTGACCTGGGCTCCACCACCATCGCGGCCCATCTGTGCGATCTGAAAACCGGCGAGGTCGTCGCCTCCTCCGGCATCATGAACCCGCAGATCCGCTTTGGTGAGGATCTGATGAGCCGGGTCAGCTATGCAATGATGAACAAGGGCGGCGATCAGGAGATGACCCGCGCGGTCCGCGACGGCATGGCGCAGCTGTTCACCCAGATTTCGGCAGAGGCCGGGATTGATCAGACGCTGATCGTCGATGCGGTCTTTGTCTGCAACCCGGTGATGCACCACCTGTTCCTTGGCATCGATCCGTTCGAACTGGGTCAGGCGCCCTTTGCCCTGGCGACCTCGAACGCCTTGTCCCTGCGGGCCAGCGAGCTGGATCTCAACATCCACCCCGCAGCGCGTGTCTACCTGCTACCCTGCATCGCCGGCCACGTGGGCGCCGATGCTGCCGCCGTGGCCCTGTCCGAAGCACCGGATAAATCAAAGGATCTGGTGCTGGTGGTCGATGTGGGCACCAATGCGGAGATCCTGCTGGGCAACACGGAAAAGGTCCTCGCCTGCTCGTCCCCCACAGGTCCAGCCTTCGAGGGCGCGCAGATCTCAAGCGGTCAGCGCGCCGCCCCCGGCGCCATCGAGCGTGTCGAGATCAATCCCGAAACCAAGGAACCCCGGTTCCGCGTCATAGGATCGGAACTCTGGTCGGATGAGGACGGGTTTGCCGGGGCGATTGCCACCACCGGCATCACCGGCATCTGTGGTTCAGGCATTATCGAAGCGATTGCCGAAATGCGCCTTGCTGGCGTTCTCGATGCTTCGGGCCTCATCGGTTCGGCAGAACAGACCGGCTCCAGCCGCTGTATTCAGGACGGGCGCACCAACGCCTATGTGCTCTGGGATGGATCTGCCGATGGCGGTCCGACGATTACTGTCACCAACCCGGACATCCGGGCGATCCAGATGGCCAAGGCGGCGCTCTACTCTGGCGCGCGGTTGCTGATGGACAAATTCGGCGTCGACACCGTGGACCGCGTGGTGCTGGCCGGCGCCTTTGGCGCCCATATCTCGGCCAAACACGCAATGGTTCTGGGCATGATCCCCGATTGCCCGCTGGAAAAGGTCACCAGCGCCGGCAACGCCGCAGGCACCGGTGCGCGCATTGCGCTTCTGAACACCGAGGCCCGCCGCGAAATCGAAGAAACCGTGCGCCAGATCGAAAAGGTGGAAACCGCAGTCGAGCCCCGGTTCCAGGAGCATTTCGTCAATGCCTCGGCCATTCCGAACTCGGTCGAGCCCTTCCCGATCCTGGAAACGGTGGTCACCCTGCCAGAGGTCAACTTCAACACCGGCGGGGGCGATGGCGCGGCAGACGGCGGGCGCAGACGCAGGCGTCGGCGCGGCTAAGTCTCTCAGCCAAGACTGTGCCCCACTGAGGCTTGACGCCAGGCGTCCCGGTAATGGTCACCGGGACGTTTTTTTATGTCGCGCCCCTTTGCCCCAAAACCGCTAACCGGGGCCCGGTTGATGATCGGCTTGGAACACATCAGGTAGCCAAGTTGAGGCCGACCCAAAAACGCGATCGCTTTGACCAAAATTCGGAACGTGTCCCAACCGACACCACAGGCCCCGACCAGACCTCAGTCGAGTGAAGCGAGACAGGCCAGAAGTTCGGCCCTGCGAAACGGCTTGGTCAGGAATCCATTCATGCCAACCTCGAAACAGGCCCTTGTGTCGCTTTTCTGGGCATTCGCCGTCAGCGCAACGATCCGGCATTCGGCGCGGCCGGTTTCTGTCTCGTGCTGCCTGATCCTGCGCGCCGCCTCAAGCCCGCCCATGACCGGCATGGAAAGATCCATGAGGATCAGGTCGTAGTCCGCGCCCAGATAGTTTTCGACGGCGGCAGCACCGTTTTCCGCAAGACGGACCTCCGCCCCCAGTTTCTGGAGCATCTTGTCCACGACCATCTGGTTGGTCTTGTTGTCCTCGGCTACAAGGATTTTCATCCCATGCAGCCGGTCCGATGCGATACCGGTGTCGGTCCCAACATCCCGTTCCAGACCACCGTTGATCTGATTAGGGACTGCCTTCCCCGCAGTCTCTGCCCCCCGCGGATCAGCAGTATCTGGCGCAAGGTTCAACCAAAGAGAGAAACGCGCGCCCTGTCCTGGCGCCGAGTCGACGGTGATGTCGCCCCCCATCCGTTCGATCAGCGCCCGCGAGATTGCAAGGCCCAGCCCCGTGCCCTCTGCCTGCGCCTGCGGCGAGCTGGCGGCTTGCTCGTAGGCCGAAAAGATCGAACCTAGCTTACTTTCATCGATCCCGCAGCCGGTATCCGAAACCACGAATTGCAATGGCCCCCTTGCGGAAGCCGGATCATAGGAAACCGCCAGCGAGACATGACCTTCGTCGGTGAATTTGATCGCATTTCCGATCACGTTCAAAAGGATCTGACGGGTCTTGCTGGCATCCCCCACGAAAACGGATGGCACGGCATCAGGGTAATCCAAGCGAAACTCAAGCCCCTTGAACGAGGTCTTGGCCGAGAAAAGCGTAACGATTTCATCAACAAGATCGCGCAATGAAAAGGGCTCATAGTGCAGTGAAATCTTGTCCGCGATAATCTGCGAGAAATCCAGAACTTCGTTGACGATCTTCAGCAATGCATTGGTAGAACTCAGTATCGTATTGGCAAGCAGGGACTGCTCTTCGTCCAGACTGGTGTCTTGCAGCAACTCGCAGATGCCAAGGATGCCATTCATCGGCGTCCGGATCTCATGGCTCATCTCAGCCAAGAACCTTTCCTTGGCCTGGCTGGCCGCCTCCGCCTCCTGCTTTGCGATCTTGGCCAGCTCCAAAGCCGCGTCGCGTTCACGTTCCGAAGTGACATCTGCTGACGAGCCGACAAGGTGCGTCAGCTTGCCTGTCTCGTCGAAGACCGGGCTCATAGTCGTGCGGATGTATCGTTCCTTGTGGACCGCAGGGAGATTGATCTCATAGGTTACCTCTTCGGCAGCGCGCGCCACTTCGATATGCTTGGCAAGAGCCCGCTCGCCGGTGGAACCGCCAAATACTTCCATCGCAGTCTTGCCAAACCAACCCTCTGCCGGAAGTTTCGAAATAGCCCGGGCGCGCGAATTCATCGCGACATATCGGGGGATCCCATCGTCGCCGACCTCCAAAACGATCACCGCCATGCCAATCGCATCCAGCATGGAATAGAAATCGGTCACCTGAAGTCGTTTCACCCGTTGCTTCCCTTGCAGCTCAGACACGTCACCCACATGACCATGGGCAACCATTCCTCTGTTGTAATCTGTAAATGGATCACCGCTAACGAAGTCTAAAGATAACCTTTTGCCAAAGGTTTGCGCGCAATCCGACCGCACCCGCAACGTTTGGCTCAGGAAGCACACGCACAGGACACTGTCGCCCCTGCTCCGTTTGTCAAAATACGGTGCCCCCAGACCGCACACAAGAAAAGGCCGGGACAAATCCCGGCCTCCCCTCACGATACTGTTATCAAGTTCAGGCGCGGCGGCGACGGCCACCGGTGCGGCCACCGCGGCCACGGCCTTCTTCGCCAGCCTTTGCGGGCGCCTTGTTGGCGGCAATCCAGGCACCGCCGTGCGGATCATTGTTGGTCAAGAGGTTGGCAGCGCGGATCGCTTCCATCTCCTTGCCCGCGCGCGGCTTGGTCGAGCCGAGACCGAACAGGGTGACAAAGGTCTCATCGTCCATGCCTTCGGGCAGGATGATACCAGCGGCGGTTACCTGTTCCTTCTTCTCGGCAATCGCCTTTTGCGTCACCGGCAGCGCCACCGGGTTCATGATCGCAGAGGTCATGCCCGCGCCCATTGCCATCGGCAGGAAGGCGTTGTTGATGCCGTGACGGTTCGGCAGACCAAAGGAGATGTTCGAAGCACCACAGGTGGTGTTCACACCCAGTTCTTCGCGCAGGCGACGCACCAGGGTAAAGACCTGATGCCCGGCGGTCGCCATGGCGCCGATCGGCATTACCAGCGGGTCGACCACGATGTCATGCGCGGGGATACCGAAATCGGCAGCGCGTTCGACGATCTTCTTGGCCACGGCGAAACGCACGTCGGGATCTTCAGAGATCCCGGTGTCGTCGTTCGAGATCGCAACCACCGGCACGTTGTATTTCTTGACCAGCGGCAGAACCAGCTCCAGGCGCTCTTCCTCACCGGTGACCGAGTTCAGAAGCGGGCGACCCTGCGCGGCTGCCAGACCGGCCTCAAGCGCCTCGGGGACCGAGCTGTCGATGCACAGCGGCACATCGACCAGACCCTGCACCAACTCGATGATCTTGGTCATCAGCGGCGGCTCGGTCTCGTTCGGGTTGGGGTTGGAATTATAGACTACGCCCGCGTTGATATCGAGGATATTGGCCCCGGCTGCCACCTGTGCCAGTGCGTCTTTCTCAACGGTGGAGAAATCGCCCGCTTCCAGCTCTGCTGCCAGTTTCTTACGGCCTGTCGGGTTGATCCGTTCGCCGATCACGCAGAACGGCTCATCAAAGCCCAGGACAGCGGTTTTTGTTTTTGATTCTACGACAGTACGGGTCATGTCTTATCCTTGGGAGTTGACTGGCTGCGCCGAGGCGCCGCCGTTGTTGATGGCCCAGGTGGCGTTGGTCTTGATGCCGCCCAGCGGGAAGAAGTGTACATTGGTAATGTTGAAATCCGGGTTCGCGGCCTTGTGGGCTGCAAGCTCGGCAACGACGTCGGTCGGCTCATAGGGCAGCAGCAGCTTGGACACGTCCATGGCACGTTTCTGCAGCACCTTCAGGGACGGACCCACACCACATGCGATGGCGAATTTGATCAGCGTCTGCAGCTTGGCCGGACCGGCGATACCGATGTGGATCGGCAGGTCGACACCGGCTTCTTTCAGACCGTCAGCCCATTCGATGATCGGCTTTGCCTCAAAGGCGAACTGAGTCGCCAGCGCCATCTTGGCATCGGTGCGCTCCGAGAATTTCTGTTTCCAAAGAACCGCTTCCATCACATTCTTCGAGGAACCGTCCGGATCGATGTCCTTGTTGCCTTCGGGGTGGCCCGCGACGTGCAGGTTGGAGAAACCCGCCTTGTCGAACAGTCCGGTTTCCAGGAGCTGCATCGAGCTGTCGAAGGCACCGTGCGGCTGCGCCACACCACCGGCCAGAAGCAGCGCCTGCTTGACGTCAGCCTCGCCCTGATAGCGCGCGATCCAGTCCGCCAGGGTCGCCTCGTCTTTGATGATCCGCGCCGGGAAGTGCGGCATGACGGGAAAGCCTTCGGCATTCAGGCGCTTGGCGGTCTCGACCATGTCTTCGATGGGCGTGCCTTCGATATGGGCGATATAGACGCGGGTGCCTGCGGGCAGCAGGTCGCGGAAATCCTCGACCTTGGTAGCGGTGCGCGGCATCACCTCGATCGAATATCCGTCAAGGAAGGCTTCGACCTGCGGGTTGACGGGCTGCGGGCTGGTGGCCTCGCGTTTCTTGAAGTTCAACAAAGCCATCACGGCCTCCCATAGTGGTGTCAGGCTCACGCCCATCCGTCATTCGCGATCAGGGCTTTCAGACGCTCCTGATCGAACTCTCCTTCCAGACGTACCGCTTCGGCTTCGGCGATCTCTGCCGGATCGCCCTCCGCCGCAAAGGGAGCCGCCTTGCGCCATTCCGCGAGATAGGCGTCCGCATCCTTGGCGTTCACCTTCATCGCTGCGCGGTCAATGGCCTGCTCGAACCGTTCTTCGAGCTGGCGTTTGGCGCCGCGGCGGCCCTTGCCCACGATGACCTGAGCCGGGATATCGCGCCAGTATACGATGGTGACGTCAGGCATGTCGGGTCCTTTGCTTTGCGTCTGTTCTGCTGCGTTTCTAGAATGCGATCCTGAAACGCGGGTGCCGGTTTTCGACAACACTTGGGGTTTGAGCGACCTTTTGCTCTGGCTCTGAATACATTCTCCGGGCCCGCATGGCCACAGAGGGGCATCCTCATAATTCTCATCAAGCTTATGAGGTTGTCGCCAAGACCCTGCACAAGCCCCTGGCAACACAGGCTGAACGCCGAAACAAGGGCCGGAGCAGCGCCGTTAACCGGTACAAGGAAAGCGTCGATCCGGGCGCCGCCGCCCTTGCACAAACGTCTTTGTGAACATATCCTAAAACCAACACGATAATCGGAGGGCGTGAATCATGGCGCCCAGGCGTTCCAAAGGTGCGGGCGCGTTTCCCAAGGCGGTTGAAACCCCTGTACCAGCCCGTCCGGATCCGGATGCGCTTTATGCTGCATTGGATCTAGGCACAAACAGTTGTCGCATGCTGATCGCCCAGCCCAATGGCAGTGGCTTTCACGTAGTGGACAGCTTTTCCAAGTCGGTCCAGCTGGGGACCGGCCTTGAACGGACTGGGCGTCTGTCCCGTTCGTCGATGTCGCGCACCATTCAGGCGCTGCGTATTTGTCAGCAAAAACTCAAGCGCAACAAGGTACGCCGCATGCGGCTCGTCACCACCGAGGCTTGTCGCCGTGCCAAGAACGCGCGCGATTTCATCCGGCAGGTCAAACGGGAAACCGGTCTGACGCTTGAAATCATCCAGCCCGAGGAAGAAGCACGTCTGGCGGTCATCTCCTGCGCACCGCTGGTGTCGACCAAGACGGAACAGCTGCTGGTAGTGGATATCGGCGGCGGTTCGACCGAATTGGTCTGGATCGACATATCATCGGTGCCACGCCGCGACCGGCCGTCTGCCATCATGCGCCTGCACGCCGGGTTCCACCCCGCCGAAAGCCCCTTCCCCGCTGCCAAGGTGGTGGATTGGATTTCCGTGCCGTTGGGTGTGGCGACGCTGCGCGATCAGTTCAACGACGTCGATGACGATGCCGCCCGTTTTGCCTTGATGAGCTGGTTCTTCGAAGAACACCTCGCCGATTTTGCCCCCTATAAGGATGAGCAGGCCCGCGAAGGTTTCCAGATCGTCGGCACCTCGGGTACCGTGACCACCGTCGCCGCCTCCCATTTGGGGCTGAAGCGCTATGACCGCACCAAGGTCGATGGGCTCCGCATGACCAGTGATCAGATCGACAAGGTGATCCGCGGTTATCTGGATCTCGGCCCGCAGGGGCGCCGCAGTGACCCACGCATCGGCGAGGACCGTCAGGCGCTGATCATGTCTGGTGCCGCGATCCTGCAGGCTCTCCTTCGCTGCTGGCCCACCGACCGGTTGTCGGTCGCGGACCGGGGCCTGCGCGAAGGGTTGCTATATGCACAGATGAGCGCGGACGGTGTTCTGGAAGACGGACCCTTTTAATAACGCAGACCGAACCCTCGGCATTTGAGTTTTCGCGTCCGATCTGTCATGGACCGCGGAAAGCGAGCCTATACTGGCAAAGACCGACATCGGCAAAGATGGTACAAAGAGATGGCAAAGACCCCTTCCGGCAAGAGCCCGACCGGCAAGAACACTTCCGGCCGCGGCCAGCGTGACCTCAAGGTCAAGGTAAAGACCGCTCGCGGGCGCAAGCTGTCTTCGACCCGCTGGTTGCAGCGTCAACTGAACGACCCCTATGTGCGCCGCGCCCAGGCCGAAGGTTACCGTGGCCGGGCCGCCTACAAGATCATGGAGCTGGACGACAAGTTCCGCTTCCTCGTGCCGGGGGCCCGGGTCGTTGACCTTGGCTGCGCGCCGGGGGGCTGGGCGCAGGTCGCGGTCAAACGCATCAATGCGCTGGGCGAAAAGCAAGGCAAATCCATCGGCCGCATCATCGGCGTCGACCTGCAGGAGGTCGAGCCGCTGGCAGGGGCCGAGTTCCACCAACTGGATTTCATGGATGAGGGCGCCGACGATCAGGTCAAGGAATGGCTGGGCGGCATGGCCGATGTGGTGATGTCGGATATGGCCGCTGCCAGTTCCGGCCACAAGCAGACCGACCACCTGAAGATCATGGCCCTTTGCGAGGCAGCTGCCTATTTCTCATTCGATGTGCTGGAACAGGGCGGCACCTTCGTGGCCAAGGTTCTGGCCGGCGGTGCCGAGGGCGACCTGCAGAAACTTTTGAAACAGAAGTTCACCAAGGTCGCCAATGTGAAACCGCCCGCATCGCGGTCGGACAGTTCCGAAAAGTTCGTGATTGCCACCGGCTTCCGGGGTTAAGCGCCCCGGCGGGCAGATCAGGCCGCTTTTTAATGCAACGGCTGCTGCGTTGTCTGCAGGGACAGGGTGGCCAGCTCACGCAGCAAACGCGCATCTGGGCCTTCGTCTTCGCACTGGCGGAAAATCATCTGGGCACGCGGCGTCGGTGCCATGTCGGGCATCGGGCTCTTGAACAGATCTTGAAGGCGTTTCAGCATCGCGGCGGTCCTTATTCTTGCGTCGGCTGAATCTTGCCTACCCGCGCATTTCGCCCAGCCGATGGCCAAATTGTGGCAAACCTGCCTTTTTGTTGCAAAACCGGAAACAATAAGGCTTCCTCCTCCGAATTTTCCAAGAACCGCTGGTGCATACTATTCGACGTAGCTGTCGCCGGACGCCTCTGCTGCCTCGGCGCCGGGCTGGTCCAGCCGCATCAACGCACCGTTGAACTCGGCGCCAAAAATCAGGATCGCGGCATTCACATAAAGAAAGATCATCGCCGCCATGGCTCCCGCTAGCCCCGCATAGGTGGCCGAATACTGCGCGAAAGATCCGACATAGATCGCAAAACCGATCCCCGCGGCCCACCACAGCACCACCGTCAACACCGCCCCCGGCAGGATCTGCGATACCCGGTGCCGCTGCCCGGGCAGCAGTATATGGCACAGCAGCACCGCGACCAGTGGCAACAGAAACAACAACACGCCACTGAATCCCCGCTCCCATCCCGGCCCGACCAGCTGATAGGGCAGCAGATCGGCGATATAGCGGACATAAAGCGGCAAAACGACCTCGAAGAGAGCCGCCACAAGGATGCCAGCGCCGCCCAGCACCACCAGCCCGGCGCAGATCAGACGCGCCTTCCAGAAAGGCCGGGGATCGTTGTCGCCATAGGCATTGACCATGGCCACCCGCACCGCGTTGACACCGTTAGAGGCGAAATAGAGCGCCAGAACCCCGCCCAGCGTCGCCAGTTGCGTGCTGGAGGTCTCCAAAACCGCAAAGAGTTCGTTCAGGATCGGCTTTGAAACCTCCTCGGGCCAGCCGCCAAAGACGAGGTCCACCAGATCCTCTATCGCGACATCCTGTGACAAAAGGCTCGCGGCGGCCCCCGAAAGGGCGACGGTGAACAGGACAAAGGGGAACAGCGCCAGCATCATCGACATGGCGATATGACTGCTCATCACCCATCCGTTCTTGCGGTTGAATGCGGCGGCAGCGCGGGCCAATGCGCGCAGCCAAGGGGAAAGGACAGCAAACAGGTTCATGCTGCAAACCGTTCCACAGCCTCGGCAGAATCGCCAGCCTGACACGATTGGTTTTCACCTCTGGTGTGACCTGTGGCCTCCCGGTCACCCAAGAGCCTGCGGTCCTCGCCCCGCGACTGCCCACTGGCAATCAGAGAAGGCCCCGGCCATACTCCATTGGAAAGGAACCGAATAATGGGACAGGCCAGATGACGTTCTGGGTCGCGATCAGCACGGGTGGCGTCCTCCTGATGTGGGGACTTGCGGTTCTGGGTGCGCTGAACGCGGCCCGCACCGCCCGCACGCCGCAGGGCGCCATCGGCTGGGTCGTGTTCCTGCTGGCCTCGCCCCTGATCGCCCTGCCCGCCTATATGATCCTTGGCCATCACCGGTTCGAACGCTACCGCGCCGCCCGCCAGGACGCCCATCGCGCCGTGCAGGACATGCAGCCAATGGCCGAGGTGCGTGGCGCACATAGCCCTGCGAAGATGGCCGTGGACCCTGCGCCGTTCGAAGCGGTCTCTGGCCTGCAGGTCTGCACCGGCAACGGCTTCCGCCTGCTGATTGATGGAAAAGCCGGGTTCGCCAGTATGTTCCGCGCCATAGATGAGGCGCGCGACTACCTCTTGATCCAGTTCTACATCGTGCGCGACGATGATCTGGGACGCCGCCTAAAGAGGCACATCATCGCCGCCAGACAGCGCGGCGTTGCTGTCTGGTTCATGGCAGACCGGATCGGCAGCCACGGCCTGCCCACCTCCTATCTTGCCGAGCTGCAACAGGCTGGCGTCAATCTGGTGGATCGCGGCACCCAAAGGGGCCCCAAGCACCGCTTCATGCTGAACTTTCGCAACCACCGCAAAACCGTGGTGGCCGATGGCCGTGTCGGCTTTACCGGCGGGCTGAACGTCGGCGATGAATATATCAGCCACACCAAGGCGTTTGGCGACTGGCGCGACACCCATGTGGAACTGACTGGTCCGGTGGTGCAACAGCTGCAGCTGACCTATGCGCAGGACTGGCACTGGCTGACGGATGAGCCGATCCTGGACCTGCTGAACTGGGAGCCGGAGGCTTCGCCGGAAAACCGATCCGCCCTGATCGTGCCGACAGGGCCCGGGGACACCACCGAAAACGGATCGATGATGTTCTTTTCGGCCATCTCTGCCGCCCGCAGGCGGGTCTGGATCGCTTCGCCCTATTTCGTTCCCGACCTTGATGTGGTGGCCGCCCTCAAACACGCAGCGCTGCGCGGCGTGGATGTGCGCATACTGTTGCCAGGCATTGTCGACCACTACCTGCCATGGTTGGCCTCATTCGCCTATTTCGATGACCTGCAAAAGGTCGGTGTTCAGGTCCTGCAGTATTCCGGCGGCTTCATGCATCAAAAGACCTTTGTCGTGGATGATACCGTCGCCGCCGTCGGTACCACCAATATGGACAACCGCTCTTTCCGGCTGAATTTCGAAACCATGGCGCTGTTCTTTGATACTGGCGCGGCGGAATCTGTCGCCGCAATGCTGGAGGATGATTTCACCCGCGCGCGCAGTTTGGATCGGCCACTCGCGGCGCAACACTGGTCCGTCCGCCTTTTCGCCCCCGTAGCCCGGTTGCTGGCGCCGGTGCTGTGAGAGCCCGACACCGTTTCCAAAGTCACGAACTGACGCCGCGATCCCAGCAGGGCCGCCCTGTTCCGCACGCAAAACGCCCCTAAATGTTTCCCAGTCTCAACCAACGCCCCAGCGCCGACAGGATGACAAACCCATATGGTTCTCAAGATTACCGACGTGAGCAAGAGTTATACCTCAGGCCAAGCTGTGACGCCCGTATTGCAGGGGGTCTCGCTGACGCTTGAGGCCGGATCCAGCCTGGCCCTGACCGGGGACAGCGGATCGGGGAAAAGCACCCTGCTCCATCTGGCTGCGGCTCTGGACAGTTTCGACAGCGGAGAGATCACAATCGAGGGCGCGCCCCTGTCCGCGCTGAACGAGGCCGGGCGCGCCGCCCTGCGCCAGCGGAAGGTCTCTATCGTGTTCCAGCAATTCAACCTGATCCCATCCCTCAGCGTTGGCAGCAACCTTAGCCTGCACGCACGGCTGGGCCGCCGAAGGGACCGCATCTGGGAAGATCGGCTGATCGACCGGCTGGGCCTATCGAACTTACTGGACCGCTATCCTGACCAGCTATCCGGCGGACAACAGCAACGGGTCGCCATCGGCCGCGCCATGGCCTTGCGCCCGGCGCTGCTGCTGGCCGATGAGCCGACCGGAAACCTTGATGAAACCGCGAGCGAAGCCGTGATGAGCCTGATGCTACAGCTGCTGCGCGACAGCGGCGCGGCGCTGTTTCTGGTGACCCATTCGGACAGTATCGCCAACCAGCTGGACCGGCGGCTGCACCTGAAACAGGGCCAGATCGCATGATCACTGCCTCCTTTCTGACGTTGCTGTCCCATTGGCGGCGCCATCCGTTCCAACTGCTCGCCATCGTCGCCGGGCTGGCGCTCTCCACGGGGCTCTGGTCCGCAGTGCAGGCCATCAACGCCGAGGCCCGCGCCAGCTATGCCCGCGCCGCCAGCCAGCTGGGACAGGCGCAGGCCGATCAGCTGGTGGCCGGTGATGGGGTAATCCCGCTTGATACCTATGTAGCTCTGCGCCGCGCCGGGTGGCGGCTGGCTCCGGTTCTGGAGGGACGCATCAAGCTGGGCCCGCAATCCATTGATCTTATGGGGATTGATCTCCTGAATCCGCCGCCTGTCGCGCTGTTGTCCAGAGAAACAGGCGAAGAGAATGAGGCATCCGATATCTCACTGTCGCTGCTGCCCCCCGGCCAGTTGTTCCTGCACCCGGATACCGCCGCGTCCGTTACACAGGACGAGGGCGCGCCCCGCATTGTGACGTCACCGAATGTCCCCCGCGGCACTGCCATTACCGATATCAGCCTGGCGAGTCGGCTTCTCCAGCGCCCGGACACGCTTGACCGGCTGGTGATCCTTCCAGAACAATCCAGTGACCTGCCGCCGCTGGAGCAGCTGGCGCCGGATCTCACCCGGATCAGCGCACAGACGGCAGGTTCAGCTACGGCCCGGCTGACCGACAGTTTTCACCTCAACCTCACTGCCTTTGGTCTGTTGTCTTTCGCCGTCGGGCTGTTCATCGTGCAGGGCAGCATTGGGCTGGGGCTGGAGCATCGCCGCGGCCTGTTCCGCACCCTGCGCAGCCTCGGGGTGCCGCTGCGCACCCTTGCTGGACTACTGGTGGCAGAGCTGGCGCTCATTGCACTGGGCGCTGGTGGGCTTGGCCTGATCATAGGTTATGGCGTTGCGGCAGCGCTGCTGCCAGATGTCAGCGCGACGCTATCCGGACTATACGGTGCCTCGGTCGAAGGCAGCCTGACCCTGCGCCCGGTATGGGTTCTGTCCGGCCTTGGCATGGCCCTCGCGGGGACCGCACTGGCAGGCGCGCGGGCGCTGTTCAGCCTCTGGACCATGCCGGTGCTGGCGGCTCCGGCGACCTCCGCCCGGGGACAACAGACCGCCCGGTCCTTCAGGATGACCGCTCTTGCTGGCGTGATACTGATCGCCGGGGGATGCGTCACGCTATGGATGTTTGACGGACTGGTGGCGGGCTTTGCCTTTCTGGGCGGGCTGATGCTGGGCGCGGCGCTGCTGCTGCCGCAGGCGCTGTGGCTGCTGCTGCGCCTTGGGGCCCGCAGCGCACGGGGTCCGCTCGCAGAATGGATCTGGGCCGACAGCCGTGCGCAACTGCCCGGCCTGTCGCTGGCGCTGATGGCGCTTCTGCTGGCGCTGGCGACGAATATCGGCGTTGGAACAATGACTTCCAGCTTTCGCCTCACCTTTACCGGTTGGCTGGATCAGCGGCTGGCGGCAGAGTTCTATATCACGCTGAACAGCGACCAGCAGGGCACTGATTTCGCGGCATGGGCTGAAACACAGCCCGATGTCCGCCCGCTGCCGATCCGCTGGCACGAGATCCGGCACCGAGAGGCACCGCTGCGGATCTATGGCGTTGTCGACGATCCGACTTACCGGGACAACTGGCCGATCCTGCGGGCGCTGCCCGGCGTCTGGGATCAGGTGGCCGCGGGTCAGGGCATTCTGATCAACGAACAGCTGGCCCGGCGCCACGAGTATTCGCCCGGCGACACGCTTACCCTTGCGCCGGACTGGAGCGCGCCAATCGCCGGGATCTATTCGGATTACGGCAATCCAAACGGCCAGGCCATCGTCGCCCTGCCGGATTTGCTGCACCGCGCGCCCGACATCCCGAACCGGCAATTTGGCGTCCGCATCCCCCCGGAACGCAGTACAAATTTTTTAAACTCCGTCCGGCAGAGGTTTAATATCAAAACGGAAAGCATAAGAGACCAAGCCACGATCAAGGCGCGATCATTGGCGATCTTTGACCGGACTTTCGTCGTCACAGAGGCGCTCAACCTGCTGACGCTGGGGGTCGCCAGCTTTGCCATGCTGACCAGCCTTCTAACCCTCTGGGGGCAGCGGCTGCCGCAACTGGCACCGGTCTGGGCTATGGGGGTGACGCGCGCACGGCTGGCCCGGATCGACATCTTGCGTAGCCTGCTGCTGGCGGGCCTCACTGCCTGTCTGGCACTGCCCCTGGGGCTGACGCTGGCCTGGGCGCTCCTGGATGTGATCAATGTCGCGGCCTTTGGCTGGCAATTGCCGATGTATCTGTTCCCACTCGACTGGCTGCGCCTGTTCCTGCTGGCGTTGCTGGCCGCCGCCCTGGCTGCCCTGATCCCCGCCCGCAAGCTGAGCCGCCTGTCACCATCCCACCTGTTGAAGGTCTTTGCCAATGAACGATAAGCCGCTGGCGATCCTTGCTGCCGTTCTCCTGACGCTCGGCCTGACCCTTGCGCCCATGTTGTTGCGGGCGCAGGGTTTCGCGGGCCTGGGCACAAAGGCTGAAGGATTTGCCATCCCCGAACCGGGCACCGTGCTCAGCTTTCCGCGCGACCATGGCCCGCACCCAGAATTTCGCATTGAATGGTGGTACTTGACCGCCAACCTTCAAGGCGCGGATGGACAAGAATATGGTATTCAGTGGACCCTGTTCCGCTCTGCGCTGGCCCCCGGAGAGCAACCGGGCTGGGACAGCCCGCAGATCTGGATGGGGCATGCTGGCCTCACCACCGAACGGCAGCATTACTTTGCCGAACGTCTGGCGCGCGGCGGTATCGGACAGGCCGGGGTCACCGCAGATCCGTTCAACGCCTTGATCGACGATTGGCAAATGGGCGGCACCGGGGCAGGCATCGACCAGTTGAGCCTCCGCGCCAGCGGAATGGAGTTTTCCTATGATCTACAGCTCTCGGCCGACACGCCGCTGGTCCTGCATGGCGCGGATGGATATTCGGTCAAATCCGCCAGCGGACAGGCCAGCTATTACTACTCGCAGCCCGGCTACCGCATCGAGGGGCAGTTGATGCTCCCCTCCGGCCCTGTTGCCGTCACCGGCCACGGTTGGCTCGACCGGGAATGGTCCAGTCAGCCGCTTGAAGAAGATCAGACCGGCTGGGATTGGTTCTCCCTGTCCTTTGACAGCGGTGAAAAACTGATGGGGTTCGTGCTGCGCAGCGCGGACGCTGATTTCACGTCCGGCACCTGGGTTGCGGCCGATGGCAGCGCCCGCGCCCTGCCAGATGGCGCCTTCTCGTCGCAACCGCTGAAGTACAGCAGCGTCGCGGGCCGCTCCGTTCCCACCCGCTGGCAGATCTCGCTGCCAGAGCAGGAGCTGTCAGCAACCGTGGAGGCGCTGAACCCGCAAAGCTGGATGGGCGCCGCCTTTCCCTATTGGGAGGGACCTGTTCGGGTCAGCGGCAGCCACAACGGTCGCGGGTATCTGGAGATGACCGGTTATGAGCCTGGTGAGTAGCTGTCAGCCGTGAAAAGAGGCGCCACAAGCGGGGGCGCCTCTGATCTGACGTACTCAGCATTGGACCGCTGACCTACCGAACCACGTAGATTGAACAGTCGCTGTGCCGGATTACCCGCGCGGCGTTGGGGCCAAGGAGGTAATCCTTGAGGTCGGGCTTATGCGCGCCGATCACGATCAGATCGGTTCCCGCCTTGGCCGCAACTTGCAGGATCTCCTGATAGGCGGTGCCGGTGGCCACCACATGGCGCACCTTGGCGTTTCGCTCCGCGCCCAGCACTTCCTCGCAGAGGTCCCGCAGATGCGCAGTAGTGTCCTTGACCGCCTTATCGTGGTGATGCTCTTCGAAAAAGCCGGAGACCCAGCTTTCGCCGAAATCCGGCAGGACATTCACCACATCCAGCTGGGCATCATCCAGCGCAGCGAGCCGCGCCGCCTGTTCCAGCACCTTGCGGTCCAGCGCCGCATCGCTCAGTTCAAGCGCACATAGAACGGATTTGCTCATGCCGGTACTCCTTCCTTGCTGGCGCGACCGCGCTGCATCATGGCCACCAAGGCCAGCAACAGCAATGCGGGGATAAAGATCAGCTCCTTGGGCAGTTGATCCTGCGGCGCCTTGATCTCAGTGACCTGAACCGGTTCGTCGCCATAGAAATCAAAGCTGCCAAGGACCTCTTCTGCCGGGGTGCCGAAACCAGGCGCGTCCAGTTTCATCAGCCCATCTTCAGGCAGCAGCACCAGACCGATTGCCTCGGCCATGGCCAGACCATCGCCGGAGCCATCCGACGGGATCACCAGCGTTGTGGAAGCCGCGCCGCCAGTGTCAAAATCGGGACCTTCGATGCGCAGGCGCAACTCCTGCCCTGCTTCAGAAGCCGAGAGCACCTCGACCAGTTCGCTCGGGGCCGCCTCGGCAAAGGGGGGCATGATCCGGTTCATGAAGAAATCCGGACGGAACAGGGCAAAGGCCACAAGAACCAGAAGCACGCTTTCGTAGATGCGGCTGCGGGTCAGGAAATACCCCATCGTCCCGGCGGTAAAGACCAGGATCGCGATGGTCGCCGATATGGCCACCAATATGCCTTGAGCCCATGTCACATCGATCAACAGCAGATCGGTATTGAAGATGAAGACAAAGGGCAGCGCCACGGTGCGCAGAGAGTAGAAGAAGGCAACGAAACCTGTGCGGATTGCATCGCCGCCGGAGACTGCCGCAGCAGCAAAGCTGGCAAGGCCCACAGGCGGTGTCACATCGGCCATAATACCGAAGTAGAAGACGAAAAGATGCACCGCGATCAGCGGCACGATCAGCCCCGACTGCGCGCCAAGCTCTACCACGACACCCGCCATCAGCGAGCTCACGACGATATAGTTCGCCGTGGTCGGCAGCCCCATGCCAAGGACAAGCGACAGAAGGCCGACCATGATCAGCATAAGGATCAGGTTTCCACCAGACAGGAACTCTACCAGTTCGGACATCACCTGCCCCACGCCCGTCAGCGTCACGGTGCCGACGATCACACCCGCTGTCGCGGTTGCCAAGGCGATGCCAATCATATTGCGGGCACCGTCGATCATGCCGTGCCAAAGGTCGCTCACCCCGCCGAAGAAGTTGTGAGCAAGATTAGACTGCCCGCGGAACAGGGCCTTGAGCGGTTTCTGCGTCAGCAGGATCACAAACAGCAGCGCCGTCGCCCAGAAGGCCGACAGGCCGGGCGATTTCTGTTCGATCATCAGGAAATAGACCAGCACTATGATCGGCAGCAGGTAATGCAGCCCTGCCTTGTAGATCTTGCCCACATCCGGCAGCTCCACATCCTCGGCATTGGGATCGTCAGGCACAAGATCCTCGACCCCGGCGGCGAGCTTCAGCAACGCCACATAGGCCGCAACCACCAGCAGCGACAAGACTGTGCCAGAGGCTTCGGGCATCAGCGAAATCACCCAACCGACGGGATATTGCACGCCGTAACACAGCGCCGCGAAACCCGCGAAAAACGCCGCCATACCTCCGATTGTGCGGCCCATGGAGACCACCCGGTTGCCCAGCGTCGGCATGTTCCGCTTCACCGCCTCCAGATGCACGATATAGACCAGCGCGACATAGGAAATTGCAGCCGGCAGGAAGGCATGGGTGATGACCTCGACGTAGGAAATCCCTACGTATTCCACCATAAGGAAGGCCGCAGCCCCCATCACCGGCGGCATGATCTGACCGTTGACCGATGAGGCGACCTCGACCGAGCCAGCCTGTTCATTGGTAAAGCCCACCCGTTTCATCAAGGGGATGGTGAAGGTGCCCGTGGTCACAACGTTGGCGATGGAAGAGCCTGAGATCAGACCTGTCGCTGCCGAGCCGACAACAGCCGCCTTGGCCGGGCCACCGCGCAGGTGGCCAAGGGCGCCAAAGGCCATTTTGATAAAGTAATTCCCGGCGCCCGCCTTATCCAGCAGCGCCCCGAACAGCACGAAGAGAAAGACGAATTTGGTGGAAACGCCAAGCGCGATGCCAAAGACCCCTTCGGAGGTGATCCACATATGGCTCATCGCCTTTTTCAGGCTGGCGCCTTTCCAGCGGATCACTTCGGGCACCACGTCAGAGGAACCGAAAAAAACATAGGCGAGGAAGATCGTGGCGATGATCGCCATCGCGGGCCCCAGGGCGCGACGCGCGGCTTCGAACAGGATGATCAACCCAGCCAGCGCAAAGAATTTGTCGACATCATCGGCCAGACCGCCACTGTCGACGATCTTCTGGTAGTTGAGGAAGCCATAGACCGCCACATAAACGCCCGCAGCGGCAAGAACCCAGTCCTGCACCGGCACGAAACCCGGCTCCGGGTTGGCCCATTCCCGCAGGTAGGCCAGAACCATCACGGCCGCTACAATCAGCGCGACCACGGTGGAAAAGAGCGCCAGAGAACCGCTCCAACCGTCAAAAAGATACTGCCCAAGGATCGCCACCGCGCAATAGGTCAGTAGTGCCACCGCCGCGAAAATCCCAAGCGCGCTGGCCATGCTCTCAAGCCGCGTCGCCATGCCCGATCCGTTCAGATAGGTCGGCAGCACCAGCACCAGCGCCACCAGCGCCGACACGACAACCGCCGCCGACACCGAAAGCCCCGGCGCGATGGCAAGCAGCACCGCCACGCCAAAGGCGCCGATACCCAATAGCGTTCCGATATGCCCCAGCCAGAAGCCGACCAAATTGCGGCTTTCCCGGCTCATGGCGGGATAAGCCATGAACCCCAGCATCAGGGCGAAGGCCAGGTGGATCAGCCGTGAATTGTTATTGACGGCGCCCGGAAGCAGATAGTTCGAAAGCGGTGAGGCCAGAATGACCTGAAACAGCGACCAGCTTACCGCGACAAGTGCAAGAGACAGGCCCACAGCCCCAATGGGGTTGCGCGCACCGGCGTCCGAGGACGCGACCAGTTCCTGCAGTTCTTCCTCGCTAAGCGGTCGATTTCCTTGAGCATCGGATGTCATGGATAATCTCCCCTGCGGACGCCCTGATATGGGATCCGGCTATTGTGATTGGCGCCATCACCGATGAGAGGCCCGGCAGGCGCAAAGCGGGGCGCCAATGCGCCCCGCCAGTTGGTCATTAGCCGATCTTACTCGATCCAGCCCATTTCCTTGTAGTATTTGGCAGCGCCATCATGCAGCGGCGCCGACAGGCCGTCCTTGATCATCTCTTCCGGCTTCAGGTTGGCAAAGGCCGGGTGCAGCTTCTTGAAGGCGTCGAAGTTTTCAAAGACCGATTTCACCACCGCATAGACCGCGTCTTCAGACACGTCGGTCGAGGTCACGAAGGTCGCGCCCACACCGAATGTCTTGGTGTCTTCGTCAGACCCACGGTACATGCCGCCCGGGATCGTCGCAGTACGATAGAAGGAGTTGTCGGCAACCAGTTTGTCGACGGCTTCCCCGTCCACGGTGACCAGAACCGAGTCACAAGCGGTGGTGGCTTCCTGGATCGAGCCAGAGGGGTGACCCACGGTGTAAACCATCGCGTCGATCTGGTTATCGCACAGGGCAGCGGATTGCTCGGCCGCCTTCAGTTCGGTCGCCAGGGCGAAATCTTCCATGCCCCAACCCTTGGCTTCCATCAGCACTTCCATGGTGCCGCGCTGACCGGAACCGGGGTTGCCGATGTTGACCCGCTTGCCTTTCAGATCGTCAAAGTTGCTGATGCCTGCATCGGCACGCGCCACAACGGTAAAGGGCTCGGGGTGGACCGAGAACACCGCGCGCAGACCTTCAAAGGCGCCCTGCTCTTCGAATTTGGAAGTGCCGTTATAGGCATGGTACTGCCAGTCGGACTGGGCAACGCCGAACTGCAGTTCACCTTCGCGGATGGTGTTGATGTTGTAGACCGAACCGCCGGTGGATTCGACGGCGCATTTGAAGCCGTGTTCCTTGCGGTTCTTGTTGACCAGACGGCAGATCGCGCCGCCCGTCGGGTAATAAACGCCGGTCACACCGCCGGTGCCGATGGTGATGAATTCCTGCGCCTGAGCAGCCGGAGCCATGAAGGCCGCGGTCACAAGCGCACCGATGGACAGTTTTGCGTGTTTCATCGTTTCTATACTCCCTTTTTCATTCTTGGTGACACTCTGCACCTCTGTGCGACTGTCAGCTCTCAATCAAAATCCGGAGACTGAACAGTCTGGCTCAGCAGGCAGGAACGCCCAACTCTTTTGCTAAAGTCTGCATATGCAATAGATAAAGCTCAGCTTCCGGCGCGCATCGGCGCCTGTCAACTCTGCCGTTTGGCGAAAGGGTTGAAAAACCGATCTTCCCGCATATGTGACGCCCTGCGTTGGATTTTCCCCGCTCTCAGCCAGACCCACCCGGATTCGCATAACTGTGGCAGAATGCCGCACCGAAATGCAAGACCTCTTCCTGCGTCAGGTTTCCACTTCCGGCACAGTTGAGCGGCTCCATAGGCGCGCTCTTGCACGGGTCAGAATTTTCCGCGAAAAAGTTCCAACACACCAATCCAGCCGTCCTGGCAGAAAGAGGCTCTCGTGAAGGTCAACGGAACCCCGTACCGGTCCCTGTGGTGGGAAGAGAATGCACAGGCTTTGCAGATCATCGACCAGCGCTGGCTGCCCTATGATTTCCGGATCGAACAGCTTGAGACTCTGGCAGAGTACTGCGAGGCGATCACCGGCATGCATGTACGCGGCGCGCCGCTGATCGGCGCCACCGCAGCCTACGGCATGGCGCTGGCTGCGCGTCTGGACCCTTCGGATGGCAATCTGGACGCCGCATGGGCGGCGCTGAACGCGACACGCCCGACGGCGATCAACCTGCGCTGGGCGCTGGACCGCTGCCTGAGCGCCCTGCGCCCGTTGGCCGAGGCAGAGCGCGCCACGGCGGCCCTGCAACTGGCCCATGACATTGCGGATGAGGATGTCGAGATCAACCGCAGAATCGGCCAACATGGCCTTGAAATCATTAAAGAGATTGCCGCGAAAAAACCGACGGGCGAGCCTGTCCGTCTGCTGACCCATTGCAATGCCGGGTGGATCGCAACCGTGGATTGGGGCACCGCCACCAGCCCGATGTATCAGGCCCATGATGCCGGTCTGGATATCCATGTCTGGGTCGATGAAACCCGTCCCCGAAATCAAGGTGCGCTCACCGCTTGGGAGCTCGGCAGCCACGGTATCTCCCACAGCTATATCACCGACAATGCCGGCGGCCATCTGATGCAGCACGGGCAGGTGGACATGGTGATCACCGGCACTGACCGAACCACCCGCAACGGCGATGTCTGCAACAAGATCGGTACCTATCTGAAGGCGCTGGCGGCACGGGACAACAACGTGCCCTTCTACGTGGCACTGCCCTCGCCGACCATCGACTGGACGGTTTCCGACGGCGTGCGTGAGATCCCGATCGAGGAACGCGCAGGCCGGGAGGTCAGCCATGTTCAGGGCGCCCTTCCGGATGGCATGATCGGCACGGTCGAGGTCACGCCGAAAGGCAGCGGCGTCGGCAACCCCGCCTTTGACGTGACCCCCAGCCGTCTGGTCACCGGGCTGATCACCGAACGCGGTGTCTGCGATGCCAGCGCCGAGGGGCTTGCCGGGCTATTCCCGGAGTTTGCAGCCTCTGGCGATCCGGCATGAGCGCGGCGCCCTACGCCGACACGCCCGAACTGCGGCAGGCAATCATCGACGCCTGCCTGTCGATGGAGCGCCAGCAGATCAATCAGGGCACCTCGGGCAATATCTCGGTGCGGATTGGGGACCAGATGCTGATCACCCCTTCGGGCGTGGATTACGCCCGGATGACGCCGGAGATGATCGTCGCGATGCCGCTGGACGACAGCGCCCCGGCGCCCGGACAAATGAAGCCTTCCTCGGAATGGCGGTTCCACCGCGATATTCTGCGCGACAAGCCTGCCGTTAACGCCGTGGTCCATGCGCATCCGGTCAATTGCACCGCGCTGGCGATGAACCGGACCGAGATTCCGGCCTGCCACTACATGATCGGCGCCTTTGGTGGTGATACGGTTCCGGTGGCAGATTACGCCCTGTTCGGCACTGCAGAGCTGTCTGATAATGTTCTGAATTCGCTGAAAAATCGGGCAGCCTGCCTAATGGCCAATCATGGTGCGGTTGTCATCGCAGACACGTTAAATCGGGCGCTATGGCGCATGGTGGAGCTGGAAACACTGGCCAAGGGCTATGTCACCAGCCTTTCGGTTGGACAGCCCCATATTCTGAACGGCGATGAAATGGCCAAGGTCATGGAGGCCTTTGCTGATTATGGTCTCAAAGATATCTGAGAGGTGATCCCAAAGCCGTCGCAGTCGGCTTTTCCTCTGGACATTTGCGACGCGTGGCGGAAGGCTGCCGGTTATTGAATCCAATATTCACCGACCCGAAGGACCCTTCATGACTGCCCCCCTCATCTTTGACGGCCACAACGATCTTCTGCTGCGCATTCATAGCGGAGCAGTCCCCGCCGGTCCTGATGGGTTTCTGGGCGGTGGCGGAAACCAGATCGATATGGAAAAGGCCCGGGCGGGCGGTTTCGGCGGCGGTTTCTTTGCCATCTATGTTCCAAACGAGAACACATCGCTAGATGAAACCGAGATGGACAAACCCGCCTATGATCTGCCCCTGCCAGAAATGGTCGATTGGCCCACGGCCAGCCGGGTTGCCTTGTCGCAGGCCTCAATCCTGATCAAGCTTGAACGTGCTGGCGCACTGGCCATCTGCCGCAGCACCGATGAGATCCGCGCCACCATGGCAGAAGGAAAACTGGCGGCCATCATGCACATGGAAGGCGCCGAGGCGATTGATCCCGATTTCCACATGCTGGACGTTCTTTATGCCTCGGGTCTCCGCTCGCTTGGGCCGGTGTGGAGCCGGGAAACCATCTTTGGCCACGGGGTGCCGTTCCGATACCCGTCAACCGGGGACACCGGGCCGGGACTGACGGCGGACGGCATCCGCTTGATCAAGAAATGCAATGACTTGCGGGTCCTTGTTGATCTTTCCCACCTGAACGAGGCGGGGTTCTGGGACGTCGCAAAACACAGCGATGCACCGCTGGTTGCCACCCATTCCAATGCCCATGCCATCAGCCCGCACAGCCGCAACCTGACCGACCGGCAGCTGCACGCGATCCGCGACAGCGATGGTATCGTGGGGCTCAATTTCGCCGTCGCCTTCCTGCGTGAAGACGGGCGGATGGATGAAAACACACCTATTGACCAGATGATCAAACAACTTGACTATCTGATGGAACAGCTGGGCGAAGATCGGGTCGGGCTTGGGTCTGACTTTGACGGCGCCACTGTTCCGGCCAAGATCAGCACGATCGCCGGTCTGCCGCATCTGCGCAGCGCCATGCAGGCGCGGGGCTATGATGCGGAGCTGATAACGAAACTCTGTCACGGCAACTGGATGCGGGTCCTCGACAAGACCTGGGGCCACACTAGCGCCGCCTGACTGGGCCGCCGCAAGGCAAAACAAAAAACCTAATAAAAACAGGGAGTTTACAAATGACAATTATGACACGTCTGATGGGCACGGCCGCGCTTGGCCTGGCTTTGGGTCTGACCACCCTGCCCGCCATGGCAGCAACACCCGACAATATGCTGGTGATCGCCAACCGGATCGACGACATCACCACGCTGGACCCGGCGCAAAGCTTTGAATTCGCGGGCTCCGATGTGCTGCGCAATGTCTATGGCAAGCTGGTGAACTTCGACCCCGAGAACCTGGATGCAGGATATCAGCCCGATCTGGCCGAAAGCTGGACCGTTTCCGAGGATGGCCGCACCATCACCTTCACCATGCGCGAAGGTGTGAAATTTCAGTCTGGCAACCCGGTCCGCGCCGAAGATGTTGCCTTTTCGCTGAAGCGCGTCGTCCTCTTGGACAAGACCCCGTCCTTCATCATCACCCAGTTCGGTTTCACCCCGGAGAATATCGACGAAACGATCAAGGTGGACGGCAACACCGTCTCCATCACCACTGACAAGCGCTACGCGACCTCCTTTGTGCTGAACTGTCTGACCGCAACCATCGGCGCCATCGTTGACGAGAAAACCGTCATGGCCAACGAGGTCGACGGCGATATGGGCAACACCTGGCTGGCGACCAACTCTGCCGGTTCCGGCCCCTACACCCTGACCAGCTGGAAACCGAAGGAAAGCGTCACCCTGACCGCGAACCCCGATTTTTACGGCGGCGAACCGGCCATGAAGCGGGTGATCGTCCGCCACGTGCAGGAAAGCGCCACCCAGCGCCTGATGCTGGAACGCGGTGACATCGACGTGGCCCGCAACCTGAACCCCTCTGATGTCGAAGGCGTACGCGCCGCGGATGGTGTTGAAATCCTCGAAGAGATGCGCGGTCGTCTGATGTATATCTCGATGAACCAGAAGCACCCGGAGCTGTCCAAACCCGAAGTCCGTCAGGCGCTGAAATACCTGATCGACTATAAAGGCATGGAAAGCAGCTTCCTGAAGGGCGCCTATGTGGTGCATCAGAACTTCCTGCCGAAAACCTATCTTGGCTCGGTCAACGAAAACCCCTTCTCACTGGATCTCGACAAGGCCAAGGCCCTGCTGGCCGAGGCAGGCGTTGATGGCATGGAGCTGACCGTGGGCGTGCGCGAAGCGCAGGAACGTCTGGAAATCGGCCAATCGCTGCAGAACACCTTTGCTCAGGCCGGGATCACGCTGAACCTCGAAGTCGGCACCGGCAAGCAGGTGCTGGGCAAGTACCGCGCGCGCGAGCTGGACATCTACCTGGGCGCATGGGGCCCGGACTATCCCGACCCCCATACCAATGCAGGCACCTTTGCCTACAACCCGGACAATTCGGATGAGGCAAACGCCACCGGTCTTCTGGCCTGGCGTAACGCCTGGGATACCGCTGGTCTAACCGAGAAAACGGCTGCCGCCGTGGTCGAAGGCGATACCGAGAAACGCGCCGAAATGTATCACGAGATCCAGGCCGAGTTCCGCGACAAGTCGCCCTTTGCGGTGATGTTCCAGAAGGTGGAGCAAGCCGGTGTGGCCGAGAACGTCGAAGGTCTCAGCCTTGGCGGCGCCATCACCGCGGTGTCCTACTGGTCCGTGACCAAGTAAATGACCACGTCGAACACCTATGTGAAGAGGCAGCCACGGCTGCCTCTTCCGGCATGGCTGCGGGGCGTGCTGGTCACCCTTCTGTCCATTTCCATCACCATGCTCGGGCTGTTGTTCGTGACCTTTGTTATTGGTCGCGTGATGCCCATTGATCCGGTTCTTGCGGTGGTCGGCGAACGCGCCACCGAGGCGCAATACGATGCCGTCTTTATTGAACTTGGGCTGGATAAGCCCCTGATCGTACAGTTTTTCTACTATGTCTCCGATGTACTGCGCGGCGATTTCGGCACCTCGCTGCTGACCGCACGGCCGGTTGCCGATGATATCGTCCGCGTCTTTCCGGCGACCTTTGAACTCGCCACCATCGGCATTCTCTTCGGCTGCCTTCTGGGCGTGCCGCTGGGCGTCGTAGCCGCGGTGAAGCGCGGCAGCTGGATCGACCAGATCGCCCGGGTTGTGGCGCTTGTGGGCTATTCGATGCCGATCTTCTGGCTGGGCCTGATGGGCCTGTTGCTGTTCTACGGCATTCTGGGTTGGGTCGGCGGACCCGGGCGTCAGGGCATCTTCTACGAGGACATGATCCCCGTCGTCACGGGCATGATCCTCTTGGATTCTGTTCTTGCCGGGGACTGGGGCGCTTTCTGGGATGCCTTTTCCCATATCGTTCTGCCTGCCTCGATCCTGGGTTATTACAGCCTCGCCTATATCAGCCGCATGACGCGCTCTTTCATGCTGGAGCAGCTATCGGCCGAATATGTCACCACCGCCCGCGTCAAAGGCATGAGCGAATGGGCCGTGGTCTGGCACCACGCCTTCCGCAACATCCGGGTGCAGTTGATCACGGTGATCGCGCTGAGCTATGCCAACCTTCTTGAAGGGTCGGTGCTGACCGAGATCATCTTCTCCTGGCCGGGCATTGGCAGTTATATCACCACCGCGCTGCTGTCTGCGGATATGAACGCTGTTCTGGGCGGAACCGTCGTGGTGGGCCTCGTGTTCATCTGCTTGAACGTGTTTTCCGACCTTCTCTACAAAGTCTTTGATCCGAGGTCCAAATGAGCAGTCAAACCGGAACGCTGCGCGACTGGCTTCTGTCAGATACGCCAACCTCGCGTCGGCAGGCCCGCTGGGCCGCCGTATACAAAGGCTGGCTGACGCTGAAATCCAACCATATGGCCATGGCGGGCCTTGCCATTATCGTAGCCCTGATCGCGCTGGCGATCTTTGCGCCGCTCATCGCCCCGCATGATCCTTTCGTTCAGGATCTTGGCAACCGCCTGCAACCGCTGGGCAGCGAGGGGCACCTTCTGGGGACGGATTCCCTTGGCCGCGATATCCTCAGCCGGTTGATCTGGGGCGCCCGGATCACCCTTTATATCGTTGCGCTGGTGGCGCTGATCGCGCCCATCGCCGGGCTTCTGGTGGGCACCGTGTCGGGCTATGCCGGGGGCTGGGTCGATGTGATCCTAATGCGGATCACCGATATCTTCCTCGCCTTTCCCCGTCTGGTTCTGGCGCTGGCCTTTGTCGCCGCGCTGGGTGCGGGCATCGAAAACGCCGTGCTCGCCATCAGCCTCACGGCCTGGCCGCCCTATGCACGCATGGCGCGCGCCGAGACGCTGACGATCCGCTCCTCGGATTATATCAGCGCCATTCGTCTGCAAGGCGCAGGCCCCTTGCGGATCATTATCAAACACATCTGGCCGCTGTGTATTTCTTCGCTGATCGTGCGGGTGACACTGGATATGGCCGGGATCATCCTGGCCGCTGCCGGCCTTGGCTTTCTGGGCCTTGGCGCACAGCCGCCCAGCCCGGAATGGGGCGCGATGATCTCCGAAGGGCGCCGGTTCATTCTGGATCACTGGTGGGTTGCCACCATGCCAGGCCTTGCCATTTTCACCGTCTCGCTTGCCTTCAACCTTCTGGGTGATGGCCTGCGCGATGTACTCGACCCAAAGGACAGCGCCTCATGAGCACGCTTCTGGACGTAAAGAACCTCTGGGTGAAATTCCCCACCCGCAACGGCGTGGTCGAAGCTGTGCGCGGCATCTCCTTCTCGCTGGGCAAGGAACGGCTTGGCATCGTTGGCGAAAGCGGCTCGGGAAAGTCCATGACCGGCCGCGCCATCCTGCGCCTGATCCGCCCGCCTGGGGTGATCGAGGCTGACCATATTTCCCTTCATGGTCAGAATCTTATGGATCTGAGCGAAAGCAAGATGCGCGCAGTGCGCGGGCAAAAAATCTCGATGGTGATGCAGGATCCCAAGTTCTCGCTGAACCCGGTCATGACCATTGGCGATCAGATCATCGAAGCCCACCGTCTGCACGCGAAATCCTCGCGCAGCGAGGCGCGCGCGAAGGCCATCGAGATGCTGGAGGCGGTGTCGATCCGCGATCCCGAACGGGTAATGAAAGCTTACCCGCATGAGATGTCCGGCGGCATGGGGCAGCGCATCATGATCGCCATGATGCTGATCCCGAACCCGGAAATCCTGATCGCGGATGAACCGACCTCGGCGCTCGACGTCTCGGTTCAGGGGCAGGTTCTGTCGATCATGGACAAGCTGGTGAAGGACCGCGGCATGGGGCTGATCTTCATCAGCCACGATCTGAACCTTGTGTCGCAATTCTGCGACCGGGTGCTAATCATGTATGCCGGGCGCATTGTCGAGGTCTGCGATGCCGACAAGCTGCACGAGGCGCAACACCCCTATACCCGGGGGCTGCTTGGCTCCCTGCCCCGGTTCGATGCGCCCCGCGCGCGGCTGGACGTGTTGCAACGGGATCCCGCCTGGCGCGATGCCCCCAGCGTGGAGGCCCGCGCATGAGCACCCCTTCCAAAGACATCGCGCTGAAGATTGAGGACCTGAACGTTTATTTCGGCGATCACCACGACCTGTTTCAGGCGGTCAAATCCGCCAGTTTTACCGTTGAAAAGGGCGCCAGTTTCGGTCTTGTCGGCGAAAGCGGGTCGGGCAAATCGACCATCCTGAAGGCGCTGACCGGTCTTGCTCCGCAGTGGGAAGGACATATGCATGTCGCCGGGCAGGATCTGGGCCGCAAGCGCGACCGGACCTTCTATCGGACCGTGCAGATGGTTTTTCAGGACCCCTATGCCTCTTTGCATCCGCGCCAGTCGGTGGATCAGGTTCTGTCAGAAACGCTGCACCTGCACGGGTTCACGGATATCGACGACCGGGTGGATCAGTTGCTGCGGGATGTGGGTCTTGGCCCGGCCTTCCGCTTTCGCTATCCGCACCAGCTGTCCGGTGGTCAGCGCCAGCGTGTGGCCATTGCCCGCGCCCTGGCGCCAGAGCCGCAGATCCTGCTTCTGGACGAGCCGACCTCGGCGCTGGATGTGTCAGTTCAGGCTGAAATCCTAAACCTTCTGAGTGACTTGCGCAAGGAGCATCACCTAACCTACATCATGGTCTCTCATGATCTGGCGGTGGTGGCTCATATGTGTGACAGGGCCGCGGTGATGCAAAACGGCGAGATAGTCGAGATCCTCAGCATCGACGACATGCGGAACGACCGCTCCAGTCACGACTATACGCGGCACTTGCTGGCGGCCTCAGCCAACCGGGTGGCCTGACGACCATGGCGGAAATCGGAACTGTTGAACCCATCGCACAGGGCGGCCTGCTGAAAGGCCGCCCTGTGCGGCTGTATGTGCTCGATTTCGGGCTGTTCCGGGTCCATTCAAACGGGCGCAAGATCGGCATCTGTGGCTATCTGATCCAGACAGATGCGGGCGAGAACGTGCTGATCGATTCAGGGTTTCCCGCCAAATACGCCACGGACCCTGCGCAGGCGAGCGAGGAGGATCGGCTTTATGAGTTCGGCGAGGTGCTTGATTGTCAGCCGCACCACCTGCCCGCCGCGCAACTGGCCCTCGTCGACGTGCAGCCCAAGGACATTGACCTCTTCGTGCTGACCCACACTCATATCGACCATATCGGTGGCATCTCTGATTTCCTGCAGGCGCCGATGGTGATTTCGAAACGGGAACGCGACCTGCCGCAACCGCTTTACTGGGGAAACCAACGCCCGCTGGACTGGCCGGACCGTCGCTACCTTACGCTGACCGAAGATACCAAGGTCGGACCGGGCTTTGAGCTGCTGATGGCGCCCGGCCATGCACCGGGGCAAATCGCGGCGCTTCTGTCCCTGCCTGAGAGCGGCGACGTCCTGCTGACTTCGGATGCGATATCCCGCCCGGCCGAAGTTGATGAAGGCTTTGATACCGCACCTGATCCGCAGCTGGCCACGCAAAGCGCCCGTCGCCTGCTGGACCTTGCCACAGCACGCGATGCGATGGTGATTTATGGACATTGCCCGACCCAATGGCCCGACCTGAAAAAGGCGCCGTATTACTTTGCCTGACGGCGATTTTCACGCACGCAAAACATCGCACACGGGCTGCTGAAAAATTGGACGCCCCGCGCAGGGCGCGCCTGTTTTCCGGGCCTGCCAATCTGGATAGGCTTGGCCTTGCAGGCTGCAACATGTTTGACTGCCTGTCATGACAGAACCCACCCGATCCCTACATCGCGCAATCAGCAGCCGCATCGCGCGGATCTATCCCGGTCTCAACGCGGATAATCTTGCCACGCAGATCAACCAGGCCTTCTGGCCGGATCCGTTCAAACGCCGCAAACGCGCCCGCACCCCGGGCAACCGGATGTGGAGCGAAGCGGACGCGCTGGTCATCACCTATGGCAATTCCATCGTGGACGGGCAGCACAAGCCGCTGGATCTGCTGAATGATTTCCTGCGCCGCTATTGTGACGGCTGGCTCAACAGCGTGCATATCCTACCGTTCTTTCCCTATACCTCGGATGATGGCTTCGCGGTGTCGGATTTCTGCAGCGTCAATCCGCAGCTGGGCGACTGGAGCGATATCAACCGGATCGCAGATGAGTTCACTCTGATGTCGGATCTGGTGCTCAACCATGTCTCCAGCCAGGGCGCGTGGTTCAACGCCTACAGGCAAGGACAGGCGCCCTATGACAAGTACTTTTTCGAGGCCAGTCCAGAGGATGATCTGAGCGCCGTAGTCCGCCCACGCACCACGCCGCTGCTGCAGGAGGTCGAGACAAGCAACGGGACGCGTCACGTCTGGTGCACCTTCTCACACGACCAGATCGATCTGGATTTCCGTAACCCGGAGGTTCTGCTGGAATTCCTGCGTATCATTCGCCTGCATCTGGACAATGGCGTGCGGATGATCCGGCTCGACGCGGTGGCCTTCCTGTGGAAGGAGGTCGGCACCCCCTCAATCCACCTGCCCCAGACTCATGAGATCATCAAACTGATCCGGCTTTTGTGCGACAACACCGCGGAAAAGGTGGTGCTGATCACCGAAACCAACGTGCCCAAATCGGAGAACCTCAGCTATTTCGGCGCCCGTGATGAGGCGCATATGATCTACAACTTCCCGCTGCCGCCGCTGATCCTGCACGCGATGATGGCCGGGGATGCCACCCATCTGGTGCAGTGGCAAAAAGCGATGCC
This sequence comes from Pseudophaeobacter sp. A-200-2, assembly GCF_041008815.1. Taxonomy (NCBI): domain Bacteria; kingdom Pseudomonadati; phylum Pseudomonadota; class Alphaproteobacteria; order Rhodobacterales; family Roseobacteraceae; genus Pseudophaeobacter; species Pseudophaeobacter sp. A-200-2. The sequence continues at coordinate 50,994 of NZ_JAXGFU010000001.1, read as the reverse complement.
ACCAGCGCCGCTGGGATGCGCCTATTTCAACTTTACCGCCAGCCATGACGGCATCGGCATGCGCCCCGCCGAAGGATTGCTGAGCCACGAGGAACAGGCGCGGATGATCGAAACGGTGCGCCACGCGGGAGGGATGGTTTCGATGCGGGCGCTGCCTTGTGGCGGCGAGTCCCCCTATGAGCTCAACACCACATTCTACGAGGCGCTCACAGAAACCTTTGACGGGCCGGATGCCTTTCATTTTGAACGGTTTATCTGCTCTCAGACCATCGTGATGTCGCTGGAGGGTATTCCCGCCTTCTATATTCACTCCCTGCTGGCGACGCCAAATGATCACGAGGCGGTGAAGAAACGCGGCATGAACCGGGCGATCAATCGGCACCGCTGGGACTACACCGAGCTGCGCGGCCTTCTGGACGATGAAACCAGCCTGCAGGCCCGCGTGATGCGAGAATTGCGCGCGCGGCTGGAACTGCGCAAGATGCAGTCCGCCTTTCATCCTAATGCCACGCAATTCACGCTCAATTCGGGGGATGACCGGGTCTTTACCCTGTGGCGGCAAAGCCTTGATCGCGGACAGTCCATGTTTGCCCTGCACAACGTCAGCAAGGATGAAATCGCGCTGCCATCCTACCATCTGAACCTGATCGAGGATGACACCTGGGTCGACATTCTGACAGGCGAGCATCTGGCGATGATGGATGGCACCATCACCCTCGCGCCCTATCAGTGCCGCTGGATTACAAACGTCAACTAACGCCCTGCAACCACGGCAATATCACTGAAATTCCGCCGTGTCCTGCGCCGCTGCGGCATGCATGTCCCGCAGGAAGGCCGGGTCTGCGGCATGCACCCGGCTCCATGTCGGGATGAAGGGCGTCTCATGCGGATTATCGAGAAAGAACTGCCCGGCCCGCATGATGTTCTCGGCAAAGAGCTCGATCGAGCGTTCCTCGCTGTGGCGGTCGATGCTGAGACCGTTCATCTTGGCATCGGCGTAATAGGCCTCTAGCAGGTCAAGCGCGCTGCGGTAATAGGTGGCTTTCAGGGTGCGGAAGACATTGGTGGTAAAGACCGTGCCATCCGCCGCCAGTTTGCGGAAGATCGATTTGCAGATATCCACCGACATCCGGTTCAGCCCTGCCTCAGCGTCTTCCGGGCTCAGCTCCTGATGTTTGTGATCATAGGAATCGGCGATTTCGACCTGACAGACGGCCTTGGGCGCCAGGTTGCGCCAGGCCTCGGAGAGCACTCCAATCTCCAGCCCCCAGTCCGAGGGGATCCGGAGATCCGGCAGAATGCTGGTGCGCATCGCGAATTCCCCGGACAAGGGATAGCGGAAGCTGCGCAGGTAATCGATGTAGTCGCGGTCCCCGATCACCCGTTTAAGCGCGATCAGCAGCGGGCTGACCAGAAGGCGCGTCACCCGCCCGTTCAGCCGGTCCTGTCCGACGCGGGCATAAAACCCTTTGGCCACCTGATAGGGAAAGTTGGGGTTCGCCACCGGGTAAACCAGCCGCGCCAAAAGCTCGTTCGTGTAGGTCAGGATATCGCAGTCGTGAATTGCCATGACCGAGCTGTCTTCGCAGCTCATCAGATAGCCAAGCGACGACCAGACGTTCTTGCCCTTACCCTGCTCGGTCGGAGCTAGACCCATCGCCTCCAGCCGCGCGCCAAGCGCCTTCATCCGAGGGCTGTCGTTCCAGATCACCACGTGGTTCTGGTTCAGATCCTTGAAGAACTTCTGGGCATGGCGAAACTGCGCCTCATCGGCCCGGTCCAGCCCCACCACGATGCGGTGCAGGTAACGGACCTTGGACAGCTCGGCCACGATATTGGGCATCGCCTCAGTTTCCAGCTCGGAATAGAGACAGGGCAGGATTAGGGAAATTTTTCGTGATTGGGCAAAGGTTTCCAACTCATAGTTCATTTCCTCCAGCGATCGGGTCCGCAGATTGTGCAGCGTCGTGATATTCCCGTTCTGATGAAAATCTACCATGCGGATGTCCGTTCCTATGCCTTGGTTTCTAGCCGGTTCAACAGGTCCATCATGGCCCTGTTCCAGCCCGAAGGCCCAGCCTCTTTTGTTCGAATTATGCGGCCTGTGCGCTCTGTGGCCAAGGGCGGCAATGCCGCACGATGCGGATTGGCGATGATGACGCCGAATTCTGCGGCTTCCAGCATCTCGACATCGTTTGGCGCATCCCCCAACGCCACAGTGTGCCGGGCAGGATAGCGTGACAGGACCTCGGCCATCTGGTCCGCCTTGGTGCCCCCAAAGGACAGGGTCAGGAACCGCCCGCCATATCGCGCAGAAACACCGAGATCCGCCAACGCTGTTTCAAACTGCGCCCGCTCCGCCTCGGTGCCGCTCCAGATCCCCGGTTCGGAAAACAGCCGCTCGGCAGCACGGGCAGCATCTGCCTGCGGCAGGCCGGTGATCTTTGCAATCTCCGCCACGGACATATCGCCAAACCCCCGGAACTTCTGGCGCAGGTCATCTGGAACCCGATCCAGCGCCGCGCGCAGATCACCATAGATCGGCAGGTCGTTCTGCCCCAGCAAGCCAGCGCCGTTTTCAACGATCGCGGGCCAGCTTGAAAGACCCATTTTCCGTTGTAAAACAGTTATTTCCGATGCAGTCTTGCTGCTGGCCAGAACCACAGCCGCGCCCATTTTCGCCAGTCGATCAAGGGCGGGAACAGCGGCCTGCCAGGAATAGCTGTCATGATCCAGAAGCGTCCCATCCAGATCGGAAAACACGACCAATGGCAGCGGTTCTTGCATCGGCTCCACTATCCTAGTGTCCGGCAGGCGATTTGCCGGTCACAGCCGCCAACAACGGCGCAATCACCTTGGTCGCCACAGGGATCAGCACCATGCCCAGAGCCACGCCAAAGACCCCGTCCATCGCGGCCTTTGCCGACCATTCCACTGCCCCGGTCCAGCCTGCAGGCACCGCGTGACCAATGGCATAGGCCCAGTCGTGGATCAGATGCCCCACCCCGCCAAAGCCAAGCTCCTCCAGCCCATGAATAACGATGGAGCCGCCCACCCAGAGCATTGCAGCGGTCCCCACGATAGTCAGCAGCTTCATGAAGCCGGGCATAGCGTGGACCAGACCGCGCCCCAGCGCCTGCGTCAGGCCCAGACGCCCATTCTGCGCCATGTAAAGCCCCACATCGTCTGCCTTCACGATCAGCGCGACCGAGCCATAGACGGCCACGGTAATACCAAGGCCCACCAGCGCCAGCGTCGCCGCCTCCATCCAGATCGTTCCCTCCGGAATGGCCGAAAGGGCGATGGTCATGATCTCAGCCGAGAGGATAAAATCGGTCTTGATTGCACCAGCGGCCTTTTCTTCTTCGAGATGCGCCGGATCGCCCGGCTTATCCTCGGGGAAGACATGGGTTTCGTCATGGGGCACAAGGGCATGATAGATCTTCTCGGCGCCTTCAAAACAAAGATAGGCACCGCCAAGCATCAACAGTGGCGAAATCAACCAGGGCGCCAGATTGGCCAGCAGCAGGCCGATGGGCAACAGGATCACCAGCTTGTTCTTGACCGAGCCCTTGGCGATCCTCCAGATGATCGGCAATTCGCGTTCGGCGGCAAAGCCATGCACGTATTTCGGAGTCACCGCGGCATCGTCGATCACCGCCCCGGCAGCCTTGGCGCCCGCCTTGGCTGCCTGCGCCGCAACATCGTCGACCGAGGCCGCCGCCACCTTGGCAATGCCTGCCACATCATCCAGCAGCGCCAGCAAACCGCTCATCGAACATCCCCTCGTAAACCTGCCTTTATTTGCACCCTATCCGATCCACCAGCACAGGCAAGCCGAAGCCCGGGCACGACAGCCCGGGGATTCCCGGCGCATGGCGGCCTGCCCAAATCGTTATCGCCACCGGTCGAAAACCGTTAACGCCACCGGTCTAGTTTTGCGCTAACATGCTGTCATTTCGGCCTTTTTGCCTCTTTAGGGATTTACATAACGGGTCTATATCCGGCGCAAGTTTTGCTCGCCAGGAGACACAGGAATGACCATCAAAGTCGGGATCAACGGTTTTGGCCGCATCGGCCGCTGCACCCTGTCACACATCGCAGCCTCGGGCCGTGACGACATCGAAGTGATCAAGGTCAACGCGACCGGTCCGCTGGAAACCGCAGCCCACCTGATCAAGTACGACTCCGTGCATGGCCGTTTCCCCGGCGAGGTCAGCATTGGCGACGGCACCATGAACCTGGGCCGCGGCGACATGCAGATGTTCTCGACCTACGACATGAATGAGCTGGACTGGGACGGCTGCGACGTCGTTCTGGAATGCACCGGCAAATTCAACGACGGTGAAAAAGCCAAGGCGCACCTGGAGCGCGGCGCAGGCAAGGTGCTGCTCTCCGCCCCCGGCAAGAACGTCGACAAGACCATCGTCTATGGCGTCAACAGCGACCAGCTGACCGCCGCGGACCGCATGGTGTCGAACGGCTCCTGCACCACCAACTGCCTAGCCCCGATCGCCAAGGTCCTGGACGAAGGTGTCGGCATCGAAAGCGGCATCATGACCACGATCCACGCCTATACAGGCGACCAGCCGACGCTGGACCGCCGCCACAAGGATCTGTACCGCGCCCGCGCGGCAGCCATGTCGATGATCCCCACCTCCACCGGTGCAGCCAAGGCTCTGGGTGAGGTTCTTCCCAACCTCAAAGGCCGCCTGGACGGTTCCGCCATCCGCGTGCCCACGCCGAATGTTTCCGCCGTGGACCTGACCTTCCGCGCTGCCAAGGAAGTGACCGCCGAGGAAATCAACGCGCTGGTCGCCGAAGCCTCCAAGGGTGCGATGGCCGGTGTTCTGGGCTATGAGCCCGCGCCGCTGGTCTCCACCGACTTCAACCACTCCAGCGAAAGCTCAATCTTCGCACCGGATCAGACCCGCGTGGTCGAAGGCCGCATGGTGCGCGTCCTGTGCTGGTACGACAACGAATGGGGCTTCTCGGTACGTATGGCTGACGTGGCAACCGCGATGGGCCGCCTTAGCTAAGCCCCGTCACGGACTTGAGATTTAGCGCCCGGTCAGGCATATCTGACCGGGCGTTTCTTTTTGGCGGACAGCTATGACCAATCAAATTGCTATTGTCATGGGGATTATCCTGACAGCCGCCATCGCCATCGACGTGGCGCTGTTCGGCAGCGAGCACATGGTGTTTCTCGGCAAGAAGCTGTTCGAACTGATCGACTGGGTTGCGTTCTGGCGCTAAGGCGCGCGTCACCCGCTGCACAGCATTTGACCCATTGGCCCAATAGAAAAAGCCGGGCGAGGCGCCCGGCTTTGTAATTTCGCGGCGGAGCAATGCCCCATGCCCTATCAGAAAACTTCAGACCAGCCTATTTCGAAAGCCGCTTACGAAGTTCGTCGTTGACCTGGGGCGTTACGAATTTCGACACATCGCCATCCAGCCGCGCGATTTCCTTCACCAGTTTCGAGGCAATCGCCTGATGACGCGCCTCGGCCATCAGGAAGACCGTTTCAATCGAGCTGTCCAGGGCCCGGTTCATGCCAACCATCTGGAATTCATACTCAAAGTCCGCAACCGCCCGCAGGCCCCGCACGATGATCTGCGCGCCAACATCGCGGGCGCAGTGGATCAGCAGGTTCTCAAACGGGTGCGCGACGATCTCGGTGCCGGTTTCCTCTGACAGGGAGGCACATTCGGCCTCGATCATGGCAACACGCTCTTCCAGATCGAAAAGCGGTCCCTTGTCCCGGTTGATCGCCACACCGATCACCAGTTTGTCCACCAATGCGCTGGCGCGGCGGATGATGTCGATATGGCCCAAAGTGATCGGATCAAATGTGCCGGGGTACAAGCCTATACGCATTGGGGGCCCTCCTGCCTCCTCAGAACTCGCGCGCACGCAAACATATTTGCGCCTGTCCTGACAAGAGGGGGAAAATACGGAAACACCAGTTCCGGCACGTCATCTGGCAAGAAAATTTCGCCGAGGCTTAATGCCCCATGATCATGCCTTCCAGAGCGTCCTTTTCCATCGCGACTTCGGCCAGCTTGGCCTTCACCACATCGCCCAGCGAAATCAGACCGACCATCTTGCCGCCTTCGACCACAGGCATGTGGCGGAACCGGCCCTCGGTCATCTGCTGCAGGATATCTTCGACATTGGATTCGCTGGTGCAGGTCACCAGCTTGCTGGTCATGTAGTCCTTGACTTTGCAGGTCAGGCAGCCAGACCCACTTTTGCCTAGCTCACGCACGATATCGCGCTCGGACAGGATCCCCTCAGCCGTCTCATTGTCGGAAGACACCACCACGGTCCCGATGCCTTTCTCCGCCAATAGCTTGGCCGCGTCAGAAACCGGAGCCTCAGGAGAAATCGTTACCACCCCGGCGCTTGCCTTGGATTTCAAAATCGATTGAACCAGCATAAATTCTCCTCCACTCGTAATTTTCTTGCGTAAATACAAGCGTTGCCGCAATGCAGATCCAAGTCAAGAACATGTCCAGTCAGTTTTGGAAATAGCTGCGACAATTTGGCAGGAAAGCCGCGGCAGATCCAGCGTCAGGGCAGCAGATCCAGCGTCAGGTCAGCAGATCCAGCGTCAGGTCAGTGCCTCCAGCCGCGCGACCTCGTCGCGGATCCCCTTGGACAGCGCCTGCGCAAACCGGTTCAGACGCTCGCTGCGCTGATCACCCTGATGGCGCACCAGATAGAAACTGCGCGACAGGCTGATCTTGTCGGTCAGCACCTTACGCAAGACCCTATGCGCAGGCAGTGAAAAATCATGCGCCACACAAAGCGCAGTGCCCTCGGCCGCCAGTTTGATTTGTACCGAGACCGAGTTGGAGGCCAGCGCCACCCGCTCCACACCCAGATCGCTGAGGTAATCCAGCTCCCGGTCAAAGATCATGTCCGGGATATAGCCGATCATCCGGTGCCCCTTCAGATCCTCAAGTTTTTCCAGCGGCGGGTGCTCACGCAGATAGTGACGCGACCCCACAAGATGAAGTTTGTAATCCGTGATCTTCTGAACCAGCAGCTGCCCGGCAGTGGGCGCGCTGACGGTCACGGCCATATCCGCCTCGCGGCGCGACAGGTTGATGACCCGCGGCAAGGCAACGATCTGAATATCGAGATCGGGGTTTTCGGCGCCAATCGCGGCGCAGACCTGCGGCAGGATATAATTGGCGCTGCCATCCGGCGCCCCGATGCGGATCTGCCCCGACAGCGTGTCGCTGGGACCGCTCAGCGCCTCCTGCCCGGCGCGCATCGCCTGTTCGGCGGTCTCTGCATGGGTCAGCAACCGGTCCCCAGCCGCACTCAGCGCATAACCCTGCGGGGATTTGACGAACAATGGGGTGTCCAATGCAGCCTCGAACCGGGCGATACGCCGCCCGACGGTCGCGGGGTCCATCTTGAGCACCCGCCCGGCACCGGACAGGCTGGCCTCGCGCGCGACCGCGAGAAACACTTTCATATCATCCCATTGTGGGTCCATGCCGGGATCCTCCTCGACGTTCCTGTACCTTATGTTCTTGCCCTGCGATTAACACTTGCGTTCTTGCAAAGCCTTTTTGAAATCTTTCCCCTTTTCCGGTGTTTTTTGCAAGTCTATGTTGCCGCCAAAGCGTATAGGGAGGAATCCGATGCAAGAACTCACCCATTATATCAACGGCGAACACGTCAAAGGCACGTCCGGCCGTTTTGCAGATGTCTTCAACCCGGCAACCGGTGAAGTGCAGGCCAAGGTGCCGCTGGCCTCCAAGGACGAGATGGAACAGGCCGTGGCCATCGCAGCCGCCGCACAGCCCGCATGGGCCGCCGTCAACCCGCAGCGCCGCGCTCGCGTCATGATGAAATTCGTCGGCCTGCTGAACCGCGACATGGACAAGCTTGCCGAAGCGCTGAGCCGCGAGCACGGCAAGACCCTGCCCGATGCGGCTGGTGATGTGCAGCGTGGTCTGGAAGTGGTCGAATACTGCATCGGCGCGCCGGAGCTGCTGAAAGGTGACTACACCGACAGCGCCGGGCCGGGCATCGACATGTACTCCATGCGTCAGGCCCTGGGCGTCACCGCGGGTATCACCCCGTTCAACTTCCCGGCGATGATCCCGATGTGGATGTTTGCCCCGGCCATCGCCTGCGGCAACGCCTTCATCCTGAAACCGTCCGAGCGTGATCCCTCCGTTCCGCTGATGCTGGCAGAACTGATGGAAGAAGCTGGTCTGCCCAAGGGCATCCTGCAGGTCGTCAACGGCGACAAGGAAGCCGTGGACGCGATCCTTTACAACGACACCATCCAGTCGGTCGGGTTCGTGGGGTCCACCCCGATTGCCGAATACATCTACGGCACCGGCTGTGCCCAAGGTAAGCGCGTACAGTGCTTTGGCGGCGCCAAGAACCACATGATCATTATGCCCGATGCGGACATGGATCAGGCCGCAGACGCGCTGATCGGCGCAGGCTACGGTGCTGCTGGTGAACGCTGCATGGCAATCTCGGTTGCGGTTCCTGTCGGTGAAGAAACCGCCGACCGCCTGATCGACAAGCTGGTTCCGCGTATCGAAAAGCTGAAAGTCGGCCCCTACACCGCAGGCAACGATGTGGACTATGGTCCCGTTGTCACCGCCGCCGCCAAGGAAAACATCCTGCGGCTGGTAGAATCCGGTGTCGAGCAAGGCGCAAAGCTGGTGGTCGATGGTCGTGACTTCAACCTGCAGGGTTATGAAGACGGCTTCTTTGTCGGCCCGCACCTGTTCGACAACGTCACCACCGACATGGATATCTACAAGAAAGAGATCTTTGGCCCGGTTCTGTCCACCGTGCGCGCCAAGACCTACGAAGAGGCGCTTGGCTATGCCATGGACCACGAGTACGGCAACGGCACCGCGATCTTTACCCGCGACGGCGACACCGCGCGTGATTTCGCCAACCGGATCAACATCGGCATGGTCGGCATCAACGTGCCGATCCCGGTTCCGCTGGCCTATCACACCTTTGGTGGCTGGAAGAAATCCGCATTCGGCGACCTGAACCAGCACGGCCCGGACGCGTTCAAGTTCTACACCCGGACCAAGACCATCACCTCGCGCTGGCCCTCGGGCATTCGCGAAGGCGGCGAGTTCAACTTCAAGCCAATGGACTGATCTAGGATCTCATACCGACATGCAAAGCCCTGGCCGAAACGCCGGGGCTTTGTTTTTTGCTTTCCTCCACGGGAGTGCCGCGATATCGGGCAGCGGCAAGCAATTGTTGCGCCAGGCCCCGGACCGCATGAACACAAATTCGTGAGGCCACCAAAACCCTCCGGAAACCACTGGCCAAATTCGCTGAAGTGAATATGTTCCCGGACAGACCCCGAACGAAACCGAGCAGTTTCGAAACAGAATACAGGAGGCACCATGACACAACGGATCACCCGCCGGAGCACAATCCTTGGGCTGGCAGGGGCTTTGGCGACCCCGACACTCCTACGCGCGCAATCCACTGATGCCTTCCCCGCCGATGAGGCACCGATCCGCGATCAGACAGCGGTAAAAAGGAACATCTCGGCCTTTACGCAGCAAAACTGGCAGGATCATTTCGACGAGCTAGGTGTGGGCTGCCTACTGGCGGATGTTGCCTCGCGTGCGGTGCATTACTGGGGCGGGGACGGCGAAAGTTACCGTCTCTTCCCCTCTTCCGTGCCGATGAGCGACGAACTGACCAAGCGCGGCTATACCAAGGTCGTGCGCAAGGCAAAGAATCCCGGCTGGACCCCGACCGCCAATATGCGCGAACGCGACCCCACTCTGCCCCGATATATGGAAGGCGGCCCAGGCAACCCGCTGGGCACCCGCGCCATGTATCTGACTTGGCCGGCCTATCTGGTGCATGGCACCCATGACACCCGCAAGATCGGGCGCCAAAGCTCATCCGGCTGTATCGGTCTTTACAACCAGCACGTCGAGGAGCTCTACGAACTGGTTGAGATCGGAACGCAGGTGCGGATCCTTTAGGATCCGCACAGCGGCCTCTGTCAGTTCAGGGACAGGTGCTTGGGCTTGTATCCTTCCTCATAGCGCAGGATTGCCTTTTCCATCAGGTTCTCGAAGTCGCGAACATACTGCTCCGAGTCATACAGCGGAGTTGTCCACAGATTGTCCTTGAGACGCTGTTTAATCGCGTTCAGAGCCTCACGATCCGTCGCTAGTTTGTACGCGAGGTCGTAGTACTCCTCTTTTGTCTCGGTCACCAGATCCGGGCACCCTATTGCGGTGACGATGCTGGCTGCGACACGTGCAGCGAACTGTTTGCCAGCCTTGGTCACGATTGGCAGCCCGGACCAGACCGCCTCACTTGCGGTGGTATGGGCGTTACAGTTGAACGCATCCAGGAACAGATCTGCCCGCCCCATCCGGCTCACGTGTTCTACCATGGAAACCCTTGCCGCAAACACCAGCCGTTCGGGTCCGATCCCGCGTGCTTTCGCTTCCCGTAGCAGGTTCTCCTGAATGGTGATGGTCGGCGCAAAAAGCCAAAGCACACTGTCCGGCACTTTGTGGAGAAGCTTCGTCCAGACATCGAACTCGGCCGGTGTGACCTTGTTCGGGTTGTTAAGGCTGCAAAACACAAACGCATCTTCCGGAAGCCCCAGTTCAGCGCGAGTAGGCATATCCGGCGAATGCTCCCTTGTGTTGTCATTCACCTGATAACAGTTGGGCATATAGAGAATTTTTTCACTGAAGTGCTGACGCAGCGATGGCGGCACCGTAATTTCATCCCCAATGAAATAGTCCATCGTCGGCAAGCCGCTCGTTCCCGGATAGCCGAGGAAAGCAACCTGAACCGGCGCCACCCGCTCTGCAAATGCAGCCAGCCTGGCGCCTTTCGTATAGGTTTTCATGTCGATTGCGATGTCGACGCCATCCTTGCGCGCCAATTCAGCCATTTCATGATCACTGATATCGCGCACGTTGTGATAGATATCCGCGCTCTCTTCCACTTGCAGTCGCACGGCACTATTTCCCGAACTGCCATAGTCATAGATGATAACCTCAAAGCGCTCACGATCTATTAGATCAAAGAACCGTCCCATCAGGAGCATTGTGGCGTGATCCCTGAAGTCGTCGGAAAAGAAACCGATCCGGATTTTCCGTCCGTGAACGCTGGTCCGGGAGAAACGCTTGTTTTCCTTAATCCGTTTCATCAAATCTCGACACCGCGCTTTGACGCGCACCTTGTGCAACGCCGGATCGTCCGTCAGACCCAAAAGCGTAAATGGCTGCACATCCAGGGGACACCTATCGCCCAAGCGCAAAATCTGCGGCAGCCGGTCAAAGAAACTCCAGTCGCTGTCCTTCATACTGTTATGAGCCCAGTTATAACCAGAATAGGCATCACTCGGATCGGTATTATGTGCTGCCTGGAAAAAACCTTTGGCATCGTGGGAGTTCCCCATGAGCCCCAGCAGGCTTCCGATCGAGTTCAACACTTGAGTGTCCAGAGGGTTGACACCCATTGCAGTCATGTAGGTTAAAAGCGCGTTATCCCTATCATCCTGCTGCAGGTAAACATCGCCTGAAAGCCGAAGAAGGACGATGTCTTCGGGATAGATCGACAGAGCCTCGTCAAGCATGGCACGTGCGGCGTTGTAGTCGAGCGAGACCACCAGATCCATCGCGTCGTCAATGTACTTCCGCGCAGTTTTTACCGTGCCAGCCTGACTGCCTTGCTGAATTCCAGCCTTCTTTTGCGTTTCGAACATCGCCAACCCTGCTGTTACCGACTGATTCGACGCGTTTTTCTGAAATTGGAAATCGAATTTTGACATGGATCTCTTCCGAAGTTCTGACAGTTCTATGATACCGTTCGCCGGCACATGGGCTTGACTGCACTCTATGGCCGCGGTTCCTAAGAATTGGTTTCCGAAATCAAAATTCGCCTTAAAGGTGTGCCGCCGCCATTCCTGCAGCACGGCTTTGCAATTGCACAGCTTGCTCTGAGAGGCGCCTGCGGATAAGTAAATAAACAACCGTTCAATTCACACCGCGCCAGGGAGGACACGACGTGGATTTCGCTTTGACAGAAGAACAGACCGCCATTTTTGACATGGCTCATGCCTTTGGTCAGGACAACATCGCCCCCTTTGCCCGCCAGTGGGAAGCTGAAGGCACCATTCCCAAGGATCTGTGGCCCAAGGTCGGTGAGTTGGGCTTTGGTGGGCTTTACGTCAGCGAAGAAGGCGGCGGATCCGCTCTGACGCGTCTTGACGCCACGCTGGTGTTTGAGGCGCTGTCGATGGCCTGCCCCTCGGTCGCGGCCTTCCTGTCGATCCACAACATGTGCGCCAAGATGCTGGACACCTTTGCCAGCGACGAAATGAAGGCCCGCGTGATGCCCGACGTTCTGACCCTCAACACGGTGCTCTCCTACTGCCTGACGGAACCCGGTTCCGGTTCCGACGCGGCCGCGCTGAAGACCCGCGCTGAAAAGACCAACGAAGGCTACACGCTGAACGGCACCAAGGCGTTCATCTCGGGCGGCGGCTATTCCGATGCCTATGTCTGCATGGTGCGCACTGGCGGGGATGGTCCCAAGGGGATCTCTACCGTCTATGTCGAGGACGGTACGCCAGGCCTGTCCTTTGGTGGGCTTGAGGACAAGATGGGCTGGAAAAGCCAGCCAACCGCGCAGGTTCAGTTCGACGATTGCAAGATCCCCGCGAACAACCTTGTCGGCGAAGAAGGCAAGGGGTTCAAATACGCCATGATGGGCCTTGATGGCGGACGTCTGAACATTGCGTCTTGCTCGCTCGGTGCAGCGCAGACCGCGCTCAACATGACCCTGCAATACATGAGCGAGCGTAAAGCCTTTGGCCAGTCGATCGACCAGTTTCAGGGCCTTCAGTTCCGCCTTGCGGATATGGAGATTGAACTGCAAGCCGCGCGCACCTTCCTGCGTCAGGCGGCCTGGAAGCTGGACCAGGGCGCACCGGATGCGACCAAGTTCTGCGCCATGGCCAAGAAATTCGTCACCGAAGCGGGATCGAAGATCGTCGATCAGTGCCTGCAACTGCACGGTGGTTATGGCTATCTGGCGGATTACGGCATCGAGAAACTGGTGCGTGATCTGCGGGTGCATCAGATCCTTGAGGGCACCAATGAGATCATGCGCGTGATCGTGGCCCGCCACATGCTGTCTGAAAACCGCTGAGGTCTGGGATGAGCGATATCGACATTCGCGTGACCGGCTCAGCGGGCCGGATCACCCTCTCCCGCGAAAAGGCCCTGAACGCCCTGTCCTATGACATGTGCATGGCCATTGATGCGGCATTGAAGGACTGGGCAACCAATGATGCGGTCAAAATCGTCGTCATCGATGCAAGCGGCGAAAAGGCCTTTTGCGCCGGTGGTGACATTGCCGAGCTTTATGTCACCGGCACCAAGGGCGATTACGGCTATGGGCGCACCTTCTGGCGCGATGAATACCGCCTGAATGCGCGGATCTTTGAATACCCGAAGCCGGTGGTCAGCTTCCTGCAGGGCTTCACCATGGGCGGCGGCGTCGGCATCGGCTGCCACGGCACCCATCGCATCGTCTGCGAGAGCAGCCAGATCTCCATGCCCGAGACTGGCATCGGCCTGATCCCCGACGTGGGCGGCACGCTGATCCTGGCGCTGGCGCCGGGGCGCTTAGGCGAATACCTCGGTCTGACTGCGGGCCGGATGAAGGCCGCCGACGCGATCTACGCCGGTTTTGCCGACCACTATATCCCGCAGGAGAAATGGCCTGGGCTAATCACCGCGCTGGAGCAGGACGGCAACCCTGATATTCTGGCCAACGCCGCCGACGCCGCGCCCGATGGCACACTGGAGGCCAAGCAGGGTGATATCGACCGGCTGTTTGCCGGGGAAACCCTGAGTGACATCCTGACCGTCCTTGAACAGGACGGCTCGGAGTTCGCCGCCACCGCGCAAAAGCCGCTGATGCGCAATTCGCCGCTGTCCATGGCCGCGACTGTGGAAATCCTTCACCGGCTGCGGGGCGCGACCCTGACCATCCGCAAGGCGCTGGATCTAGAGTATCGCTTTACCTACCGGTCGATGGAAAAAGGCGACTTTCTGGAAGGCATCCGGGCCCAGATCATTGACAAGGACCGCCAGCCCAAGTGGCAATACGCGGACCGCTCCGTGCCAGCCGTTGCCGTCAGCCAGATGCTGATGCCGCTGGGCGCAGACGCACTGACATTTGAGGAGGAGTAACCCATGAAGATCGGATTTATCGGCCTTGGCAATATGGGCGGCCCGATGGCGGCCAACCTTGCCGCTGCAGGCCATGATGTCACCGGCTTTGACATGGCAGAGGTCAAGGTCGAGGGCGTCACCATGGCCCCATCTGGGGCCGAAGCCGCCAAGGACGCCGACGTGGTCATCACCATGCTACCCAACGGCCAGATCCTGCGCAGCGTTGCGGATGAGATCATCCCGGCGATGAAAGCGGGCGCGGCCTTCGTGGACTGTTCTACCGTGGACGTGGATTCCGCCCGCGCCGTAGCAGAGCAAGCCGCCGCGGCAGGCCTGTTGCCCGTGGATGCGCCGGTTTCGGGCGGCATCGGCGGCGCCGCGGGCGGTACGCTGACCTTCATGGCTGGCGGCTCGGCTGAGGCCTTCGAGAAGGCAAAGCCGCTGTTTGACATCATGGGGCAGAAGGCCGTGCATTGCGGCGATGCGGGCGCCGGTCAGGCGGCCAAGATCTGCAACAACATGATCCTTGGCGTCACCATGATCGCCACCTGCGAAGCCTTTGCACTCGCCGACAAGCTGGGGCTGGACCGGCAGAAAATGTTCGATGTGGTCTCCACGTCCTCGGGTTACAGCTGGACCATGAACGCCTATTGCCCGGCGCCGGGCGTCGGCCCGCAATCGCCCGCCGACAACGATTACAAGCCCGGTTTCGCGGCCGAGTTGATGCTGAAAGACCTGCGCTTGTCGCAGCAAGCTGCAGACAGCGCCGATGCGGACACACCGATGGGCCAGCTCGCACAGGCGCTTTATGCGCAATTCGTCGAGAACGAGGACGGCATGGGCATGGATTTCTCGGCCATGCTGCCCCGGTTCGAAAAACGCAGCCGCGACTAGGGCACAGCAACAGATCAGTTGCCGATCAAATACAGGGGCGGACCGGATGGTACCGCCCCTTTTCATTGACCCACATCATGTTCGACGGTCCAGACGCCGGGTATTCTCTGCCCATAACGAGGAAAGGACATGCCATGTTTGCAAACAACGTTGGGGGTCTGGACAAGATCCTGCGCATCGTCATCGGCGCATTGCTGATCGTAGGCGCGCTGATGGGCTATGGCTGGTGGATGTGGATCGGCGTGGTGCCGCTGGTGACGGGTCTGCTCGGGACCTGCCCTCTGTATTCCATCCTTGGCGTCAATACCTGCCCGATGAAGAAATAGCGACCGCTGGGGATTAGGTCGACTGGTCGCCCGGATTTGGCTGCAATCTGCCGCTTTGATCCAGCCAATCGGCAAGATCAGGCTGAACAGATGCGCCCAGATGGTTTCGCAAGGAAGGCACCGGCTTGGAGCGCTATCCTTTGCGCTGACCGCCAATCAACGATTGGCACAAAGCACAGGAAAGGAGCGTCATGCGTTTCATCATCACTGCTGTCATTCTCGGCCTCAGCCTCCCCGCCGCCAGTTTCGCCGCGCCGAAGGGCTGCCCGCCGGGGCTGGCCAAGAAATCCGTTCCCTGCGTGCCCCCGGGTCAGGTGGGCAAGCACCGTGGCCCGTACGCGGTGGGGGACAGACTGATGAACTACATCATTCTGCGCGACCCCAAGCGGTACAGGCTGGACCCGAGGTACACCTATTACCGCAGCGACGGCTACCTCTATCGGGTCGATCCTGAAACCCGCAAGGTTCTGAACCTGATCGGTGCGGTTGCGGACATCCTTGAATAGTCTGAGCCGCGCCCACAGGGAGAGGCTGCCTTACTCGGCAGCCACCCTGCCCGCTTGCTCCAGCATCGGTTTCAGATAACGCCCCGTATGGCTGCGCGGTTCTGCGGCCACCTGTTCCGGCGTGCCGGTGGCGACGATTTCCCCGCCACCATCACCGCCTTCTGGACCGATATCGATGATATGATCGGCGGTCTTGATGACGTCGAGGTTGTGTTCGATCACCACCACGGAGTTACCCTGATCCACCAGTTCGTGCAGCACTTCGAGCAGCTTTTTCACGTCTTCGAAATGCAGACCGGTGGTGGGTTCGTCCAAGATATAGAGTGTCCGACCAGTGGAGCGTTTCGATAGCTCCTTGGACAGCTTCACCCGCTGCGCCTCACCGCCTGACAGGGTGGTCGCCTGCTGGCCCACCTTGATATAGCCAAGACCAACCCGCATCAGCGCGTCCATCTTGTCACGGATCGAGGGCACCGCAGCAAAGAACTGCTGCGCTTCCTCGACGGTCATATCCAGCACATCCGCGATGCTCTTGCCCTTGAATGTGACTTCAAGTGTTTCGCGGTTATAGCGCTTGCCCTTGCAGGTCTCGCATTCCACGTAAACGTCCGGCAGGAAGTGCATCTCGATCTTGATGACCCCATCGCCCTGGCAGGCCTCGCAGCGCCCACCCTTGACGTTGAAGGAGAACCGCCCCGGTTTGTAGCCGCGCGTCTTGGCCTCGGGTAGGCCCGCGAACCAGTCGCGGATCGGGGTAAAGGCACCGGTATAGGTCGCCGGGTTCGAACGCGGTGTGCGCCCGATGGGGCGCTGATCGATGTCGATCACCTTGTCCAGGTGCTCCAGCCCCTTGATGGTCTCACACGGCGCCGGGGTCTGCCGCGCCCCGTTGAGGCGCATCGAGGCGGTCTTGAACAGGGTTTCAATCGTCAGGGTGGATTTACCGCCCCCGGATACGCCGGATACGCAGACAAATTTGCCAAGCGGGAATTCGGCTGTCACCTCTTTCAGGTTGTTGCCGGTCGCCTTGACCACTTTGATTTTCTTCTTGTTGCCCTTGCGCCGTTTGGCGGGGATTTCGATTTCCCGCACGCCTGACAAATACTGCCCGGTGACCGAAGCCGCATCTGCAGCGATCTGCTGCGGCGTCCCGTGGCTCACCACCTGCCCGCCATGCACCCCGGCACCGGGGCCGATATCGAACACATAGTCGGCCTGACGGATCATATCCTCGTCATGCTCGACCACGATCACCGTATTGCCCTGATCACGCAAGTTTTTCAGGGTCGTTATCAGCCGGTCGTTGTCGCGCTGATGCAGGCCAATGGACGGCTCATCCAGAACATAGAGGACTCCGGTCAGGCCTGAACCAATCTGGCTGGCCAGTCGGATCCGCTGGCTCTCGCCGCCCGAGAGCGTGCCGGAATTCCGGCTGAGCGTTAGATATTCAAGGCCGACGTTGTTGAGGAAACCCAGCCGTTCGCGGATTTCCTTGACGATGGCGCGGGCGATTTCCTGTTTCTGGGTGCTGAGGTGATCCGGCACCTCCTCGATCCAGGCGAGTGCCTCGCGGATGGATTTCTGCACCACTTGACCGACGTGGATATCGGCGATCCGCACCGCCAGCGCCTCTTCTCGCAGGCGGTAGCCGCCGCAGGCACCACAGGGGCGGTTGTTCTGGTAGCGTTCGAATTCTTCGCGGATCCAATTGCTGTCCGTCTCGCGATAGCGGCGTTCCATATTGGGAATGACGCCTTCGAAAACGCGGGTCACGTTGTAAACCCGGCCGCCTTCGTCATAGCGGAACGGGATTTCCTCATCGCCCGAGCCATAAAGGAACACCTGCTTCACATGGGCAGGCAGATCCTTCCACGGGGTGTTCTTGTCGAACTCATAGTGCTTGGCAATCGCCTCGATGGTTTGCAGGAAATAGGGAGATTTTCCCTTGCGCCAGGGCGCCAGCGCACCATCATAAACCTTGAGGCTCTGATCCGGCACCACCAGACGTTCGTCAAAGAACAGCTCCATTCCCAGCCCGTCACATTCCGGACAGGCCCCAAAGGGCGCGTTGAAGGAGAACAGGCGCGGCTCGATCTCGGGGATAGTAAAGCCACTGACCGGGCAGGCAAAGTTTTCCGAGAAGGTAATGCGTTCGGGATCGCCTTCGCGCGGGGCGGTTTCCAGAATGGCGATGCCATCGGCCAGATCCAGCGCGGTGCGCAAGCTGTCCGCCAGCCGGGTTTCCAGCCCTTCGCGTACAACGATCCGATCAACTACAACGTCGATGTCATGGCGGAACTTCTTGTCCAGCGTCGGCGGTTCGTCCAGCTCATAGAATTCGCCGTCCACCTTGACCCGCTGGAAGCCCTGCTTCCGAAGTTCAAGGAATTCCTTTTTGTACTCGCCCTTGCGATCCCGCACGATGGGCGCCAGCAGGTAGCCGCGCGTGCCCTCCTCCAGCGTCATGACACGGTCGACCATATCCTGCACCTGCTGCGCCTCGATCGGCAGGCCGGTCGCCGGGCTGTAGGGCGTCCCTGCCCGCGCGAACAACAGGCGCAGGTAGTCGTAGATTTCGGTCACGGTGCCAACGGTAGACCGCGGGTTTTTCGAGGTGGTCTTCTGCTCGATGGAGATCGCCGGAGATAGGCCGCTGATGTGATCCACATCGGGTTTTTCCATCATGTCGAGGAACTGGCGCGCATAGGCCGAGAGCGATTCCACATAGCGGCGCTGCCCTTCGGCATAGATGGTATCAAAGGCGAGCGACGACTTGCCCGAGCCGCTAAGGCCGGTGATCACCACCAATTCGTCGCGCGGAATGTCCACGTCGATGTTTTTCAGGTTGTGTTCGCGCGCGCCGCGCACCTCGATGGACTTCAGCTCAGCCATGGAACCCCCGTTATCCGCGCCCCGGCCTGCACCGGTCGCCCGACCCTACAGATAGGCAAAGCTTTCCGAGTCTCCAACCCAAAATCGAGAACGTTCAGCGAACATTTGATTTTCTGCGCAGTGCCGCCAGCCAGCCATGCACCAAACATCCGCAGATGAACACAATGACGCCGGTCACGATCATGCCATTATAGCCCGCCAGCCCCAGCACCCAGACCATCAGCGGCGTGCCGATGGTATTGCCAAGATTACCGGCCATGGCGAGGGCGCCATTGGAGCTGGCCTGATCGACCGCCCCGGAATTGAGCTGCGCCACCGAGGCAAAACTCGGTCCCTGCACCAGCCCCAGCGCCCCGGCCAGCGCCAGACAGGCCAGCGGCGCGCCGGGATCGGCCCACATCCAGACCAGCGCCAGCGCGCTGAGCGCAAAGCCCGCCTGGATCAGTGGCACGGCATGGATCCGCCGCAGCAGGAACACCCCCAGCGTCATCGACACCGCGATGCTGGTCAGCGGCATCGCACCCATCACAAAGCCACGCACCTGCGGCGCCAGATAGGGCGGCAGGACGGTCAGGATCGCAACGAAACAGATGGTGTAGAACAGCCAGCCCGCCGCAGGTGCCGCCAGCCAGGGAGAGCGGAAAATCTCCAGATGCAGACGCGGTAGATCGGCGAACCGGGGTAGCGGCTGGCGCGGCGGCACCGGCACATCGCGCAGCACCCGCAGCAGCAACAAAGCCAGCGCTGCCATGATCACGGCGTGGGTGGCAAACAGCGCCTGAACCCCAGCCATCCGTGCCAGCGGAACGCCAAACCACGAAAGGAACGCAAAGGCTACCGCGAAAAACGTGCTCCACAGCGTCAGCGCCGCGCCCCGGTGCCGATTGGAACTGATCTGGGCAATCAGGGTCGGTGCCGCCACCACCACGCCCAGATGCGACAGGCCTTCGATCACGCGGGTGGCCAGAAACAGCGAGAAAGGAAGATCTAGGCTTTGCAGGGCGGACATCGCAGCGCCGCTGGCCAGGGCCGCCACAAGCGTGCGACGGAAGCCGAAAGAGGCCACCACCATGCCCGCAATGACACCCAGCCCGATCCCGAGGAACCCAACCAGCGACACCGTGAATCCGATGGCGCTGCCCGCATCGGGAAACAGCTCGGCCATCTCAGCGAAGACCACGCTCACCTTGCCATATTGCGCTGCAGCGCCAAGGCCAGCGCCCCAGATCAGAAGGATCACACTCCAGCGGGTGTCCTGGCTCGGTGTCATGCTGAAATCCCGTCTGAATAGGTCATGATAAATATGCCTCGCCGCAATACCCCGAAACAATTGCAGCGACCAGCCGCTCAATAAAAAACCGCCCAAAGCCGCGAATGGCTCTGGGCGGTGCGTGTGTCACATATCGCAGCGCTTAGAAGTGAATGGTGCGATCAAAGGCGTTCAGGACGCTTTCATGCATCATCTCGCTCAGCGTCGGATGCGGGAAGACGGTGTTCATCAGGTCTTCCTCGGTGGTTTCCAGCTGGCGGCCCACCACATAGCCCTGAATGAGCTCCGTCACCTCGGCGCCGATCATATGCGCGCCCAGCAGTTCACCCGTCTTTGCGTCAAAGATGGTTTTGACCAGCCCTTCGGGTTCGCCAAGCGCGATGGCCTTGCCGTTGCCGACAAAGGGGAAACGACCAACCTTGATGTCGTACCCAAGCTCCTTGGCTTTCGCCTCGCTATAGCCGACCGAAGCCACCTGCGGATGGCAATAGGTGCAGCCCGCGATGCTTTCTGGTTTGACCGGATGGGCGTGTTTGCCTGCGATCAGCTCTGCCACCATAACGCCTTCGTGGCTGGCCTTATGCGCCAGCCAGGGCGCACCGGCGATATCCCCGATGGCATAAAGCCCCTCGACGCCGGTGCGGCAGAATTTATCGGTCACCACATGGGTGCGGTCAACGTTGACGCCAAGCGCCTCCAGACCCAGCCCTTCGGTATTGCCAACGATGCCAACGGCCGAGATCACCGTGTCGAATTCCATCTTCTGGACCTTGCCGCCAGCCTCAATATGAGCGGTGACCTTGCCTTTTGCACGATCCAGCTGCTTGACCATGGATTTCTCCATGATCTTCATGCCCTGCTTCTCAAAGGCCTTCCTGGCCATGCCGGAAATCTCGGCATCCTCGACCGGCAGCACCCGGTCCATCACCTCGACCACGGTGGTATCGGCGCCCAGCGTGTTGAAGAAGCTGGCAAATTCGATGCCGATGGCGCCAGATCCGATGACCAGCAGCTTTTTCGGCATCCGCGGTGCGGTCAGCGCGTGCCGGTAGGTCCAGACCAGATCACCGTCTGCCTCCAGCCCCGGCAGCTCCCGAGCGCGGGCGCCGGTGGCCAGGATGATATTCTTGGCCGCCAGATCCTCGGTGCCCTTGTCGGTCTTGACCGAGACCTTGCCCTTGGCGGGGATCGTCGCCTCGCCCATGATCACGGTGACCTTGTTCTTCTTCAGCAGATGAGCGACGCCCGAAGACAGCTGTTTTGCCACCCCGCGCGAGCGTTTCACCACCGCGTCCAGATCGTAGCCGATGCCATCGGCGCTGAGCCCGAATTCCTTGGCCCGGTGCATCAGGTGGAACACTTCGGAGGAACGCAGCATCGCCTTGGTCGGGATGCAGCCCCAGTTGAGGCAAATACCGCCCAAGTTCTCACGCTCGATGACCGCGGTCTTGAGCCCCAGCTGGGCCGCGCGGATGGCAGCCACATAGCCGCCGGGGCCTGCGCCGATTACGATCACGTCATAGGTTTGTGCGGCCATGATATCCCTCGCCAAACTGGATCTGAAACTAGTTTACCGTTAAACCAATTTTTTGCACGCCGCAATCTCGCAGTGAGAAAAGCCTTTGGGAACGTGGTGGGCATTTTCACCGACCGGTATCCACCGCGAGACCTGCGCGCTGGAACAACCATATGCACAGTCCCTGCTACAGGCCACAGAAAATCCCGCTCCAGCACAGTCATCCCGCGACGACCGTTTCAAGAAGATGTGATCACGGCTGGCCGCATAGGGGGATGGTAAAGGGATTGTCTGGGGCCGAAAGCCCGACACAGAAAAGGCGCCGTCCGACCGGCCAGACAGCGCCTTTAGAATGTCAGTGTCGGGGATGCCCCCGGATAGTCGCTCTCCTCGGTTCAGCTGGCTTGCTGGAAGGTCCGGATCGTGGCGCCATAACCACCGGCTTCGACATAGTCGCGCTCCGGCTCGGTGCTGTGGCGCAATAGCGCCTCGTTGCGATAAGGGAAGCGGCCGAATTTGCGGATCACGTCGCGATGGGCGCGCGCGTGCAGCAGATTGGACGCACCATATTCCGGCATCCGTTCCTTCAGCAGGCGCACGCAGCGCTCCTGATCGCACAGGTTTTCCGAATGCATCAGCGGCAGATAAAAGAACTGCCGCGCCGGTTCATCGATCTTCAGATCCCATTTCTTGTTCAGCGCGTTCTTGGCCACTGCCAGCGCAATCTCATCCGAGGCAAAGGCCTGACCTTCGCCGCGGAACATATTGCGCGGGAACTGGTCCATCAGGATGATATAGGCAAGGGTTCCGCTGGGATAGGTCAGCCAAAGCGAGAACTTGCCCTCGCAAGCCTCCTCCCAGGCCTTTCCAAAACGTCTGCGGATAGTCTCGTCCAGATCATCATCCTGCAGATACCAGCCCTTTTCTCCGACCTCGTCGAGCCAGAATTCAAGGATTTCTTCGGGGCCAACCATCCCATTTACTCCACATGTGTTGCCTACCCCCAAGTTCAGAGGATTTTACCCCCTCATGGCAAGTCATAGAACCGTCACAAATTGCAACAGGAGCGGCAATTGGTGAAATATTGCTCACGTTTCCTGCAGGTTAGCGCAATCACCCCGCCTCATGCGCGGCTTCCTGCTCTTCCATCTCGGTTTCGATGACGTATTCCTGTGCAAATTCGACCGCCACGGGCGAGCCTGTCGGCGCCATCGGCGCGAAGGTGCCCGAATCTTCGGCTGCGATCGAGGCGCGCTGCGTCGTCCGGTAAAGCGCGTATGCCGCCAGCGCAAAGGTCAGCACCGCCATGATCAGGAAGAATCCCGGCGGGCCAAAGACGCTTTCGCCCATAAGCCAACCGGTGATCAGTGGCCCGGTAATGGCGCCAAGGCCGTTGATGAAGACCAGCCCGCCCGAGGCCGCCGCCATATCGTCGTAATCCAGATAGTCGTTGGTATGGGCGATCAGAAGCGAGTAAAGCGGGTTGGTCATCCCGCCGATAAAAAAGGCCGCCAGCAGCAGCATCCAGAAATTCGCGCCCATCGCCATACCCAGAACCGCCGCCGCGCCACTGAAGGCCGCCGCGAACAGGATCACCACGCGCCGGTCCATGCGGTCGGAAATCCATCCCAGCGGATATTGCAGCACCAGCGCGCCGACATAGAAGGTCGCGACGAACAGCGAAATCTGCGGCAAGGTCAGCCCGGCCGAAGCCGCGTAGACTGCGCTCATCCCGAACTGGGCCGAGAAGACGCCGCCCAGCAGAAACATACCCACGCAGCCCAGAGGCGATGCATCCATCAGCTGGCGCAAGGTCATCGGTTTCGTAGTGTCAAAGGCAGGCGTCGGCGAAATCGACAGCAAAATTGGCGCAAAGGACACCGAAATCACAACCGAGGCAATGACGAAGGTTTCATAGCCCGACGGATTACCAAGCAGCATCAGCGCCTGCGCCGAGACGATGCCCAGCATCTGTACCAGCATGTAAAGCGACAGTGCCTTGCCGCGGTTGGCATTGTCTGCCGCATTGTTCAGCCAGCTTTCAGCGGTGACATACACGCCGGAAAAGCAAAACCCGATCAGCACCCGCCCGGCCATCCAGGCAAAGGGATTGGTGATCGCGGGATAGAGAATCATCACTGCAGAAATCAGCGAGGCCAGCGCCGCAAAGACGCGGACATGGCCGACCCGCCGGATCATCTCCGGCGCCATCCGCGAGCCGCCCAGAAAGCCGACGAAATAGGCGGACATGACAAAGGACATCTGCAACGTCGAGAACCCTTCAAGGTCGCCGCGCACCCCAAGAATGGTGCCCTGAAGACCGTTCCCGATCATCAGCATTCCCATCCCCAGAAGCAGCGCCCATGCGCTTGAGAGTACCTGCAGCATTGCCCGTATCCTTTTGCATCCGCCGCCTGCCCCCGGTTTTGGATCCGGCAGGCGGTGTTTCATTTCGCATCTTCCGCCCTTATCTGCGGATGCGGTGTGTGGAAAGAACTATCGCAGATCGCAGAGACGATTTCATCCCGCCGTCACGTTTACAGCGGAATTCTCTGCATTTTCTGAAGGTCTGGCGCTGGCGATCTGGCGGGGCTCAGCTCTGCCGCGATCCCGCGCCAGAGGGTATCAGAAGCGACGCATCGCCATAGGAGAAGAACCGGTAACCGCTGTCGACCGCGTGGGTATAGATCTGCCGCACGGTCTCCTGCCCCATCAGCGCAGAAACCAACATCATCAGGGTGGAGCGCGGCAGGTGGAAATTCGTCATCAGCGCATCGGCAACATGGAAGGTAAAGCCCGGGTAGATGAAAATATCGGTCTCCCCTTCCCATGGCGCGATCGCACCGCTACGTGCGGCGCTTTCGATCAGACGCAGCGCTGTGGTGCCCACCGGGATGATACGCCCGCCTGCAGCCTTAGTCGCCGCGATCTCGGCGGCAGCTTCGGGGCTGACCCGCCCCCATTCGGCGTGCATCTTGTGGGTGGTCACATCCTCGACCTTGACTGGCAAGAAGGTGCCTGCGCCCACGTGCAGGGTGACATAGCTGAACGCGATCCCGCGATCCTTAAGCGCCTGCAGCAGCGGTGCATCAAAGTGCAGCGAGGCGGTCGGCGCCGCTACGGCGCCGGTGTGGCGCGCCCAGACCGTCTGGTAATCGGTCTTGTCCTGCGCATCCGCCGGGCGTTTGGCAGCAATATAGGGTGGCAGCGGCATGGCGCCTGCCTCGGCCAGGGCCGCCTCGAATTCGTCGCCTTCCAGATTGAACCGCAGGGCGCCCTGCCCGTCGGCAACCCCCTCCAGCACGGCGCTGAAACCATCGGCAAAACGGATCGTCTCGCCCGGTTTTACCTTTTTCAGGGGTTTCAGCAGGGCATTCCAGGTACCGTCTGCGCCCGGCTCCAGCAAGGTGACTTCGATGCGGGCGGAGGTATCGCCTTGCGCACTGCTGCGATGGCGCTGCCCCGACAGGCGCGCTGGAATAACCTTGGTGTCGTTCAATACCAGACGATCGCCGGGCTGGAACCACTCCGGCAGGTCTGAAACCCGCGCATCGGTAATCCGTTCCCCTTCGGCCACCAGAAGACGGGCCGCGCTGCGCGGAGAGGCAGGGCGGGTTGCAATCAGATTCTCGGGGAGATCAAAGTCAAAATCGCTAAGTTTCATGCGGCGGCATATAGGAGCTTTGTGATGCCTTGGCTATGGCAATCTGCGCCAGATTGCCTGTGTACTCAGCGTTCGCCGGCCTGAGGAGCGGTCGGGGCGGCTGGCACCTCTTCGGGCGCCAATGGCCCGCTGGTGGGCGGCGGCGCGGCGGGGGTCTGCCCCGGCACCTCCGGCGCCCGGCCCCGGAACAGCTCGCGGAAGATGCCCGGCGCCAGGCCGGACAAAGGATTGACTTGCACCTTGGGATCATCCGCCGTGCCCCGCAGCCGGTAGGAAAAGCCGATCAACCCTTCGCCCTTGCGGGTCAGGACGCTGCCGATGGCGTTCAGCACATAGATCGGAGAAATTACCCCCCGCATATCCAGTGCCGTGGTCTCGAGATTGTAATTCCCGTCCATCGACAGACCGATCGACGGACCCACTGCACTGCTTTCGTGAACGATCAGATGGGTGGCGCCAAGGCGGAACTTTGCTTCGACTTCCGAAAACTGAATTCCCTGCCCGGCGAGTTCATTGACCAGACCCACCAGGCTGATCGCGTTGACCAGCGCTGCCATGGAGGGCGCGTCCTTCACCCGCGTGTTGCGCACGGTCATGCGGCCATCGTATTCACCCGGCGTGGCTGCAGGCACCAGCGTCATGTCAAAACTGCCGCCCTGACCGTGCCGCAGCACCCCGGCCGAGCGGAAGATCCCGCCGGCATCCTCGGACTTGATCCGCGTCGCCGTGCCGCCCTTGTCCGGGACCACAATACCGCTCAGCGGGGTCTGACCATTCAGCCGCGCGGTGAACTTGCCATTGAAGCCGCCCGCCGTGGAAAACCGCCCCTGAAAGCCATTGAGGGCGATACTGTCAGTCACCTGCAGCCGATCAAGGCTCAAGAGGATCGGTCCGGTGCCGCCCGACCCGGAGCCACTGCTGCCGCTGGAACTGGTAAAAGGCACCCGGCGCATATCGATCACGCCGCCGCCAATACGGATTTCCGGTGCCGCCACCCCGCGCCCGACAAATGTCACCGGTCCGCGCAGCCAGCCATCCAGCGACACCGCGCTAAAGGCCGCTCGGTCCAGCCCGCCATCTTCCCGCGTGGTCACGGTGCCCTCGGCCTTCAACCCCGCAGCCTCGACCCGCAGCCGGTCCACCGAAGGCTGCGCCCGCAGCGTCACCACGAGATCCAGAAGGCCCGTATCCGACTCCGGCTTGCGCCAGCTCAGCGCCGGAATACGCAGACCGATCCCTTCGAGCGCCGAGCGCAGGTTCAACTCGGGTGGCACCCCGGGCGCAAGGCGCAGCACGAATTCGCCCTGACCGGTTCCAAAGACGGACCCCGTTGGCAAGCCGATATTGAACCTCTCCACCACCGCGTTCGAAAGCGCCACCTTACCGGTGACATAGCTGGTCGGATCGGTACCGGGGCCAACCGGCTGGCGCCATGTTGCCGTCAGCGGCACATCCGACAGGGTCGCAGCACCAGAGAGCTGCACGTGGCTTTGATCCCCCGACAGTTCCAGCCGCTCTGCGGCGACCGGATGTCCCGGCACCAGAACCCCGCTACTGACGCCGGTCACGCTGCCCGTGTAGTGATAAAGGATCTCTTCTGGCGGCACGCCCGCGCGCAGGGGCAGCGACAAGGTTCCACTAACCTGCACCTGGCCCTCTGCCAGCTTCACCGGCAACCCCGCCTTGGACATGATATTGAGCGGCGGACGTTCGAGCAGCGACAGGCCCGCCGTTACCGCACCCGAGGCCTTGACCCGGACGATCCCCGGCGCGCCGCCTTTGATCGAAGTGTCGGGAATGATGAAAGACGTGCCCGTCACATCCACAGCGCCACCGTCATCGGCGGTCACCGTGCCCCGGCTGGCGATCACCACCAGACGCGTGCCGTGGATGCTGAAATGGCCATCAGCGCCCCGCACCGGCGGCAGATGTTTCTGAAAGCGCGCATCGACCCCGGAAAAGGTGGTATCCAGATGCAGAAACGGCTTTTCCAGCCCGGCGCCACGCAACGCCACATAGGCATCGCGGGCAGTGCCTTGATAAAGGTTATCCCGCACCCATTCGCGCGGTTTCGGCGGCGCCGCTGCTGGCCACAGTTCCTTGATCCGATCCACCGACATCTGATCCACATGACCGTTCAACGCATAGGTCCATCCTGCTTCTTCGGCGGAGACCTTGCCGTCGAGCAGGATGTTCGAATCCCCGTCCTGGATCAAAACCTCGCCCAGGGTCAGGCTGAAGGGTTCCGGCTCCAACCGAAAATCCACCCCAACGCCCGCCAGTTCCAGCGGCTGATCGTACAGGTCGCGCGGGTTGAGGCTGAGGTCGGAAAACTGCAACTGCCCGACCAGTTCCGTGAGCCGCCCGTTCTCGATCCCGCTCAGATGGGCGCGCCCCTCCATCGTACCTGAGACCCAGCCGCTTTCGACTTTCAGCTCATCGAACTGCAGGGCCTGCTGATCAGGGTAGTAGGTGAAATAGCTATGCGCGCTTTGGATCGGCACGGGGCGGGTTTCTTCCGACGGCTGGATCACGCCACGCCCGATTTGCAAGCCCGCGGAAAGGGTCAGCAGCTCGCCTTCGCTGCCCAGGCCACCGCGGAGCGAGCCGGAAATCGGTGCCCGCAGCGCCTGAAGCCAGCCAAGCGCCGGCGCCTGAACCGCGATATCCTCGCTCGCGATCTCTTCGATCAGGAATCCGAATTCGGCTGAGGCATCGCCGATGTCGGATTTGTAGTTGGCCTCAATGGTGCCGACATACTGCCGCCCGCTCAGCACCGAAAAGCCGCCAGACAAGGCCAGTGATCTGCCCTCACGCGCCAGCCGCACGGTGCCGCCGTCCAGTGTCCAGACCCGGTTCAGTCGGCCGTCTTCATAGCGCAGCGTCAAACCTTCGGTCTCAACCTCGGACAGCGCCGCAAGGACCGGGCGTTCAAATTGAGTATCCCAGTGTTCGATCAATTGCGGCAGGTCGGATGCTTCGCGGAACGGCGATCCCGCCTCGGAAAGGCTGAGTTCGAATTTGCCATCCGTGCCGCGCCGCAAAGAGGCAAAAAGCCCGCTGAGCCAGATCTTGCGGGGCTGAAACTTTCCACTCAGCAAGGGTCGCATCGCCAGCGACACCTGGGCATCCGCCAGCCGCGCCACCGGCGCTCCATCCGCCTGCGCTAGAGATACATCGCGCAGCCCGAGCCGTGGGCGCCAGCCCTTGTTCACCACAAGGTGAATTTCCCCAAACTCGATCTGAAGACCGCCAAGGCTCTGTTCCAGGCGCGTTTCGACCTTCTGGCGCAGCCATTGCGGCGCATCGATGCGGGTGCCGATCCCGAAATAGACCGCGCCCGCCCCGAGAAAGCATAGGACGGCCACAACACGCACCACGGCTTTCAGCCGCCGCCAGCGCCGCCGGTCTTTGGGGCGCGCCGCAAGCCCTTCCGCGGCCTCCGCATCAGCAGGACCAGCGACCTGCTCGGCCCGTGCAGCCTCCTGCCCGGACGCCGCCTGTTCGACAGCCTCGGGTGCCGCGACTTCCTCCGGCTGATCCGCTGACCTCGCGATCTGTGCTTTTCCTTTGCTCGCCATAGCCTATTTATGGCACCCAATGATGCAAAACCAAGCGGAGACCCCATATGCTCGAACCATCCGATCTCGCCCCGATGTTCACCCTGCCCCGTGACGGCGGCGATGAAATCTCGCTTGCCGACCTCAAGGGAAGAGCCGTCGTCCTGTTTTTCTATCCGCGAGATGATACCCCGGGCTGCACCAAGGAATCCATTGGATTTTCAGGCGCTTTGCAGGCTTTTGCCGATGCCGGGGTCGAGGTTTACGGGATTTCCAAGGACACCGTCGCCAAACACGACAAATTTGTTGCCAAACATGACCTGACCACGCCGCTCCTCTCCGATGCCGAGGGCACCACCTGCGAGGATTACGGCGTGTGGAAGGAAAAGAACATGTACGGCAAAAAACACTGGGGCATCGAACGCTCCACCTTCCTGATCGACGCCGAGGGGCGCATCGCGCGGGTCTGGCGCAAGGTCAAGGTGGACGGACATGTTGAGGAGGTTCTGGAGGCCGCCAAAGCCCTGTAACCCGAAACGGATTGCCGCCACACCACCCGGCGCGGTGCGCAACGCGCAGCGCCGGGCCCAACGGGAGGCGATCACGTCACAAGTGATCGACGACGGGCGGGAGCGCCCCAGCTATCCCCCAGACAAATCCGTTGCCATGGCGCGCGCCACAGGGCAGGAACGCGGCGCAGCACGAAACCTGACGGAGGCGAGATGACCGACACCCCCAGTTCTGAGGCCGAACTTTCCCTCGCCGAAATGGCGACAGAAGTTCTGACCACTGCCGACGGGCGCCAGAAAACCGCCCTTTCCCGCCAGCACGCGGCCCGCTGGTTCGCCTATCGTCGCGGTGAGGCACCCGAGATCCCGGTCGGCACCGCCAGCCCGCCACTGCGCCCGGCCCGGCCCGAAAAGCCGGAACTCCTTGATCCCCGCGACGTGCCAAAGCGCAAACCCGGCTCGGAGGCGGGACGTATCGCTCTGCTTCATGCGGTGGCCCATATCGAACTCAACGCGGTCGATCTGCATTGGGATATCATCGCGCGGTTTTCCCATGTGCCGATGCCCATTGGTTTCTTTGACGACTGGGTCAAGGCGGCGGACGAAGAATCCAAACATTTCAACCTGATGTGCGATTGTCTTGAAAGCCTCGGTAGCCATTACGGCGCCCTTCCGGCCCATGCTGGCATGTGGCGTGCTGCCGAAGACACCGCCGAGGACCTGATGGGCCGTCTTGCCGTGGTGCCGATGGTGCTTGAGGCCCGGGGTCTTGATGTCACCCCCGGCATGATCAAGATCTTCCGCCAGGCAAAGCTGACCCAGGCAGTGGAGGCCTTGGAGGTGATCTACAAGGAAGAGCTCGGCCATGTCGCCTATGGCTCCAAATGGTTCCATTTCCTTTGCGGGCGCGAGAACCTCGATCCCAAGGATGTCTTTCACGATCTGGTCCGAACCTATTTCCACAGCACGCTGAAACCGCCCTTCAACGAGGAAAAACGCGCCGAGGCCGGGCTGCCGCCCGATTTCTACTGGCCGCTGACCGACACCGGCGCACAGCCCGCAGGCTGACAAAGCGGCAGGGCGGCGCGTGACCGCCGCCGCCCTGCCGCTACCCGGCAAAATTCCGCCAATATCCTGCCTTGCAGGCACAAATTCCTTACTGATTGGTCAACAGACTTGCCCAATGAAGCCCGGCTAGCTATTCAAATGGGCCATGGCGCCTGGGCTCACAGGGATGTGAGTGGCCCTGCGCCATGCAATTGGGATGGGACAAGGATCAGCGCGTGCGCACACGTCTGACAATCAAAATTCACGCGTTTCTCGAACGGCGCTTCCCCGAACGGCGCGTTTTCCTCAAATCGGATGACGACACCAGATTCATTCGGCTCAGGCCGGAAACACAGCTTATTGCCGTTGCCGGTATCGTTCTGTTTGTCGCCTGGTCGATCATGGCAACAGCCATTGTGCTGATGGACGGGATCGGCGCCGGAAACTTCCGCGAGCAAGCCAAACGCGATCAGATGAACTACCGTGCCCGGCTCAACGCCCTGTCGCTGGAGCGAGACAACCGCGCCGAAGAGGCGTTGGCGGCGCAGCAGCGGTTCAACGCAGCTCTGGCGCAGATTTCCGACATGCAGTCCGAATTGCTTGCCTCGGAAACCCGGCGCCGGGAGCTTGAAACCGGCATCGAAGTCATTCAGGCCACGCTGCGCGACACCATGACCCAGCGGGACAAGGCGCGCGATGCCCTTGCCGAATTGCGCAAGGAAACCGAGGAAGACAGCCCCGTCCAGATGATGGCCGCTGTTGCCCCGGTGCAGATGGAGTTCCTCGCCGACGCGCTCGCAGAGACCGCCGCCGAGCGGGATCAGGTCATGGCAGACGCACAATCGGCGCTGGAGCAGCGAGATTCGCTTGAGATGGAAATCAAGCTGATGGACGAGCGCAACAACCAGATCTTCCGGCAGTTGGAAGAGGCGGTTACCGTTTCCGTAGCGCCGCTGGACAAGATGTTCCGCAGCGCCGGTATGCCGCCGGATCGGATCCTGGAGCAGGTGCGCCGCGGCTATAATGGACAGGGGGGTGGTCCCCTCACCCCTTTAGCCCTCTCGACCCGCGGTGAAGAACCCACTGCGGAAGAGCGTCGGGCCAACAGCATTCTCAATGAGTTGGACCAGCTGAACCTTTATCGCATGGCCGCGCAGCAGGCGCCTTTTGCCACGCCGGTGAACCTTGGCCTCGTGCGGCAAAGTTCGGGCTTTGGCTATCGCCGCGACCCTAAAACTGGCGGCCGCCGGCTCCACAAAGGATCGGATTTCGCCGGCCGCACCGGCACAGATATCTACGCCACTGCTGATGGCGTTGTGACCCATGCGGGCTGGCAATCCGGCTATGGCCGGCTGGTCACGATCCGCCATGCCTTTGGTATTGAGACGAAATATGCCCATAACTCAAAACTCCGCGTGAAGGTCGGTCAAAGGGTCTCGCGCGGGGATCACATTGCTGATATGGGTAACACCGGACGGTCCACCGGGACCCACCTTCATTACGAGGTTCGGGTCAACGGAAAACCCGTAAACCCTATGATCTACATCAAGGCTGCGAGAAATGTTTTCTAAGAGCAAAATCAATGAGCCCGGGCCGAAGCAGGCCGAAGCAACTCCGGCGGCTGCAACGCCGAGCGCCCCGCCCTCTGCGCCCGCGAGCGATTACAAGGCCACGCCGCCCAAGGCAAAACCGCCGGCATCCGTGCTCAGCTCCGATCTGCATATCACCGGGAACCTGAAAACCACCGGCGACATCCAGGTTGAAGGCACCGTCGAAGGCGACATTCGCGCGCATCTGCTGACCATCGGCGAAACCGCGACGATCAAGGGTGAAGTCACGGCTGATGACGTCGTGATCAACGGCCGTATCGTGGGTCGCGTGCGCGGCCTGAAGGTCCGCCTGACCTCCACCGCCCGTGTCGAAGGCGATATCATCCACAAGACCATCGCCATCGAGAGCGGCGCCCATTTCGAAGGCTCCGTGCAGCGTCAGGACGATCCGCTGAATCCCGGCGGCAAGAAAGCCGCTCCGGCTGCCGCCGCTCCGGCGCGCCCTGCTGCCGCACCGGCAGGCTCGGCCCCCAGCTCCGACAGCTAAAAGTCACAGGGACCTCTCGGTCGCTGAACTGAATAGAAGACCGTAAACGCCGCAGAGCCCTGCGGCGTTTCGCATTTCAGGGCAAGGTTCAGGTTGTGCTCCTTCCCCTTCCTTCCCAGTTAGCCAAAACGTAACCCACTGGGATTCAGCTCCTTTACCTTCCATCTTTCTACCGCCATGGTTGATACTATTATCCGTTCCGAGGCCGCGCCTTTCAAACGCAGCCTGGAGCGGGCCTGGTTCATAGGGAAATTTGAAATTGGCAAATGTACGCATCCAGGACTCCAACGGCACCTGGTCCATCAATGATTTGAACTCGGCGGATTTTGCGGATCCGGTTATTACCCAGCAATCCGCGACGTCGATCAGTATGAGCGGAACCAACGGGCTGTCGCTCCGGTTTAACGGCGATTTTTCAAACGCCTCCCCCTATGTGTGGGAACTCACAGATCTCTACCTCTACAGCTACGGCAACGAGGTCTTCTCGATGACTGAATTCAGCGAGAGCTTTTACGATCTGGCTACGATGAGCGGCGCCGCGCTGGAACGCAGTATTCTGGCGGGAACTGATACCATCACCTCAAACAGCACTGTCGGCAACCTGTGGTACACCTATGGCGGCGATGACACCATTACACTTGGGAGCGGCGATGACACCATTGACGCCGGAACCGGGACCGACACGCTGGTTCTGAATACGCATTCAAGCCGGGCCACGCTACAGGGGCTGGACGATCTGTTCTCATCCTACTCTTCGGTTCAGGTCAGCAGCGCCATGGGAACCGACCGGATTAGCAATATCGAAATTCTGAAGTTCATAGACCGCAGCGTGGCACTGTCCCTTGGCAACGCTGGCAACGACCGGCTTCTCGGCGACGCACAGTCCGTGACCAATAGTGATGTCATGGCCGGCGGCTTTGGCAATGACACGCTTGATGGCGGCCTGCAGGACGACCTGCTCTACGGCAACGCAAACGATGACCATCTGAGCGGCGGCAGCGGGCGCGACACGCTGTTCGGTGGAACCGGTGATGACCATCTGACCGGGAATACCGGCTCCGACCGGCTGGTGGGCGCCGCAGGCGACGATGTGATCGAGGGCGGCAGCGGCCGGGATCGGGCCCTTGGCGGCACGGGCGCGGATGAAATCACTGGCGGCAATCACCGCGACATTCTGAACGGCGGTGGCGGCAATGACACCCTCACCGGCGGCGCAGGCGATGATCGGTTGATTGGCGGCAATGGCCGGGACCGGCTGATGGGTCACAAGGGCGACGACAAACTGACTGGCGGTGGCCGGGCCGATATCTTTGTCTTCAAAAAGGGCCACGGCGACGACACCATTTCGGACTTCACTGTCGGTACCGACAGGATCGAAATCGGTCGCGGAGCTTCCCGTTTTGGACAACTGGACATCGAGCAACAGCAAGACGATGTGCTGGTCTCCTTCGCCAATGTCACCATCCTGATCGAGGACGCGGAGGTGCAGGACATCGCGCAGGCGGACAATTTCCTGTTCTAAGGCATTTGCAGGCCAACCCGACGCACGAGAACAGCAAAGCCCGCGCGGATTGGCGCGGGCTTTGACGTATTTGAAAGATCGGCAGGGCCGCAGCCCCGGTTGGCTTACTCGGTCACGGTGACCTTGGTCATGACATCGGGCTGGCCCTTGACCGAACCGCTCTGCCCCGAGCCGCGCTTGATCGCGTCGACCACATCCATGCCTTCGGTAACCTTGCCAACGACGGTATACTGGCCATTGAGGAAGTGACCCGGCGCGAACATGATGAAGAACTGCGAATTGGCACTGTTCGGGCTCTGCGAACGGGCCATGCCGACGACACCGCGGTCATAGGCAATGTCCGAGAACTCCGCCGGAAGGTCCGGACGTTCGGAGCCGCCCATACCGGCGCGGCGCATGTCTTCGCCAAGCTTGCCGAACTGGACGTCACCGGTTTGCGCCATGAAGCCTTCGATCACGCGGTGAAACACCACGCCATCGTATTTGCCTTCGGCGGCCAGCGCGGTGATCTGCTCCACGTGCTTCGGCGCAACATCCTCGAAGAGGTCGATCTTGACGGTACCATTGGCGCCCTCGCCTTCGATCTGGATTTCAAGGCCAGAGGCAAAGGCGGAGCCCGCGAGCAGGGAAAATGCAGCAGCCAGCTTAAGCATCTGCGGCCACCTTGACGCTGATCATACGGTCAGGGTTCGCAGGCGGCTCACCACGGGTGATCGCATCAACGTGCTCCATGCCTTCGATGACCCGGCCATAAACGGTGTACTGGCCGTTCAGGAAGTGGTTGTCCTTGAAGTTGATGAAGAACTGCGAGTTTGCCGAATCCGGGTTGGCAGAGCGCGCAGCGCCCAGGGTGCCACGGTCGTGCGGCAGTTTGGAAAATTCCGCCGGAACGTTCGGCAGGTCAGAGCCGCCAGTACCCGCCATACGAAGGTTGAAACCGTCTTCCATGTCTCCGTGCTGCACGTCGCCGGTCTGCGCCATGAAACCGTCGATGACGCGGTGGAAGGCCACGTTGTCATATTCACCGGCACGGGCCAGTTCCTTCATCCGCTCGCTGTGCTTGGGCGCCACATCGGGCAGCAGCTCGATCACCACATTGCCGCCTTTCAGCTCGACGATGATGGTGTTTTCCGGGTCCTTGATCTCGGCCATCTGGCTCTCCTGTCGTGTTTGCTTTGCCAGATACCTAAGGGCAGCGGTCGCAATTGCCAAGGGAGCATTGACTGGGCGCACAAAAGCCCCGAAACAGCACCAAACACACTCGCCAATGACCGGAAGGAGCCTGAGGATGGGCTGGAATACCCTTGATGACATGGATCTCAGCGGCAAACGCGTTCTGGTACGCGTGGATATCAACGTGCCGATCGTGGATGGCGTGGTAACCGACTCCACCCGGATCCGCCGCATCGCCCCCACCGTGCGCGATATTCTGGCGGCTGGCGGCAAACCGATCCTGCTGGCACATTTCGGCCGCCCGGGCGGGGAGCGCCGCGAAAACCTGTCGCTGAACCAGCTGATCCCGACGCTGGAGCGTGCCTTTGAAACCAAGGTGCTGTTTGCCGCCGATTGCGTTGGCCCCGGTGCCGAGGCTGCCGCCGCCGCCCTGCAACCGGGCGAAGTGCTGCTGCTGGAAAACACCCGGTTCCACGCCGAGGAAACCAAGAACGACCCCGATCTGGCCGCAGGCATGGCGCGGCTCGGCGATGTCTACTGCAACGACGCCTTCTCCGCCGCACATCGCGCGCACAGCTCGACCGAGGGCATTGCCCGCCTCCTGCCCGCCTGCGCGGGCAGGTTGATGCAGGCAGAGCTGTCTGCACTGGAAAGCGCCCTTGGCGCGCCGAAACGTCCGGTGACCGCCGTTGTCGGCGGCGCCAAGGTTTCAACCAAGCTGGAACTGCTCGGCAACCTGATCAAGAAGGTCGATTACCTGATCATCGGCGGCGGCATGGCCAATACATTCCTGGTCGCCAAGGGGATCGATGTCGGCAAATCCCTGGCCGAACGGATCATGAAGGACACCGCAGCCGAAATCCTAGCCGAGGCTGAAAGCGCAGGCTGCAAGATCATCCTGCCGAGCGACGTTGTGGTGGCCGAGGCCTTTGCCTCCCATGCGCCGCATCAGGTGCTGCCCGCCGACCAATGCCCCGCAGAGGGTTTGATCCTGGATGCCGGTCCTGACAGTATCGCCACGATCAACGAGATCTTCGAGCAGAGCCAGACCCTGATCTGGAACGGGCCGCTGGGCGCCTTTGAACTGGAGCCCTTTGACGCGGCAACCAATGCGGCCGCGCTGAAGGCGGCGGCCCTGACCCGGGCAGGCAAGCTGATCTCCGTTGCTGGTGGCGGCGATACCGTTGCGGCACTCAACGCCTCGGGTGCGGCGCGGGATTTCACCTATATCTCCACCGCAGGAGGCGCCTTCCTTGAATGGATGGAAGGCAAGACCCTGCCCGGCGTCGCCGCGCTCGACCAGGATTGAAATCATACGTCCCGGCAGGGGCTTCTCAACACATGAAATCAACAAGGCCGGGCGCATCATCGCCCGGCCTTTTTCGTGATCTTTCAATTGATTACTCACATTAATTTGTGTTTTCTTGAGCGCCCTTTCCGACCGCTCTTAAGACTTCATTGACCCCTGCCTTCCTAGGGCTGGCCGCGCGTATTAACGCCACGGAACACACCCTCAGGAGCACCACTCAGCCATGAGCCGTTTTTCACTCCGCAGCCAAGTGCTGCTATTCGCAACCGCCTTCATAGTCATGCTGCTTGCCAGCACCACTGTCGCCTGGCTCACCAGCCTGAAACTCACCGGGGCCATCTCTCAGGCCAGCTACGTCAACGCTCAGGTCAAAAGCCTTGATGACATGAAAGAGGATATCGAGCAGGGAATCGGAGACCTGCTTGCCTATGCTCTGGGTCGCGGCGCCAGTATCGGCGACCTGCGCGGAAATATCGAAGAGGTCGAGACCGAAGTCGCAATGGCGAAGGCCCGGTTTCTCGACATTCCTCTGCCCATCGCCCGTCAGCCGGAGGTCTATGAGACCATCATGACGCTGCCCGACATATTGACCACACTGCACGGCCAGGTACAGCAACTGGAAGCGGCGAGCCTTGAGATGCGCCAGCGCATGGCCTTTGCTACAGTCCTGCCAACCGTTCAGAAACTCCGCGACACGGTGAACGACATGCAGGACATGCTGAGCGCCACCCACGACGAGGTCAGCACCCGCATCGACGACCTTGCGGCCTTTGCCGAGCTGCCGCAGCTGATCGTCGGCCTGGTGGCCGTTCTGATCTCCACCGGCATCGCCTTTGCCTTTGGCCGCCAGCTCAGCGGGCCAGTTACCGGCGCCGCCCAGGCGGTTCAGCAGATTATGGACAAAGACTATGACCAGGAGATCCAGGGCCTCACCCGAAAGGACGAAGTCGGCAGCATCGCCCGCAACCTGCAAGAGCTGAAGGAAATCCTGCGCTCGGCAGAGGAAACCGACGCAAGAAACCGCGCCGAAAACGACCGTCGCGTGGCGTTGTTCCAAACCATGGGTGCAGCCATGAGCGGCCTGACGCGCGGAGATCTGGGGCAACAGATTGACGCCGAAGACTGGGCCGACCTGGGCGACACCTACGTCACCCTATGCGAAGATTTCAACGCGCTCTCAAGCAGCCTGTCCGGACTGGTGGAAGAACTCAAACAAAGCTCCGCCGCAGTCGAGCGCAACGCCCGCGAAATGGAGCAGATGTCAGACCAGATGTCGCAGCGCGCCGAAACCCAGGCCGCGACGCTGGAACAATCCGCTGCGGCGCTGGAAGAAATGTCAGCCAGCGTCCAATCCAGCGCAGCCCAGGCGCAGGATGCCGACCGCGAGGTCAAGGAAGGCCGCCAGCACGCGGAACAGGGCGGCAAGGTCATGGATCGCGCCCGCGAAGCGATGAGCGCCATCGCGCACTCGTCCGAGCAGATCAGCCAGATCATCACCGCCATCGACGACATCGCGTTCCAGACCAGCCTGCTGGCCCTCAACGCCGGGGTCGAAGCAGCCCGCGCAGGCGAGGCAGGCCGTGGCTTTGCCGTCGTTGCCTCCGAAGTCCGCAGCCTCGCGTTGAAGTCCGCGCAATCGGCGAACGAAATCAAGGAGCTGGTCACGGAAGCCGCGCAACAGGTGAGCGCAGGTGAGCGTCTGGTGCAGGACACTGGCGACACCCTCAGCCTGATTGCCAGCAGCGTTACCCGGGTCTCCGGCATGGTCTCGTCGATCGCCAATTCCTCCAGCGAACAGGCCCAGGGCATCAAGGAGATCAATTCCGGCGTTGCCCAATTGGACCGGGTCACTCAGGACAATGCGGCGATGGTACAGGAAAGCTATGGCGCCAGCCGCCAGATGCGCGCCGAGGCAAGCCGCCTGAGCGAGCTGCTGCTCAGCTTTACCGGGCAGGCGCAGGAGGAAGCAGCCGTGGCTGGTGCGCTTGGTGAGGCGAGAGAATTCGCTGAAACCGCTTGGCTTGATGAGGCCGATGACGACGAGCTGCTTTCCGCCGCCTGAACGCGGAAACACCTGATTGCGGCCGGACCTGCACCGCGACGCGTCAGTCAAATCAAAGAGACCATACAAGCCGACCGGGACAACAGTCCCGGCCGGTTTTTCATTGCGCAGCGCCGCCCGCAGTCTGTCGACGGGTCTCTCATTGGAACACGGTCTGTCCTGCGCTGCAGTCCTGGTCACAGCACTCCCCACAAGCCCTGGCTGCCGTTGCGATCATGACACAGGCGCGGACTGCGAAACAGAAACTGCCCGCGTTAATCATTTTTGGGATTCACAGAGTGATTCGGTTGTGGCATACAGGATGCAGACACCGAAACAATCGGTGCAAAAACAATACTTTGAGCAGTATCATACAGGCAAACTCAACGTGACCCGAAGCAATAAGCCGTCTCTCGGCGCATTCGCCTTCTTCTCCATCGCATTCGCGCTGAGCGCGTATTTTACCTTTGCGGCGGTGCAGGGCGATTTCGGGTTATTCAGAAGGGTTGAGATCCAGGCAGAAGCCGAAGAGCTTCGTCAGGATCTCGATCTCCTTCAGGTTGACATCGATCGGATGGAAAACCGCACCCGGCGCCTGTCTGATGATTACCTTGATCTGGATCTTCTCGATCAGCAGGCCCGTTCCGTTCTGGGCATGCTGCGCGCCGACGAAATCGTCATTCGCTGATCCAGCACCTGCCTCACAAGGCTTACCCTCCCTTTACCAGTGCATGAAACCGGTTGTTGCTGCAGGCTCTTTGCCGTGCAACCATGGCGTCACGATGCTGTAGTCAATTAACCGAACCCACTGGGCAATTCCGTAACTTCCTCATCCCCTCCCACTGTTACTCGCACTCAAGCGTATGCACGCCAGCCGAACAAATCCTGTTCAGCCAAATCGCTGCTTAAATACGCGTGCATACATTCCGATTTCATCTTGGAAGCTCTCCCAGTGGATGTGGACCGGAAGGTTTACACTCAGCGCGTTTCTGATCGCTTCCTCATCAACCTCACCAAGCTCACCATCTTTACGAGCAAAATCATAGAGGGAGCCGCAGATCGCACCAAGGTACGCCCAGGATACTGTTCTACTCCTCTTGTCAGCGTCCTCAACGATCATCGGCCATGCAAATTCATCGAACTCACCGACCCAGCGGGAAAAAAATATCTGGTACTCGCGCAGCATAGCCGAAAGCCGCTCCGCAATCAGAAGGTTGTCAAGGTTCTCAATCACGTGAATGATGTCATGAACCGTACTTTGATCTAGGGTTAATGCACCGACGGTCTCATCACGCATCGCTTCTTTGCCCTTTGCCGCACACAAAGTATCGAACTCTGCTGAGTAGCAAATCCCAGCTTTGCAAAGCTTTGATATTGCGGAGAGCGCCAGTGGAAGCTTTGCCCGCGCCGCCAACAGTCTGCGCTTTCTGTCGTCGTGATCTTCTCCTCTCTGACTTGCGATGCTCGAAAACACACCAGCTACCGCGAAAGAAGCCACCAACAGCGAGAGGACAGCCGAAGCCAAATATGTGTATCGCTCTTTCACCTCTTCGGCGAAATTCGCATCAAACAGCCAACCAAGCCCACAGGTAAACATGATCCCGATGGCTACCCCCATCGGCGTATTCAGTAGATACGAACGGAAGTGTCTAAAAAGAGGGTATCTCAACAGACGAACTCTCCGAAGCTAGTCAAAATGGCCTTCAATCAGCCCCCAGTTCGCTTCGTAGGCTTGCAAATGTTCCAGCCCAACCGACGCATGAGTGGATGCATGGTTCCTTGGTCTAACACCGTTGTGCTTGTCTAGAAAACTCACATATCCGGCCATGATACTGCGCGCAAGATCACCCTGCCTCAGTACGTAGAACTTGTCATGTCCCAACACCTGCGAAATGTTCACGAAGACATAGATTAGGTCTTCATCCAGATCGTCCGAAAGGCCATTTACTGTCTGCGTCCCTTTAGCTTCATTGATCGAAATATCTAGGAATCGTGAAGCGTTGACACTCACAGCCCCACTCCTCCAAGCCTTCACTTGAAGATGCAACGTCTTACCGTCCTTGTATGCTAGTATGTCGATATCCGGCACGTTGCCTGCAAAAGCAGTAGCGACGATCCTTCTTCGGCCAAGCTCAGCGACAACCAAACTTTCGCCGATTTGACCCGCAAGCTGATTTGAGAAATTTTTTGCCACATCCATGTCCTGTATCGAAATTTCAACTATTTACACGGTGATCGTGCTATATGACGATGAAGTCAAACAAGGCATTTTTTCAAACAAATGCGGCGCCATAGTCACGATGCTGTAGTCAAATAACCACGCTCGTATCTCCGTGCTATAACAAAAAGCATTTTCACCGGGTTGCTTAGAAGCACCGGCAGGTTAGTCTTCACTGACAACTGAAATTCCTTTTTGGACCCAATCACATTGCAAGCCTTGCATCGCTACATCAAAGACTTAACCGTTTTTTACTCTCAATGTGTTCGCGCATCTCTAACTCAAACATATTATGCATTACTGGGCTGGATTTCTTTCTTTGTGACCGTTGTTGCCAGCATCGTTCAATACTTGGGAAGTGACCTGCCCCCCTTTCTACAGATTATGAACTCAGATGCTGCCGTTCACCTACCCTTGCTCTTAGCCGGGTCGGTGTTCGGAATTAGGCTTCTCGACGCACCCTACAAGCGTTACCGCGATGAGCATCAAAGGCGTTGCGAACTAGAAGAGAGGCGCAAACCGCGTCTTTCAGTTCAAGTGACAGAACCCAACGGTTCAGACCAATGCACAACCATCGTGAATGAAACCGAAGGCGGCTATCGCTTCCCACATGAGCGACTGGAATACAGAAACGCCCTTTACCTCACCGTCAAAAACAACAGCGAAGTGCGAGTCGGTCCCTGCGTCGCCATTCTAACGAAAGTAGAACGGAAAACGCCTTCTGGCTTCGAACGCATGAATTTTGCGGAGGGCATCAGACTGCCTTGGAACATTGACAATCTAGAAGGCTCTCTTGAACAGACGATTGAGGCAGAAACCCATGGTAGAGTTTGGATTGCTAGTGTTGATTACAACGGGAACGCATGGCTTCTCAGGGACACAGAACAGTTGCAGTCCGACCAAAGATTGATCTTTGGCGAATCAGGCACGTATCATGCAAAAGTACAAGTCAGCGATGGATCATCACGCGCTCAATCCGTTTCGCTTGAACTTGAGGTCGGTCCATCGCCAAACCAAAGTTATACGGAACCGGGGTTGGCTACCCTCAGGATAACTTAAGTGTCGTCAAGCCCTTCGCACCGTCTTTTTTTCAAACAAATGCGGCGCCACTGTCACAATGCCACAATCAATTAACTACACTCTTTCAGACGGACTACATCTGCTTTGTTCTTGATTTGTTTCGAGACAAGGGTACGTTGGCTTTTATGGCTAGGAAGACCAAAAGACGGCAGTTGCTCCAGAACAACCGTTATTGCATCTACTGCGGTGGCGTAGAGAAGAGCACTACTTGGGACCACATGCCCAATAAAGGGATGTTCCCTAAAGATCGTCCAGGCGGTCTGGAATTCCCATCCTGCGAAGCCTGCAACCAAGGCTCGAAATGGTTCGAAGACATAGTCTCGTTCATTGGAAGCATAAGATTTGATGATAGTTCTGACAGTGCAACAGAGCACTTTGACAAAAAGCTCGCACACCTTACCAAGACACAGCCAGAAGTAATCGAAGAACTTAGACCAACCCGCCGACAACTACGTCAGGCCGAGTCTGCTCTTCACGATGGCGGGGCGCTGAATCTGCAAGGTGAAATCGCATCCTCGGCATTGTCCCTGTACGGCGCCAAGCTGGCCATAGCTCTACATTGGAGGAAGACGCAACA
The DNA here is from genome assembly GCF_041008815.1 of Pseudophaeobacter sp. A-200-2. Lineage (NCBI taxonomy): Bacteria > Pseudomonadati > Pseudomonadota > Alphaproteobacteria > Rhodobacterales > Roseobacteraceae > Pseudophaeobacter > Pseudophaeobacter sp. A-200-2. The sequence continues at coordinate 8,555 of NZ_JAXGFU010000001.1, read as the reverse complement.
GATACTTCCCAAGAACGCTCAGATAGCTGTCTACTGCATTTCCAATGAACGGTTATTTGACAACAGCGTGCCACCCCATCTTTTTGAACTTCTGCCGGATGGGGAGGAACTACGCCAAGGCAAAAACAGGTCCAAATACCCCTTCTTCTTCGCCAGCGGTAAGGCAGAAGACACCTCTGCTACCGTTCACTGGGCGACCTTCGGGCAGGCGATTGCCTACAACCTGTTTGTAGGCGGAAACCTTGACTTAACATCGGTGCCCGCCAGACAGCTTTTCTTTCCCGGATGCCTACAGACCGTCAAACCCAAGCCGCGCCTGCAATCCATCCCTTGGCCTAATAGGCTTACCTTTTGAACCAATAGACCTTTATTTCAAATAAATGCGACGGCATAGTCACGATGCTGTAGTCAATTAACTACACACTAGACAGAACACACAGCTTGAATTCCCAACCTCGAAATGTTGATATTCCACCATTGTTACAAACTGTTAGGACTGAGCATTGGAAGAACTTAAGAAAAAATGTCAGGCAATAATCACCGAACATGCTAAAGTCTTGAACCAGCTTGAAAAGTTCACAAAGATAGGCCATACAATCTCAGAAATTCGATATATCTTGCAGCGCTTAGATGAGCTTGGCCCTTGGAAGCCCGCTGAACTGACACAGGATGCGGTCTACGAAATTGTGATGCTCCAAACTGCCTTAGCCGTTTGTTACGGAAGGTTGTTTACCAGCGGCAACACAACAAAGATCAACCCGAAGGACATCCCTGAAGAACTCCAAGAGGTTCACTCCGAACTTATGAGCCTTAGACACAAAAGGTTTTCACACCACGACGATCACCAATCCATCACCACGGATTTAGAGTTTGGTTTTGACGGTAAAACAATGCTTGTGTACCACAAATTGAGCATTCAAATGACTCTTGGTGTACCTGAAAAAACTCCTGAATTGATTGACTGGATTTCGGGCCACATGAAACAGAAATCCGAAAAAGCACTTAAGCACCTAAACGACAAGTCGGGTTACGATTGGAAAACCGCCCTACCGTCAGACGATGAATAGAGCGGAATTCTACACCCACCAGCTATCAGCCTCATAATCGACCGGGTTCACGGCATTTTGCTTCAATGCCCTCGCGGCAAAGATGTGGTGACGTGTGTGTTCAGCGGTTGCACTCGCCATTGCCAGACAGTCGAAAGCATCCATCGCAACAGTCGCCAGTTCTCCTCGGCCCTAGTGACAGCAATGGACCATTCTTGAGGCTTGTTCCCCTAGGAAGGGGAACTTTCCAAAGGGGACTTTCTGCATCTAGCGGACCTAGGTGATCAGATCAGGGCTGTCCGGTCGCCGGTCGTCTGCTTCCAGCCCGAAGCGGACACGGTGTTTCTACACCCAGAACCGAAAGAAGACATTCGCGCCTCCTGCAGCACAAAAGCACTTTGTTTTCTATCGGGCCTCTGACAGATCAGCAGGCCAGAATTGACCTTCACGAAATGGAGGTAAATGCTTACATTGAGCCGATCAACATCGCGAGGACAGTGTATTGAGCCATGACAAGCCGGAAACCGGTGGCGCAGCGAAAGAAGACGCTGACCTGCACGCCGTCGTGGCGCACAACACCGAGCAAACGCCGTCAGTAATAAGCAAAGAACTTCATACGCAAATTCAAGGCGTCATAGACGGCAATAATCGTACGGAGTTCTTGTTGATGGGCGGCACCGCCGTTTTGTTTTTACTCGGGGCCGGTGCAGTCATTGTTGCGTTGGCTAGCGGCCAGTATATTTGGACGCTGCCTTCTGCGGGAATATCTGCGTTCCTGTACTGGCCCTACCTGAGGATCGAAAAACTTAGGAACCGTAATATAGCGTTAGTATCTGCTGCCGCACTTATCTCCAACCTGCCTCCTGCAGAATCCGCAAAAGAAATTCAAAAGCTGATTGAGAAGCTGTTCCAGGAGGAAAAATAACGTGGCCTTTGAGGAAGACAAAACCAAAGCGCTTTTGGAGAAGCTGTTGGTTGACCTATATGGCGCCGCCTCTAGTGATGCTGCGACCATACCAGAAAAGCATGGGGGGTCTTACCTCGAAGCTGATGACAAACAGTTTTTGGGGAAAGTCACTAGCAATAAATTTGACACGGAGTCCATTCTAAATCAGTATGGCCCGTACGGCAGTAAGTATAGCAATACGAGCATTTTCAATCCGTATTGCCCTTACGGAGGACAGTATGGTCGTTTTAGCCCGGAAAACCCATACACGACAACCCCACCAAAGCTAATTATCAACAACAAAGAGATTGGTAGGGTGTCGGCAAATAGCTTTATTCCAAACAGAATTCCTGTCGAGGCTTTTTTGTTCAGTCTACGAAATGATATACATGGTTTGCTACAGGGAAATGTGTCACGCAGTGACACTAACTCTCACGCAAGATCTGGTGAAGCTTTCATTCAAGCCGCCGATGGCACGTTTCTTGGAAACTTGAACCCAAACAAATATGACACGAACTCCATATTCAATAAGTATGGAGAATATGGTAATAAATTTAGCTCCCTTTCTATATTCAACAAGTATTCCCAATACGGTGGGCGCTTCTCTGAGTTTAGCCCATACAATCCTTCAAGCAATCGTCCTCCAGAAATACTCGTTGGCAATAAGCGTGTCGCATTCTTGACAGTGAACGGTTCTATATTTCCGAGAGTAGATCCTGACGAGATATTAACTTGGGCAGAGACAAATGTGCGCAAGCGTTATTAATCACACAAATTCATCTTTGGGCTGGACCGTTAGCTTAGCTTTACATATCCTGCTATCTCCACTTCGCTAACCTTGAAGTAGGGCGCAGCGCAGGCTCTGCTGTAGGCGCGAGAGGTGTCTCAAGAGCGGACCTTCTGGTCCGCTCGATTGACTTAGGGGATGCTACAATCAGTGCAGAAGTCAGCGAAGCGCAAAAAGCCGAGTATGCAATGTTACGGATGTTTTACGTGTCTAAGCGGCGTGGGCGGCTCGGTTCAGAAAATCTTGATCATTACATTCGCTGTATTGGGGGGCTACCAGTCATTTTCACCACGAAATTCGGCCGCTTTTGAAAGCAGGCCGAGCCGTCTTTCATACTCAGACCTCATGCTGAGCCGGTCGTGCCTCTGCGCAGGAAGATCGAGAAATTCCCAGAATTCCTTTGGCGAACTGAAATTAAATCCATTTAAAATATACCGCACCAGAAACGGAGCCACAAACTGAAGCATCTGAAATGCTAGCGTTTCTTCATCATCCGCTTTGATGGCATGGCCGTGCGCCAATAAATTTCGACGAAGAGCCAAATGCTGCCCTATTATTAGGTATTCAGTGTTCTCCGCAAAGATGTTCGAGGCACGAAGAATCTGGTCTTTGATTATCTCGTGTCGTGAACCTGAGATGTTTTCGAAGAGTCGCCATCCTTCAAGAAACGATTCCTCGAGGTTTGGGTTTGAGAACGCCTTGAAATAACGTGCAGCAGCAGATTTGCAATGTCTACGCCAAGGGGACTTAGAAATTCTCTGCACAAATAGCTGTACGCGTTTTTCCCACTCAGCCATCCGCTCGGCACTCAGAGTTTTCTCGCTCGGCCCGCCAACCCAGTTTTCGTGCCAGAAACCGTCATGCGTCAGTTTTCCGTTCTCAAAGTGAGTGGTGGTGTGTGGCCCAATCAAAACGCCCGAAACCGGTAGTTTTCCAGCCACGCGGGTCGATGAGCGCCAGGTTTTTCCGCCATCTGCGGCAAGATTGACCAAGCCAAGAATTTCATAGAGCGCTTCGGAAGCTTGTTCGTTTGCGTCTGCATGACTGTTAGCTCGAACATAGGCCAGACAGATCGAGCAACGTTGTAGATCGTTTAGCCGGTCTTTCGTGAAAAAGGCTTTGTAGTAAGGGTTGTTTTGCTGGGTTTCCCTTTCCTTGATAATGGTATTAAATATCGGTGTATTTCGGGATGGCGAAAAATTCAAGGTTATGTCGCCCACCTTCCTCGTTCCCCGAAGAAATTTTCGGCAGGTTCCAGACCGGAAATGCGACACGGTGGATTTTTTGGTTTTCATTTTTGTAAATTTGGCGCAACTTCCATACCACACCACGGAAGTCTTTCTCAGTGAAGCCAGCGACCAATTCAGGGGAAGAGAGTGCCGCCCTAACAATTTGGTTTCTGAGAGCGTCGCTCTTTACCTCAAGTTCAATGGCCGAGACCAAAACAGCGAACCAGCCATCGTAAGCTCCGCCCTTGAAACTGATACGTCCATCGTCTCCAACGATGCGAATTTCCTTAACTTTTTCAAGAATGAAACTCACTTGTTTTTTTGAAAAATCTTTACGCCAAAAATCCACGCCCTGTCCAATCCCTGCTGGTTTTCAGCTGGCAAATCGGTAGCTGAAAGCCTGTATCCACATAGCCACTCTAGTACTAAAGGATTTGTGGCATCGGCGACAACTAGGAGTATGGGAGTTTCCAGACATAAATGACTGCTTTGGGTTGCTGATGTCATCTGACGGCGGGGACCAGGTGCGATGTCGCTGCAACCTCGGTGACGCAGCGCAGCATGGCGGCTGTGAGCCCAAAATGACTATTGCCGTAAGGTGCTAGGATGGCGGCAATGCGGGAATTGAGTATTGCAAAACCGCGCCGCAGGGATCACGCTGAGTTTTTGAAGTCTTCACTTTTCAAATCCCATTCGTTTGCCCGCTTGTCACCAACGGAGCATGCTGAAAATCACTAAAAACTGCTTGTGGTAACCCTTCGTGAACATATCGACTGATGAATTCTCGGCACGGCTAACGCCTACTTTTCGGAACTATCGAAAACTGAACGGTAGTTTCCATGTGGGCGGTATTGAGCCCGAAATTCATGCAACACACCTCCACTACGCCTTTGACGACGACGTTCCGTTTCTGGAGGCATTGCTGCCAACAGCCGACACCTTTGCCTCGAACGTCTCTGGAAGGAGGAAGAAGTTCCTGGCGCGCGGGCATAGTGACGCTGAGGGGTATTCTCTCAGCCCGACGATATTTCGACGCCCGGCGGGATTTCATGCTGGGGAGCAATACGATGGCTTCATGAATGGATACATTTCCGGGACAAACATCGACTACGAGACCAGCGTTTTTGCGTCGTTCTTGTCAGGCTTGAACGACAGTTCAGCACTCCTTTCAGAGGAAAGTGTCGCGTTGCTTCAGTCGCATGAGAACATGGCAGCGACTGAAGTTGTAAATATCCTAGGACCCCGCTGGCAGGTCTTTCACGTGCGAAATTTTCCAAACGAAAATCTGCTCCACGAACTGGCCATCGCCCAACACCATGGCGTCCCGACCCGGTTGCTGGATTGGTCGACGAACCCGCTCAAAGCGCTTTTCTTTGCCTGTGTCGGAATTGGACCGGTCCCGAAGGAAGAAAACAAGCGGATCGGTGTTTGGCTCTTCCCTCTGGACTATTTGGAAATGTGCGAGCTGCTTGGTGTCGTCAAAGTGGTCAGGGCCGCGAGTTTTCAAAATACCTACATCGCCCGACAAAATGGCGTATTCACGCTTCACAACATGAGGTATCAATCTGACGGTATGTGGAGCGACGTGAATGAAGATAGCAAGACGGTGATGCCTCTTGATGTGTATCTGACGGCCAACCCAGACGGCAAAGACTACATTGACCTTCTGATAGAACACATCGGCAAACCACTCCTCATGACGTTACCCCACCGCGATGCGGTACGTATCCCCGAACGGCTAAGGGAGTTCGATATCAGCTATTCGACGCTCATGCCCGGCCCGCATGGAGCCGCTTATGAGGCTATTCAACGCCACAAGCACTTTGGTATCAGCTATGGCTGAGTGTGCCGTTTCTGAGACGCTTGGGTTTTGTGGATGGACCTGTCAGCTTTCCGCAGATGACTGCTGATTATTCGCTCCGTTTAAATGGCAGCTTGGCCCCTCAAGCGGCCTATCGACAGCGGACCGATGTTGCGACTGTAGCGAATGGCGTCTTCTGAATGCGGCGTAGCAGTGCCCGTGGCCGAAGTAGGCAAATGGAAGGCTGAGTTTGCAAAGGGCGGTTTCTGCGCTTCGCAGACCTTTGTGCTGATCGCGGTTTTACCCAGGACGGTGAGGTCAAGTTGCATGTCCGTTTCGGGCCAGTCGATTGCTGCGTTGCACGGAGACAATTCACGTCGCGTCTTTGTTCGGGGCAACTACTGCCTGCCCAAGCATGACGTGTATTCCTGCACCGACGCCCTTAACCACCGAAAGGGTGTGCTTATAGGCTCTACCCTGCCGAGACATGGGACACGGCTCATACAATTGTGCTTTTTGGGTCGTTCTTTGACAAATGACACGAATCTCGTTAGGGCTTAGAGGCAAAAAATACAAACAGTGAGATTGCATGCGTATCGGTTATAAACGTGTTTCTTCCATCGATCAAAACCTAGACCGGCAGGACCTTGGAGAACTCGATAAATTGTTTGAAGAGAAGCTATCAGGGAAGTCAGCTTCTAGTCGTCCCGCGCTACAGGAACTGATTAGTTTCTGCCGTGAGGGTGACGAGGTAGTTGTTCACTCAATCGACCGGCTGGCCCGCGATCTGGCAGATCTTCAAGACATTATCCAGACCTTGAACAGCAAGGGCGTCGCAATCAGGTTCAACTGTGAAAACCTCACCTTCGCAGCCGAGACGGATGACGCTTTTGCCAAACTTCAACTTCAGATGATGGGGGCGTTCGCGGAGTTCGAGCGCAATATCATCCGGAAGCGACAGGCTGAGGGTATCGCTAAAGCCAAACAGCGCGGCGTTTACAAGGGTAGGAAGGCAACGATCGATCCAACGATCATCAAGGAATTAGCAGAACAAGGGCAAGGTGCGACGGCCATTGCATCAGAGCTTGGCATTAGCCGAGCTTCCGTCTACCGTCTGCTCAAAGAACAGAAGGCACAGGACTGCGTCTAAGGTCCTTCGAAACAACGCACTATGGGACCCATCGGCTATTTATTGTCAGAGGAAAGCGAAATATTTACCCAGAAGACTGAGCAAACACTTTTTCCATGCAAAAATCCCAACTGTCGGCAGACAGTGTCGCTTCAGCGCCTGAAATTTCGGGCACTCCCAAGCGAGCACGTCGAAGATTGACAGGTTTGAGGTAGTCATCGGACATTGGGCTGCCTCCTTGCCGTCTAATTTTTAGGTCGACACCAGAGTCCAGCATGAAATCGTACTCTTCTGGAAACAGTTCCAAATGAAGCGCTGATACTTTCGAGACAAAATCGTCATCAGTAGCAGCGGGCGACACGATATCATTCACGTCAAGCCGCCGCTGTATTTCCTTTTTGAATCTATTCAATAGATTTTCACCTCCGGGGTCATGGTTGCGTTACTTGACCTTAAAATGGTCAAAACCAACATTACGACCAGCCTCTGATCCTGTCACATGCGAAGCCCAGTATTTCATGGCATATTCTAGCTCTTCTTTGAAATCTGCGGGCACCAAAAAGCTGTCGTGCATCGATAAACACGGAACTCCTTTCGCATGCATGCTCTCGATCACATGAAGGGCAATGTCGCGCTCCAATTTCATCAGCCGTAAGCCGTACCCAGTGTAGAAATACTTCACCACCCAGGGAAAAGCTTTGATCAGCGCCTTTCGAACCTTTTCAACATCTTGAGCTGTCAGAGAAATGCCCAAGTCCTCTTTGACACGTGCGCGAATAGCACCAGTGGACTGACGTTTTGATGAGCTGTTAAGGCAGGTATTGTACGCCAGCTTTGTAATGGATATCGCATTTTCATGACCGACTTTCAGCACGTCTGACCTGCCCCCCGAAATCTCCCGCACTTTAATGTAGAGTTTGCTCAACCTCTTGATGGAGCAAACAGATGCGAAAGAGCCGTTTTACAGAAGCACAGATCATCGGAATGATCAAAGAACAGGAAGCCGGGATGCCGACGGCGGAGGTGTGCCGCAAGCATGGCCTGAGTCAGGGCACATTCTATAAATTCAAATCCAAGTATGGCGGCATGGAAGTGTCTGATGCGGCCAAGCTGAAGGCTTTGGAGGATGAGAATGCCAAATTGAAGCGTCTGCTCGCGGATCAGATGCTGGACAACGTCGTGTTGAAGGACTTGCTGGGAAAGAGCTGACGACGTCGAATGAGCGGCGCGAAGCAGCGCTCCGGGCGATGCGGGATCATGACATCTCGCAGCGCCGGGCCTGCCGACTTGTCGGTGTCGATCCAAAGACTGTCCGGCGTGAGCGCCCGCCGGACAATCCTGAGATACGCAAAGAGATGAAGGCCATCGCGGCCAAGCGGCGTCGGTTTGGCTACCGCCGGATCGGTGTGATGCTAGAGCGTAAGGGTATGATCATGAACCACAAGAAGCTCTATCGCCTGTACACAGAAGAAAAACTGGGCGTCAGGCGACGAAGGGGCAGAAAACGTGCCCGTGGATCGCGGACACCTATGCCAGAGGCGCTGAGACCTAGTGAACGCTGGTCTCTGGACTTCCTATCCGACACGTTCGGTGCATCCCGAAGGTTCCGCATTCTGG